>JAJXYO010000012.1 GCA_021780495.1 Deltaproteobacteria bacterium
CGAATAATCTGGAGACGCTGGGCTTCCTGGACATCTTGACTAAGGGTTCGCGAATCAGTTTTTTCCATGCAAGGACTATAGCATAAACCGGCATTAGTTCATATATTTATTTGCCGAGGTAATACTTACCTTCATAGGCAAGAAGGCAATACAGGGCCATATAATGCATTTTCAAATAATTGTAGGGATTTTTCTAACAACCAATTTAATTATATTATACGGCTTTTAGATGAGGGATATTTTGTTAGATGAACAAATAGGTATCAGATAACCTGTAAAAGGTGGAAAATGATGAAATTAAAACATTTAGCCAGTAAAATATTTTTATCCTTGTTAGTGCTTTTTCAAGGCCTGTCAGTTTTGGGCTGCACACAAACATTTCCACTTGGAAGGATTCCTGATTCATTTATTTTTATAGAGTACAGTCATGGCTCGGTTTACGGGCAAAGTAAGATTTCCCGAGGAGACCCCGTCTATGATGCACTGTTTAAGATTATTCATTCTAATCAGAAAGGATGGGCACCTGACATTAATACCTATGCACCTTTGCTGTATTTCAAATCGGAGTTAATGACAATTAACTGTACTGAGAATTCAATGGTAATTAATTATAAGCCTGAAGATAGAGAACAATGGAAACAATTATCCAAGTCAATACACGGTTGTAAAGCGACGATAATCAGCGCGCAGGCCAAAGGTAGCAAGTAGAAAATCCTTAGGGGTCTATCATCGGATTATTGCAGATGACAGTTAGACAGGGCAAAAAGGTCGGCGTCGTAGCAATCGACCCCACCAGCCCCTTCACCGGTGGCGCCATTCTGGGGGGCCGCATCCGCATGAATCGCCATGCCACTGACGAGGGGGTATTTATTCGCAGCCTGGCCACCCGCGGCGCACTGAGCATAAGAAACCGTAGGAAAACTAGGGACACTCCCCGTATTTCCGTTGTCCTGCCCTGAATTCTGCTGAATCATTCCCTGCATGCCAAGAATCGCACGCATCATAGCTACCGGCTATCCGCATCACATGACACAGCGCGGTAACAATCGAGCTGATGACAAAGACCGGCTAACTTATTTGAAGCTGTTGACTGGCTATTCACAAAAACATCACTTACAGATATGGGCATATTGCCTGATGAACAACCACATCCACTCACTCGCCATGCCAGAAAAAGAGACATCCTTGTCGCGTGGTATCGGACTGACAAACCAGGTGTATAAGTGGGACATGGTGGCGTCGAGGTCGGCAAACAGGTGAATCTTCTTCGTGCCGGAGTCAGCGTCGCCGCAGGCAAAGGGGCAGAAAGAGTGAAGAATGATAACGTGCTGCAAACGATAATAGACAAATAGACAACATCCCCAAAAATATTCCACTGCCGTGGTGAAGACCAAGCCGCTGCCGGAACCGGTGGTAGCGAGGCTGGTCGAAGTGGGGCCGGCGGGAAGAAGCGATCCGGCGTTGTTTTCACCGCTGCCTGTCACCATCCGCCATTCACTCCGCTACCTTCGGGAAATATCTGACACCGGAGACCCCTTCGAAATCATTGTCCTGTGTCCAAAGCAGCGCCGAGTGAATCTGTGCAGTTGCCAGGATAATGCTGTCGGCCATCGGTGTTTTCACATCCAGGCTTAACTTTGCCGCCAGCAGTGCTATGGACGAGGAGAGTTCAATGATTTTCCCCTGCTGCATCACAGCCACGGCCTGGAGTGCTGCATCTTCTCCCCGTTGGCGACATACGATCTTAAAGACCTCATACAGGGTGATAGACGGCACCAGCAACTCGACCATAGTAGCGAGCGGAATAGCGAACTGGTCGGCATTTGGCCCATCAGCAAAATACTCAAGCCATCCCGAAGAATCCACGATGTTCACAGTCGGTCGGCCTCTCGCTCCACGGTTGTGTCGATACCCTTCAGAAACCCTCGCATCTCGCCGACATCTTTGGCAGGCAGTAACTCAATCCGGTTACCGTACGCTATGACCTGCATCATCTGTCCTGGTACGAGATGAAGGCTTTCGCGGACATCACTGGGTATGACAACCTGGTATTTGGGGGATAATTTAACTGCGCCCATGGACTAACTCCTATCGATCATAATTTCGTTCAACGATATCATGTTCGATCTCAAATAAAAAGAGCTAAATCGAGACAACCCGCACCATGCTCCCTTCCCCCCCAAAAAACACCTTGACGCTGATATCACTCTTTTATCGCCCGCAGTATGGCACTGAACATCGGGCTATGATCAGACTGTGATACGGAGATAACCATCTCGACCTCAAAGAGCCGGCCACACACATCCCGGACCTTCTGACGGGTGGTGGTACCGATCAGATTGCTGCTGCCCGCCGAAAAATATTCCGCCACCGCACGCTGCAACTCCTCGCCATGTTCCATGAAATCAAAGATGCTTTGCCCGAGCAGTTCCTGCTTGGTCAGGCCGAACATCTTCTCGGCCTTTTGATTGGAGATTATGATCTTGCCGTCGGTCATGAAGGTCACGATCGGCGATTGGGCAATCTCGATGAAGTTGCGGTAACGGTCCTCCGATTCCACCCGTTGAACTGTTTTCCGATCCAGCTCAGCCATCAGCTCGTTGAACGAGCCGATCAGTTCACCAATCTCGTCCTCTCCCCGCTGCACCAGCCGTTCCGTGAAATTTCCGGAATGGGCGACTGCGGCAATGTGAGCGGCAACGTTCTTGACCGGCGTGAGGATCGTCCGGCGGATGATCGAGCCACTGATGAGAATAAAGACCAGCAGCACCAGCCCATCGTACAGGACATCCCATCTCAGGTTGGCACCGATCTGCCGGTAGAGTCCCTCCATCGGCACCGAAACCGAAACCGCGCCGATGACCTCTCCGACCTTGTAGCCATAGGAGAAGTGCCCACGGGGAAAACGCCGCTGTACAAAAGCGGGGGCGGTATCATAACTGCCATGACACGTCAGGCAGGATTCGTCAGCCACCATCGGCAACAGGTAGCGCAAGGCCTTCTTTCCGTTTACATCGGTGACCTGCCAGGTCTCAGCGGCCTTCGCATCCCGGAAGGTTGTGAGCTCCCGGGCTTCAAACCTGTCCGGCCGGTTGTCGGGGTTACGGTAGCGCAGGGAAACCTGACGGACGTAATAGTTCGAACCGCGGGTGAGCTGCCGGGCAATCCGGGTGGCGGCCACCTGAGGGATCAGATTTTCGTTATGTTCCGGCTCGGACGTCACGCTCTTCGACAGGTAATCCCGCGTCTCGATGATCTGACGCGAGATGATGCGGGCGTTGTCAACCGCCCCCTTGAGAATCAGCGACTGTTCACGGCGGTAATTGCTGTAGGCCAGCGCCATGAACAGTGCCACCAGCAGTAGCGTCGAGATGATGTTGTATTTGGTATTGACGCTCCGCCGAGAAAAGATAGTCATGGATAATCCCCTGTGATGGTTCCGGGTGTGCCTGCCGTCAGCAAAGATTATATCCGCTCTCTGCATCTTGGCAAGGATTGTTATCAGCCGTTGGATTGTAATTCCACCGTGATCGTGCTATACAAGCAGCCGCAATTATACCGACATTTATGACGAGTAGTTATCATGTCCCTGGCTGAAATGGTCCTGAATGGTGATATCCGTGCGGCAGCACGGCTGATGCGCGACATCGACGACAACCGGCCGCAGGCTGTCGATAACCTGAAGCAGCTCTATCCTTCCACCGGCAATGCCTACATCATCGGCATTACCGGGCCGCCGGGCGCCGGAAAATCAACCCTGGTTGACCAGCTGACGGCTGCCTTCCGGAAGCAAGGCAAAAGAGTCGGCGTCGTGGCGATCGACCCCACCAGCCCCTTCACCGGTGGCGCCATCCTGGGGGACCGCATCCGCATGAACCGCCATGCCACTGATGAGGGGGTCTTCATCCGCAGCCTGGCCACGCGCGGCGCCCTGGGCGGCCTGTCCCGCTCGACATCCGACGTCGCTCTGGTAATGGATGCCCTGGGGATGGAGATTATCATCATCGAGACGGTCGGTGTAGGCCAGGATGAGGTGGATATCGTCAAGGCCGCCCACACCACCTGCGTGGTCATGGTGCCGGGACTGGGGGACGACATCCAGGCCATCAAGGCCGGCATTCTGGAGATCGGCGACATCTTCGTGGTCAACAAGGCCGACCGCGATGGCGCCGACCGCACCGCGCGCGAACTGGCCACCATGCTGGAATACCGCTCTGCACCGGAAGGCAGTTGGAACCCCCGGGTCTTGAAGACCGAGGCCCAGCGCGCTACCGGCGTAGATGAGCTGGTTGCTGAAATCCTGCTGCACCGCGAACATCTCTTTTCCAGCGGCACCATCAATAATTTTCTGCGGGAACGCAATGAGCGCCACTTCGTGGACATTTTGCGCGACAGCCTCTTCAAAAAGGCGCTGGAGTTCATGGTCGCTGACGGCACCCTCGATTCGGTCGTAACCGGCATGGGCAGCCGCACGGTCGACCCCTATTCAGCAGCTGAACTGGTCCTGGCACGGATGATGGGAGAGCGGTGAGACACCTGTACCAGCAACAGAATGAACGAGCGGCGGTCACGGCCGTCGACCCGCGAACCCGCCTGATGGCCGCCGTCCTTCTGCTGACCCTGGTCATCAGCTCACACAGCAGCACCTTTCCCTGGCAGGTGGCCGGGATCTGCCTGCCGGTGGCCCTGATCGCCGGAATGCGGCCACGACAACTGATCTTGCGGCTACTGCACCCCCTGTTTATTGCCGGCGTGATCCTGGCGCTCAAAACGTTCATGGGTGCGGGAGAAACCATAACACTCTTCAAGCTGGGATCGATCACGCTGGCAGGGCAGAGCGACGGACTCCGCGAGGGGCTTCTGATCACCTCCCGCATCATCGGCGCCGTTGCAGTGGCAGTGCTGCTGAGCCAGGTGATGACCTTTACCGAAACCATGGCCGCCCTGGCCTGGCTGCGCGTTCCCCGCGGCCTGGTCGATGTGGCGCTGTTCGCCTGGCGTTCGCTGTTCATGCTCTACGACGATGCCGGGGTCGTCTATACGGCACAGAAAAACCGCCTCGGCTACTGCGGCATGCGGCGTGGACTCATCTCCTTTGGCGCCATGGCCGGCATGCTGATCATCCGGGCCTTTGACAGCAGTCAGGCCATGACCGTAGCTATGACACAGCGCGGCTATGACGGCAGCCTGCCCCTGTTGCAGGGTTCGCGCCTGGGCAGACAGCAGCTGGCAGGCCTGCTCCTCTTCGCCCTCGTTGCGACCGCGGCCTGGAAACTGCAGAACTGATCATGTCGATTCCCCGTCTTTCGGCTCATATCAATTCCTTTCGCTACCCCGACGGTACCGTGGCCCTGTCCGATATCCGCCTGGATGTCATGCCGGGTGAGTTCTGCGGCATCCTCGGCTCCAACGGATCGGGCAAGACAACCCTCCTCAAACTGCTGGACGGTATGATCAAGGACTTCAGCGGCGAGATTCTGCTCGACGGTGACCCAATCCGCCGGCTTTCTCCCCGCCAGATCTACAGCAAGGTCGGACTGGTGTTTCAAAACCCCGATGACCAGCTCTTCGCCCATTCGGTTTATGAGGATGTGGCCTTTGGTCCGCGCAACATGGGACTCGACGAAGATGAAGTCCGGCGACGGGTGGCGGCGGCGCTGGAGGCCGTGGAAATGGCCGATCTGGCCGCCAAGGACATCCACAACCTGAGTTACGGCCAGAAAAAACGGGCCTGCATCGCCGGCCTGCTGGCCATGGGACACGAGATCCTGCTGCTGGATGAACCAACCGCCGGACTCGATCCCATGGGTGAGTACCGTATGATGGAGCTTCTGACACGTCTTAACAGCGCTTCGGGGGTAACCATTGTCATGGCCACCCACAGCGTCGATCTGGTGCCGGTATTTTTGAACCGCCTGCACATCCTCAGCCGCGGAAAACTCGCCCGCAGCGGCACGCCGGAGGAGGTGTTCAGCGCCCGCGACGAACTGTCGGACGTCAAACTGCGCTTGCCGTACATAGCCGAACTGATACATCAGCTCAAAACCGGCGACGACCTCCCCTTCCGGAGGATCCCGCTGACCGTTGGCGAGGCCAGGCGGGACATTCTGGAGGTCTTCGAACAAGGGCGCAGCCGTTAAATCCATGCCGACGGCTTAAACAGGAGTTCGACCGGCTTTGTCCACCCTCTGCCCACGCGGCGAAATGCCGATCTCTCGTTTTTTATTCTGATTGAAAAATTTCCTTTTTGCTCTATACTCAGCATATCTGTATTGATACGTGTATTTAATCCCTGGAGAGTCGCATGAGTCTGACTGAAATCGCGCTGGTAACAATAGCTGTTTCTATTTTAATCCTGGTATTGACGCTGCTCCCGGCCATCCTGACCATGAGGCGCACTGCCGCTTCAGTTGGTTCGCTCTATGATATGATTCAAAAGGAGCTGAAACCGGCTATTCAGGAACTGACTTCCTTGCTGGCGGAACTAAAGACCGTCAGTGGCGGGATCGCGGAGCATACCGATGATGTAAAACGGTTTATGACGGCTCTGGGTGAAACCGGAAGCAATCTAAGCACGATCAACCGATCGGTCAGCGTGGTTACCGGTGTGCTCAATACCACTTCGGCCTGGGCGACGGGGGCAAAAGTGGCAGGCAAATACGTACTCGAACGATATCTCAAAAAACGGGGAGGAATGTAACCATGTCAGAAGAAAAAGGAATCTGCGCAGGAACGGTATTAGTCTCATTTGCAGCCGGAGCTGCCATCGGCGCCGGACTGGCTCTGCTGTATGCGCCCAAAAGCGGTTCAGAAATGCGCGAAACCATTGCTGATTTTGCCGAAGATGCCGTCGATAGGATCAAAGAATACACCAAAGAGGCCCAGGAAAAGATCAAAACCGCCATCGACGATGGCAAAGAAACCATCATCGAGAAGAAATCCATCCTCGCTTCCGCCATCGAAGCCGGTCGCGAGGCCATGAGTAAAGAAAAAGAGCGCTCAGCGACTCTCTAAACCACCAGCAACATGATCCGGAGAAGCCCACTCAGGTGGGCTTTTTTTATAAGACAACCCATGCCATTCACCGAGCGACAGCACAAGATCTGGAAAACCGGCCGGATGCTGGTCGATAAATTCATTGCCGACCGGTGTACGATCCTGGCATCGGCACTCTCTTTTTCCAGCATGCTTTCCATCGTACCGTTTCTGGCAATCCTGTTTGCCGTTCTCAAAGCACTCGACGTACACACCACCCTTGCCACCATGCTGCTCTCCAATATGGCCGTCGGCTCACAGGCAATCATTGCCCGCATCCTCCGCTACATCAATAACACCCGTGTCGGATCTCTGGGCGCCATAGGCCTGATTACCCTGTTCATGTCGATTCTAGCCACACTGAACAACGTTGAAGAGGCCTTCAACCAGATCTGCGGGATCGGGCGCGGCAAAGCGGTTCATCACAAACTCAGGGACTACCTGATCGTACTCTTCGCCATCCCGCTGCTGACCGCCCTGGCTGTCACCCTCGCCACCAGCCTTCAACATCATGGTATCGTGCAATGGTTACTGCAGCAACCCGGCATCGGCAACCTGCTTCTGTTGCGACTGACCCCCTATATCAGCATCGTGATTGCCCTGGTCTGCCTGTACCTGTTCATCCCCAATGTGCAGGTAAGCTTCCGGCATGCCGTGGCCGGCAGCCTGATGGCCGGCACCATCTGGCAGATTGCCCAATGGACCTTCATCCACTTTCAGCTGGGGGTATCACGACACAATGCCATTTACGGAACCCTGTCACTGCTACCGGTGTTCATGATGTGGATCTACACCAGCTGGATTATCGTCCTGGCCGGCATGGAAATCGTCTGGTTCCTGCACGATTCAACACGCGCTACGATCCAGCCCGGAGCTGGCGTTGACGGAGAATCTGCCCCTCAGACCCCCGCACCGCAAGGGTTTTCGCAAGATTGACTTTCCGCCGAAATTCCTCTATAGTTCCACAACTATGTTATCTGGATGGCTATGAACTATTTCATTATCATCATAACGCTGTTGCTGTATGCCATGCCGGTCTCGGCGACGGAACCGGCTCAGGCGCTTCTGGCAGAGCTCGCTCGGCCGAATGTCCCGGAACTGGCCTCAAGCGAGGAAGCAGCGCTTACTCCGCTGGACGACCCCGCGGATGTCAAAGATCAGCCTTCCGCACCGGCAGCAAATCTTTTTACCCTCGATGAGCTGAAAGGCTCAAAGGGCGACGCGGCCGATCTTAATCTGCCCGATGTCAACCTGCCCCTGTCGGACATACCGCTGGCACTCAACAGACAGGTAGAATACTTCCTGTACTACTTCCAGACCACCGGCAAGCAGGCCTTTTCCCGCTGGCTCTCCAGATCATCCCGCTACATACCCATGATGAAGGAAATTCTCAAGCGCGAGGGCATGCCTGAAGATCTGGTCTATGTAGCCATGATCGAGAGCGGTTTCCAGATGCATGCGCATTCGTGGGCCAATGCCGTTGGACCCTGGCAATTCGTCTCCGATACGGGGCGCCGCTATTCCCTGCGCATTGATCAGTGGGTTGACGAACGCAAGGATCCGGTCAAGGCAACCACTGCCGCCGCCCTCTACCTGAAAGAGCTGTACGGCCTGTTCAACGGCGACTGGTATCTGGCAGCCGCCGGCTACAATGCCGGCGAGAACAAGATTCTGCGCGCCATCGATATGTACAACACCAGTGATTTCTGGGAACTGTCCCGTGGATCGTATCTCAAACGCGAGACCAAGGAATATGTACCCAAGTTGCTGGCGGCCGCCATCATTGCCAAGAACCCTGCCCGCTACGGCTTTTCGGATATCGCCTATCTGCCTGCCATTGAATTTGATACGGTAAAGATACCCTCCCGCACCGACCTGGAGCTGGTTGCAAAGTTATCCGGCACAACCTACGAAACCATCAAGGAGCTGAATCCGGATTTGCGTCATTGGTGCACCCCGCCCAATTACCCGGATTACGAGCTCAAACTACCCAAAGGCACCAAAAAACAGTTTGAACTTGAATATGCGAAAATCCCTGAAGACAAGCGTTTCACTGAAAAGATCCTCTATACACGCTACCGGGCGCATAAAAAGGACTCTCTCAAGACCATCGCCCGCAGGTTTGGCACCTCACCCGCAACCTTATGCGCGTTGAACGGTCTTTCCCGAAAAACCCGTGTAGCCGGCAGATCGTTGGTCATACCGGTACGCCAGACCAATAATTTCAGCCACGAGGGGCGGACCGCGCACGCCTCCATCAATAAAGGCAACTATGCCAAATATTACACCGTGAAGAAAGGAGACACCCTGACTGCGCTGGCCAAGCGATTCAATATATCCACCAAACTACTTTCGGCCTGGAACAACCTGAAAAAACAGGTTGCCCTCAAAACGGGACGCCGTATCATTATCGCCAAATTTATTGAGAAAAACGGGGAGATGACTCCCGCCGGGGAAAACAGCTGATTCTACCCTCATTCCTGCCACACAATCATGAAAGGAAGTACTGATGTATAATCTGCTTATCTCCGCAGGGGCCTCAGTGGCCGTGCTGCTGATTCTGATGTTCAGCTTCAAGCTGGTTTGGTGGGGGTCGCTGTTGATCGCCCTGCTGGTTTTTATCGGGGTTTTTTTACTGTTTTCCCGGATCACCATGAAAAAGGTGACAGCCGCTCTGGAATCGGCCGGCAAGGACCTGCAGGGGCAGCGCTTCGAGAAGGCCATCCGTGAGTTGAAGGATACTCTGAAATATGGCAAATGGCAGATTTATGTAGAAGGGCAACTCAATGCCCAGATCGGCATGGTTTACTACCTGAAGCGCGATTTTTCCAATGCCTTCCCCTATCTGGAAAAGGCATTTTTCAAGAACTGGGCCGCCATGGGCATGCTGGGCATCTGTTACATGAAGCGCCAGAAGAAGGACAAGATGATGGAGACCTTTGAAAAGGCGCTTCAGTGGACTTCAAAGGAGTCGTTGCTCTGGAACCTGTACGCCTATTGCCTGGTGGAGTGCGGTGAGACGACCAAGGCCAAGGAGACCCTGGCAAAGGGACTCAAGAAAATACCGGGTGACGCCAGCATCAAGGATAACCTGGAGAATCTGAATCAGGGCAAGAAAATGAAGATGCGCCACTTCGGCGATTTGTGGTACCAATTCCACCTGGAAAACGTGGCAGCCATCCAGAAACACCAGATGGCCGCCATGGGTGGCCGCATGCAGCGCCGTATGACCGCCAGAAAGTAATTGAAGAAAAGGCCGTCGATATCGACGGCCTTTTCTTGTTTCCGGACGACACAGCGAATGCCTCCAACCTGCTAAAACTTCACCCCCACCCCGCCGGCCAGAAAATCCAGATCCCCGCCGTTAAACTGATGACGATATTCGATGTTCAGAAATAACGGTATCGGCAAAGGACTGATATCTGCACCGGCAAATGCAACCGGGGAACCGGTGGAGCTCCTATGGTTATGGAGGATAAACGCTTGGCCGAGCCCTGCGTACGGTTGAAAAAAGGGGATCGGGACGTGGACCTTGAACAGGGCGGTAAGCGGATACGATTCATCCCGTCTGATGGAGCCAAAGCTCTTATGATCCGCCGCTGAATACGCAAGGGTGGCGCCGATAGAAACCAGACGGTTGAGGTACAGGTCGCCAAAGCCCTCATAGAACTCGGTGTTCCTGTCTATCTGGTTGTTACTGCCGATCTCGCCTCCGGCGCGTACACCGAAAGCGATCGAGTCGGCAGCAACCGCAGCGCTACTAATGGTCAGGAGTGCCAGCAGGGCGATGATGGTCTTTTTCATAGGTATCTCCTCATCCGTACGTTAGAAGTACAGTCCGCAGCATAGCCTCAAATTGCCAGCTATTCAAGACTAAAATCGTCTTTTGCTCCGATTGGGCCGAAACGGCTTACCATGCTCGCCAAACTATGGTATATAAATGGCTCTGGAGTCCGTTATCAGGAGACGTGAGTGATTGGAACAAGGGGAAAACTGGCTCTGGACAGGCAGAGCATCTGCCTGCTGCTCTGCCTGCTTGTCGCGGGCTTCGCCGGCAATTTCCTGGCGTTGCGCCTGTTCTCCGGTTTCAACTACCTCTTCGGCAGCATCGCCACCCTGATGACCGTTCGATTGTTCGGTCTTCGCTGGGGTCTGGTAGTTGCAGTTATCGCGTCATCCTGGACGATCAAACTTTTCGGGCACCCCTATGCCATGGTCTGGTTGTGCGCAGAACCGATGTTCGTAGGATATCTGCTGCGCCGCGGCACAACCAGAAATATCATCCTCTATGACGCCATATACTGGCCCCTGTTGGGCGTACCGCTGATCTGGTTTTTCTTCCAGCATGTCATGCATGTGCCCGTGCTGGGTAGTGTGGCCGCCCTGTTAATGTACTGGGTGATCGGCATTACCAACGCCCTGGCCGCAAGCCTGCTGCTGAGCTTTTTCCCGCGCCTTCCTGGTCTGCGGTCCCTGACTGCCTCCCGCACGGTTCCGATTCACACCATGATCTACAACCTGATGATCGCCATGGTGGCCGTGCCGGCCGTGATTATCATGGCGATTCATGGCAGGGATGCCTACCAGCGCAGCATGGACGACCTGCAGGACGGACTTAAGGACAGCTCCCGCAATGCCGTCTATGAGACCAGACTGCTCTTGCAGCGTCGCCCAACCGAGCTGTCCGCGCCGTTATACCTGAACAGCAACCTGGCGGCCATCCGGGAAATTCTGCGCGCCGCACGGGCCAATCCGCACGACACCATCACGCTGCTGGATGAGAACAACAAAATACTATGCAGCAGCGATGACGCGCGCCCCCCCATGAGCCTCTACGACCCCTGCCCGGACGGAATACTGACTAGCTCCGGCAGGGGGGGCGTCAACCGCTGCCTGCCAAAGCCATTGTCGCCGCTGCCGCTCTGGCAGCGTGAGCAGGAATCCACCTACAGCCTCTTGTCCGCCCCGGCCAGCGATCAGCCCTGGAGGATTGTGGTTGAGACACCTTTTGTTTACTATCAGAGGACACTCTTTACCGAGCACATCAAGACACTCCTGGTGATACTGGCCCTGAACCTGCTGACACTGGTGGCGTCACGTATCGTCTCCCGCCGCGTGTCAACCCCCCTGCGGCGGATCTCCCAAATCACTACCGACCTGCCCGAACGGCTGCCGGGGGAGAAAGTCCAGGCCTGGCCATCCAGCATCATCACCGAAGTCGACCAGCTGATCGATAATTTCCGGGTTATGACCGCTGCACTCAATCAGAAGTTCCAGGAGATCACCTATGCCAATGAGACCCTTGAACTTCGCGTTGCCGAGCGGGCCAAAGAGCTGACCAAGACTAACGATGAACTGCAGAAAGAGATTACCGGACACCTGCAGACCGGGCGGGAGCGCGACCACCTGCTGGATGAACTGCGACAGAAGAACCAGGAACTGGAAGGGATCGTCTACGTTACTTCTCATGACCTGCGCTCTCCACTCATTAATGCCCAGGGTTTCAGCCGCAAGCTGATAAAGTCTTGCGCTGAAATCGACCGGATCATCTCCAGCCTGGAGCCGGATGAACGGGTAACGGCACAGTTGCAACCGATCATTCGGGAAAGCATCCCCAAATCACTGGGGTTTATCACCGACAGTATTGTTAAAATGGACAACCTGCTGGATGGGCTCCTGCGTCTATCCCGGCTGGGACAAGTGGCTATCTGCTACGAAACACTTGACATACAGGCTGTCATGACGAAAATAGTGGCATCCATGACCTACCAGATCGAAACTGCCGCTGCGCGGGTCGAGCTGGGAGAGCTGGCCCCCTGTCTCGCCGATGCGGTCCAGTTCAACCAGGTCTTCAGCAACCTGCTGGATAACGCCATCAAGTACCGTTCACCCGATCGCCCGCTGCTCATCCGGGTCTACAGCGAACCATTCGCCGGAGCGGTCCGCTACTGTTTCGAGGACAACGGCATCGGCATTCACCAGGATCAGCAGGACAGGATCTGGGAGATATTTCAGCGCATCAACCACAACGGGGTGCCGGGAGAAGGCCTCGGCCTCACCATAGCCCGCCGCATCATCGACCGCCTGGGCGGTTCAATTTCGGTTGAATCAACACCCGGCAGCGGCAGCCGTTTTTTTGTCATACTGCCGGCGCCTCCCGCTTCCGTGTAGCTGAATCTAAAGATAGTATGGTAGTATTACTGATTCGGCAGAACGGCGATCGGTATCACATCACAGTCACAAACTTTTCGGAGGAATACCTACCATGTGCGGAATTGTTGGTTATACCGGTGGACAGCAGGCAACCCCCATCATCCTGGAAGGTCTGAAAAAGCTGGAGTATCGCGGCTATGACTCGGCCGGCATAGCGACACTGGAGGCCGGCGAATCCGGGATCCGGCGCAGCGAGGGCAAACTGGTCAATCTGGAGAACCTGCTGCACGAGCAGCCCCTGTCGGGCGTCATCGGCATCGGCCACACCCGCTGGGCCACCCACGGCCGGCCATCCGAGATCAATGCCCACCCCCACAAGGCCGGGTCGATCATCGTCGTGCATAACGGCATCATCGAAAACTACCTGCAACTGAAAGAGCAGCTGACACAGGCCGGCCACACCTTCAAGAGCGAGACCGACACCGAGATCATCGCACATCTGGTGGAGGAAAAACTCAGGACCGCCCCCGGCTTCGAACAGGCGGTACGCCAGGCCCTGGCTGAATTGCGCGGGGCCTATGCGGTCTGCATACTCAATGAAAAGGAACCGGGAACATTGATTGCCGCCAAACTCGGTTCACCGATGGTTGTCGGTCTGGGCCGGGGAGAGTTCTTCGTCGCCTCGGATATCCCGGCAATCCTGACCCACACCCGCGAGATGGTCTTCATGGAGGATGGCGACATGGCCGTCTTTCGCGATGGCGCAGCCGCCTTCTCCACCATCACAGGCGCTGCGCTGGACAAGCCTCCCCGGCATATCGACTGGTCGCCCATGATGGCCGAAAAGGGCGGTTACAAGCACTTCATGCTGAAAGAGATTCACGAACAGCCCCGGGCCGTGCGCGACACTATCGCCGGTCGCCTGCTGGAGGGAGAAGGGGATGTGTACCTGGGAGACCTGGCCTTCAGCGAGCGCCAGCTGGCATCCGTCAAGCGCATGGTTATCGTTGCCTGCGGGACATCCTGGCATGCCGCACTGGTCGGCAAGTTCTACCTCGAAGGTTACTGCCGCATCCCGGTCGAGGTCGATATCGCCTCCGAGTTCCGCTACCGCAACCCGGTTATCGACGACAACACGCTGATCATGGTTATCTCCCAGTCAGGCGAAACCGCCGACACCCTGGCGGCCCTGCGCGAGGCAAAATCACGCGGCGCCATGGTCATGGCCATCTGCAACGTGGTGGATTCCTCCATCGCCCGCGAGGCCGGCAGTGTCATCTACACCCACGCCGGACCGGAAATCGGGGTAGCCTCCACCAAGGCCTTCGTCACCCAATTGACCGCCCTGTACCTGTTCACCATCCGTCTGGGCAGAGCCAACTGTTCCCTGGATGCCGTTTCAGGCCAGCGCATGATCATGGCCCTCAAAAAGGTGCCGGCCCTGCTGGAAGAGACACTCCATCTGAACGCCGTCACGGAGAAAATAGCCAAAAAGTACATGAATGCCCGCGACTTCCTGTACCTGGGTCGCGGCAAAAACTTCCCGATTGCACTGGAAGGGGCACTTAAGCTCAAGGAGATTTCCTACATCCACGCCGAGGGGTATCCGGCCGGCGAGATGAAGCACGGCCCGATCGCACTGATCGACGAAGACGTGCCGGTGGTCATGCTCGTGCCGAAGAACAGTTCCTACGAGAAGACCGTCTCCAACATGGAGGAGGTCATCGCCCGCAGCGGGCGGGTGATCGCCATCTGTTCCGGAGGCGATGAGGAGATCCGAAACCGGGCCGAGGATACCATCAGTATCCCTTCACTGGACGAGGATCTGGATCCATTGCTGCTGTCGGTACCGCTCCAGCTTCTGGCCTATCACATTGCCGTTCTGAAAGGGACCGATGTGGACCAGCCGAGGAACCTGGCGAAGAGCGTCACCGTGGAATAGCTTGCCGCAAGCGGGGCCGGCAGACAACTTATACGGAAAACAGTACCGTTTGACGTAATCGCAACGGGCCTGGGCCAGAACGTGTTTGAACCTGGAGGAAACGGTGATCCAAGGGGCAGCAACTTTCGGTAAGACAAGCATCACAACCAGGCTGACCTTGACCGTACTGGTAACGGTCTCGCTCTTGATGTTCGCCATGTCGTTGAATCTCTACCTCAGCGCGCACAGCATGATGAGCGAGAGCATCATGGCCCAGCAATCCACGCTGGTGACCGATGTCGCCGATCAGTTGAACGGCAGAATCGAGCTGGCCCACCATCAGTTGCTGCTTGCGACGGCAGATATCAACAGCCACTCCCTGGCTGACGCCAAAACACTCCAGAAGAGTCTCAACCACTCAAGCCCGCTTCAAATGATATTTGATGCCGGGCTTCTCGTTATCGGGCTTGACGGACGGGTCATCGCCGAAAACATGGGATATCCCGAGTTGATCGGCAGCGACCTGATTTCATCTGACTACGTGAGTCGTGCCCTCAAATCCGGGACTGCGGTCATATCGGCGCCCTTTCGTTTCAGTATTCCCCCCCACATGCCCATGATCGCCATGGTGGTGCCGATTCGTGACGCCCATGACCGCGTCATCGGCCTGCTGGCAGGCTACCACACACTTGGCTCCAACCAGTTCCTGACCAGCCTGTCGTCCAAAAACCTCGGAACAGGCGGCTATCTGTATCTCCTGCAGGGGCGCACCATCCTGATGCATCCCGACAGTTCCCGCATCATGGACACGATCCCGGAAGGCACCAACCCGGGGCTCGACAAGGCCTTGCAGGGTTTCGAAGGATCCCTGGATACGGTCAACTCCGCGGGTCAGCATATGTTGAGCTCCTATAGACGGGTCGGCCAGTCCGGCTGGATCCTGGCCGCCAACACCCCCTATGACGAGGCTTTCACCCCCTTGAAACAGCTGACGTTCAATGCCGCTCTCATCTCTACCCTCGGCATCCTGCTGTCTCTGGGCATCGTCTGGTTGATTACCCGCCGCCTGATACGGCCGATCCAGCAGCTGACCGACCATGTGGAGGGAGCGACCAGCAACGGCGCCGATTGGACGCCTCTGGACATCAAGACCGGCGATGAGATCGAGCGTCTGGCAACCACCTTCAACACCATGATGGCAGAGGTGCATACCTCCCGACAGGTCCTGGCGGATGAGAAGGAATTCTACAGCGGCATCATCCAGCATGCGGCCGCCCCGATGTTTGTCATCGACAGCCGCCACAAGATCATTTTCTGGAATAACGCCCTGGCCAAACTGACCGGAAAGAGTTCATTCCAGATGACCGGCACCAAACAGCAATGGAGCCCGTTCTATCCGACCAAACGGCCGGTTCTTGCCGATCTTGTCATAGACCGGAGTCTGGCTCGCGTCGGTCAGCTCTATGCCACCCACTCCTCCTCCCTGTTTACGGAAGGGTCGCTCCGGGCTGAAGGGTGGTACGACAATCTGGGCGGTAAACGCCGCTACATATTCTTCGAAGCGGCTCCGATCAGAAACAGCAAGAATGAGATCATTGCCGCGGTCGAGACCATGGAGGACATTACCGATAGAAAACTGGCCGAGGAAGCCACCGCTGCCAACAATCTATTTCTTCAGCAGATCATGGATGCCATTCCCAACCCGGTCTACTACAAGGATACCGAGGGCATCTACCTGGGGTGCAACACGGCCTTCAGGAACTTTTTCGGCAAATCATCAGATGACATTCTCGGCCGGACTATTCAGGACATCATGCCCGAACACTACGCCGGGCAAAGTATCCGGAAAGATCAGGACATCATCGCATCCGGCTGCAGCGTCAGTTATGAGACCGAGCTGTTGCGCGGCGATGGCGAGATCAGGGACGTACTGGTCAGCAAAGCGCCTTTTTATCATGCGGACGGCTCATTGGCAGGCATCGTCGGCGCCTTGGTGGATGTCAGCGAGCAACGCCAGATGGACGATCAAATCCGCAAGATGTCGCGGGCCATCGAACAGAGTCCGGCCACCATCGTCATCACGAATGTTGATGGCGTCATCGAATACGTCAACCCGAAATTCTGCCAGACGACCGGTTACAGCGCTGCCGAGGCTATCGGCCAGAACCCGCGGGTACTCAAGTCGGGTGAAATGCCGGCGGATGGCTACGCCGAATTGTGGAAGACCATCTCCTCGGGCAAGGAGTGGCGCGGTGAATTTCACAACCGGCGCAAGGACAACTCTCTCTACTGGGAAATCGCCTCCATCTCGCCCCTGTTCGACAAGGATGACAAGATTACCGGCTATCTGGCGGTCAAGGAAGACATCACCGCGCACAAAATCGTAGAGAACGAGCTGGCACAGAGCCGCCTGGAGCTGGAAGCCAACCATGCCGAACTTGAGCACCTCTTTGCGGCGGTGGCCCACGGCAAACGGGAATGGGAAGAGACCCTGGATCACTTGCGTGATTTCATCATCCTGACCGATGCGGAACATCGCATCCGGCGTTGCAACAGGCTGCTGGCCGATCGATCCGGCAAAACGATCCAAGACCTTATGGGGCTGGACTGGCGCGAACTGATCATCTCCGCCGGATTCCGCTTTGTCGCCTTCAATGGCAGCAGCGGGGAGATTTCTCATGAAGCCGCGGGGCGTTCCTACGATATCACGGTGTATGCGATCGAAGAAGACGGACAGGTGACGGGCCATGTCGTGTCGATCAACGATACCACCGAACTGCGCGCCACCACCCAGGAACTTCAAAAGGCATATGCCGAACTGAAAGAGGTCCAGCTCCAGATCTTCCAGCAGGAGAAAATGGCCTCCATCGGCCAGCTGGCGGCCGGCGTGGCCCACGAGATCAACAATCCGATGGGTTTTATCTCCAGCAACCTGTCGACACTCAATAAATACGTTGACCGCCTGGCCGAGTTCATCGCTGCCGGTGACCAGATCCTGTCAGGCTGCAGCGACAGCGCCGTAGCAAGCCTGAAGGAGACCAGGAAAAAGCTTAAGATCGATTATATCCTGGAGGACGGACGCCAACTGATCGCCGAGAGTCAGGACGGCGCCGGCCGGGTGCGGCGCATCGTTCAGGATTTGAAGAGCTTCTCGCGGGTCGATCAGGCCGAATGCGCCCTGGTCAACCTGAACGAGACCCTGGAAACCACCATCAACATCGCCTGGAATGAGATCAAGTACGTGGCCACCCTCAATCGGGAATTCGGCGACATCCCGCCGCTTAAATGCTACCCCCAGCAACTCAATCAGGTCTTTCTCAACCTGCTGGTAAATGCCGCCCATGCGCTGGGAGAGCAGCAGGGCATCATCACCGTCCGTACCTGGAGTGAAAATGCCAGTATTCTTGTCTCGGTGACCGATACCGGGTGCGGCATACCGGAAGAGATCCGTCAGCGGATCTTCGAGCCGTTCTTCACCACCAAAGAGGTCGGCAAAGGCACCGGTCTGGGGCTCTCCATCAGTTATGACATCATCCGCAAACATGGCGGCGACATCGCCGTGGAAAGCGAAGCAGGACATGGGACCACCTTTACCATCAGGCTGCCGGTCGAGGGACCGGATACGGTTGCCACGGCTGCGCCGAGCACAGGCAGCTGACGAAGCAGGCAACCTGCCAAACGACCACCACCACGAGCAAGGAGCTAGCTGATGCCGGAAATCTCCAGTGAACAACTGCTTGACAGCCTGTTTGACGGGGTCTACTACGTGGACACCGAGCGGCGCATCACCTACTGGAATGCAGCCGCCGAGCGCATCTCCGGTTACTCCAAGGCGGATGTGACCGGCTGCTGCTGCGCCGGCAACCTGCTCCGGCACATCGACAGCAATGGCCGCGAGCTTTGCCTGGAAGGCTGCCCGCTGGCCGCCACCATGCGGGATGGCAAGTCCCGCGAGTCGAACATCTTTCTCCACCACGCCCTGGGCCATCGCGTCCCGGTCTCTGTCAGGACCTCACCGGTTCGCGACGAACAGGGCGAGATTATCGGCGCAGTCGAGATTTTCTGCGATAATTCCAGCTCGCTGCAGATATTGCACGAGTATGAGAGATTCAAACAGGAAGCATATCTGGACGCGCTCACCGGCATCGGCAACCGCAGATACGGAGAAATGACCCTGGCCACACGAGAGTACGAACTGCAGGCCCATTGCATCCCTTTTGGCGTCTTGTTCATCGATATCGACCATTTCAAGCGTTTCAACGATCAGTATGGCCATAAAACCGGGGACGATGTACTGGTGATGGTGGCCAAGTCGATCTCATATTCGTTACGGAAGATGGATATTGTGGCCCGCTGGGGCGGCGAAGAGTTTGTGGTCATACTCCCGGGCGCCGGCAGTGCGGTCGTCACGTCCATAGCGGAACGCATCCGCATCCTGATCGAACACAGCTTTATTCTCGCCGGAAACAACAAATTGTATGTCACGGTTTCGATTGGCGCAGGCCTGTCCCGGACAGACGACACGGTTGAAACCATCGTCAGCCGGGCGGACGGCCTGATGTACCTCAGCAAACGCAACGGCCGCAACCGGGTTACGGCAGACGAGCCTCAATCTGAGACGGGCCCGGAACCATTGCCGCAATCGGGAGATGCATCGACATGAACAGCAATCCCAGCGCAAAGGGCGAAAAGAGCGCCTGAACCAAAGGAGCGCAGCATGAGTGACCATATCGAACAGATCAAGATCCTGTGCGTCGATGACGAACGCAATGTCCTGCGCGCCCTGGAGCGGATTTTTCTGGATGACGATTACGACATCGTGACCGCCGGCTCGGGTGATGAGGGCTTGCAGGTCATGGAAGCATCGGGTCCCTTCCAGATCGTCATCTCGGATTACCGCATGCCGGGCATGAACGGTGTCGAGTTCCTCAAGGAGGTCTACACCCGCTGGCCCGAAACCGTGCGCATCGTCCTCTCCGGCTATGCCGATGCCGCCGCCATTGTGGCGGCGGTCAATGACGGGCATATCTATAAATTCATACCCAAGCCCTGGAATGATGAAGAGTTGCAGATAACGGTCAAGAACTGTCTCGAACGCTATTCCCTGTTGCGGAGAAACCGGGAACTGCTCGATGAACTGGCCTCGGCCAACCAGGCCCTGGAAGAAAAGGTGCAACGGCGCACCGAACAACTGGAACTGCGCAACCGGGCCCTGGAATTTTCCCAGAGCCTGCTCGGCAACCTGCCGGTAGGGGTGGTGGGGCTCGATCAAAACCGGATGATCGTCTATTGCAACGATAACGGGGCCACCTGGCTGAAACCGGTCTGCAGCGACATCTTCGGTTCCGACATCGGCCAGAACCCCGATTGCCGGTTTGGCGGGCTGGTTGCTCAGGTACTCGCTGAAAAAAGCATCGCGCAGGACATCGTACTGGGCGACACGCCCTGCCGGGTGCTGGGACGCACCATCCCCTTCTGCGAAAGCGAGACCATCGTACTTGTGTTCCAGAAGACAGAGCTGTGAGCACCGTTTCGCAGCTGAAGGAATTTTTCCGAACAATGGCCAAGGAGGCACGCAGCAATGGCTGAAGAGCAACAACGCATAACCGTCATGCTGGTGGATGATGAAGAGAACATCCTGAGGGCTCTGCAACGCCTCCTGATGGATGAGGATTTCGATATCGAGAGTGCAACCTCGGGTGAGGCCGCCCTGGCAAAACTGCAGACCCTCGAAAACGTAGGCCTGATCGTCTCCGACCAGCGCATGCCGGGCATGAACGGCGCGGAATTTCTGGGACGTTCCCAGGAATATGCCCCCCATGCCCAGCGCATCCTCCTGACCGGCTATTCGGACATCACCGCCACCATCGAGGCGATCAACAAAGGTGGCGCCGGGCGCTATATCTCGAAACCATGGGATGATGACGAACTGACCCAGGCCATCCGCGCTGCTGTCGCCCTCTATCAGCAGGGGGCGGAAAAGCGCCGTCTGAACGAGATCATCGCCCGCCAGAAGCAGGAGATGGAAGAATGGAACGACAGCTTGAAAAAGCGTCTGTTGCAAACAACGGCCATGATCCGGGAACAGAGCCAGACCATGAAGAGCCTCGACGAGAAAAGCCCCGTTACGCTCATTCACCGGGCCTTTGACGGTTTTTTCGAGATCGTGGGCGACCGGGCTGCCGTCCATTCCCGCACCGTCAGCACCCTGGTGACCGAAGTCGCCCGCAAGATGGGGCTGGATGCCGAGACGGTCGCCACCATCCGGCTGGCGGCTCTGCTGCATGACGCCGGCAAGTTCGGCAGCCTGACCCTCGGCCTGAACAAGCATCTGGAGGAGATGTCAGAGAGCGAATCCGGCGAATACCGTCAGCACCCCCTGCGCGGGGAAGAGATGTTCCGCCAGATGGAGGAATTGGCCGGTATCCTGCCGCTGATCCGCCACCACCACGAGTCCTACGACGGCAGCGGCTTCCCCGAAGGCTTGCGGGGTGAGGAGATCCCCCTGGGGGCGCGCCTGATCGCGATTGCCGATCATATCGAAAAATCGGCCCACTCGGTAGAATACAACCGCGCCGACTATGCCTTGATGAACGCCCGTTTTCATGGCGGGACATCGCTCGATCCGCAGCTGATCACACGCTTTCAGGGCATTACCAAGGTCGTGTATTTTGAAGGCAAGAGAAGCGGGGCACTTTCCGAGGTCGAGGTCGGTCCCATGGAACTGACGCCCGGCATGACCCTGGCCCGCGACGTGGAGAGCGGATCCGGGGTGCTGCTGATGCAGCGGGGCAACGTGCTCGACCTGGCGAACGTGGCCCTGATCCGCAGCCACTATCGCAAGAACCCGCCACTGCACGGTATCTTTGTGCAGGTCGTGGAGGACTGATGCTCGACCCGGAATCGCTCATGAACCATAGCTCGATGAGCGACTACATGGCGCACGGCTTCTGTTTTTCGTGGGAGCCGGGCCTGGTCTGGCTGCACGTCGCCTCGGATATCGTCACCGGCCTGGCCTATTACGTGATCGGCGCGGCCATGGTCTATTTTGCCTGTAAACGGCGTGATGTGCCATTCAAGTGGGTTTTTCTGCTCTTTGCGCTGTTCATCCTGGCCTGCGGCACGACCCATTTCTTTGCGGCCTACACCGTGTTCAGCCCCGATTACTGGCCGGAAGGTTTTGTAAAGGCGTTCACGGCGCTGGTTTCGGTGGTAGCCGCCGTCGTCTTTATCCCGAAGATCCCGCAAGCCATAACCATGCCCAGCCTGGCAAAGACATTGGCGGAGGTACAACGGCTCAATACCGAGCTGGTCCGCCAGTCGGCACTGCTGAGGAGCATCGTGGACTCCATCCCGGACCTGATCTTCTATAAAGACACCAATAGTGTCTATCTCGGCTGCAACAAGGCCTTCGAGCGCTTTGCGGGACGTCCGGAGCAGGAGCAGGTCGGCAAGACGGATTTCGATTTCTTCGAGCACGAGCTGGCGGAGTTCTTCCGGCAGAAGGATTGCGAGATGCTGGCAGGAGGGGTGGCGCGCAGCAATGAGGAGTGGATTACCTACCCGGACGGCCAGCGGGTCCTGCTGGATACGCTCAAAACACCCTTCTGGGGTCCTGACGGGACCCAGCTGGGTCTGGTCGGCATCAGCCGCGACATCACCGAGCGCAAGGAAAAAGAGCAGCTGATCGAGGCCAAGAACGCCGAACTGGAGCGTTTCATCTACACCGTCTCCCACGACCTGAAAAGCCCGTTGGTGACGATCAGTTCCTTCCTGAGCTACCTGGAGGCGGATATCAAAACAGCCGACAGCGAGCGTATTCAACAGGATATCGGCTATATCCGCACCGCTACCGACAAGATGGGACAACTGCTGGCTGAACTGGTGGAGCTGTCACGGATTGGGCGGGTCATCGCCAATCCGGTCAAGGTGAGCTTTCAGGAGCTGGCGCAGGAGGCACTGCAGCTGGTAGCGGGACACATCAGCGAGCGGGGGGTCCGGGTCACGGTTGCTGACACCCCGCTCATGCTGTACGGCGACCGTTCACGGCTGGTGGAAATCTGGCAGAACCTGGTGGAGAATGCCTGCAAGTACATGGGCGGCCAGCTGTCCCCGCGCATCGAGATCGGTGTGGAGACGACGGGCGAGACCACGCTCTTCTCCGTGCGGGATAACGGTCAGGGGGTCGATGCCCGCTATAGCGAGAAGATCTTCGGGCTGTTCGAAAAACTCGACCGGCAAACGGAGGGGACCGGCCTGGGTCTGGCACTGGTCAAGCGGATCGTGGAGCTGAACGGCGGCCGTATCTGGGTGGAGTCGCCCGGTCCGGGGCAGGGTTCCTGTTTCCGCTTCACGCTGCCGGAGGCCCTGCTGCCGGAACAGGCTACCCGCCCGCAGCCGGGATTGGAGCGCAGCATTGAACGTACCGCCTGACAGCGAAATACGGCCGTCATCGCTGACGCAACGGCTCCTGGTGAGGCTCGGCGGCGGGCTCGCGGCGCTGATCGGCGGCATTGCCATGGCGGGCTGGCTGCTGACCATGCCGCGGCTGGCCAGCCTGGGTCAGGGTCTGATTCCGATGGCGCCCAGCACGGCCATCCTGTTCATAGCCTTCGGGGCGGTGTTTCTGCTGCCCGGCCAAAGCCGTTCCAGGCTGCCCGGCCTGTCCATCTTGGCGGCTGGCGGCTGTATCTCGCTGGCGCTGCTGGCGCTCTCCCTGAGCGGTGTTTTTCTGGATATCGAACACCTCGGCTTCCACACCCTGGGGGCCGTGGACGGCACCCCCATCGGACACATGTCCCCCATCACGGCCGGCACCTTTCTGCTGTTCAGCCTGGCTGTCCCGGCCATACTGACGACCCGGGGCACCAGGCTCTGGCAGGCCAAGGCAGCCTGGTGGATCGCCATCCTGATAACGGCGGTCTACGTCATGCTGATCCTGGCCTATCTCTTTGGCACCCCCATGTTTTACAGCGGCGGCTTCATTCCGCCGGCCGCCACCACCAGTCTGGCCTTTCTGGCACTGGGAACCGCCCTGCTGGCGCTCGCGCTCCCCGTGGTCTGGCCGGAAACGGACAGCCGCGACCTGGGCGAGCGTTTTTTTTCCCATGCCCTGATCGTAGTCTTCCTCTTTCTGGCGGCCGGCATCATCTCCGCCGGATTCTTCTACCACCGTAAACACGAGAAACAGTATCTGACCGAGATCGAGTGCCAGCTATCCGCCATCGCCGACCTGAAGAAGGGCGAACTGCAGCTCTGGCGCGAGGAGCGCCTGGCGGATGCCGCCCTCTTTCACCATAACATCGCCTTCGAAAACCTGGTGAAGAGCATCATCGAGCAGCCCGGGACCCGACAGGCCCAGCGGGATGTCACGGCCTGGCTGGGACGGCTCCAGTCGAAGCGCAATTACAACCGGGTTGCCCTGCTGGATGCCCGCGGCAGGAGCAGGTTGTCGCTTCCCGGGGGCAGCGCCGAGCCCGTCTCTCCCCACCTGCGCCAAAAAGCACTTGAAGCCCTGCATACGCGCCGGGTCCTGTTTGCCGACTTTTATCGCAACGAGTTCGACCACAAGATCTACCTGAGCATCCTGGTGCCGCTGTTCGATTCAGCCCATGCCGGCAATGCCCTCGGTGTGCTTGAGATCCGGATCGATCCTTATACCTACCTCTACCCCTTCATCCAAAACTGGCCTACCAGCAGCGCCACGGCTGAAACACTGCTGGTGCGGCGGGAGGGGAACAGCGTCCTGTTTCTGAATGAACTCAAATTCAGAAGGCATGCCGCCCTGACCCTCGGTTTTCCGCTGGAAAGAACGGAGATCCCCGCTGTCATGGCCGCCTTGGGACGGGAAGGCATCGTGCGCGGCAGCGATTACCGGGGCCACGCGGTGCTGGCCGCATTGCGCGGCATTCCCGATTCCCCCTGGCACCTGGTCACCCGCATGGATATCGACGAAGTCTACGCACCGCTGCGGGAACAGCTGTGGATAACGGTGTTGCTGGTTTCCGCCATGCTGGTCAGCGCCGGCACAGGTGTCGGCTTCGTCTGGCGGCAGCAGAGCAGCAGATACTACCGCAACAGGTACGAGGCGGAGCTGGAGCGCCTCAAGCTGGAGGAGCGCTTGATCAGGATTGCCGCCAACGTGCCCGGCGCAATCTTTCAGTATCAACTCCAACCCGACGGTTCGGCCTGCCTGCCCTACGCCAGCAGCGGTCTGGAGGTGCTGTACGGGATTCAACCCGGGCAGGTTATCCGGGATGACGCAGCCCTGCTGGACGCGATCCACCCCGAAGACCGAGACCGGGTCAGCGCTTCGATCCGGGAGTCGGCCGGCAGCCTTTCGGCCTGGTACAGCGAACACCGGGTTCTTCATCCCGAACGGGGTGCGATCTGGGTGGAGGGGAACGCCACGCCGGAACGCAAGCCGGACGGCAGCGTGCTGCTGCACGGCTTCCTGACCGACATCACCGGACGCAAGGAAAAAGAACGGGAGATCGAGAAAAAGAACCGGGAACTGGAGCGTTTCACCTACACGGTTTCCCACGACCTGAAGAGCCCCCTGGTAACCATCAAGACCTTCCTGGGCTACCTGCGGGAGGACCTCACCCGGCCGGGTAATCCCCGCGTGCAGCAGGATATGGGGTTCATGCACGCCGCCGCCGACAAGATGGCGCAACTGCTCGACGAACTGCTGGAGTTGACCCGCGTCGGCCGTCTCGACAACCCTCCGCAGGCGGTAGCCTTCAGGGATCTGGCCCGCGAGGCGGTCCAGCTGGATGCGGGCAGGATCAGCGCCCGGGGGGTAGTGGTGGCGATCGCCGACTCGCCGGTCGTGCTGTGGGGCGACCGGCCGCGGCTGGTTGAGATCTGGCAGAACCTGGTGGAGAACGCCTGCAAGTTCATGGGCAACCAGGAACACCCGCGCGTCGAGATCGGGGTCGAGGAGCGCGGCCGGGAAACCCTCTTTTTCGTCAGGGACAACGGCATCGGCATCGATCCCCGTTTTCACGCCAAGGTATTCGGCCTGTTCGAAAAGCTGGAAGCGGCCGGCGAAGGGACCGGCATGGGCTTGACGCTGGTCAAACGGATCGTGGAACTGTATGATGGAGAAATTCGCGTCGAGTCAGCCGGGGATGGCACCGGCGCCACATTCTACTTTACCCTGCCGGCGGCGATACGGCAGCAACAAAACAACGGATAATTGGCACAAGTCAGCAGCAGTCATGACCTGAAGGGAGACGGATATGCACGGAGAACCGATTACCATTTTGCTGGTGGAGGACGACCTGGCCCATGCCGAGATCGTGCGCAGAAACTTCGAACGTTCCCGGATCGCCAACCGCCTGATCCATGTCTCGGACGGCCAGGCGGCCCTGGATTACCTGTATGGCCGCGAGGCCTTCAGCGACCCGCTGCTGGCGCCACGGCCGGGACTGATCCTGCTCGACCTGCGGCTGCCCAAGATCGATGGGCTGGAGGTGCTCAGGACCATCAAGGCCGATCCCGACCTGAGTCAGATCCCGGTGGTGATCCTGACAACCTCGGCGGCCGAATCGGATGTCGCCCGGGCCTATGACAGCCACGCCAACAGTTACCTGGTCAAACCGGTCGATTTCACCCAGTTCGTCGAACTGATGGAGGTGCTGGGCTATTATTGGCTGGTCTGGAATCAGCATCCCGTTCCTGATAAAAACGGATGAGAGTGTAACGGAAATATTTGCTGCCAGCCGCATAAAACAGTTCTGGCGTACTACGAATGAGGGGTAACGATACGAGTGATGGAAACGGGACAACGTACAATTTTGCTGGTAGAAGATGATGCCGCCCATGCCGAGGCCATCCGCCGGGCCTTTGCTTCGTGCGCCGACGGGTTCGGGATCACCCAGGTCGCTAGCTTGCGGGAATATCGCGAGCAGGCGGCACTACAACCACCCGCTATCGCCATCATGGACCTCAATCTGCCCGATGGCCGCGCCGTGGAGGTTATGACGAGCCCCCCGGAAAACGGAGCCTTTCCGATCCTGCTGATGACCAGCTTCGGCAACGAACGCGTGGCGGTTGAAGCGATCAAATCCGGCGCCATCGACTACATCGTCAAATCACCTGAGGCCTTCGCCGGCATGCCGCGCACCGTGGAACGCGCCCTGCGGGAGTGGCGTCTGCTGGCCGACCGCACGCGGGCCGAACGCGATATCCGTGAGAGTGAAGCCCGTTTCCATACCCTCTCCAACCAGTTCAACGCCCTGCTGGATACGCTGCCTGACCGCATTATCCTCTATGACACCGATCTGAGGGTGATCTGGGCCAACCGGGCCGCGACCAGCGAGCTGCTGTCAGAGGGGGGCAACTCTGGCGAGAGCCATTGCTACACACTCTGGCACAATCAAAAGATTCCCTGCGACGCCTGCCCGGTCAAGAAGAGCCTGCTGTCCGGTGAATCGGCCATCGAGGTCGTCACCGCGCCCGACGGCCGGGTCTGGGAGCTGCGTTCCATACCGGTCAAGGAGTCCGGGGGCATCGTCAGCGTGATTGAGGTCGGCCGCGATATCACCGGACAGCGCAAACTGGAAGAACAGCTGCGGCAGGCCCAGAAGATGGATGCCATCGGGCGGCTGGCCGGAGGTGTGGCCCACGATTTCAACAACATGCTGAATGCCATCATGGGCTATGCCGAACTGGCCCTGAAACGGGTGGCTTCCGATCCCAAGACGACATCCTATCTCCAGGGGGTGCTGGATGCCGGCCGGCGCTCGGCCGATCTGACCCGCCAGCTGCTGGCATTCTCCCGGAAACAGGTGGTGGAACCGCGGGTCCTGGATATCAATCAGACGATCGACGACCAGATGAAGCTGTTCGGCAAGCTGATCGGGGAGGAGATCCAGATCAATTTTGTCCCTGGCGGTGATGTGGGGCAGATCATGATCGATCCTTCCCAGATCGATCAGATCCTGGCCAACCTGATGGTCAATGCCCGCGATGCCATCGACGGCGCCGGCGACATCACCATCACGACCGCCAACGTCGAGCTGAATGAGGCCTATTGCCGGAGCCACCCGGGGGCCGTGCCCGGCGAGTACGTCCGGCTGGCCGTCAGCGATACCGGCTGCGGCATGGATGCGGCCACAATGGAGCGGATCTTTGAGCCGTTTTTTACGACCAAGGAAAAAGGGCGGGGCACGGGTCTGGGCCTGGCCACCATCTTCGGCATCGTCAAGCAGAACAATGGCGAGATCCATGCATCCAGCGCACAGGGCAGCGGGACGACATTTGTCATCCACCTGCCCCGCCTGGACAAGGGGCAGGAGACGGCCCGGCCGGACATCAGCGGAGCCCTCCCGCGGGGGAGCGAGACCATCCTGCTGGTCGAGGATGACGAACAGAACCTGGAGATCACCAGGCTGCTGCTGGAAGAGTGCGGTTATACGGTGATAGCGACCACCTCGCCGCTTACGGCCTGCGCTCTGTACGAACAACGGGCCGGAGGGATAGCGCTGCTGCTCAGCGATGTGGTCATGCCGCAACTGAACGGCAGGCAGCTGAACGAGAGGATCGGCAGCGCTCCGGGGTTCAAGGTGCTGTTCATGTCCGGCTACACCGATGATATCATCAGCCATCGCGGCATCCTCTCCGAGGGTACCAACTTTATCCACAAACCATTCACCATAATGAAACTGGCCGAAAAGGTGCGGGAGGTGCTGGATGCAGACTGATCCGAACACGGCCGTTCTTCATATTTTGATCGCCGAAGACGACGCCGGCCACACCACGGCCATCCGGCGCAGGCTTGAGCAGGATTACCCCGAGGCCCGCATGACGGTCGTGGCCAGCCTCCGCGAATACCGGGAGAGCATTGCCGCCGTAAGCCCGACTATCGCCATCATGGACCTGAATCTCCCC
This sequence comes from Deltaproteobacteria bacterium, assembly GCA_021780495.1. GTDB lineage: Bacteria > Desulfobacterota > Desulfuromonadia > Geobacterales > Pseudopelobacteraceae > CAIPTY01. The sequence continues at coordinate 29,006 of JAJXYO010000012.1, forward strand.
GATGGACGCTCGCTGGACCTTCTGACCGCCGTTCCCGCCCCCGCCTTTCCGGTCATCATAATGACCAGCTTCGGCAATGAGCAGGTGGCCGTGGATGCGATCAAGGCCGGTGCGCTCGACTATATCGTCAAATCCACTGAAACCTTTGCCGCGATAGGCGCCAGCGTGGGGCGGGCCCTGCGCGAGTGGTCGCTGCTGCAGGAAAAGAAGCAGATGGAGCAGCTGTTGAAGGAGTCGCAGGCGCAGATCATCCAGCAGGAAAAGATGGCCTCCATCGGCCAGCTGGCCGCCGGGGTCGCCCACGAGATCAACAACCCGATGGGGTATATCACCAGCAACATGAATATGCTCGGCCGCTATGCCGACAAGCTGGTCCGCTTTATCGAGGCCCAGTCCCAGGCCGTCGCCAGTTGTGCCGATGAGGCCACCAAAACGTCGCTGGCCGAACTGCGACGACAGCTCAAGCTCGACGCGGTCATGAAGGATCTGCGGGAACTGATCGACGAATCGCTGGAGGGGGCCAACCGGGTCAGCAAGATCGTGCAGGACCTGAAGAGCTTCTCGCGGGCCGAGGGTAACGAGGCGGTACGTTGCGATCTGAACGAGACCATCCGGAGCACCATCAACATCGTGCACAACGAGATCAAATATGTGGCCGAACTGGAGCTGCAGCTGGGCGATATACCGGCCGTGCTCTGCCGGCCGCAGCAGATCAGCCAGGTGGTGATGAATCTGCTGGTAAACGCGGCCCACGCCATTACCGGCAAGGGAATAATCAGACTGGCCACCACCCTGGCGGACGATACGGTCGAGATCAACGTCAGCGACAACGGCGGCGGCATCTCCCCGGAACATCTGGAGAAGATCTTCGAGCCGTTTTTCACCACCAAGGAGGCCGGCAAAGGGACCGGCCTGGGGCTGGCCATCAGCAGCGATATCGTCAGGAAGCATGGCGGCGAACTGCTGGTCCGGAGCGTGGTCGGCAGCGGTACGACCTTTACGGTCAGACTGCCCTGCAAACAGGAGCTGAGCGGGTGAGCGGCGAGCAGATCCGCATACTGTTTGTCGATGATGAACGCAATGTGCTGCGTTCACTGGAACGGCTCTTTCTGGAAGAGGGCTACGAGGTTGTTACCGCCGGTTCCGGCCAGCAGGGGCTGGAGGCGCTGGAACAGTCCGGTCCCTTTCAGCTGGTGGTCTCCGATTACCGCATGCCCGCCATGGACGGGGTCACATTTCTCAGCGAGGTCTGCCGGCGCTGGCCCGATACAGAGCGGATGATCCTCTCCGGCTACGCCGATACGGCCTCGATCGTGTCCGCCATCAACGAAGGGCAGATCTACAAGTTTGTCGCCAAACCCTGGAACGACGCAGACCTGCTGCGCACCGTGCGCGATGCGCTGGAACGTCACGAGCTGCGTACCGGCAACCAGCGGCTACTGGTAGCGCTTTCAGCGGCCAATGCCGAACTGAAGAACGTGAACGACAACCTGAACACGATGGTCGACGAGCGTTTAAAGGTTGCCATGCTGCAGAGTCGCGCCCTGTACAGTTTCCAGAATGTGCTGGATGTCCTGCCGATCGGATTTGTCGGGGCGGACGACTGCGGCATGATTGTCCAGTGCAATGGCCTGGGGGCCGAGCTGATGGGGCATGAGCGGGGAGAACTGATCGGCAACGACCTGGCCACGACACTGCCTGTCGAGCTGCTCCAGGTGATCGCAGACCTGGCCGGCAACTCCTGCGCCGACCGCCGGGCAGAACTGCCGGGCGGCAGATGCCGCGCCTTCATGACGCGGATCTGCGCCGATGACCACACCTCCATCGTGGTCGCGCTGCTGCGGGAACCCTGACCCCGCCGGACGGACTGCATGCGTAAACGAACGACGCTGTACAAGGAGCCAAACCATGAGTAACAGATGCCTGCCGGCGGGTCTTGGAGGACCGGGGATCCCATGATCGAATTTGACGAACAACTGCAGCGCATGGTACTCAAACTGGTCTACTACGGCCCGGCCTTGTCGGGCAAGACCACCAACCTGCTGGCGCTGCATGACCGGCTATCCGTGGCAGGGCGCGGCGACCTGATGATGCTGGACACCACCGAAGACCGCACGATCTACTTCGACCTGCTGCCGTTCTTTTATTGCGCGCCATCGGGCATGAAGATCAAGCTCAAGGTCTACACGGTTCCCGGTCAGGTGCGGCATGACGCCACCCGCAAAGCGGTACTGCAACGGGCCGATGGCGTGGTCTTTGTGGCCGATTCCCTGGCCGCGGGCATGTCCGTCAACTTCGAGAGTTTTGACAACCTGGAAAAGAACCTGAGCATGGTGGGGCTGGCCATCGAACAACTGCCCCTGGTGGTGCAGTTCAACAAGCGCGACCTGCCGGATGTGGTACCTGAGGATGAAATCCGCGCGGCCTGGGGACCGACCGGCCTGCCGGTATTGATGGCCTCGGCCCTCAAGGGATGGGGTGTGCTGGAGACCTTTCGCGAAATAGTGGCACTGACCTTCGACACGGTCAATGCCCGTTATGGACTGACAGCGCGTTATGGAGTCGAGAAGGAAAACTTCCTGTCCGAAATCCTCAAGGTGGCGGCATGAACATGGATACACCACAGTTGAGCTTCATCGTCGGAGAAGAGAGACGCCTGTCCGCGATCATCTCCCGGGCCGAGATCGAACCGCTGCTGCGCAGCCTGGTCAAGGCCGGCCCGGTCTGGGCCGCGGTTGTCGATGAAGACGACCTGCCGCTTGCCCGCCAGGGAGTGGACGCCCCGCTCCAGGGATACCGGCAGATTCGTCATGATCTGATCGTTGAAGCGGAAGCGCGGGGGGCGCTGGTCATGGCCTTTGACCCGCAGCTCTGCCCCGGCGCCGATTCATTGGCGCTGCTGGTTCGCGACGCCTTGCAGCTTACCGTCACCAACAATCTCAAGCGCATGCTGACAACCGAGATGCATACCACGGTCGTGCAGGAATCCTACGATCAACTGATGGAGACCAACCGCCAGCTGCTGGAATCGGAGGGGCGCTACCGGGAGCTGGCCCTGGAACTGGAGCGCAAGGTCGAGGAGCGCACCGTTGAACTGCAGAAGGTCTACAGCCGGATGCTGCAGCAGGAGAAGCTGGCCGCCGTCGGCAGCCTGGCCGCAGGCATGGCCCATGAAATCAACAACCCCAACGGCTTTGTCCGCAGCAACCTGGAAACCTTCGGCCGCTACTTTCAGAAGATGATGGATATGGTTCAGTATTACCAGTTGCTGATTGCCTCCAACACCCCCCTGCCCCGGCTGCAGCAGGATACGGAGAAGAAACGCCGGGAGCTGAAGCTGGATTTTGTCATAGCCGATACCCGCGACCTCCTGGAGCAATCGATCACCGGGTCCGACCGTATCACCCGCATCGTGGCCGATCTGAAGAGTTTCTCCCATGTGGATGAGTCCGGCATCTCCGATACCGACCTGAACGCGGAACTGGAACGGACCTTGTCGGTGTTGGCGCCACAGATCGCCGCCGATACGGTCATTGTGCGCAATCTGCAACCTTTGCCGCTTGTGGGCTGCAATCCGGGGCTCATGTCCCAAGCCTTTTTCAATATCATTCAGAATGCGCTGCTGTCGCGTGAGACCGGCCTGGAGTTGCAGGTCGCCAGCCGGATCGAGGGGGACGAGATCGTGATTGAGATCAATGACAACGGCTGCGGCATCCCTGCTGACAACTTGTCACGGCTCTTCGAACCGTTTTTCACCACCCGTGAGGTGGGCAGCGGCACCGGCATGGGCCTGACCGTGGCCCGCGAGATCATCGGGAGTGCCGGTGGCGCCATCGAGATCGTGTCAGCCGGGCAGAGCGGCACAACAGCGACTATCCGGCTGCCGCTTGCAGCAGGGAAAAGGTAACCATGTCAAAATACGCGGATCTCTTCAAAACCATGGGCAGCCAGAAGCTGCCTGAAACCTCCGGCATAGCGCTGGATACGGATGCGTCCGATATGCCGGAACGCGGCTTTACGCTGCTGTTTGTGGATGATGAGGAGAATGTGCTCAATGCACTGCGACGTATCTTCCTCGATGAGAACTACACCATCCTGACCGCCACCTCGGCCCAGACGGCCCTGGAAATCCTGGAGCGGGAGCCGGTACAGCTGCTGATCAGCGATCACCGCATGCCGGGCATGACCGGCGCCGAACTGCTCAAACTGGTGCGCGAGAAGTATCCCCAGACGATCCGCATCATGCTGACCGGCCATGCCGATGTCAATTCCATCATGGGGGCGGTCAAGGATGGCGCGGTCTACAAGTTCATCACCAAACCCTGGAATGACGAGGATCTGCGGCTGACCGTCAGCCTGGCCCTGCAGCAGTATGTGTTGATGCACGAAAACCGGCGGCTGAAGGATATCACCCGCCAGCAGCAGAACAAGATCAAGAGCTTTGCCGGCCTGTTCGAGCAGAACCGGGGGTTGCTGGGGGACATCCTGGTCAAGGCTTCCCTGATCGGGACGCAGGAGCTCGAACTGGCGCGCAAGCAGAAGGACAGCAACGAGTTCCTGGGCGATTTCCTGGTCAAGGCCGGCATCCTGAGCGAGTCCAAGATCATTGCCGCGCTGCAGAAACAGCTGGGGGTCGAGTTCATCGATCTTCGGGAGATGACGGTCTCCCAGAATGTGGCCCGCTGCCTGCCGCGGGAGCTGTGCGAGAAGAGCCGCCTGATTCCGGTCAGGCTGGAGGGCAACGCGCTGACCATTGCCATGGCGGATCCCTCCGATATCGTCACCTGCGACAACATCGGCCGGGTGACCGGCCTGCGGGTAATCGTGCTGCTGGCGGCCTCGTCCCAGATCGGCGAGAAACTCGCCCAGGCCTGGACTGTTGCCGCGAGCGGGGATGAGGATGATTTCGGCGATCTGGAGCCGCTGGACGAGATCGATATCGTCCTGGAAGAGGAGGAGGAAGAGGCCTCTGTCGAGGAGCTGATCGGCTCGTCCAAGGTGCCGCCGGTGATCCGTATCGTCAACGCCATCATCTCCGAGGCGATCCGGTACGGGGCCAGCGACATCCACATCGAGGCCAAGACCAAGTACACCGTGATCCGCTACCGCATCGACGGCATGCTGCACTCCAAGATCCGCATCCCGGCCGACCTGCATCCGGCGGTGATTTCGCGCCTCAAGATCCTGGCCAAGATGGACATCTCCGAACGGAGGCACCCCCAGGACGGCCGCATCACCGTCAAGGCCAGCACCCGGGTCGTCGATATGCGGGTCTCGTCGCTGCCGACCATCAACGGCGAAAAGATCGTCATGCGCATCCTGGACAAGAGCGCCGCCATCAAGCGCCTGGATGAGCTGGGCGTGCTGGAGGAGGACTTCCGCAACATCACGATCATCAGCCGCAAGCCCCAGGGGGTGATCATCGCCACCGGGCCGACCGGCAGCGGCAAGACCACCATGCTCTACTCGCTGCTCTCCGCCATGATGAACCCCAGCAAGAACTTCGAGACCATCGAGGAACCGGTGGAGTATTTCCTGGAGGAGGCCAACCAGGTGGCGATCCATGAGAAGATCGGCCTCTCCTTCGCCCAGGTGCTGCGGGCCACCCTGCGCCAGGACCCGGATGTCATCCTGGTCGGTGAGATCCGCGACTTCGAAACCGCCGACGTGGCTTTCAAGGCCGCCCTGACCGGCCACATGGTGCTCTCGACACTGCATACCAACAGTGCCGTAGCCACCATCACCCGTCTGGTGGATATGGGCGTCAAACCGTACATCCTGGCGTCGGCGCTGGAGGGGGTGATTGCCCAGCGCCTGGTGCGCAAGGTCTGCAGCGGCTGTGCCGCCAAGACCGATCCCGATCTTGCCATGATCGAGCTGTTGCGCCTGCCTGCCGATTATTTCGGCTCGGAGGTAACGGTCGGCCAGGGCTGTCCGCAGTGCAACAACACCGGCTACCGTGGCCGGGTCGGCGTCTACGAGATGTTCGTGATGAACGACGACTTCCGCCAGATCATCGGCTCGGATTACAGGGAATCGGATCTGCTCAATCTGGCCCGCACCAATGGCATGCGGACACTCCTGGAGGATGGTCTGGAGAAGGTGCAGCGCGGCTGGACCACCTTGGAAGAGATCGTGCGGGTGATCGGCCCGACGGTCCGCCTGGAACGGTCCTGCGAGGCCTGCGGAAGACACATCGATTCCAAGTTCCTGTTCTGCCCCCACTGCGGGTCATTCCGTCATAACAGCTGCAAGCACTGCCGCCTGCCGCTGGAAGAGAACTGGCTGGTCTGCCCCTTCTGCGGCACCGGGCGGGAAACAAAACCGTAACGAACTACGCCTTACAAGGAGTCAAGCCATGAGTAACAGAGTCCTGCTGGTGGATGATGAGTCCAACGTACTATCCGCCCTGAAACGATCCCTGCTGGATGAACCGCTGGAGATCAGCTCGGCCAGCAGTGCGGAAGAGGCGCTTGAAATCATGAAATCCGAGCGTTTTAAAGTGGTTGTTTCGGATGAGCGCATGATCGGCATGCAGGGCTCGGATTTTCTGGCGCAGGTACGGATACGCTACCCGGATACCATCCGCATCATGCTGACCGGCCATGCCACGCTGGAAGCGGCCATGAAGGCGGTCAATTGCGGGGAGATCTACCGTTTCTTCTCCAAACCGTGGGACGACATCAACCTGCAGTTTGCCATCCGTTCCGCTATCGATAAATATGATCTGGAGGCGGAGAATCGCCGGCTGCTGGCCACGGTGAAAAGCCAGGCCGTGGAACTCAGGGGCCTGGAGCGCCATTATCCGGGTATATCCAGCGTAGAAAAGGATCAGCAGGGGAGTTTGATACTGCCGGAGATGTCGGAGGATCAGCTGGCGGAGATATTCAAGCAATGCGAATCACGCTATGGCATCAAACTGTCATAGGATCAGCGCCACTTTCAGGCGTGATCATGCCCGTTGCAGACAGCCTTTCGTTCCGTGTGCCGCAAATCCTTGATCAGCGGACCACCGTTGCAGGCCGAGCAATCAAACTGGATGGTGGTGTGGGTGATGTGAAAACCGTGCTGCAATTCATGCTCGATGCGGCTCAGCAGCTGGCTGCGCTGCCCGTCGTAGGCCGGTTCGATCTCGATATGGGCCGAGAGGGCCAGGATATGTGAGCAGACCGACCAGACATTGAGATGGTGGACATCCAGCACACCATCGATACCGCGCATACGTTCCACCACCTGATCGACGGACAGACTGCGCGGCACGCCTTCCATCAGGATATGGACCGCCTCCCGCAGCAAGCGTCCGGCCCCCACCAGGATCAGCAGGCCGATGGCGATGGAGATCAGCGGATCGGCCTGGTACCAGCCGGTATAGCGCATCAGGATGGCGCCGGCGATCACCCCCACCGAAGCGGCCGCATCCCCCAGCACATGCAGGAAGGCGCTGCGCACGTTCAGATCGTCGTGGGAATGGCCGTGCAGCGCCTTGGCGGCCAGCAGGTTGGCGATCAGCCCCAGGACGGCGATGACCAGCATCGGGATCGTCTTGACCTCTTCCGGCGCGACCAGCCGTTTGCTCCCTTCGTACAGGATGCCGATCGCCATCACAAAGACCGTCAGGCCATTGATCAGGGACGCCAGCACCTCGGCCCGGTGCAGACCGTAGGAGTGCCGGTCGCTGGGGGGTTGGGCGGCCAGCTTGATCGCGCCCAGGGACAACAGCAGGGCGAACAGGTCCAGAAAGACATGCCCGGCATCGGACAAAAGCGCCAGGGAGTTGGACCAGATGCCGCCGCAGACCTCCGCCACCAGGGTGATGGCGGTCAGGACGATGGCGAAGACCAGGCGACGGGATATGCTGTAATCGATGTGCGGCATGGCAACCTTTCACAGGATCGCGCTGGACATTAACGCAATCACCTGTTCCCTTGAGCATAGCAAACTTTCCGGAGTCCCGCCACTCAGTTGCTCCCTTCAGCCGCAAACCACCTGCGCCGGAACCAGAAGGCAACGTTGACCAGCCCGATCATCACCGGCACCTCCACCAGCGGCCCGATCACCGCGGCAAAGGCCGCACCTGAACCGAGCCCGAAGACCGCCACCGCCACGGCAATGGCCAGCTCGAAGTTGTTGCTGGCAGCGGTAAAGGCCAGGGTGGTGGTCTTGGAATAGTCGGCGCCGAGCTTCTTTCCCATCCAGAACGACACCAGAAACATGACCACGAAGTAGATCAAAAGCGGGATGGCAATCCGCACCACATCCAGCGGCAGCTGCACGATCAGGTTGCCCTTCAGGCTGAACATGACCACGATGGTGAACAGCAGCGCGATCAGGGTCAGGGGACTGATCCGGGGTACGAATTCGCGGTGGTAGCGCTCCCGGCCCAGGAGCTTGACCCCGATCAGACGCGTCAGCGCCCCGGCGATGCAGGGAATGCCCAGGTAGATGAAGACGCTCTGGGCGATCTGGCGGATGCTGACATCCACCACCACCCCCTGCAGCCCCACCAGCGGCGGCAGAACGGTGATGAAGAACCAGGCGTAGACGCTGTAGAACAGCACCTGGAAGATGCTGTTGAAGGCCACCAGTCCGGCGGCGTACTCGGTGTTGCCCCGGGCCAGCTCGTTCCAGACGATCACCATGGCGATACAGCGGGCCAGGCCGATCATGATCAGGCCGACCATGTACTCCGGCTTGTCCGGCAGCAGCAGCGCCGCCAGAACGAACATCAGCACCGGGCCGATCAGCCAGTTCTGAACCAGCGACAGCCCCAGTATCCTTTTGTTGCGGAAGACCTCCGGCATATCCTCGTAACGCACCTTGGCAAAGGGCGGATACATCATCAGGATCAGGCCGGCCGCGATCGGGATGTTGGTGGTGCCGACCTGGAAGGAGTTGATGAACCCTTCTGTGCCGGGTACAACATAGCCCAGGCCGACCCCCAGCGCCATGGCCGCAAAGATCCACAGGGTCAGCCAGCGATCGAGGAAGGATAGTTTCTGCGCAACATGTTCACTCATGGTGTGCCTCCAAGATAGTCGAGTATCCAGTTTTTGATCTCATCCCGCACCCGGCGAAATTCGGGCAGAACATCGTCCGCGCTGCCATCGAGCCGGGACGGGTCATCAAAGCCACGGTGCCTGCGTTGAACACCGCCAAAAAAGAGCGGGCATTTTTCGTTGGCGTCGCCGCACAGGGTGATCACATGCTCGAACGTCTGCCCGTCATATTCCTCTATCGTCTTGGAATACTGGTGGCAGGTGTCGATGCCCAGTTCGTTCAAGACCTGGATCGCCAGCGGGTTGACCCGTGTGGCTTCAGTTCCGGCGGAAAAGGCCTGGCAGCGATCGCCCAGAAGGTGGTTGGCCAGTGCCTCGGCCATCTGGGAGCGGCAGGAGTTGTGGGTGCAGAGGAAAAGAACGCGCTGTTTCATGATCGCGATTATATCCGTTTGAGCGGATATATCAAGTTACAATTCTCAGAACAACTCGATGTCTTCCTTGACAAGCTGACCAGATGCCATTATATGATTATATAGTCATATAGTAACGGAGGTATCCCATGAGTTCCGCCACCCATTATCTGGCCGATGTGCTCAAGTCCCTGTCCCAGCCGACCCGGCTCAAGATCGTCGACTTCCTGCGCGACGGCGAACGCTGCGTCTGCGAGATATTCCCGGCCATCGACGAAGAGCAGTCCAACACCTCCCGCCACCTGACCTCCATGCAAACCCACGGCATCCTGTCCCGCCGCAAGGAGGGGGTCAAGATCTACTACGCCGTCAAGCACCCCGAGGTATTCGAGATCATCGACCGGGCCAGCGCCATCGTCAGGCATGAGATCGAGCTGCGCAGCGGCCTGATCAACACGGTAAAACGGGGCTGACATGATCAAGACCTTGGCCGACTGGCTGGTATTCACGACAATCGGCCTCGTGCCCGGCTCCCGGGCCGGCGAAGCGCTCGACTTCTTTATCTATGACACGCTCAAGATCTTCCTGCTGCTGACCACGATCATCTACGTCGTGGCCAACATCCGCACCTCCTTCCCGCCCGAAAAGACCAAGCGCATGCTTTCACATAAACGGGAGTACGCGGGTAACGTCCTGGCGGCCCTGCTGGGGATCGTGACCCCCTTCTGTTCCTGTTCGGCGGTGCCGCTGTTCATCGGCTTTGTCGAGTCGGGTGTACCGCTGGGCGTGACCTTTTCGTTCCTGATATCATCGCCGATGGTCAACGAGGTGGCGCTGATCATGCTGTGGGGGCTGTTCGGCTGGCGGATCGCACTGATCTATATCGGCACGGGACTGCTGGTGGCGATTGTGGCCGGGATTGTCATCGGCAAGCTGCGGATGGAGCGCTATGTCCAGGACTATGTCTGGGAGATGCAGGTCGGCAAGGCCGAGATTGTGAAACAGACCTTCCGGGAGAAGCTCGGCTATGCCCGTGCATATACGCTGGGTCTATTGCAGAAGATCTGGCCCTACGTGGTGGCCGGAGTCGGCCTGGGCGCCTTTATCCACGGTTACGCACCGCAGGACTTTCTGGTCAGGTATGCCGGACGCGACAATCTCTTCGCCGTGCCGCTGGCGGTTCTGATAGGGGTGCCGCTCTACAGCAATGCGGCCGGCGTGATCCCCATTGTCCAGGCCCTGATGGAAAAGGGCCTCCCCATCGGCACGTGCCTGGCCTTCATGATGGCGATCACGGCGCTCTCGCTGCCGGAGGCGATTATTCTGAAGAACGTCTTGAAGAATCGGCTATTGGCGGTATTCTTTGGGATAGTAGCAACAGCGATTGTCTGTGTCGGGTATCTTTTTAACGCGCTGCTGTGACCAGCAAAATATGGCCATAAACGGCAAGAAAGGAGCATGCCATGTCAGAAAAAAAAGGATTTGTGTTGTGTGTGTGCCAAGGCACCTGTCCCAGTTTCAGCAAGATGGATATCTTCGGGGTCCTCTCCGATGTGCGCAGAGAGAAGCTCTTCGATTACGTGTGCCTGCATCCGCAACTGTGTGTCGGCGATGGCGAGGAGTTCCTCAAGGTGCTGCTCTCGGGCGGCGAAACCGGCACGCTGTACGTCGCGGCCTGCGATCCGCAGATGCAGGGCAAGATGTACCGGGATGCCTTTGAGGCCATCGGGTTCGACAGGGCCAACCATGTAGCACTGGATATACGCAACAAGACCACCGAGGAGGCGCTTGCCGCCATCCAGGAACTGGCTGACCAGAACCCGTAGGAGGGCTATCCATGAGCGATTGGCGAGGAATACCCCGTGAGGAAATTCCCTGGTTTCCGGCTATCGATACAGAAAAATGCACCGGCTGCCGGGAGTGCATCGACATCTGCAAGAATGGCGTTTTGGCTTTTGATGAGTCGAGCCGGAAATCGTTGGTGGCACAGCCCTACAACTGTGTGGTGGAGTGTCGCACCTGCGCCCGGCTCTGCCCGGCCGAGGCGATCAGTTTCCCGGATGCGGTTGAGTTTACCGATTTTATCAAAAAGAAGCTACACAACAAGGAGAATTGAACCATGAAGATCGAGGTACTGGGAACCGGCTGCAGCAAGTGCAAAACGCTCTACGAGAATACCCGCAAGGCCCTGGAAGAGAGCGGCAAGACAGCCGAGCTGGTCAAGGTTGAGGACATCCCCTCGATCATGAAGTATGGCGTCATGGGCACCCCGGCGCTGGTGGTGGATGGCCGGGTCGTATTCTCCGGTAAGACCGCTTCTGTTGCGGAAATCATGGGGGTGATATGAAACGATTGATGTGCGTTTTCGCAACGCTGCTGATGACAACCAGCGCCCATGCGGAACTGCCCTCTGCCGGTGATGCCGCCCTCCGAGCCGCTCTGGCATCCGGCAAGCCGACAGTGGCCGACTTCGGCGCCCGCACCTGTATACCCTGTAAAAAGATGGCACCGCTTCTGGAGCAACTGAGCCGCGAGCTGAAAGGCAAAGCCAATGTAACCTTTACCGATGTCCGGGCGACACCCGGCCTGGCACAGGAGTACCGGGTCCGGATGATCCCGACCCAGATCTTTTTTAATGCCCACGGCAAGGAAGTCAAGCGCCATATGGGCTTCATGGAAAAATCAGCCATCCTGAAAGAGTTGAAAACCCTGGGTATGAGGTGACCTTCCTCGACAACATCGAACAGATTGTGGCGCTCCACCCGCTGCTGGCCTTTGGTGCCGTTTTTCTGGCCGGGGCACTCTCGTCCGCCTCGCCCTGCGTACTGACCACCATCCCGCTGGTGGTCGGGTTTGTGGGCGGATACGCCGACGGTGACCGTTGCAAGGCCTTCCGCTATTCCCTGGCCTTCATACTGGGATTGTCACTGACCTTCACCGCCTTCGGCGCGGCGGCCGGGCTGCTGGGAACCATGTTCGGCACACTGGGGGGAACATGGTATCTGATCGCCGGAGCCATTGCACTGGTCATGGGTGGCCAGATGATGGGGCTGTACGAGCTGCGTCTGCCGTTCAAACGGGACTTCAAGCCCAGGCAGGGAGGTAGTGCGGGAGCCTTTTTGCTGGGGCTGTTCTTCGGCGTGGTTTCTTCACCCTGCGCCACACCGGTGCTGGTGGTACTGTTAACGCTGGTAGCAGGTCAAGGTCAGGTGCTGTACGGCATCGCACTCCTCTTCTGCTACGCCATCGGCCATTGCCTGCTGATGCTTGTTGCCGGTACGTTTACCGGTTTTGTCGAGGGCTTCGTCAAGTCGCGCCGGGTGGTCAACTTCTCCCTCTGGGCCTCACGTATCAGCGGTGCTGTTGTCGCGCTGGCGGGGGGCTGGTTTGTCTGGCAGGGACTGATAATTTAAGCCCCCTCCTTCCATTCAAGGAGGGGGTTGGGGGTGGTTGCTTCTCTTTTTTTTACCAACATATATGACTGCTTGAGCATATTTCAAAACAGCGGATACTCCGTGAATCCGAGCTGGGTTATTCTGATTAATAATAGATTTGTAATTTGAACATTGTATTTTCACATTTTGGTGAGAAACTTATTTCATCCCGGCAGCACACTTTTTGAACAACAGAAAGGAACATACGTATGAAACGGATCATCACCACCATTGCCCTGACACTCGCCATGTCATTAACCGTATCATCCGCCTTTGCCCGCCAGTGGCGTTGGAACGGAAACCAGAAAAACACGTATGGTTGGCAGTTGATGACCCCGGCAGAGCGGACCGAACACCAGGTCAAGCTGCGCAGTTTCACCGAGTACGCCGCCTGCAAGGAATATATTGATGAACATCACAAACAAATGGAAGAACGGGCCAAGGAAAAAGGTGTTGCTGTACCGGTTATGCGGCACAACCCCTGCGATACGATGAAGGCCAGAGGAATACTGAAGTAGCATCTGTGGTCCGGGCGGCATGCCGGCCCGGGTCAGAACGGTATCAGGGACAGAGTTCGGGTTTGGTTTTCCGGAAGGCCGCCAGGGCACTGCGGTCGGAGGCAGCCTCGGGCAGGTTACCGGCATGCTGCCGGAGGATCTGGAGCAGTTCCCGGCAGATGATGCAGCTTTCCCGGCTGAGCGTGTAGTACATCCAGACCCCCTGGCGCCGGGTGTCAACCCAGCAGCTGCGCTTGAGGTAGGCCAGATGGCGCGATACGGTGGACTGGGGCAGCCCCAGCACCGCCATCAGATCACAGACGCACAACTCACCTTCGGCCTGCAACAACAGGACGATACGCAGCCGGATCGGATCGGAGAGGGCTTTGAGGGTTTGGGCGAGATGTTTCATGCCTACCTTTTATAAAGCAGCGCGTTGGTGAGGTCAAGCGACACCTGCTGGCAGCCTGTTTTCAGAACTGCACGGCCACCACCCGGTTTCTGCCGGTCTCTTTAGCCCGGTAGAGACATTCATCCGCCTTGCCCAGGATCGCATCCATCGTCATCTCTTCAATCCGGCTGGTGTTTTCGATGGTGATGGCCCCGAAGCTTACCGTTACCGGAACCGTCCCTCCCGGAACCGTTACCGCTGAGCCGGCGATAACATTCCTGATCCGCTCCGCAACGATCAGGCATCCGGCCGGGGCCGTTTCCGGCAGAACAATGATGAACTCTTCGCCGCCATAGCGTGCCACCCAATCGTTTTCAAAGCGGATCGTACGGTTGATCCGGCTGACAAACTCCTTTAAGACCTGATCACCGGCCTGGTGGCCATGGACGTCGTTAACCGCCTTGAAATGGTCGATGTCGCACATGATGATGGAGAGCGGATGTCCATAGCGCCAGCTGCGCTGAATTTCCTTCGACAACTGCCGGTCAAGATAGCCGCGATTATACGCGCCGGTCAGCTGGTCGTACAGGGCAAGTTGTTTCAGTGCCGTCTCAAGATCCAGGATGCGCCGGGCGGCTTTCAGACGCGCGGCCAACTCGACTTCATGGAAAGGCTTGACCAGGTATTCGTCCGCGCCTGCACCGAGTCCGGCGATCAGTTCATCCTTTTTGTCGTATGACGTCAGCAGCAGGATAAAGGAATAATGTTCGGAGGGATTGGCACGCATGGTCCGGCAGAATTCAAGGCCGTCCATTTCAGGCATCATCCAGTCGGTTATGATGATGGGAAAGTGTTCCAGCTGGCACAGTTCAAGCGCTTTGCGACCGTTACCGGCAAGTACGACCTTATAGCCCAGCCGCTCAAGGACATCCTTGAGGATGGCTTGAAAAAGCAGATCATCTTCAACAACGAGAATTTTCATGTCGGATTGACGCATGCCTGCCCCTCAGTGAAGAGTATACTCCCACACCCTGTCGATGATTATAGCACACATGTGTTCCTGGTTCAGACCGCTGACCTCGATGGTGATATCCGCGTACTTCGCCTAAAGGGTGCGGCGTTCCCAAAACAGGTTGGCAGGCATTGTGGTGGATGTTCGCATGTGTAAACCGTCGAGAATCGTTTCTTACCAGAGCAACGGATTGTAAGTAACCTTCTGTCATGTCTCTGTCAAGGCCTATCGGCTGAACATGGAGGGAGAGGCATGCTGGCCGGCAACTCATTGTCCCGGAAAATATAGTTGCATTTTGCAAATAAAAAGGCTAGCTTTTTTACAAAGCGAGGGCGCTATGGAATCTATCCGTGAGCAGTTGCAGATATTCACCCGACGTTTCGGGCTGTTGAACGAGTCGTGCTGCGACGCATGTTGCGGCGAGCAGGTCTCCATGACCCAGAGCCACATCCTGTTCGAGGTGCGCCGTTCGGGGAGCCCTTCGATGCAGCAGGTGGCTGAAGAGCTGGGCATTGATGTCACCACGTTCAGCCGTCAGGCCAAGGCGCTGGAGGCCAAGGGGCTCCTCTCCCGCTCCGTCTCTGCCGATGACCGGCGTGTAACCCGTCTGGGGTTGACCGCAGCCGGCATGCGGGTGCTGGAGAAGATCGACCGCTATATGGCCGGGCGGCTGGAGAAGGTATTCGGCGGCATGACGCTCTTTGAGCGCGACTCTGTCGTCAGGTCCTTGGGGCTGCTGAATGACGCTGTTGCAAAGGCCGGAGAAGACGCCGTACATTCGGGAGGATCAATTGCATGTTGCAAGTAAACCAGGGCGCGGCAGGACCATTCAAAATCAAAAGCATCCGGAAGATCGTTTCGCCCGCCGGGAGCGCGTGCAGCACCGCCACAGCGGGTGACGGCAGCGACAAGCCCCCCTGCTGAGGCCCTCCGGTCTCCGCCGGCGGCGGAGCAATCACGGAGCAGGTACCCGGTTTCATCGCCTGGCTGGAGACCCCGGCCGGCCCGGTGCCACACATCTCATCCGAGCTGGGGCTTGGCGACCGCCTGGGGGCCTGCAAGGCGCGCTGGGGCATCGGCCGCATGGGATTCATGGTACCGCCCGGCCTGTATGCCCTTGGCCTCCCCCTGCCGTCCGACCCGGTGCTGGTCACTGCCAACTACAAGATGAGCTACGACCTCGTGCGCCGCTCCTTGTCCGGGCGATCCTGCTGGCTGCTGGTGCTGGAGACCTACGGCATCAACGTCTGGTGTGCAGCCGGCAAGGGCACCTTCGGCACCGGCGAGCTGGTGCGGCGGGTCGCTGCCAGCGGCCTGGACAAGGTCGTCAGCCATCGGCGCCTGATCCTGCCGATCCTGGGCGCAGCCGGCGTGGCGGCCCATCAGGTCGCCCGGCGCTGCGGTTTTTCGGTCAGCTATGCCACCATCCGGGCCGGCGATCTGCCGGCCTACCTGGACAACGGCCTGCTCACCACGGACGCGATGCGCGAACTGACGTTCAGCCTCTACGAGCGCCTGGTGCTGATACCGGTCGAGCTCGTACTGGCGCTCAAGTCCATCGCCATCATCGGCGGGGCAGCCCTGCTGGTGGTGGCCCTGCTGGGGACTCCCGCCGCAGGGCTCACGGCATTTTTTGCCTATCTGGGGGCGGTCCTGAGCGGGATCGTACTGGGACCGCTGCTGCTCCCCTGGCTGCCGGGGCGCAGTTTTGCCATCAAGGGCACCGTTGCCGGCCTGCTGTGGTGCGGGCTGTTCTATGCTGTTGCGGGTGGCCCGGGGTGGAACGGCGCCGTCACCACCGCCTTCTTCCTGGCTCTGCCGGCGGTCAGCGCCTTCTATACGTTAAATTTCACCGGTTGTTCCACCTATACCTCCCGTTCGGGGGTCAAGAAGGAGATGCGCATCGCCCTGCCTGTCATGGCCGGCGCGTTGATTGTCAGCCTGATCCTGCTGCTGGCGGGAAGGTTCCGGTAAGACACAAAAGGAGCAGGTATGCGAGGGTTTCGTTATCTGGAAAACGTGGTCACGCTGAAACTGGATCAGCCAACCTGCATCGGCTGCGGCCGCTGCCTGGAGGTCTGTCCGCACCAGGTGTTCTCGCTGGCGGGCAAGAAAGCCTTCCTCAGGGATCGGGACGCCTGTATGGAGTGCGGCGCCTGCGCACTGAACTGCCCGGTCACGGCCATCACGGTGGCTGCCGGTGTCGGCTGCGCCAGCGGCCTGATCAACGAATGGCTGCAGGAACACAACCTGCGCCTGCCCGGCGGCGGGAGCTGCTGTTCCTGATACCTGACGCATTGCAGTGCAAACCCGCAGCGTCCGCTCCAAGCACCTTCATCAAGCTGCCCTGTCTGACCCACGTTCTGCCGGGCGTGCCGTAATTTACCCTGCAAATTTGAGTTTTTTGTGTATATACTCAAAGAGCTTACCATATCATCATCGCAACCGACAGACAGGTGGCTCATCCATGTTCCGCTTCCGACTGAACACCAAGATATCGATTGTCGTTTCCCTGCTGGTGACCATCCAGATGGTCGGCTTGTCGTACTGGATCATCTCCCACGTTGAAAAAAGCTTCAAACAGACCATCGCCGCCCAGCAGTTTGTCTTGCTGAGCGATCGGGCCCATGATATCGACGAGGCCATTTCGCGCTTCCAGCACATGATCATCGCCAAGGCGGCCTTCTTCAGCCGGCAGGGTATCGTAGATCCCGAACGCGCCCAGCACGAACTCGACGAGTCTGAAGACCTGTTGGGCATCTTCGACAATGGCCTCTTCCTGTTTTCCTCCCGTGGCGAGCTTCTGGCCGAGCTCCCCAACCAGCACCGGCGGGGACAGAACGTCGCCTACCGCGACTACTTCAAAAAGACGATGGAGAGCGGCAAGCCCTGCATTTCCAGGCCCTATTTCACATCACGGGCCAGCCACCACCCCGCCATCATGTTCACCGCCCCCGTATTCGCTCAAAACGGGACGATCGTCGCCATACTGGGGGGCAGCGTCGATCTGTTGCAGGAAAATATGCTCAGTCACAACGCCTACGTAAAAATCGGCAATTCCGGCTATACCTACATCTACAACACCGAACGCACCATTATCATGCACCCCGACAAGAGCAGGATCCTGAAACAGGACGAACCGCCCGGCGTCAACCGGGTGTTCGACAAGGGCATCGCCGGGTTCGAGGGCACCGAGGAGAATGTCAACTCGCGGGGCTTGCGCGCCCTGACCACGGTCAAGCGGCTGAAGTCGGCCAACTGGATCATGGCAGCCAATTACCCTCTGGCGGATGCCTACGCCCCGATTCAAAAGATCATCCGCTATTCGATCATCGCGGTGATCCTGGGGGTGCTGCTTTCGGTGCTGGTCGTCTGGCTGGTCATGAAGAAACTGACCGCCCCTTTGATCAGGCTGACCGGCCACATCAAGGAGCTGGAAGACAACAGCGGGGAGAATCGGGCGATCCTGATTGACTCCGCGGACGAGATCGAGGATCTGTCGGTCGCCTTTAACCACATGATGGGCACGATCACCAGCAAACAGGAAGAGCTGCAGAAGCTGTCCCGGGCGGTCGAGCAGAGCGCCAGCCTGGTGGCCATCACGGACACGAACGGCATCATAGAATACATCAATCCCACCTTCTGCGAATTGACCGGCTATAGCGCCGCGGAACTGATCGGCCGGAACCCGAGCATCCTCAAATCGGGCGAACTGTCGGCGGAACGATACCGTGAACTCTGGGACACCATCACCAACGGCGGTACCTGGCAGGGGGAGTTTCATAACCGGAAGAAGAACGGCGGGCAATTCTGGACCATCGCCACCATCTCTCCCATTAAAAACGAGCAGGGGCTGCTGACCCATTTCATCAGCGTCCAGGAGGATATCACCGAACGCCGGGCGGCCGAGGTAAAACTGCGCCACCTGAGCACCCATGACATCTTGACCGGACTGTATAACCGGGCCTTCTTCGAGGAGGAATTGGAACGGCTCAAGGCGGGCAGGCGCTTCCCGGTCAGTGTGATCACTGCCGATGTGGACGGACTGAAGGGGGTCAACGACACCCTGGGGCACGAAGCGGGTGACCGCCTGCTGCGGATGGCTGGCAAGGCCCTGTTCGACACCCTGCGCTCCGAGGACATCGTGGCCCGGATCGGTGGCGACGAATTTGGCGTGCTCCTGCCGGCGGCTGATGACTCGGTGGTGGCGGAGGTCATGACCAGGATCAGAACACGCCAGGCGGAGTTCAATGCGGCCGGCGACGATTTCGTTATCAGCATCTCGCTTGGCTCAGCGACCGCTCAGACAGCCGAAGATCTCGCCAGGGCCATGAAGCTCAGCGATGAACGGATGTACCGGGAAAAAAACGCCCGCAAGGAAAAGCCGGCGGCGCCCCTGTTGCCGGCCGGTACGAGCAGCTGATCGCCCGCCGCCCGGCTAGAGCATCTTCCGGAGATACTGGCCGGTAAAGGAGCGGGGCACCGCCGCCACCTGCTCCGGCGTGCCGCTGGCGATGATCTCGCCCCCCCGGTCGCCCCCCTCCGGCCCCAGGTCGATGATCCAGTCGGCGGTCTTGATCACATCCAGGTTGTGCTCGATGATCACGATGGTATTGCCGGCAGCCACCAGGGTATGCAGCACATCCAGCAGCTTGGCGATGTCATGGAAGTGCAGGCCGGTGGTCGGCTCGTCCAGGATATAGATGGTCCGGCCGGTGGAGCGCTTGGAGAGTTCCTTGGAGAGCTTGACCCGCTGGGCCTCGCCGCCGGACAGGGTCGTGGCCGACTGCCCCAGGGTGATGTACCCCAGCCCGACCTCCTCCAGGGTCTTGAGCTTGTTCCGGATGCGCGGGATAGCCCCCATGAACTCCAGGGCCTGGGAAACGGTCATGGCCAGCACATCGGCGATCGACTTGCCCTTGTAGAGCACCTCCAGGGTCTCCCGGTTGTAGCGCGCCCCCTTGCAGACCTCGCACTCCACGTACACATCCGGCAGGAAGTGCATCTCGATCTTGATGATGCCGTCGCCGGAGCAGGCCTCGCAGCGCCCCCCCTTGACATTGAACGAATAGCGCCCCGCTTTGTAGCCGCGCAGCTTGGACTCCTGCAGGTTGGCAAACAGGTCGCGGATATCGCCGAAGACATTGGTATAGGTGGCCGGATTGGAACGCGGCGTGCGGCCGATGGGCGACTGGTCGATGTTGATGACCTTGTCCAGGTGTTCCAGCCCCAGCACGTCCCGGACGGCGCCGGCCTTTTCCCGGCTGCGGTACAGCCGCTGGCTGAGGGTCTTGTGCAGGGTGTCGATCACCAGGGTGGACTTGCCCGACCCGGAGACCCCGGTCACGCAGGTCATGACCCCCAGCGGGATATCGACCGTCACGTCCTTGAGGTTGTTCTCGCTGGCGCCGACGATCCGCAACTGCCTGGTTGCCGTGCGCCGCTTGGCCGGCACGGCGATCGAGAGTTCACCGGACAGGTAGCGTCCGGTCAGCGACAGAGGGTTTTTCATGACCTCCGCCGGCGTCCCCTGGGCAACTACCTCGCCACCATGCACCCCGGCCCCCGGTCCCATGTCGATCAGGTAATCGGCCTCCAGGATGGTCTCTTCGTCATGCTCCACCACCAGCACCGTATTGCCGATATCACGGAGGTGCCGGAGGGTGTCCAGCAGGCGGGCGTTGTCGCGCTGATGCAGGCCGATGGAGGGCTCGTCCAGGATATAGAGCACCCCCACCAGCGACGAGCCGATCTGGGTCGCCAGACGGATGCGCTGCCCTTCCCCGCCGGAGAGCGTACCGGCGGTGCGGTCCAGTGACAGATAATCCAGTCCCACGTTCACCAGGAACGAGAGCCTCTCACGCACCTCCTTGAGGATGCGGCGGGCGATCTCCTGCTCCTTGTCGGTCAAAGTCAGCCCCTCGAAAAACAGCAGACAATCACGAATGGCCATGGCCGTCACATCGCAGATGGTCCTGCCCCCCACCAGCACGTGCAGGGCCTCCGGACGCAGACGGGCCCCGCTGCAGGTCGGACAGGGCATGACGTTCATGTACTTCTCCAGCTCCTCGCGGGCCGCGTCCGACTCGGTCTCGCGCCAGCGGCGCTGCAGGTTGTTCAGCACCCCTTCGAACTCCTTCTGGTAGGTGTGGCGGCGGTCGCCGTCCTCCTCCCACCAGAACTCGATTTTCTCCCCCTTGGAGCCGTTCAGGATCACATCACGGACACTCTCGGGCAGCTCCTTGAAGGGGGTGCGGATGTCGAATGTGTAGGCCTTGGCCAGGGCATCCAGGATCAGGTGGAACCAGCCCGACAGGCGCTTCTCCCAGGGTGCGATGGCCCCCTCGCGCAGGGACAGCTCCGGGTTGGGGATCACCAGTTCGGCATCGAAATACATGCGGGTGCCCAGCCCGGTACACTCCGGGCAGGCGCCGTGGGGGTTGTTGAAGGAGAACAGGCGCGGGGTGATCTCCTGATAGGAGATACCGCAATCGACACAGGCCAGTTTTTCGGAGAACAGCAACGTTAGCGGTGACGATCCCTTCCTGCCTCTGACCCCACCCCCACCCTGGCCCTCCCCCTGAAGGGGAGGGGAATCTGGAGGTGGCTCCTCCCCCTTCAAGGGGGAGGTTGGGAGGGGGATGGGTTTTACAACCTCCACCTTCACCACCCCGTCGGCATGGTGCAGGGCGGTCTCCAGCGAATCGGCCAAGCGGCGCTGGATCTCTTCCTTGACCACGATCCGGTCCACCACGATATCGATGTCGTGTTTCTTCTTCTTGTCCAGCTCGATCTCATCGGCCAGTTCATGGGGCTTGCCGTCGATCACGACCCGGGTGAAGCCCTCCTTGCGCAGCTGATTGAGTTCCTTCTTGTACTCCCCCTTGCGGCCGCGGATCATGGGCGCCAGCAGGGTCAGCTTGCTCCCCGGCGGCAGCAGCATGATCTGGTCCACCATCTGGGACACGGTCTGGGAGGTGATCTCCTTGTTGCAGGAGGTGCAGTGCGGGCGGCCGACCCGGGCAAACAACAGGCGCAGGTAGTCGTAGATCTCGGTGACGGTGCCGACGGTGGAGCGCGGGTTCTTGCTGGTGGTCTTCTGTTCGATGGAGATGGCCGGCGAGAGCCCTTCGATGGACTCCACATCCGGTTTCTCCATCTGCTCCAGGAACTGGCGGGCATAGGCTGAGAGCGACTCCACATAGCGGCGCTGTCCCTCGGCGTAGATCGTGTCGAAGGCCAGGGTCGATTTGCCCGAGCCGGAGATGCCGGTGATGACCACCAGCTGGTCGCGGGGGATCTCCACGTCGATGCACTTCAGGTTATGTTCGCAGGCGCCTTTGATGATGATCTTGTCGTGTGCCATGGGGGGATCCTTTACTGCAAAGTGACTGTGTAATATATCACAATCCGCTTTCAGATTGAAGCGACTTTACTAATTTGGATATCGATCAAGAGGGGCATACCGGGTGGGATGCCTGGCACAAAGAAGGGGGCGCTGAGAAGTTTCAACATCTCGCTATGCACTTCCAGAGAATTGCTTCAGAAATCAAGAGGACTCCGTGCTTCTTTCATCGTCCTGACCGGGACGCAGTGGGTGTAGATCATTGTCGTTTTCAGGCTGGCGTGGCCAAGCAGTGTCTGAATAGTGCGGATGTCGTAATTCGCTTGCAATAGGTGGGTGGCAAAGGAGTGCCGGAAGGTGTGGGCGGTGACCTTTTTGGGGATTTTGGCCTTGCGGACGGCATGGTAGAGCGCGCCTTGGAGCTGGGTTTCATGGAGATGATAGCGCCTTCTTTGGCCGGTTTCCTCCACTACGGTCAGCGTCTGCTGCGGAAACACCCACTGATACATGAACTCTTTCGGTGCTTTGGGATATTTCTTCTCAATGTCGTCATCCAGAAACACCCCGTCGTATCCAGCCGCCATATCCTGTTCATGCAGTTTACTCACCTTTTCAATCTGAACCTTCAATTCCGGTGTGATAGAATCCGGAATCGGCTCGGTCCGATCCTTTTTCCCCTTGCCATGCACTAACAGCTTGCCTCCGTCAAAGTTGAAATCACCCACTCGAATCTGCAGACCTTCAAACAGCCGCAGTCCGCAGCCGAACAGTACTTTGACGAAGAGGTTGTACGGGTAGTAGAGTTGTTTCAGAATGGCGTCGATCTCCGGCATGGAGAGCACCATCGGAATGTAGAGCGACTTTTTTGCCCGTGGCACGTCTTTGAGAATTCCGAATTCCCGTTTCAAGGCATAACGAAAGAGAAACAGGAGAGAATTGAAGGCCTGGTTTTGGGTTGATGCGGCGACCTTGCACTTTACCGCCAGATAGGTCAGATATTCCTTTACGTCGGCGGTTGACAGTTCTTGAGGGGGCTTGTTTTTGAGAAAGCGCTGGAACTGGCGCGACCAGTGAGCGTAGGTTTTCAACGTCTTGCGGGAATAGTGGCGAACCTTTATCTCGTCGGCCATCTTGGACATCACTTCATCCCATTCCGGTGATGAAGATTTTTCCTGATAACCGGCTTCGATATATTGGGATTGGCGCCGAGAAATAGTTGAAAGCATCGGTTGATCAGACTTCATGGACGCGACTATAGATTGCTGATTTGGTTCATCGGCAGCAAATGGTGCATGTGCCTCCAACCCTTGCATCTCAAAGTAGAGGGAAATGGCATGGGAAGCACGTTGACACTGGTCGTCTCTCTGGTTCTTTTCGCGAAGCTTTTCATTAAAAAGGCGGATTCGTTCCGATTTGTCGGGCGTAATCACATGTTTGGCACAGAAATCAAGAAAATAGCGCAACCACTTTACATAATCCTGGAATTGATCGGCTGCAACGTTATTCTTCCTCAAGAAGTTGAGGTACTGAGCATATAATTTTTTTGGAATGAGAATCATGGATTCCGCCTTTAGTGATAGCAATTGCCAACCGCCTCACAACAATTATTGACGACGTGGCGTCATAAACTGGACTAATAGGTTGTAATTCGATAATTTTAATTGTTTACAGCAAAAAGTAAATGATATAGTGCCGTAGCGTGAAAAAGCTCAGCCTTTCGGAGTGATAAGTGATTACACGACTGAAATTGAAACCAGGCCAAAAGGGAACCAAAGCAGTGGTACAAAAATACGGCGATGATCTCGTCTGCGTCCGCTACCGTTACGACGAAGCAAGCCGCACCCGGATAAAAACAGTGGAACTTATCGTAGAAAGGAAACAGCTGTCGCCATCGACGAAGAAAAATGCGGACGAAATGATCGTACCGGTGCAGATTGCCTATGGTGCAACAAAATTGGGGAAAATGGCCCGGTCAGCTGGAGGAGAATGGGACCCCGACGTGAAGCTTTGGTACATCGAGTACGGCAAAATCAAAGGTACAGAGCTTGAACAGCATATAATATTGGATGCAGAAAAGAAGAAACCCCAAAAGTGAGTGCATCTAATAATAGATGCCGGAATATAATATTGGATACCTTGGTGATCAATCAAAATGGCGAAAGCATCTAATAATATATACTTACGTGACATCTAATATTGGATACCTATATCTAATACTAGATGCAGGTATCCAATATTAGATACCAACTCTAACCGGTGATTAACGAGTTGAACAATAAAGAGAGACTATGATCGATTATGCAAAATACAGAATAGCACTGCGGCGTCTTTTTAAACAAAAGCAGAAGGTTCGCGCAGCCTACGCTAAATATGTCACCTCGGCCCGTAAGGATGGTAAGAATGCCAAGGAAATTAGCTCATTAGAATATGAGGGGTGGTATGAAGAGGACATGATAAATGAAGATATTTCTATTCTTGTTACAACATACTTAGTTTCAAAGGCAACGAAACACTTTATATCCATTCCGCCGCGTAAAGATGAAGGAATGTGGGAGCAATGTAACAAAATAAGCGAAAGATTTGTTCTGACAAACGCTGGGATCTCGGCACTTAGGTCTTCTATACGTGCAGAAGCAAAAGAACGTCGTGACCTCCTTCTTCCATTAATTGCAGCACTCACTGGAATAATTGGAATAGTAACTGGCCTCATTGCAGTGATAAAGAAGTGATTTTATTACATAAGAGCCTAAACATTGCACTTAAAGTGGACAGGCTATTTTTCAGTGGAAAAAGTTTTGCCTGCCTCTTTAATTGCTCACAACCTGTGAACAAGGATAACCATAGTGACCCTTTTTCTAATCATTGCCGTAATCGGCGGAGTAGTGTTTTTTCTGACAGTGCTGAATAAAAACCCTGGTGAACGTGTTTTCACATCAGCATCGTCAGCCTCACGTCATGAGTTTCTTCAACAAGCTTTCGGGATTTCAAAAAAAGATTGCGAACGGCTACACTTCGACGGGAGACACTTCTATCACCCTAAGGAAATTCCATATGAAAGTTACAGTGGAATTCGAGCCGCAGGGTCAGAACGAACAACGATTACGAACGCCGCGCTTCCTCATCACACTTCGTGGAAATTTCAACGTGGAGATGGTGGCCCTGATTTACGATATCGGGGGAATTCCAAATCGATGCATTCGGAACGTCACTTCATTAACTTTGATGGAACTAAGCCATTCACTTTGCACGTCTATTCATATCCTGGATATAACGAAGTAAATCAACTTGTGGAAAAATTCGACGCATTTCTTTGCGGGGCTCAGGAGCAGGACTACGAAAGTGAGTTTATGGCATTCAAAGCAGCATACGAAAAGAAACAGGTTGCCCAATCTCAATTAAGTGAGACTCAATCATCACTTTTATCATGTGATGCTGTAACTGCTGCCCACAACAAAATTTCGAGCGCCACAATGAAGATACCAGATGAGCTCAAGGCAAAGGTTGATGACGCTGTAAAGAGAAGGACACTGTTGTTAAATGAAGTGGAGAATTTACGTCGAGAAATTCGGGAACAAGCTCAGCAGGAAAGCCAAGCTGTACGCGCCGCGCAAGCAAGGAGCGAGATCGCGTTGAACCACCGAATAATTACACAATTTTCTTGAGGAGGTAAACGTGCCACTTATACCATGCCCTGAATGTTTTCAAGAGATCTCTGACCGAGCCATAAGCTGCCCAAAGTGTGGCTTTCCAATCAAGGACAATAAACTTATAACCAATGAATCACCTGCTATGATTTGGGACTCGGAAGATGGTGCATGTATCTGTGTAAAATGTCCAAAATGCTACAAGTCGTCAATAATCAATAAAACTACTGCGCGCAAAACCGACACGGGTTATTCCTTGGACGGTGAAGGTACCTGCTCTTGCGGCTTGACCTTTGATAAAATTGAAAGAAACAACACATTGAACACAAATCCTGTTTTCATGGTTAACCAGCCAAGCAGGCGCTCTACAGCTGGGCTTCTTGCTCTCCTTCTCGGAGGAATAGGCGTGCACCATTTCTATCTTGGCCGCCCCGTTGCAGGTATTTTTAATATTTTATTCTGCTGGACATTTATTCCCGCTATTCTTGCTTTAGTAACTGCAATTCAATATTTCTCTATGACTGATGATGTATTCAACCGCACTGTCGATAAGACACATCGAAACTTCAAAGGCTAGTAACCGATTGCAAACAGAGAAGCCCAGAGAGCAAGGGAAGGACAATGTCCAACTAGCGCCAAGACCGGCCCAAAAGCGAGCCGGTCAGGCTTTGGGCGTTGAACAATAATGAAAAAGGAAAACACATGAGAGAATGGACTCACAAAAGAAGATCGACGATGAAGCTTTTACTCATCGGTTTATCTATAACAATAATCTTGCCACTTCAAGCACTCTCCGATAGTGGCTCTGCCCCTCAACAAGAAATGACGGCGCAGGCATGGTTTGAAAAAGCAAAAGTAAACAGTGCTAGTAAAAAGACTTCTGATGTTAAAAACACGATTGAATATTTAACAAAAGCAATCAGTCTCGATCCGGACTATGCCTCCGCATATTTTTATCGTGCGATAGTTTATCGTGAAATAAAACAGCCTGATCTGGCGATAGAAGACTTTAATCAGGCTATATCTATGGAGCCCGATAACTGTGGTGGACTTATGGGACGAGGCGTTACATATAGCGAGCTATCAAAGTTTAAGGAAGCCATTGCCGACTTTGATAGAGTTATAAAACTTGAGCCTGAGATGTGGCAAGCTCATCAAGCGCGTGGCTACGCATTCTTAGACCTGCACCAAAACGATAAAGCCGCTCAAGACTTCGATATTGTTATACATTATGATCCACAAAACCCAATCGCCTATAAAGATAGGGGCAACGCATTTAATGGTCTAAAAAAGTATGATCGAGCGATACTCGACTTCAACCAAGCGATTGAGCTGGACTCTAAAAACTCAGTTGCTTATTCCGGGCGTGGACTAGCATATATAATGTTGGGTAATGAGAAAAAAGGTTGCGACGACCTTAAAAAGGCATGCTCACTTGGTTTTTGCAATGCCTATAACCTAGCAATACAGGACAATATTTGTAGGTAAGCGAAGGTTCAACTAGCGCCAAGACCGGCCAAAATCGCCGGTCAGACTTATGGCGTTGGGTGATAAGGATGAGTTAATGACAAATTCTACTCTGTCTTTTAAAAACTTTTCTGTACGGATAGTTGCCATATTTTGTTACTTTCTTTTCGTGCCGACGGTATTTGCTGCAAGTCTAGACATCCCTGCAATCTCAGGAACTGTTAAAGGTCCTGCCGGCTTTGCCTTCAATGATTACCATCTGAGATTGCAGTGGCTTTGTTTGGAACGTAGCCTCGACCCCATGAGCTTAACTGGTTCAAAACCGTGTGGAGGATTTGATTCAAAGTCAGGCACGCAAGTGGTTGACATTAGCAAGGATGGAAGTTTTAACATCTCACCCATAACGGCAAGCAGATATAGCCTTATCAGAAATCCTTATTTCATTCTTCGACTCGGTCTATTTCATAACAACGATAAAAACAAACAAGTAAAAGAAAGCGAATATTCGAAATCTTACATAGCTTTGCACGATTTCAATATCAGTGAACACTTACAGAAGGACTTATCGCAGCTCAGGGTCATTCGAGTTCGAGGTAGTAAATTCAAAATAAAAGTAACAACTCGCGATAGTAATGGGAATATTGAGAATTTTAGCTCACTTTTACAAAAATATCCGAAATCATATAACTATGAGTCGAGGCTAATCATTTATCTTAAAATTTCTGATTTAGAATCAAAGTCCGTATCCGCTGATGTAATTAACAGTCAGGTTGTAGTACCTGAAATAGAATTTCTTCAAGTCGGGGCTGAGAATTCAATTGCTATGGATGCATTGATCAAAGCAGGTATAGGCCTTGTCAAAAAAACACGTGACGATTATAAATTCTACCAAGATGAAGTTTGGCTGAGGAACTTGTCAGTAGTCGTTAACGAAAGTTTAGAGGCTTCATTTGATCCAAATGTCTTTAAAGCAGTGAACATGAATATCGATATTAAGTAAGAGAGGAAAAGGGAACGATTTATTTTTGAAAAGTCGTTCTCTAGCTAAAAATGTGCAAGCACAGTGGTTCAGGTAACTTCCCAAGTGTATGATATAAAGCCATTTTCAAACATTCAGGAGATTTGAAGCCATACGCTTTTCTCATAGTCAGTTTCGCTTTGAGGTTTAGGCCCTCTACTGCACCGCTGGAAAGCAATCCTTTTGCCTTGAACCAGTTCATGATCAGCGGCTTGTGACTTCGGAGCATAGTGGCCACTTTCTTCATTGGCTCAAGATTTGTCTGGAGAGTTCGTGTAATCCAGTTGTCGAGAAACTTTTCTGCCGCAGCCGGATACTTGTATTCCCAGAATCTCTGAAAGTCTTCTCGCAGAAGATACCCTTTGATCGAGGAGATGTTCAGTTTCAGAAGTTCTCCAAGTCGGGTGGTCTGTTTTTCATTGAGGTTCTCTGGTCTCTTCAGAAGCAGCCAGCGACCATTCAGGAGAACATTCTCCTGGCTCTCGGCCTTGAATAGCTTGACCTCGCCCCGGCGTATCTGGTCAATCGCTTCATTGAACTTCTTCATGATATGGAAGCGATCAAGGATGTTCAGGGCATTTGGCGCCTTTTTTCTGATGACCTTGAGGTATGGTACCCACATATCACTACAGACGTATTTGAGATTCTGACAGCGCTCTTTGCCAAATTCATGAAAGAACCGGAGCAGGGTTTTGGTCTTACGCTCCATGCCGCACCAGAGTAGCCGCCTGCTTCCTGCATTGAGCTGATAGACCATAGTCAGGTACTTGTGCCCAATAAAGACCTTTATCTCATCAACCCCGATCTCGGTGATGCTGTCGAGGTTTCTGTTGGCAAGGCCGTATTCGACCACATGTTGAACCGCTCGATAAACGCTTTCCCAACTGGTCTGGAAGATGTCGGCAGTCTCTTTCCATGACAGCCGCCTTGCCCATCGAGCGAGATAGACCTTGTAGCTGGTGGTCATGCGCTCTTTGCCATAAGCCCAGGGCATATACTCAACCTTGATTCCGTGGACCGGACAGGCAGCCCGACGTGGTGAGTATTGGAAGAAAACCTTGAAAGCCCAGAAGGGAACATATTCAAATAAACGAGTTGGCAATGTATCTCGCTTTTTGCAACGTTTGCCGCACTCGGGGCACTCAGGCTTTGAATTAGCCCGCGCTTTGATCTCAATTATCAAGGCTTCGGAGCCGTTGACCGTCTGAAATGTAACTGCTCCGAACACGAATGACTTGAAATGTTCGAGGCGATTCAGTACCGTCTTGATAAGCATTGTCTTCTCCTTGTGTCAGTTAGATGGTTTCTCGCAAAAACAATCTAAACCAACAACGGAAGGCAATGCCCTTATTTTTTAAACAACGCTAAGCCAAATTCAGCGCACGAGGCTGAAAAGTAAAGAATGCCCCAACTCTCGCGTGGACGCGGGCGCGGATAAAACCCGCGCCGGTCACGCTCATGCCCGTTGAATTGACCTGCATGCGGGGGTCGGACCAAATTAACCATATGAAATATCAAAATAAATGAGCAAATTCGGCCCTGATTATGGCCTTATAATCACGTTTTTGCCGGTAAAAAGAGGCTTCTAAGAATGGCGAGAGCAAACCGACACCATATTCCGGGGCAAGTGTGGCACATTACTCACCGTTGCCACAAAAAGGAATTTCTCCTGAAATTCGCCAGGGACAGGCGGTGCTGGCATTCCTGGCTCTTTGAAGCCAAGAAGCGCTTTGGCTTGAGAATACTCAACTATGTGGTCACATCCAATCATATCCATCTGCTGGTGGTCGATAGCGGGCCGGACGTCATCCCAAAGAGCCTTCAACTGATAGCCGGGAGAACCGCTCAGGAATTCAATCAACGCAAGGAACGAAAAGGAGCCTTTTGGGAAGATCGCTATCATGCTACTGCTGTTGAGCAAAATGAACACCTGATGCGCTGCCTTGTTTATATCGATCTCAACATGGTCCGTGCCGGCGTGGTAAGCCACCCTTCAGAATGGGAAATAAGTGGTTTTAACGAAATTCAGAATCCGCCCGAGCGGTATGGTGTGATTGACATGTCCGCTTTGCGGAACTTTTGCGGATTTCCGGACCACGAGCAGTTTGCAGAGCTGCATCGGCAGTGGATTCAAGAGGCAATCAGCAATGGCAAAGGTCAGCGTGAAAGTTGCTGGACTGAGAGCATTGCCGTTGGCGGTATCGGCTTTGTTGAAGAGACAAAGTACAGGCTTGGGATTATGGGAATGGGGAGAAGAGTCGAGGAGCAAGAAGCTGGACGATGTGTGTTGAGAGAGGAATTTGAACCTTATTGTACCGTTTTTGACCCTGAAAATGGGCGTTTAAGCCTGAATAACAGCTACTTTTGGGATGTTTTGCCTGCGGATTCAGCAGGTTAGCTTGGTCCGACCCCTAGCACCTAGCTAAAAGAAAGTGTCGATATCTCTCATGCCATGCAGAACCCTTACAATATTAATACCGCCGTTGATTGGCACATAAAAAATCAGGTACATGCCAACAGGGAAACTTTGCAATCCGAGATGTAGTTCATCCCGGTTTCTCCCCATATTCGGGAACCGTGCGAGTTTTTGGCTTGTTTCCTCAATTTCATCAGGGCCTGTCAATCCATTTGTGTAAATGGTTTTTTCGGTCTTTTACAATACAGGCATTCTGTCTTCAAAAATTATGCTGAATTGATTCAGTGCTGACTTCCAGTCTCTGATTGGCATCGTCCACTTT
>JAJXYO010000020.1 GCA_021780495.1 Deltaproteobacteria bacterium
TCAGAGACTGGAAGTCAGCACTGAATCAATTCAGCATAATTTTTGAAGACAGAATGCCTGTATTGTAAAAGACCGAAAAAACCATTTACACAAATGGATTGACAGGCCCGTGCCATATAACTCTTATTATTTCGCAGTAAACCCCTTTAAATCTCCCCTGATCAGGGGAGGCTTAAAGGCCTGTCCTGAGCCGAGCCGAAGGCTTCCCCCCCCTGACAAGGGGGGTTAGATTTTGATGTTCCAGCGTACTACCCGGCTACGAACCTTTGGTGGCTGACAGGTTCGGGATTAAAGACCATGAAAACGCGGAGAATCGATGAGCAATAACAGGAACAGCGCCACAACTATGGCGCTCGCGGCGGGCCTGATCTGCCTGCTGGTATACCTGCGCACGCTTTCCTGCGGCTTTGTCAATATGGACGATCCGGATTACGTCCTGAACAATCCGCTTGTCAGGGCTCTGGACTGGAACCATATGGTTGCGGCATTCTCGACGGTTCATGCCGGTTTCTGGATGCCGCTGACCTGGATTTCCCTTGCACTGGACTACCATATGTGGGGTTTGAATCCGGTTGGCTACCACCTGACCAATATCCTGTTGCACTCGCTAAACACCGGTTTGGTAGTTCTGGTTGCCGCGGAGCTCGGGAAAGTGATAGCGCGCCCCGGCAAAGGGAGGCAGGTACATCCGCTCACCCTGTTGTTGGCCGGCCTGCTGTGGGGGCTCCACCCGTTACGGGTCGAGTCGGTGGCATGGGTGACCGAGCGCAAGGATGTGCTGAACGGCCTGTTTTTTCTCGGCTCGCTGCTCTCTTATCTGCGGTATGCCCAGGAGAGCAGATCTCCGGAGAATCATTTCCGGGTCAGATCTGTTTATATTCTCTCCCTCGCACTTTTTGTCCTGTCGCTGCTGGCGAAGCCGATCAGCGTGATCCTGCCCTTGATGCTGCTGGCACTCGACCGTTATCCGCTCCGCCGTTTGAGCAGGGCAAGCCTGCGCGCGGTTGTTGCCGAAAAAATTCCTTTTCTGGCCTGTGCCGGGGCCATGGTGGCGGCAACACTCTCCATTGCCCGGCACGCCAACATACTGGCGTCGTATGACAATCTGTCCCTCTTGCAGCGGCTGGCGGTCTCCGGCAATGCCCTCTTCGAATATTGCCGCTTCATGCTCTGGCCGGCGGGGGTCCTGCCGCTGCATGTGATCGATGCCTCACAGATGGCTGTCTATGCGCTGAAGGGCACGGCCTTCGTTCTGTTTTCAGCTGCCGGGGTATATGCCTTCAGAAATGGGCGCTGGCCGGCCACGGTCCTGCTCTGTTTCCTGCTGCCGCTGCTGCCGGTTCTCGCCATCTTCCAGAACGGGATCCAGGCCTTCGCGTCGCGATTTACCTATCTCCCTTCCATCGCCCCGGGTATTATGGCGGCGTATGCCGCTGAAGCCGTGTATATGAAGAGTGCCGGCCGCTGGCCGGGATTCCCGCGGAGGGCGGTATGCGCGGCCGGCGTTGCTGTGATCGTTGCCTATGGCTTCGCGAGCTGGCGGTTCATCGGCATCTGGAAGAACACGGAAACGCTCTGGTCCCGCATCATCGACCTTCAACCCACCGGCAGGGCCTTCAAGGAACGCGGGCTGTACTATCTTTCCACAGGTTCGGCTGCGGCTGCCGCGGGTGACTTGAGCGCTTCCATCCGCTTTGCGCAACGGGCGGGTCTGGACGAAAGTTACAAGCTGTATGCGTTCCGGGGGGTGGCCTTGCTCAACCAGGGGCATTACCGGGATGCGGTAGAGGATTTCAGCCGGGCAATCGCCCTGTGTCCCGATCCGCGGTACTTTTATCAGCGGGGGCGGGCCTTGACCGCAGTGGGAAAGGTACAAGAAGCGGCCTCAGATTTTAATCGCGCAGGGTCCGCCGACGGACCGATAGAGTGGGGTAACAGTGCGTGCCGATAGGATGAAAACGGGTGTACATTGGCTGGCGGCAGTCGTTGTTGCGGTCTGTCTGCTGGTATTTATGCGGTCGCTCTCCTGTGATTTCATCAACTGGGATGACCCGCTGTATGTCACCGAGAATCCGGCCATACGGATCCTGGATTGGGAGTTTGTCCGCTCTGCGTTCACGACCTCCTACATGGGGTGGTGGATGCCGCTGACCTGGATCTCTTTTGCACTGGACTACCGGATGTGGGGGTTGAATCCGTTCGGTTATCATCTGACCAACATCCTTCTGCATGCCGCCAATGCCGGGTTGGTCGTCCTGATTGCGGACCAGCTGTTCGGACCATATTTTAAAAAAGCAGGATGCCCGGCATGGGTCGCACGAACAGCAGCGCTTTTCTCCGGCCTGCTGTGGGGCATTCATCCCCTCAGGGTTGAGTCGGTGGCGTGGGTGACGGAACGCAAGGATGTCCTGAACGGGCTGTTTGCTCTCGGATCTGTTTTGTTGTACCTCTACTTCGTACAGCGGAAAGACCGGGGTGAAAAAGGGCCGGCAGTAGTGTTCATCTATCTCTGCTCCCTGTTTTTCCTGTTTCTGTCCATAACGGCAAAACCGGTCAGTGTGGTCATACCGGCAATGCTGCTGGTCATGGACTGGTATCCGCTGGGACGCCTGATAAGGGGGGGCATTGCGGGCTGCATAACGGAAAAAATTCCCTTCGCACTTATCTCGCTGGCTACTGCTCTGGCTACACTGTACCTTGCGAGCGGAGATGCGATCCTTGTTTCGTTCCATGATCTTTCGCTGTACAAACGCCTGATCATGGCCGGTAACGCGATCTTCGAATACCTGAGAATGACCATCTATCCGGCCGGTCTGACCAACCTGTATCTGATCCCGCAGGTGTTTCCCGTTTCATACTATCTCGGAGCGCTTGCATCCGGTGCTGCCATGATCTATTGCGCAACAGGCTGGAGGAGCCGACCCTGGCAGCTCTCGACCATGCTGCTGTTTCTGCTGCCGCTGCTCCCGGTTCTTGGCTTCTTCCAGAATGGCGCGCAGGCCTATGCGGACCGTTTCACCTATCTCCCCGGCGTAGCCCTCAGTATCGCTGCCGCGGGTTTCCTCGGCCACAGACTGTCAGGGTTGCGGGGGGCTCGCCGTATGCTGCTTTCCCTTGTTGCGCTGGCTGTTGTACTGATACTAGCATCGCTGTCCGTTCATCTTACCGCTGCCTGGCAAAATGCTGAAACCCTCTGGACACGGGTCATTGAACAGCAACCGGCCGGCCGGGCTTTTTACCTTCGCGCTGAGGACCGGATGCGAAAAGGCCGATATCAGGATGCCGCCGATGATCTCGCGGTTTCGATCCGGATGGGCGAGGATGCCGGTTACCCCGGTGTCTTCTATCTGCATGCATTGCGGGGGGACGCCTTGAGCAAGGCCGGACGCTATGAATCTGCCGTTAAAGAATTTACCACGGCTATCCGCCTCAAGCCGTACAGCTCATTTCTGTACCAGCGGGGCATGGCCTTGAAGGCGCTTGGCAGGCAACGCGCGGCCGAAGATGATTTCCGCGAGGCGGGTGGAGATGACTGGCCCCTTGATTGGCGAAATATTCCGGACAACTGAAAGGGACAGGTAATTGTTTCGCAAGCTTTGTTCCTGATTGAGGTGAGCGCATCAATTTCGTTTCTTTGCTTCCACTCGGGGCAGGTAAAATGATATATTTAACGGATGAACTGGAAGCTGATCCGCATCATCGATTCCTGCCTCGGCATACCGCTGCTTCTTGCTACCTCTTTTGCCGACAGGCTGCGGGGGGATAAGCGTTTCCCCAATCGTGCTGCTGTAAAGCGGATTCTGTTGATCAAATTCTGGGGGATCGGCAATATCTTCATGATCCTGCCCTCGATCCAGGCGCTGCGTGCGGCCCATCCCGAAGCAACTCTTGATTTTTTGACCCTGACTGGAAACGAGGAGGCGTTGGCCGCTGCCGGGGTGGTTGATTCCGTCATCTCCGTTGATACCGGCGGGATCGGGCGGTTTATCTCCTCGTGGCGGCGCGCCGTCTCGCGGCTGAAGCAGAGCAGTTATGACATCATCGTCGATTTTGAACAGTTTGCCCGCTTCTCGGCTCTGGTCGCTCACCAGATCGGGGCGCGCGAGGTCATCGGGTTCGAGACCCGCGGCCAGTACCGCAGTTGTCTGTATACCCGACCGGTTGCCTACGACAACACCGTCCATATCACCCGCTCTTTTTATGCCCTGGCGGCTGCTGCCGGCGCCACGACTGCGTTGGCTCTTCCGTATGCCGGGCTTGCCAGGCTTGAGGACTTGCGCTCACGGGGACGCGATCTGCTGGCCGGAGACGGGATAACGGGCGACGAGTTGGTCGTGGTCATGCATATCGGTACCAGCGGCAATTTCAGTGAGCGCCGCTGGCTGCCGGAACGTTATGCCGAATTGGCCGATCTTCTCATAGAAAACTTCCGGGTACGTATTGTGTTTACCGGGCTGGCGGAGGAGTCGTCCCTGGTCCGGGATTCCATCTCGCACCTGCATTTCCGGACAGCGGCGTTCGATCTCAGTGGTCAACTCTCCTTTGCAGACTATTTTGCCCTTATTACAGTCGCAGACCTCGTTATCTCGGCCGATACGGCTGCCGTGCATCTGGCCTCAGCGGTAGATGCTCCGGTGGTGGGGCTGTATGGACCGAATACCCCGGCACTGTACGGGCCATGGGGCCGCAGGGGGCTGGCCATATACCAGCGCTTTGATTGCAGTCCCTGTATCACGAATTTCAATGCCAAGCTGCATATCTGCCGCCATGCAGCAGGGCGGGGGGCGTGCATGCGGGCCATCACGGTCGCGGATGCCTTCGAGTTGATCCGTCAACAGTTTTTTGCACCGGAACCCCCCGGCAGATGTGAAAGGCTGGTTGGTACATAAAACATGAGGCGTATCACCAAACTCGCATATCGTGTCGTCCGCAGCAATCTGGCCGAGCTGACCTATCCCTACCGTCTGACCTTCGCGGTTACCAGCCGTTGTCAGGCGCGCTGCATCATGTGCAACATCTGGCAAAAACCGGTTGAGAACGAGCTGTCACTGGAAGAAATTGACCGGATCTTCAGCCGTTATACGCGCTTTTCCTGGATTAATCTGACCGGAGGCGAGCCATTCATGCGGGATGATTTTACCGACATCGTCCGTGTGATTGCCAGGCGCAGCCCCGACCTTTATCTGCTCAATTTCCCGACCAACGGCTACCTGACCGATTTGATCGTAACCGCTGTGCGGGAAATTCTGGACCGTATGGCTATTCCTCGCCTGATGGTGACAGTCAGTCTTGATGGCCCGCCTGAGCTCCATGACCGGATTCGCAACCTTCCCGGTTCGTGGGACCGGGCGCTGGCCACGTTTCAACAACTCAGAGAATTGCGGTCACGCCGGTTTGCAGTTTTTCTCGGGTATACCGTACAGTCAGCCAACCTCCAGGCGTTTGACGATATGATGGCAGCCGCCCGGAGCAGGCTGGGAGACCTTTCCGCCGACGATGTGCATGTCAATCTGGCCCATGTTTCCGGCCATTATTATGCCAATAGCGGCTTCACCGGTATTCCCGATCCGGAGGAGGCCGGTCGGCTGCTGGACCGGGTCAGCGCGGCCCGCAAACAGAGGCTGTTCGATCCGGTGGCTTTTTTGGAGCGCAACTACCAACGTATGGCGCGGTCGTACCGGCGGTCCGGCTTTGTGCCTCTGACGTGTCAGGCTGCGGCTGCCTCCTGTTTTATTGATCCGGAGGGGACGGTTTTTCCCTGTTCCGGGTTTGCTGCCCCGATCGGGTCGCTCAGGGAGAACGATTGCGATTTGTACCGTGTCTGGCACGGCCCAGCGCGGTGCACGGTACGGAATGCGGTCCGCGATGGCGCCTGTCCCGGGTGCTGGACACCGTGCGAAGCGTACCAGACCATCCTGGCAAACCTGCTGCCGGGGAGGAGCAGACACCAGTGATCAGAAAAATCTATCGGGATTTCATACTACAAAAATTGCGGCAGGACGGTCCTGGCTGGATCGCCAGCCGTATGAGGCAGTACCTGCTGCTGCACCTTTCGTCGCTGCTGCACAAACCACTCTGCGGTCCGGTCCACGGCACTCTTATGGTTACCTATCGCTGCAACTACACCTGCGTCATGTGCGACATGCCCGAGAAGTGCGCGGCGAGGGTGCGGAAGGGGGAGACAGAACTCTCTACGGAGCGGTTTCGCGCTATTATCGGCGAATTTGCACGTTTGGGGACTCCCGGTCTTGGGTTTACCGGCGGGGAACCAATGTTGAGGGCTGACATATACGATTTGCTGGCATGCACCAGGCAGCATCGCATGATCACGCACCTGAACACGAACGGATATTACATTGATGACGTCGCCGCCCGCCGTCTCATCGATATCGGTGTTGATTCGGTCAATATCTCTCTGGATGGTGCTCATCCCGCGACCCACGACCGGATCAGGAATCATCCCGGTGCATTTGAACGGGCGGCAACCGCCGTGGAAAGGCTCCATCGCCTGCGACGACAACAGGGGGTGCTGCTGCGCATCAAGAATGTCGCGGTTATCGACGAGTCCAACATCGATGAAGTGCCGGAGTTGATTCGTCTCTCTCGCGAATTGGGGGCTGACTGTATCGAGTTTATTCCCCGCCAGCCCTTGGCTGCTGCAGATCGTGCCGCTGACCGGTATGCCCGTGCTGACGCTGCACTCCTGGCCAAGGTCGATGTGATGGTTGCACAGATCCGCAATGCGGCGGGAGAAGGATGCGGCATTGAGAATTCACCGGCTCATTTGCGTCTCTTTCGTGACTCCTTCGCGGGGCTCCCTTCCCCGGTAAATTGCCGGGCAGGTTATAACTCACTTGCCGTTGATTGTTACGGTGATGTGTTCCCCTGTTTCCCCTGGGTCTGCTGGGGCAATGCTGTGGGCAATGTCAGCGAGGGGAGTCTGACGGGGTTGTGGAATTCCCCGGAGTACCAGCTCTGCCGGGACAAGGTCTCCGCCTGCCGTGATTGCTACCTGAACGGACAGGTAGAATTGAATCTGCTGTTTGATCACAAGGTGCGGATATGGGGTGCAGGGAACAGGGGGAAACGATGACAAAAATCGATTTTTCCGGTTTATACAACGTTGTTGGAAACCTCCACTCTGTTGTGCCCTTTACTCTTGCTTCGAGCAGGGCGCTACCACCTTTGTTTGTGCAGATCGAGGTGACACACAGGTGTAACGTCGGTTGTCCCTTCTGCTTTCAGAAAACGAAGCTCGGCATGAAAGACGAGCTGACGCTGGAAGAGATCAGGCATGTCATAGATCAATTGCCCGCCTGGTGCGTTCTCTCGCTGACCGGTGGGGAGCCGTTTATCAGGGATGATTTTGCATCAATTCTTGAATATGGTCTGAAGCGGGGAAAATGCACCCTTCTGACGAACGCCTCGCTGGTGACCGACAGCCACATTGACCTGATGGTCAGGAATAAGCTCCTTCTCATGGCGGTTTCGATCGACGGTGCCGGGGATACCCATGACGGGATAAGGAAGAGTGCGGGACTTTTTTTCAAGGCGATAGAGACGATTAAAAAAGTTCAGGAAAAAAAGAGGGCGTTGAACACAATCTTCCCCCTGATAGACATCAAAACTGTGATTGTGAAGGAAAATATCGGACAGCTATCAGACATTCTGGGTCTGGCCGACAGTCTCTCGGCCGATTTTATTACCTACTCGGTGCCGCGAGGGATGGACAACCTGTACAGCGCTCCATACAGGGAAGAAATTCGGGAAATCTGCGAGTCGTCCCCCTCATATCCCCGGCTTGAAGAGGGAGAATTGGAGCTTCTGATACAGCAGGTTTCGAGGATAAAGGAATACCGGGGCAAGACCAGGGTACGGTTCTACCCAGCCAACATGCTGGATGAAAGGACGCTGGGGAAATTCTACCGGCAGGAGATTTCCCCGAACGACTTTCAGGCGTGCTCGCTGCCGTGGTCACGGATGTCCATATCTCCGCACGGCGATGTCTACCCCTGTCTTTCGTACCTGGCCGGAAACGTGAGGAAGGAAAGTCTCGCTCACATCTGGAACGGTCCCCGTTTCAGGGAGTTCAGAAGGTGTCTCGAACGTAAAAGATTATCGAATTTTTGTGTCGGCTGTTGTAATTCTGTATTTAAAGACTCGGCTTCTGGGAAGTGATAATGACAGAAGGGAAAGACAGGATGAAGCACGCATCCTTTGATAAGAATCAACTAATTGATTACCTGCTGCTCTTTCTTCTGGCAGCCGTAGTGTACGGCAGGATGCTGGGGAATGACTTTCAAGGCAACTGGGACGACAACTGGAATATTCTCTTTAACGACACGATACGCAGTTTTTCAATGCAGCATATCCACGCAGCCTTTACAAGCTTTGTCATCGGGGCGTATGTCCCGCTTCAGACCCTCTCGTTCATGCTGGATCATGCGCTCTGGGGATATAATCCCGGCGGCTTTCACGCTAGCAGCATTCTGATCCACACGGTTAACGCCCTCTTGATCTACCGACTGTTCTATCGCCTGTATGCCGACCGGTTGCTGTGTCTGGCCGGCTCGGCGTTTTTTCTGATCCACCCGGTCCAGGTGGAATCAGTTGCGTGGATATCCGATCGCAAGACCCTGCTTGCCATGATGTTTTTTCTGCTGGGCTGGGAGGGCTACTGCCGATACCGTTCGGCAACGGCCGGCAAGGCGCGTTGGTGGGCGTATGCCGCCTCCCTCGCGTTCTTCGCGCTCTCGCTGCTGTCCAAGTCGATTGCTGTGATCATGCCGGGGGTCCTGCTGCTGTTCGATTTCTGCTTTTACCAGGGGGAGCGGCGTTTGCGGCTGTTGGACAAGATCCCGTACGTTGCGGTCGCCGGCGTCATTGCGGCGGTGACGATGATCGGTTTCAGCACCCCCGAGGGGGGCCGTGTTCCGTATCATGGCGGCACCTTTCTGGCAACCTTCTACAGCATGTTGCCGGTCTTCTGCCGCTATCTGGGGATGCTCGTCTGGCCCGCAAAACTCAGCGCCGAATATGCCCCGGCCATCCATCATTCGCCGGATGGGACGGTGGCTGCCGCCGCCCTGCTGCTGAGTGTCGCACTAATCGTGAGCGTGCTGCTTTACCGGAGGGACCGGAGGCTCGGCTTCTGGGTGCTGTTCGCCGTTGCCGCCATTTTTCCCGTGTCCCAGCTGATTCCGATACTCACCATGATGGCGGACCGCTATCTCTATTTTCCGATGGTGGGGGTCTCCGCGCTTGCGGGATCGGGCGCAGTCTGGCTGCGTGATCGTGTCGGGGCATCACATCGCAAGGTTGTGTACGTGCTTCTTTTGCTGCCGTTTGTGGCGTTATCGATTGCCAGTTTTCAACGCGCCGCTGTTTGGCATGATTCTCTGACGCTCTGGAGCGATGCCGTTGCAAAGGAACCGAACAGCGACAAAGCCTGGGAGATTCTTGCCGGGGTGTACGACGCTTCGGGGAACACGGTAGAGGCCCGCCGTGCATATGAACGCGGATACAAGCTCAATCCGTTGAATGCCGAAAACCTGCAGGGTCTCGGCGATCTTTATACAGAGACGGGGGAACTGGATCAGGGATACATCGTGCTGAAGAAGCTGCTGAAGTTGCGGCCGGAGTATGTTACCGGCTGGGCAAGCCTGGGAAACAACTACATGAAACGCGGCAACTATGACGAGGCGGAAAAGGCCTATCTGCATGCCCATGATCTGCAGCCGGAGGCGATGCAGGTGGTTGCGCTGCTTGGTGATCTTGAGCGTCTTCGGGGGCATCTCGATCAATCCCGCGCCTACTATCTCCAGGTCGAAGCGCGGGGAGGGAGATTCCAGGATATTGCCTACCATCTGGCCTGTGTCGAGGCCATGGCGGGTAACACCGAAGCGTCTCTGAAGTGGCTTGAAAAGGCGCTGGAGCGCGGTTTTAACGATTATGACACCCTTTCAAAAGATCCGCAGTTGTCATCAGTAAGGGGCGATCCCCGTTTTGCAGAACTGATACGCCGCTATTTCACGCAATAGGGTGTCATTGTCACTATCAATGGAGCAGATAATGAAAGTCAGTCTGGTTTTTACCCCGATCGATATCAATCCGCACAATAAATCCGTTTCCTTCAGGGATGAAAATCTCGGTTTTGTCCCCCCCTTAAGCCTGATGATTGTGGCTGCACTCATGGAGAGGGAAGGTGTGGAAGTCGATCTCATCGATATGGAAGCTGAAGGCCTCGGCTACCCGGCCACGCTTGAGCGGATCCGGTCGTTTGCTCCCGATCTGCTCGGCTTTACCGTCACGACGTGGAGTTTCCACTCCGTCCTCAGGTGGATCACCCAATTCAAGATGGATACCTCGCTTCCGGTACTCGTCGGTGGCGAGCATCTCAGGCTCTATCCCCATGAAACAATGACCCATGCAGCAATAGACTTTTGTATTGTTGGTGAG
Organism: Deltaproteobacteria bacterium; assembly: GCA_021780495.1. Lineage (GTDB taxonomy): Bacteria > Desulfobacterota > Desulfuromonadia > Geobacterales > Pseudopelobacteraceae > CAIPTY01. The sequence goes on from JAJXYO010000020.1 coordinate 10,459, forward strand.
GCTGAGCTGCCGCTCCCCGAATTTATCAGGGCCTTTCGGGAAGGGCGATCGTTTGACGGCATCCAATCGCTTGGTTTCAGAAAAGACGGTGGTGTCGTCATAGATCGCACGATACGGTATGTTGAGGACTTGAACTCGATACCGTTCCCCGCCCGGCACCTGATCAAGAACGAACGTTATGAGAACGTCCTGAGCCGGAAGAAAAACTTTACCGCCTTGATCTCCTCACGGGGATGTCCCTTCAACTGCGCTTTTTGCACCCACACGCATCAAAAATACCGTGTCAGATCGCCTGAGAATGTTGTCGATGAGATTGAGCTCAATTTCAAGCGCTACAACATCCGCGACTTCGATATCTACGACTCTACCTTTACCGCTGATGAGCAAAGGGTTATTCGTATATGTGAGGAGATCCGGCGGAGAAGACTGGACGTCGGTTTTACCGTGCGCAGCCGGGTGGATGTTGTCTCCGGAGAGATGATCGACAGCCTGAAATCGGCAGGGTGTCACACGATTATGTACGGGATCGAATCGAGCGACCCGGAGATCCTGAAGATGATGAACAAGCGCATCTCACCGGAACAGGTGATGCGGACCGTAAGCTATACGAAGCAACGGGGCATCAAGACCCTTGGTTTCTTCCTGTTCGGCTTTCCCGGAGAGACCCGGCAGACGATAGAGGATACCATCAGCTTTTCACTCAACCTCCCTCTTGATTACGCGCTCTTCTCAATCCTCCTGCCATTGCCAGATACCGAGATCTATTCATATTATCAGGAACGCGGTCTCGGTGACTACTGGGCGGAATACACCCTGGACGGATCAAAGACGGAACTGATCGAATTCATCGGTACCGCTGTTACACGAGAGGAAACAGAAACATACGCCCAAGAGGCGTACAGACGGTTCTACTTCAGGCCGAGGATCATCTGGAACCGGTTGAAAAATATCGGTTCTTTTGGGGAGTTCAGAAGGCTCTTCAGCGGTGCGCTCGGCATACTCGTCTCTGCGGGGACACAAGAAAAAAAATGAGTTGTGGGGCCATGGTCAACTGTTGTTGAAATTGGACAGGCCCGATTCAGAGAGTCACGGATGAAGACCATTTTTCTTACAGGCGCATCGGGTTTTGTCGGACAGGCGGTTGTACATTCACTCCTTGCCCGCCTGTTGCCTGAAGACCGTATCTATCTGTTAACCCGGCGTACGCCGGATATTTCAGACAGCCGCATACTGGAGTTGCGTGGCGACCTTGCCGATCTTGACCGGTTCGCAGCATACATCCGCCAAGCACGCTACATCATCCATCTGGCTGGAGAGGCCAGGCTCTGCGGCACGCACGATTATGCAACGAGCAACATCGATCCGACCAGGAAACTTCTGGAGCTTGCCACTCCGGGTGGGGTCTGTCAGCGATTTGTTTTCGTCAGCTCGATTGCGGCAATGGATAGAGTCTCTTCTGACAGGTGCGACGGACCTTTGACGGCAGCCGGAGCGTGCCGGCCAAGAACAGAATATGGTAGATCCAAATTGATGGCGGAACAATTTGTTATTAACTCCGGTTTGCCATTTACCATCTTTCGGCCAGGCTTTATATTCGGGCCAGGCATGCGTAAAGAGTCACATCTCAGAAGGTTTGCCGGGTATATACATCGTGGAGTGCCCCTTGACAGGCTGGACTTTCCGGGAAAGATTTCGCTTGTTCATGTTGCTGATCTTGCCGACGCGATTACCTGCTGCCTGTATGGCGACGCCGGGGTGAATCGAACGTATCTGGCCGTATCTCATACCTTGAGGATGGGGCAGGTAATGGCGCTGCTTGGAGAGTCGCTAACCGGTCACAAGGTTCCTCAGATCGAGCTGCGGGGAATCGCGCCGGTCGTAAGACGTTTCCATTATCTCCTTCCAACGGTTGTTGCCTGCATGTTTACAGATTATTTCCATGCTGTCGACGATGATTTCCTGGACGATTTTTTTGACCATACTCCCCGTTTGTTGTCTCAAACGGTTGATCAGGTGGCAGCGGATATCTGAATGTTCCGGTGATTCTGTAAATGCAGGCAAGGTCGGTTGTATCGATGATTCATCGTTGGCGTCAATCGGAGCGTGTAACCAGTTGTGAAACGCCTATCGCCTCTGGATCCCGCATACCGGACAGCCTTGCATGGAGAGCGGTTTTTCCAGGCGGCATTCGGCCAGAAGTCCATCATTAGCAAAAATCTCCAGCGCCGGACCGTCCGCCCAAACCTCACCTTCATGCAGCACAATCACCCGCTCGCAGAGTTCCAGTACCATATCCAGATCGTGGCTGGTGAAGATCCTGGTGTGTTCAAAGTCCTTGAGCAGCCTGATAAGCTGCCGCCGGGCAAAGGGGTCGAGCCCGTTGGTCGGCTCGTCCATGACCAGGATATCGGGTGACATGGAAAGTACCGTAGCAATGGCCACACGCTTCTTCTCTCCACCGGAAAGATGGTAGGGGGGCTTGTTCCGCAGGTGACCGGCGCCGACCAGTTCCAGAACCTCTGCTACCCGCTCTTCCACATCAGCTGGCGCATATCCCAGATTAAGCGGCCCAAAAGCAACATCCTCAAAGACGGTTGGCATGAAAAGCTGATCGTCCGGGTCCTGGAATACCATGCCGACCGTGCGCCTGATGTCGGGCAGGGTGCCTTTGGACAAAGGTGTGTGTCCGATGTGGATAGCACCTGCGGTCGGTTCAAGACTGCCGTTTAGATGTTGCAACAAGGTGGATTTGCCGGCGCCGTTGGCCCCGATGATGCCGACCGACTCGCCATGTGTAATGATGAAGGAAACGTCTTTGAGGGCAGCAGTGCCGTCGGAATAGACATGCCGCAGGTTTTTTACCTCGACGATATGATGGCTCATGGAAACAACCCCGTGATGAGTGACCCCAGAAGCTGTGAAACATTCTGAAGCCTCAAGAATATGAATAGTGCGGACCACAACAGTACAAAGCGTATTTCAGTTGCTCCAAACCGGGATTGGCGGCGGGCATGGAATTCCCCGGTAAACCCCCGGGCCAGCATGGCCATGTGGATGCGTTCCGCTCGTTGCCAGGTCCGTAACAACAGGTGTCCGACCAGGGAGCTGAAACTGCGTATCCCCTGGCCTTTTTTTCCACAGGAGCGAAGTTCCCGTGCCCGCGAAGCCCTGCCCGATTCTTCCGTGAGCACGAAGATGTAACGGTAGAGAAACAGCAGTTGCACGGCAAAAACCTGCGGCATTCCCAG
>JAJXYO010000040.1 GCA_021780495.1 Deltaproteobacteria bacterium
GATTCTTTTGTAGCCGGAATACCGGCCATGTTGCAACGGATGCTGCTAATTCCGGCCTGGAAATACTGACTCAGAGCGTATAAACAAAAGCGTTACCACCGCTTATGTCGGTGCGAAAGTTGAGTTAGGGATAGTAAATTCAACAGGTGCATTGCGTCTAAAGCAAGGATTTGAACTTCTTTCACATCTTAATACAAATGAGGCACATCAGAATGATGAACGACTACTTCCATCTGATGCAGCAACGTTTGCTCATAATGCGGTTAAGTACATTCTTGCGGAAGAAACTTTTTCTGTACCAATTGATTTTTCGAATCTTAGAAGAAGATTGACGTCTGAGACGCTGCAGTTTACGGATGTACAAGTACAGCAGCTGGCTGTATCTCCTCCTTTTTTTTAAGAGAACCTCCCTTCGTGTTCTGCTAGCGGCTATACGTACTGAAAAGGGTGCTACTTTGGAGCATGCTCTGTCGAACCTTAATGGTTTATTACCACTCATTTGGGATGATATTCCAGAGCCAGATCGATGGTCTGTGGGGACACTGTACATGGAACTCTCATCACTTGGGAATTCTCCTGCTATGTCGAGTGTAAAACAGGCACTTTTGAAGGTTAAAGGTTTTGATTATGTGCATGAAAATGTAAGATCACTGACATATAAGAAAGCTGCCCAAGCTGTTATTGATGCACATTTCAGTTTCAATAATTTTTATGGTGAGGTGGAGCCCACTCGGCAGTTAGCGAGTCTTGGGAGCACTGTTCCTAGCGCCGCATTCGCAGAAAGTATGCAAGCGTATTTGTGTGTTTTCGTGGGGAACCAGTATGGCGTTTCAAATGCAGCGGCAGCCATTGCAGAGCAGGAGTTACGTAAAGTATCTCGTGATAGGTGGGAATTTTACCTCAATAGGGTGCTGTCAAGTGATGAAAATGTTTTGTATGAATTAACCAACACTAAACCGGCAAAACGTTTTATTAGCTTATCAATTGCACTCGATTTTAAACATATGAATGTTGCAGCACCCGGTGTTTCTAGAATTGTGTCTTTTGAAAGTGAAACGAAAGCAGCGGATATTTCAACAATAGCAAATACTCTCTATATGAAATTGAGACAAAAGTAGAATTTCGTGCTAAGGCTCAATAAGTGGACAGGCTACCTTATCAAAAGTAGCTTGTCCCCTTTCTACGAGTTGGGAGAATACTACTTGACCGCGGATAACTGGCGTTCGTCACTTGAATCGTAACCTGGTGCCAGAAAATTATTTCCTACACCGTAAAGTGCAGCAGAGTTTCGCAACCATAAATGTATTTCATTGCCATCTACATTATGATTTTTAGAGCAATCTACGTTCCATAGTCTCATCAAATATCCTGCAATAGCTGCTCTAACATTCACTTTTAAAAAACCATTAATCATTCCATAGTCAAATTCGATTGTTTCTGGAAATGGTAGTCGAGGATGTGCTGTTATTTCGAGTTCGACAATACGGTTCCACTGTATGTCAGCATCTTTTGCTTCGTGGTCTTTAATTTCTCCTGATACTATTTGGGGGTCTGAAATGCGGGTTAGAACAAAATCAATAAATAATGATCTTCTTCTGTCATAAGCACGAACATGCCAGCGCAACCCATTATTTACTAAAACAAATGGAACGATCTCGCGAGAAGTTACACCGCTTTCAATAGAACGGTAATTAATCTTTACAATGCGCTTCTGGTGAATTGCACGTGATAATTCGCTTAGCACCTGAATCGAAGGTTGCTGTAGTTGAGCGGGTGCCTCACAGAATACAAACTGCTTTTGTACACCCACAAAATCTTCACCTAAGCCTTGCGATAGTGCCGTAAGAACTTGGCTGGATGTGAATTCAAATAAAGGCGTAAATCTTTCCGATCTAACATATCTTTTTGAGACACCATCGTAGTCTAGGTTGTCAGGAGCAAGTCTTCTATATTCAGCAATGTCTCTCGTCGCAGCGGCCTCTTTTGTATCATACCGATTTATAAGGTCATTCCTGCCTACGCTTCCAAGATAATTCACCCTAAAGTCGATGTGCGCCAAACGTTTCTTTTGTGCGCTGTTAATTTCTATAGTCTTTTCAGTCAGCATGTTTCTCCTTTTACCTATAAAAATCTACAAGTTGGCTCATGAATCCATCGTGCTTGCCACAGGGTTGATTGACCTCACAAACTGTACGGCGTCTTATTTAGCATCATATGGAATTAATACAGCGATGTAAACACATAAAAATAATCTGTTGACATGATCAAAAAGATTATGTAACAATGGCATTAAGATCGGATGGTGTGGAGAAGCTATGTTAAAGGAAATCGGACGTCAACTAGATTTAGACATTTATCCAATCATTAAAAACGGCGGTGTTGTAGTGCCCAACACCACTGCCGAATATAAACCACTTTTGGGCGAAAAGGAGACAACAAATGAAAGACAAGGACAGGGAAGACCCGAAACCGGACCGAGGACAGGGACCACCAGATGGCAAAGGCAGGCCGATAGAGGAGGGGAGACCGGTCCCGCCCCATCGATCATCTGCACAGATCTTCAGGTAACGTATGAGGGTGAACTAAGTTCAGTACAGAACGCCTATCCGAATACCCGCGTTTGGCACCAACCGGAAGGCCTTTGGTTACTTTCTGAAAGCACCCTATTATCTGGACTTCAGCCGAAAGTGTTATTCCTGACTGGAATCCCTTTTATCCGAACTCGAGTTGTTCGGAGTTGGGGATTCTGGTCAGGGGGGCTCCTAAGGTATCCAACTTGGATCGGACCTCGGCATACAAATTTCCCAGATGGTTCGGTTTGTGCCTTCGATCCAAATGATAATGCCTGGAGGATTGGCGACCCTATAGTACGTCTTTTAGACCTTTATACCTTATGGGCATTTCGACACCTTCATTTGCAGAAATTGGGCCGCTGGCCTGGTAAGCAAGTTGCGTCAATTCCCTATGAAAGACTCACGGAGTTTCGCGAAAATGAATTCTGTGGATGTGATCAGTACGATAAAATGTATCGTGATTGTTGCAGAGAAAAAGATCTCACCAGAAATTTATTCAACGAATACAAAGATTATATCGCTCAAACCGGAGGAGTTCGCAGGCCTCCCGATTCAGTGATAAATTTTATTCGTTTCCAGGAAGATATTCCAAGAATCAGTGACTTATTATATGAGCCCGAAATTTTTCCAAAAAGGTTCTAATAAGGGATAAGCAACTTTTTAATAATGCGGCTGTACGGGAAGCGCCGAATCGTCAGGCTTATGATGTTAGGTGCTACAAGAATCACTTCATAGGAGAAAAAAATGAGCTATCTAGTCTTTTGTACATTTGACCTGAAAAATGCAACTAGCACCGACTATCAGAATGCATACGCCGACCTCGAAAAAATCGGCTTAAAAAAGGTTCAAAAGTCGGATCAAGGTGGCAATGTAGTTATCCCGACTACATCGGCAATGGGGACATTCAACGGAATCAGTGCTGCATCTGTGCGAGACGACATACGCTCTAAAGTCCAGGCTGCATTCAGCGCTCGTCGTTTCAAGTCTGAGATCTTTATTGTTGTCGGCGGAGACTGGGCCTGGGGCGCTGGTACAACTTGATCCAATTTTTCTAGATGCCTTGGACATCTTAATTCAAAAAGCGGCCAATCGGCCGCCTTTCCTGTTTACCACCAAGCTACAACGCTTATTTCTCCAACAACTTCCTCGCAAGACCATGCAGTTCCGCGTTTGCCAGCGCGACCACCTTTTTCTTTACCGAACGGGAATAATACTCCTGTTCCGTCTTTGTCAGGGGCAACCCTTCCAGCCTCTTCCCAGGGACTCGGAACCTACCAATGCACCATTTTACATCTCATCCTCAGGGCATCTTTGCCGTCCCTTCAATCTCAAAATCCTCAGCGTAGCCCTGCTACGCCTGCGGTTCTGCTCAATCAGTGGCGACAAATCTGACCTAAGCCTGAGCGTAAAATTTGGTACATCGGTAAATTCCGAGTCCCTTAAACAACTCCTTCTGCTTCGGCGAAAACATCTGCGACAGGGCAAAGGCCAGGGAGTACTCCTCGTAATTTTCCTTGCCTGCCTGCTCTTGTCAACCTGGACACCGCTAATGCCGGCGCCGCTGCAGGGGCACACACAACAATACTCGTGAGATCACAGTTCGCCTTTCTGCAATTCAGTTCCTTCGCTGACGATCTTTACGTATTCCTGATACATGAATTTGCGATTTCTCCGTCCTTTGCTGATCTGCAACAGGAGGCCCATACGCTCACAGGTGGCAATCATCTCGTTGGCCTTGGTATAACTCACCCCGGCTATCTTCGCTACGTCGTTTGCCATTACTACCGGTTGCTTCATGAGGCCGCGCAGCAGCTTCAGCCCGTGCGCACCTTCACCCGCCTCTACCAGCCGATCCACATCATCCCGTTCCAGCGCCTGGATTCGCTTGGTCGTTTCCAGAACCATTTTGGACACTTCAATGATACCTTCCAGAAAAAAACGGGTCCAGGCTTCAAAGTTTCCGTCCATCCTTACCTGAGTCAACCGGTCATAATATTCCTGCTGATGCGCCTTGAGATAGGCACTCAGGTAGAGCATCGGCTCGTCGAGAAGCCCTTTCCAGACCAGATAGAGTGTTACCAGCAAACGCCCCACACGGCCATTGCCGTCATTGAAAGGGTGGATGGTTTCGAATTGATAGTGCAGTAGTCCACAACGAACAAGCGGGGGAAGCGAGTCTTCCTCGTGAAGATAAAGCTCGAAGAGATTCAGCGCCTCCAGCATTGCCTCTGGTGGTGGCGGAACGAAACGGGCGTTGGCAGGGCTGGTGCCGCCAATCCAGTTCTGCATGGTGCGGAATTCTCCTGGGGTCAGATTGACTGCTCCACCACGAACCTGTTGCATGAGGACCTCGTGAATCTCGCGAAGAAGTCGCAGCGACATGGGAAAATCGTCCGCCCTGAGCCGTTTCAAACCATGGCGCATGGCCTTAACGTAATTAATAACCTCGCCTACGTCTGCTGTCGGCTCATGATCTTCGTCGGCACCCAATACATCCACAAGAGACGATTGTGTTCCCTCAATCTGAGAACTGAGCAGAGCTTCTTTCTGGATAAACATCCCCACCAGAAGGTCCGGGTTGGGAAGCACCGTTACCACGACATTCAGTGCGCCAAGCGCCCGGTCAGCTGCCGAGTGCAGCAATTGCAACTCTCCTTCAAGACGGATCGGTGGTTCCGGCGGTAGCGGAGCTGGAAAAAACGAGGTGTACCCTGCGAGAGTTTTTTTGAAAACGCCGCTTCGAGCCATGGCGCCTCCTATGGTATGAGTAAATTCTGAGTTATGGCTGGATTGGAATGAGCTATATCACGTTTAATTACATATGAGGACAATAAATTGTCTTATATGTCGCAAATGCGAGATATGTGCCGCGGTGTGGGTCCATATCTCGTGAAATTGATTTGGACAGGTATTCCGGAGTCATCATTCTTAATTCAATCGGCGGCCAAACGGCCGCCTTTCCTGTTTACCACCAAGCTACGATACTCTCGTACTTTTCCTTGATGATGCCCGCCGCTAGAGCGATCAAATCAGCCCCTTGCTCCAGAATTGCATCAGGTGGTCCCGCATGACACCATCGGTCTCGCGCCAGACAAAATGGGTGGTCACTCCGGGGAACCGGGCAAAACCGGTTCGGGCAAGGAACCGTGTGATGGGGATGTAGTCTCGCGGGAGCAAGGGGTGATCGTCGGGGCGCTCAACCGTGGCGCAGGTGAGCGTACGGTAGCGACCGAGAGAACGGATCTGGCTTTCAAGCCGGTCAAGCAGCTTTTTACCCAGTCCGCTGTTGCGGTAGTCCGGGTAAAAGAGCAGTTCCCCGACGTAATATACTTCGGTGAGCGGAAAGGTTGTCCCGGCAAAGGCGTCACGCAGCTGGACGTCTTCATGGACAAGCGGCATGCCGGTCGCGGCCCCGATAACCGTCAATCCATCAGGGCAGGAAATAGGGACAGGCTGCTTTTATTAAGTGGTCTGTCTCATTTTAGTTCCTTCCTGCTTGGCGGTAAACAGGAAAGACGGCCACATTTACATCGCCCCGCCAAGTGCCTGATAGAGAGTCATACTGTTTTTGAGTTGCGCCAACCGGACTACCGCAAATGTCCTTTCGGCGTCACGCCGACTCTCCTGAGCATCCAGCCATGACTGAAGCGCTGTTGCTCCCGAGCGATAACGAATTTCAGCGAGTTCCTCAGCCTTTCTTGCCAATGTCAGAGACTCTTCGGTCTGCTTGACCTCTTCAGCATAATTGGTGCGAGCAGAAAGGGTATTTTCGACATCACTCAGAGCGGAATAAAGCGTCTGTCTGAAGTTGATCACCGCTTCCTCATAGTCGGTTTTGGAAATCTCGATATTCAGTTTCATACTGTTCCACTGAATGAACGGCAGGGCCAGGCCGGCGCCCAATGCGGCATACGGGTTTTTTATAACCTCGATCAGGCTGGTGCTGCTGGTGCCGAGAGAACCGGTGAGAGTGAAGCTGGGATAATAACTGGCACGGGTGTTATCGATGCTTGCCAGGTATTTTTTCAGCCGCAGTTCCGCAGCTTGCAAATCAGGGCGTTGGGCAAGAATGTTTGCCGGCAGACCGGCAGCAACGTTTGGCAGTGATCCGGATGGCAGGCTTTGCAGTTCCGGCAGTTTGTTTTCCGGCGCCAGATCGAAAAGTATTGCTAATGCGTTTCGTGATTCGGTCCGCTGCTGTTGAAACTGTGTGAGCTGAGCTTTCTGACTGGCGACACTCTGCTGCGCCTGAACCTTGTCCAAGGCTGAAACTGCACCTGCCTGATATTTTACCTCTACCAGTTCCCGGATTCTCCCGGCATTGGAAATGCTCGCCTCTACCGATACGATCCGGTCATTCAAGTAGGCGATGGTCCAGTAATTCGAAGCGACCGTCCCGACCAAAGACAAGGCGGTACTTCGACGATCATACTCGGTTGCTTCAGCCTCCCATGTGCCGGCATCACGGGCGCTGGCCAGTTTCCCCCAGAGGTCCAGTTCATAGCTTGCCGTGGCAGTGACACCACTCGATTTGGTATCCCTGCGGCTATTAAGATCCCGATTCAGGCTGCTGGTGGCATTGACTGAGACGTTCGGAGTCAAATTGGTGTTGGTAAGCCTGGATGAGAGCTGAGCCCGTTTTACCCTGATCGTGGCGGCCGCCAGGTTATTGTTGGTTGTGAGAGCCCGCTCGATCAGTCCGCTCAGGGTCGGGTCATTGAAATCCCGCCACCATTGTTCCTTCATCGCAACGGATGAGCCGGTGACGGTTGACGCCTGCCACTGCTGCGGCAGTGACACGTCCGGTCGAGCGTACTGGCTGCGCGGGAGAAGGCCGCTGCAACCGGTCAGCAGGAGAGTTGCAGCGATCAAAAATATGGCAATCAAGTCCCCCTTTGCAAAAGGGGGACTTAGGGGGATTTGCCTTATGCTGCCACAAGGGAAATCCCCCCTTGCCCCCCTTTCATAAAGGGGGGGAACCTCAGATTTCTTATGATATTTTGGATTCATATAGCTCTACTCCCGTGCCAGCGCTTCAATCGGGTCCAGCCGCGCTGCATTCCGCGCCGGAAGGAAACCGAAGATGACACCAATCAAAGTTGAACAGAAAAATGCCGAGACAATGGACGTGAGTGAAAACTGCATGGCGAAGCTGCTGACGAACAGGGAAAAGACTTTGCCAACCCCCCAGGAGCAGACGATGCCGATCACCCCCCCCAGCAGGCAGACCAGGACCGACTCGATCAGGAACTGCTGCATGATATCTTCCTGCCGCGCCCCGACCGCCATCCGAATACCGATCTCGTGGGTTCTTTCTGTCACTGATACCAGCATGATGTTCATGACGCCGATGCCGCCGACGATGAGGGATATGACGGCAATCGCCGAGATCATCAACTTCAGGGTGGTAGTGGTCTTATTGATGGTCTTCATGATGCTGTCGCTGCTGTTGGTGTAGAAATCCTTGCGGCCATGTCGCTGAGCCATCAGTCTGGTAATGCTCTGCTCCGCCACCTGGTTGGAGATACCATCCTTGACCCGCACCGAGATGGAGCTGAAATACTGCTGACCCAGCAGCCGGTTCATGGCGGAGCTGTAAGGAATCCAGACCTCAAGATTCGAGCTGTTCCCCATGGGGCTGTCCTTCTCTTTGGTTACACCAATAACACGGCAGGGTAATGAGCCGATAAAGAGCACCTTGCCGATGGGTTCTTCGTTAGCGAAGAACTTCTTACGACTGTTCTGGTCGATCACCACCACCTGGGCCTGTTGTTTCACGTCATCGGCGGTAAAGGCAATACCGTCGGCGATCTCATACCCCTTGACCCGAAAGAACTGCTCGCTCACACCGTTCACCGAAGCAGTGGCGGTGGCATTGCTGTAGCGGAGGAGTTGACTGCCACCGGTAGCGGGGGAGGCGCTGTCCACGTACACCTGGGCCTGCAATGCCTCCAGGTCGGACGGCACCAGGGTCTGGATGCTGGCGGCGTCCTCGTCTCCCCAGTCCTTGCCGGGGTTGACGTCGATAACATTGGTCCCCATGGCGCTGATGTCCTTGATGACCTTCTGCTGTGCCCCCTGTCCAAGCGCCACCACCGAGACCACCGAAGTGATGCCGATGATGATCCCGAGCATGGTCAGCAGGGTCCGCATGCGGTGGGACAGCATGGCGATGAGGGACATGGTGAAGGCTTCGGCAAAGCGCCCCCAATTAGCCCTTCGACTCCGCTCAGGGACCGACTGGTGAGTTGTAACTGGGTGAGTTGTATCTGGGTGAGTTGTATCTGGTGGGTGAGCGGAGTCGAACCCCGTGTTGGCCTGGTCCCGGATAATCGTGCCGTCGCTGATCTCGATGATCCGTTCGGCATGAGCGGCGACCTGCTGGTCGTGGGTGACCAGGATGATGGTATGACCACTCCCATGCAGTTCATGCAGAACCGCCATCATCTCCTTGCCGCTTTTACTGTCCAGGGCGCCGGTCGGTTCGTCAGCCAGGATAACGTCGCCGCCGTTCATCAATGCCCTGGCGATACTGACCCGCTGCTGCTGGCCGCCGGAAAGCTGATTGGGGCGATACTCACTACGCTCTGCCAGGCCGAGTCGCTCCAAAAGCATGCCGGCACGTTCCTGCCGGGCATGTTTTTTCACCCCGGCATAGATCGCCGGTATTTCAGTATTCTGGGTGGCGGTGAGGTGCGGCAGCAGGTGATAACGCTGGAAGATAAACCCGAAGTAGTCCCGTCGCAGCCTGGCCAGGTCATCATTTGACAGGCTGCCGGTCTCCCGGCCATCAACACGGTAGCTCCCTTCACTGGGGCGGTCCAGGCAGCCGAGAATATTCATCAGGGTGGACTTACCCGAACCGGATGCGCCGATAATGGCCACCATCTCGCCGGCATTGATGGTGAGGTCGATCCCTTTGAGGACGTCTATCTGCTGATCCCCCGTGGAGAAGCGGCGCACCAGGCCCTTTATTTCCAGGAGCGGTCTGCCCATGATTATTTTCTCCCCGGAGGCTGCGGCATCTTGTTCGGATCGGTTTTCGGCAGACTGGAACTGTCACCGATGATGACCTTTTCACCCTCACGAAGCCCATCCAGCACCTGAATCTGCACATTGTCGGAGATACCGGTGCGGATCGACCGGTTTTCTGCTTGCTCTCCCACCAGCACCCTGACCGTTGTTTTGCCATCTTTCTGCTTTTCTCCAAGAGCTGATACCGGGATACAGAGCGCTTGTTTGGCCTGGTTGAGTACCACCGCCACCTGGGTGGTCATGGACACTTTCAACTTGTTGTCGAGATTGGGGACCTCAAAAAGTCCGTAGTAGTAGATGGCTGAACTGGAACTGCTGCTGCCGGTTCCGGTAGTAGTGGTTCCGTTTACCGGCCCGGGTTCGATAGCCCGCAGCTTCCCGTAATATCTGGTTTCGCTGTCCCCCAGCAGGGTGAAGTAGGTTGGCAGGCCGGGCTTGACCCGTGGCACATCTGCTTCGGAGATCTTGGCCTTGACTGTCATGGTATCCAACGTGGCCAGGGTCAGGATCGTCGTGGCTGCCTGGTTCGATACCACGGTCTGCCCTTCTTCGGTGTCTATGGAGATAACGGTACCGTCAATGGGGGCGTGAATACGGGTGTACCCCAGGTTGGCCCTGGCCGTATCGACCGCAATGACAGCCTTTTTGATCTGGGCCTCCAGGGCGACGATGTCGTACCTGGTGCTTTCCAACTGGGCCTGCGCACTCTCCAGATCAGCACGGGAACCGGCATCTTTGGCGTTCATCTGGCTCTGGCGCTGGTAGGCCAATTCATACTGCTTCAGCACAGCCTGCTTCGACCGTTTCTGGGCCTGCAGATTCTCCACCTGGGCCTCGGCGTCTTTCAGGGTGTTCTGGGGCAGCACCGGGTCAATCTCCGCCAGCAGTTGCCCCTTCTTCACCTTGTCTCCCAGGGCGACATGAAGGGTCTTGAGTTGTCCATTGACTTGCGCACCGACTGCCACGGTCTTGAAGGCCTTCAGGATGCCGATGGCGAGCACGCTCTCCTCCAGGTCAAGGCGGGCTGCCGGTGCGGTGATGTAGGTGATCTTCTGGGTTGCAAAGAATTTCCTGGCGGCAGCAGCCCCAGCGGTTAGTATGAGGATGATAATGATGCTGATTATGACGGTCTTCTTTTTCGGAGCACTCATGGCTTGTTTCCTTTGCGGCCAATTGCATTGATACCGGCCAGAGCGAACGTGACCACATGGTCGGCAAAGGTAGTGATATCTTCAATTACGGTCGGCATGTTTTTGTCTTTGATTCGCTTGGCTATCCGCTGCATCACTATGGGATGAACACACATGCTGATGATGCTGGTCTCGCAATAGTGCACCTGCTCATCGGTTGCCTCCGGTCCCAGCAGTTCTCGGACCAGAGCAAGGGTCTGCTGCCGCATGGGTATCAATTCGCTCTTCATGACTTCCTGCAAGAGGCCGGTAGGGTTTATCATCTCCATCTGGGCGATGAAGAAGTCCTTGTTGTTCTCGTCGGCAATGCGCCGGATCATGGCGGTTAGTTGGCCACGTAACTGCTCTTCGGCTGGAGCCGTTTCACTGACTCCCCCATCCAATGGGTACGTCTTGAGCGACTCGGTGAACGAATGACGCCAGGCCTCCTGATAGAGGGCTTCCTTGCTGCCGAAGTGGTAATTGACCGCCGAGATGTTCGCCTCTGCCCGCGAGCATATTTCTGCTACCGTGGCATCGCGGAACCCTTTTTCGATAAAGACGTCACCTGCTACCGCCAGCAGCTTTTCCTTTTTTGCTTCTGATTTCTTTCTGGCCATATCAACCTCCAAAAAACAAAACGGTTATTTCAAATACTAATTTGAAATAACCGTTTTAAAATGTCAAGCAAGAATTTCACCTTTGTCGCAGCGAGCTGGATTGAGCGTATTTCAAGAGTAGAGTGTCAAACCTGCACAGCCTGTTGTCGAGCCATCGAGCCGGTCTGACTGTGGAAGTGGAGCTGAAAGAGGTTGCGACCTTTATTGCAGGTTTTGTTATGCCTTTAATAGAAACAACCAGAGTTGGGGGAATTATACCGGGCGTTGGCTTGCAGGCGGCCCCTGGAGTTGACAACTGTGGAGACAAGGGGAAGGCAATCTCGGCATTACCTCTCTGGATGATATATTCCACCGCATGGCATTCAATCCGTTGATCATGGCTGGCCTGGATTAAATACTTGCCTGGTCGCAAGGCTCAAGAGCTGAGGGAGTGAGAAAACCGGGAAGTGTCCCGCTTTTCTCTCCCATTCAATTATACATTCATTGTTCCGGCTGACGGTCGGGCATGAGTGTGGAGCGAACATAACGCACCAGCGCGGGCACGACAAACATCGCGCCAAGGACGATCAGCATGGTCGTGGTCGGGTCGCGAAAGTACGAGTTCAGGCGCAAGGTCGTGAGCGCGATGACGCCGAAATAGAGCATGTCTCCGGCGATGGCAAAGGCCCAGCCGGCCAGGAATCCATGCCCGGCAGCCAGCGCCGTGGCGCGCCCGGTCATTGGATCCACGCCGAAGGCAATCATAACGAGCGTAAAGGGCCCGGCGCTGGTACCGCCAAAATGGGTCACACTGCGAGCCGTGGCGGCCTTTAATGCCACGCTGAGACGGGCCAGCAAGGGGATCTTCCCGCACACCATGGCCAGCAGCCGCAGGATCGGCTCAAAGGCAATCGCCAGGACCACATCCGAAACCAGGTAGAGCCCGGTGGTGATGGGCCAGGCCAAGCCTTTGGCCTGAGCGAGCAGAACACCGGCCGGGATACCGCCTCCGACCGGCAGCAGGAAGAGCTTGAACACGGGAAACATGCCGGCTGTTGACTGGGTCAGGCCGATAATCTGTCTGGACTGTTGCAAAAGGGCCATGAAAGTTCCTGCGAAGCGAACGAGGTAGTGAGCGGCACGTGGCTAGCAGCCGGCAGTAGCCGCCTGTTTATAAATTAGTGCGTGAAGGCGGATTATAGCCCGAAACGGACACAATACAACCTGAAAAGAGCTAATCAGGTTGTATTCGTAAGAGATTCCGGCTCTTCACAAAGACGTGACCGCTAACCGCATGGCCGGACTGCTTGACCCAATACTAACGCCATTTGTATAGTCGAGCAGGTAAAAGCAACCCTTCAAAAATAAACTTTTCCCCGCTAATGCTCAGCTAAGTTTGCACCTCTAGAGTCAGGATCATGCAGCAGCACAAAAAACTCTTGGAGGTACTATATGAACCGCACTATCAAGACAGCCCTCATCCTCACCCTCGCCGTCATCTCCACCGCCGGCGTTCTGTCCGCACATGCCTACACCGGTCAAAAGCTTGCGGGGGGCGCCAAGGTCAGCATGCGCACGGCGCGGTCAATAGCCCTCAAGGCCCATCCGGGCAAAATAACCGCTGAAGAACTGGAAAAAGAAAAAGGAGGGAGTGGTCTGCGCTATTCTTTCGATATTCGGCAGGGCAAGGTCACGCAGGAAGTCGGCGTGGATGCCCGTACCGGCCAGGTCTTGGAAAATGCCCCGGAAGGCCCGAATCCGGACTAGCAACAACCTCACCCCGCCCCCCAATCCTGGGAGACGGGGGCTTTTTGAGGAAAAGGAAGACAAACCGTTTATAGCATGTGTAGCAAAAACATCAGCCGGGAGACGTCCGTACCCCGGCCACGGAGTTGTCATGGAAGGACTGAACCAAGCGCTGTTTTTGATGCTGAACGCCCCGGCCCACCCACCGGTACTGTTACTGGGCATGGCGCGGGGACTGGCCGAGTGGAGCATCTGGCTGATACCGCTGATGCTGACAGCCGGTTGGTTGCGTGGAGGCGAATGGCGGCGCAGACTGATGTTGGAGGCCACCGCATCGGGGCTGGCCGGGCTTTTGATTAACCAGATGATAGGTCTTGTCTGGCAGCATCCCCGACCCTTTATGATCGGTCTGGGACACACCTTTCTCGCCCATTCCTTGGACTCATCCTTCCCAAGCGACCACCTGACCCTGATCTGGGCGGTTGCCTTCAATCTGCTTATGCACCAGCGTCACTGGGGTACAGGACTATATCTCGCTCTTCTGGGAGTGCCGGTGGCCTGGGCTCGGATCTATCTGGGGGTCCATTTTCCGCTGGACATGGCCGGAGCAGCCCTGGTGGCCCTGGTCAGCGTACGAATGGTCCAACATGAGGAACAGCTTGTCGGGCGGTTATATCGGCCCTCCATGGCACTCTACCGCCTGCTGGCCGCACCGCTGATACGGCGCGGCTGGATACAGAATTAGCGTCAGTATGTGATACGGGATGGAGGATACTATGAAAATTGAAGTTATTGAAACCACCGATAAAATTCGCATGACCCTATTTGGCAACGTGTTGGAAGCCCTGAGAGCATGTCGAATCACCGGAAAGGTCGTGGCAGTCAAGGATATCAGGACCATTTTAAAATACGGGGTAAAATCGGCCCCGGTGCTGATAATAAACGGGATTGTCATGTTTGCCGGAAAAGTGCAGTCGCCAGAGGAAATCATAAAGTTGATCCAACAGAGCATCTCGAACTTTACGTAAAACCGGTGTTGTCCGGTTTGGTTTTTGCTCTATCCCCCTCCTTGCTTTTAAGGGGTTAGGGGTGGTTGCTTTTGATTTCATCGATCTTAAAGATCGTCAAAAGCTGAAACCTTACCACCCCCCAGCCCCTCCTGAAACAGGAGGGGGGCTCAAAACAAACAGTTAGCATACCCCGCAACTATCTAACGGACAACGCTGATGTAGAACCGGATATATTTTTTGATGTGGCCTGTCCGGGGTACACTTTCCGCTCGATATGGTACAAAGGAGAAAACAGTGAAAATACAACTCAGCGCAGGCACGAAACAGATGCTCAACAAGGTCCCGGAAGTCACACTCTGGTTCTGGCTCATCAAGATCATGGCAACCACCGTCGGCGAGACTGCCGCTGATTTTCTCAATATCAACCTGCACTTGGGGCTGACCGGCACCTCTGTCCTCATGGGGGCTCTGTTGGCCATATTCCTGTTCATGCAACTGCGCGTCAGAAGATACGTGCCCTGGTTGTACTGGACGGTTGTTGTCCTGATCAGTATCGTGGGAACGCTCATTACGGACAACCTCGTCGATAATTTCGGCGTGGCGCTGCAAACAACGACTACTATATTCGCTGTTGCGCTGCTGGCGACTTTCATCGTGTGGTATGCCTGTGAAAAGACCCTGTCGATTCACTCCATCGTTACCACCCGGCGCGAACTGTTCTACTGGGCAGCTATTTTATTCACCTTTGCACTGGGCACGGCCGCCGGCGATCTGACGGCAGAAGGTCTGGGTCTCGGATATGCTACATCGGCCCTGATATTCGGCGCCTTGATCGGCGTAGTGACTATCTCGTATTACCTCTTCAAAGCCAACGCCATTGCCGCGTTCTGGATCGGCTACATCCTGACCCGTCCCCTGGGGGCATCCTGTGGTGATCTGCTTTCTCAGCCGCTTGCCAACGGTGGTCTGGGGCTGGGTACGGTGGTGACGTCCATGCTCTTTCTGGTGAGTATCGCAGGCTTGGTATTCTATTTGAGTATCAGTCAGAAAAAAGATTGCGACTGTTCTGAGAGCCTGCTAGCAGAGTAATAACGCCACAAAAGGAGACGTGCTTGCCAGAACCAGTTTGGTCAAGCATGGCGCCGCGACGATTCTCCTCAGTTACGATACCCAGTTATCAGCAGCAAAGATCGGACCGGTGAGGCGCCGCCGCAACAGATCACATCTCACGGCACACCATGAAGGGAGGTGATACAGATGACGATACAACCAGCAGCACAGCATACAGCCGCAGCCATTGCGCAGCAGGTAGCACCGGGACCAAGGACTACAGAGCCCACAGCAGCAAAAACGGTAACCGGCGCCACCAAGGCCTATTCGGTTACGCTTTCGAAACAGGCTATGCAACTCAATAATTCCCCCGGCTACACTGCAGGGGAAGAAGCATCAGAAAGTCCAGCAGCAAAAGCGGCCGAAAAACAGAAGGGCCAACGCTGAGGGAGCAAGACATTTACACACAACGTATAACTTTTGTTGCGGCGGCGCCTCACCGGTCTGATCTTATAACAGTACCTTTGACATGCAGCAATTGAGCTTTTATAGTTCAACAACAAATGGACACAGTTCTATAAATGTAACCGGAGTAATCTGCGATGAAACGTTGGATGATAGTGCCCTTTATGCTGATGCAGGGACTGAGCGGATGCGCCTTGTATCATCCCAAACCGCTTGCGGCAACCCCATCCTTTCTGGAGCGTGTGCCGCGTCTGACGGTGACGGCCGACCGGCTGGCGCTGCCGGAGCTCGGGAACTACCCCTTCAACCCGGATGATGGTCTGGATATGACCGAGGTAGCCATCCTGGCGGTGGTCAACAACCCTGATCTGCGGACGCAACGGGATGGTCGCGGGATCGCCCGGGCCCAACTGCTGGCCGCCGGTGTCCTGCCGAACCCCCAGGTGACCGCCGGACTGGATCATCCCACCACCAGCGGTCCCGGCCTGATGAACGCCTTTGCGCTGGGGCTCAGCTACGATTTCGGCGCCCTGGTCACCCGCCCGGCCGCGCTGGGGGCCGCCCGGGCTGCTGTTGACAAGGTTGACTGGGGCATGCTCTGGCAGGAGTGGCAGGTGGTGCAGAAGGCGCGTCTGCTGTACATCCAGATCACCGGACAGGAAAAGCTCTACCGGACCCTGCAACAGTATCGCGCCCTTGTGGCGGAGCGTTACCGGCGCGCCGCCGCAGCCCTGGCGGAAGGGAATCTGACCATGGATACCGTGACCGCCAATCTGACGGAGCTGCAGGCCGTTGACAGCCGTCTGCACGAGCTGCAACGGAAGAACCGTCAGGGACGTCAGGATCTGAACGCCCTGGCAGGTGTGGCGCCTGCGGTACAGCTCCCCCTGACCGGGAACGCGCATCTGCCTCATCTGACGGCAGAACAGATAGCTGCGGCACTGAAGCGGCTGCCGCAGCGCCGGCCCGATCTGCTGGCCCTGCAGGCGGGCTACACGAGTCAGGAACAACTGTTCCGGCAGGCGGTGCTGGCCCAGTTTCCCTCGTTGAACCTGGGTCTGACCCGCGCCCGTGACACCAGCGGCATTTACACCTCCGGTCTCGGCGTTACCATGACCCTGCCGGTCTTTGACCGCAACCAGGGCAGCATTGCTATTGCCCGGGCCACCCGCCGCCAGCTGTACGACGAGTACCAGGCCCGGCTTGATGCGGCCTGCTCCGAGGTTGCGGCCCTGGCGGAACAGATCCGGCTGACTGACAAGCAACGGGCTGAGGTATCGGCGGCTCTGCCGCAGCTGGAGACGGTTGCGCGGCGCGCCAGGGATGCGCTGGATGCCGGGGAGATGGAGATTGCCCAGTTCACCGGCTTGCAGGCGGCCCTGTTCGAGAAGCGGCTTGAGGTCCAGACCCTGGAACAGTCGCTGCTGGAGCAGAGGGCCATGCTGCTTACCCTGCTTGGCAGCGATTTCAGCGGCCGCAAAGGCGTACCGCAGATCCATCCCACAACTCAAAAGGGGAGATAGATGATTCGATATGTAACACTGCTGTTATTCCTGATAGCACTCTTGCTGCCGGTCAACCGGGCACTGTCAGCTGGTACCCAGACCGCCATGGTCCGGACCGAACCACTGAAAAAGCAGGTAATCGCTGCTACCATAACCGGCTACGGCTTGGTCGGCATGGATCCCCTGACCACGGTCAACATCAATTTTCCGGTTGCAGGGCAGGTAAGCCGGCTGTTTGTCAGCCAGGGGGAACTTGTATCAAAGGGAGCTCCCCTGGTGGAGCTGTCGCTCAGTGTGACTGACGCCCTCAGTTATTCCCAGGCCAGATCGAACCTCGACTTTGCCCGTTCCGAGCTGGTACGGATCCAACACATGACGGATCAACAACTGGCTACCCGCTCCCAACTGGAGCAGGCCCGCAAGAGTGTCGCCGATGCCGGGGCGGCCCTGGCTGCCCAGCAGAAACTTGGTACCAATATCGGCCTCAGGTTGATCAGGGCGACTTTCGACGGCATCGTCGGTCAGGTTTCGGTTGCACCGGGAGATCGGCTCCAGGCCGGGGCCACAGCCCTGCAGCTGGCCCGGCGTGATCGCATGAAGGTGACTATCGGCATTGAGCCGGAGGATATGGGGCGGGTTAGACCGGGGCTGCCGGTGCAGGTTTCATCTGTATTCGATGAACGGCTTGTCTTCCCCGGCCGTGTCGAGAAGGTCTTCGGCATGATCAACCCGCAGACGCGCCTGATAGACGTTACAGTTACCCTGCGTTCAAAACCGGCGGCCGGCCTGACACCTGGCACCAGAGTCAAGGGTGCCATAACCCTGCAAAGCCGGGGCGGTTACGCGGTACCGCGTAATGCAGTGCTCAGGGATGCCAGTGGCGCCTATCTCTTTGTGGTACGCAAGGGGCTGGCCCGGCGCGTTGCGGTGATAGCCGGGATCGAAGGCGGCGGCGAAGTTGCAGTAAGCGGTAGACTGCTGCCGGGAGACCGGGTAGTGGTACTGGGCAATTATGAGCTGCGCGATGGCATGGCGGTGCGGGAGCCGCGACCATGAGCTACTTCACCATCTGGGTACAGGCCCATCGCCGCTCGATCCTCTTTCTGGTCCTGATGATGGCGGCGGCAGGGATGGTCATCGCCTTCAAATTGCCGGTGGCGCTCTTTCCCACCGTTGATTTCCCGCGGGTCGTGATCTCGCTTGATGCCGGCGACCGCGATGCCGGGTTGATGGAACTCCAGGTGACGAGACCGGTCGAAGCAGCGGTGCGGTCGGTTCCGGGTGTTGAGTCGGTCCGCTCCACCAGCAGCCGCGGCAGCGCCGAGATATCAGTAAACTTTGGGTGGGGCGCAGACATGATTGCCGCCATGCTGCAGGTCGAATCGGCGGCCAGCCGGGTACTCCCCAATCTGCCTGCCGGAACGACCTTTGATGTGCACCGCATGGATCCGACGGTATTTCCGGTGCTTGCCTACAGCCTTACCTCAAAAGAAAAATCTCTGGTTGAACTGCGTGACATCGCACGCTACCGGATCGTGCCGTTGCTCTCCGGCGTTACCGGTACATCCAGGATCCAGGTAGTCGGCGGTGATCGTGAAGAATTCCGGGTGACGGTGGATCCGGCCCGGCTGCAGGCCTACGGACTGACCCTTGGGGATGTGGCCCGGACACTTTCGGCGGCCAACGTGATCACCGCCGTCGGTCGTCTGGAGGATCATTACAAGCTTTATCTGGCTATGGCGGATACACGCTTTACAACCCTGGACCAGATCCGCCGGACCGTCCTGAAAAGCGGCTCCAACGGGATCGTCCGTCTGGAAGAGGTCGCCTCGGTGCAGCGTGATACCGCCCCTAAATGGCAGCGTGTGACTGCGGACGGCCGGGATGCGGTGCTATTCAACGTCTACCAGCAACCAGGAGGCAACACCGTCCAGATTGCCGATCATATCAAGGCCAAGCTCGCCGCATTTGCGCCGCAGTTGCCCAAAGGGGTCGCCATCAGCACCTGGTACGACCAGAGTGAGCTGATCGTCAATTCGGCAACCAGCGTCCGGGACGCCATCATTATCGGGGTGATCCTCGGTGCGGCGGTGCTGCTCCTGTTCCTGCGCAGTCTGAAGATCACCCTGATCGCCGTTGTGATCGTGCCGACCGTACTGGCGGCCACCATCGTCCTTCTACATCTGCTCAACATGAGCTTCAACATCATGACCCTTGGCGGTATGGCAGCGGCGGTCGGGCTGATCATAGACGACGTGATCGTGATGGTCGAGCATATCGTCCGGCGTCTGCGGGGAGGAGTCGGCGACCACGAGGGAAGGGTTATGGCGGCGGCCCGTGAATTCACGCACCCGCTGGCCGGCTCATCCGCCGCCACCATCATCATCTTTGTCCCATTGGCCTTCCTGAGCGGTGTCACCGGCGCATTTTTCAAGGCCCTCTCCGTGACCATGGCCGCATCCCTGGTGATCTCTTTTCTGATTACCTGGCTGGCCGTGCCGATCCTGGCCGACCACCTGCTGGGGGCCAAAGAGGCCGACCGGGAAGAAAACGGACCGATCATGCTGCGGGCCCACCGTTTCTATGAATGGCTCATGACCCGCCTGTTGAGACGCCCGGCCTTGATACTGGCTATTATTATCCCGCTTGTGCTGCTGGGATACGCAGGCTATCGCCAGGTGGGCTCCGGTTTCATGCCGGCAATGGACGAGGGTGGCTTTATCCTCGATTATTGGACACCGCCCGGCACTGCACTCTCCGAGACTGACCGGCTCCTGCGCCAGGTAGAGACCATCATAAAGGCGACGCCGGATGTGCAGACCTATTCCCGTCGCACCGGCGCACAGCTGGGCGGCGGCATGACCGAGGCCGACACCGGAGACTTTTTTATTCGTCTCAAACCGATGCCGCGCAGACCGATCGAAGTGGTCATGGACGAGATTCGCGGCAAGGTGGAACAGCAGGTGCCCGGCGTGAAGATAGAGCTGGCCCAGCTGATGGAGGATCTGATCGGTGACTTGACCGCAGTGCCGCAGCCGATCGAGATCAAGCTGTTTGCCGATAGTCAGGCACAGCTGGCCACGGTCAGTCATCAGGTTGCCGCTGCAATCGGGAAGATACCCGGCGTAGTGGATGTACGTGATGGTGTCGTCCTGGCGGGGGACGCACTGGAGATACACGTGGACCGGACCAAGGCGGCGCTGGAGGGGATGGACCCCGAGGCTGTCACCCGGATGGTGCGGGAGTATCTCTCCGGCGTGGTCACGACCGAGGTTCAGCAGGGGATCAAAATGGTCGGGGTGCGGGTCTGGGTCCCACCGGAGAAACGGGCCACGGAAAACGACATCGGCGCCATGTTGTTGCGCGCCCCGGACGGTCACCTCTTCCCGTTAAGCCGGGTTGCCGATACCACACCGGTCACTGGCCAGCCGGAGATCACCGGTGAGAACATGAAGCCGATGATCGCCGTAACCGGCCGGATCACCGGACGGGACATGGGATCGGTAGTTAAGGATGTACGCCGTGCGCTGCAGCAACCCGGCCTGATACCGCAGGGTGTCTATTTCGAGCTGGGAGGCATGTACAAACAACAGCAGATCGCCTTCCGCGGGTTGATTGCAGTCTTCATTGCCGCCATGGCCCTGGTCCTGCTGCTGCTGCTGTTCCTCTACGAGCGGTTCCGGATCGTCCTGGCCATAGCCGTCATCCCCCTGCTGTCGCTGGCGGCGGTCTTCACGGGCCTTTGGCTGACCGGCACCGAACTCAACATATCCTCCATGATGGGGATGACCATGATCGTCGGCATCGTCACCGAGGTCGGCATCTTCTATTTTTCCGAGTATCGCGAGCTGATCGATGAGATGGACCCGACCCTCGCGTTGATAGAAGCGGGGAAAAACCGCATGCGGCCGATCATCATGACCACGGTAGTGGCGATTCTGACCCTCTTGCCGCTGGCCCTGGCCATCGGGCAGGGATCGGCCATGCAGCAGCCGCTGGCCATCGCCATTATCTCCGGTCTGTTGTTTCAGGCGCCGCTGGTGCTGGTGGTGCTGCCTGCGCTGTACCACATCTTCGCCGGGGGGCAAAAGGTCCGGCAAAAGGACGATGAGTGAAGCGACCGTTTCTGTTCACTGTTTTGATTCTGCTGTCCGGTTGTGCGGCCTACCACCCGCGACCGGTCGTGCCGGCGGCATTGATGAATGCTTTCGAGGCACGCACACTGGCTAGTCCGGATCTGCAAGGATACATTGCCGCACACTGCGGTAATGGCAGCGCCTGCGCGCCCGGCGTCTGGGATTTGAAGAGGCTGACGCTGGCCGCATTTTATTTCAGCCCGCTGCTGGATATCGCACGCGCCAGGTACGGCTCCAGCCAGGCAGCGATTCAGAGCGCCGGACAGCGTCCCAACCCGGCGCTCAAATTCCCGCTCGGCTACACCGCCAACGCCAAAAGCGGTGAATCGCCGTATACCTTCGGCCTGGGTCTCGATATTCCGATTGAAACCGCCGGCAAGCGCGGCTACCGGGTGGCGCAGGCGAGGCAGATCTCCAACGCCGCCCGGGCCGAGATCGGCAACGTTGCCTGGCAGGTTCGCAGCCGCTTGCGCAGCCATATGCTCGGTTTATATGCCGCGACCCGCAGGGCCCAGATACTGGAGCAGCAGATCGCCGCGCAACAGCAGATTGTGACGATGCTGGACAAGCGGCTGGCCGTGGGCGCGGCGTCGGCCCCGGAAGCAAACCAGGCGCGTATTGCACTCGACAGGATTCGGGTCAATCTGGCGAAGACGCAGCGGCAGATACAGCATGAGCGCGCGAAAATTGCAACGGTGATCGGTCTGCCGGTCGATGCGCTGGCCAACATCCGGATAGGTTTTGAAACCTTTGAGCGGATCTATCCCGATATTCCGGCCGCTGATGTGCGCCGCCAGGCGATTCTCAACCGCGCCGATGTCGTGGCGGCGTTAGCGAAATACGAGGCCAGTCAGGCGACGCTGCAACTGGAAATCGCCCGCCAGTATCCTGACATGCATATCGGGCCTGGCTACATTTTTGATGCGGGAGCGGAGAAATTCGTGCTGCTGGTTTCCAACATCGTTTTGCCTCTTTTCAATCAGAATAAAGGGCCGATTGCCGAAGCCGAAGCAGGTCGCACGGAAGCGGCCGCGCGCGTCAACGCCGTGCAGACGCACGCTATCGAAGCCACCGCGCGGGCGGTACAAGATTACCGGGCAGACCGGGGAAATCTGCTGATCGCCGAATCACTGCTGTCGGCGCAAAAGCGGCAATTGCACGACGTGCAAAAGGGCTTCGCAGCGGGTGAGACGGATCGGCTGACGCGGACCCTGGCCCAACAGGAATTTTATATACAGGCCCTGATCCGCCAGGATGCGCTGCTGCAGGTGCAACGGAGTATCGGCCAACTGGAAGACGCCATGCAGCGGCCGCTGTCGGCGACCGACTTCCCCGCCGTTCCCGAAACAGAGGAGATAAAAAGATGAATTCGCGGCTTGTTATCAAACGCCTCACACTGCTGATTCTGGTGCTGGGCATGGCCGGAATGGCCGGCTGGTTGCTGTTTCAGGACAAACGGGATCCGGGACCGGAGGCAGCCGCTCCGGCGGCGGCGCAACGTGTTGCGGTGGTGAACGGCGTGACCGTGCTGACGCTCGACGCCGCGACTCAGGCACAAAGCGGCATCCGGACGGAACCCTTGTCGGTGGCGAGCTTTCAGCCGGAGACTGTCGCCTATGGCTCGGTGCTGGATGTGCAACCATTGATAGATCTGCGTGCGCGCTATTTTTCCGCGCTGGCCGATGCCGGTACGGCGCGGGCACTGCTGGCTGCGTCCCGGCAAGAGTACGAGCGCAGCCGCCTCCTGTATCAGGACGATCAAAATGTTTCCCTGAAAACGTATCAGGCCGTCCGGGCCGCCTATCTGTCCGATCAGGCCCGGGCGGATGCCGCTGCGATTGCCGCACAAAGCATCCAGGCGGCACTACGGCAGCAGTTCGGCGCGACGCTGGGCCGCTGGGCGCTTGATTCCCGTTCGACCGAATGTGCGCGTCTCCTGGACCGGAGGGATGTGGTGCTGCGCGTTACCGTGCCGCCGGGCGCCGACAGCGAGGCACCCGCCCGGATTCAGATAAGCGCGAACGATAACCGGCGGTTGCCGGCCTATCTGGTTTCGCCTTCGCCGCAAAGCGATCCTGTCATTCAAGGCAGCGCTTTTATGTATCGCGTCGCTGCGCCGATAGCTACCGGCACCACCATTGTCGCGTACCTGCCGGCAGCCGGGCAAACCACGCGCGGGACCCGTATCCCCGCCGGGGCGGTTGTCTGGTACGGCGGGCAACCGTGGGTCTATCTGCAGATACACAGCGAACGCTTCGGACGCTATCCGCTGGCGCAAAAAGCCCCCATGCCGGGCGGTTATTTTGTGACGCAGGGGTTTAAAGCGGGTGATCGAGTCGTCGTCAGCGGGGCGCAGCTGCTGCTTTCTGAGGAATTACGGCCACAGGGCGGCAGTTCGGCAGGATCTCAAGATCCGGATGGTGATTCAATATGAAACATAACGCGTGCGTGATGCCATGCTGACCTCCATCGTTCGTTGTGCCATCCGGCTGCGCGGTGTGGTGATCAGCCTGGCCTGTCTGCTGGCGGGCTACGGCATCTATACCCTCTATCAGTCCAGGCTCGATGTATTCCCCGAGTTCGCCCCGCCCCTGGCGATCATCCAGACCGAGGCGCCCGGCCTGTCGAGCGAACAGGTCGAAATGCTGGTCACCCAGCCGATCGAGAATGCGATGGGCGGGACGCTGGGGCTCCAAACCCTGCGCTCCAAATCACTGCAGGGCCTGTCCGTGGTCACCATGACCTTTCGCGACGGCATGGACGTCTATCGAGCCCGGCAATTGGCCTCCGAGCGTCTCGGCAGCGTTGCGGGCAAGCTGCCGCGCGGGGTCAAGCCGCCCGCGCTGCTGCCGCTCAGTTCGTCGACCGGTGTGGCGATGGTCATCGGATTAACCTCCGCTGGCCGCTCCCCCATGGAGCTGCACACGCTGGCGGAATGGACCGTGCGCCCGCAACTGCTCGGCCTGCCGGGTGTTGCCGACGTGGTGGTGTTTGGCGGCGATCTTCCGCAATTTCAGATTCAGGTCGATCCGCAGAAACTCGTGCGGTACGGGTTGTCGCTGCAGGATGTGCTGAGCGCCGCCCGCCGCTCGACCGGTGTACGCGGCGCGGGTTTTCTGGAAAACGCCAACCAGCGCATCGTCATCAATACCGAGGGGCAGATACAAACCGCCGGGCAGCTGGCCAACGTGGTGGTGAGTTATAAAAACGGCATCGGCATTCATCTGGGCGATATCGCCCGGGTCGCCGTTGCGCCGGCGCCTGCGACCGGCGCGGCATCGATAGGGGACAAGCCTGGCGTGATGCTGATCATCGAAAGCCAGTACCGCGCGGACACGATGTCGGTCACCCGATCCGTGGAGCGGGCGCTGTCGGGGCTGAAACCGGTATTGGCCGCCGATCAGGTTATTCTCCATCCGGATATATTCCGGCCGGCCAACTTCATCACGGCGGCCATCGGCCATCTGCGCACCGCCCTGCTTTTGGGCGGTGTCTTGGTCATCGCCGTGCTGTTTCTGTTCCTGATGGATGTCAGAACCGCCTTTATCTCGGCTACGGCCATTCCCTTGTCGCTGCTGACGGCGGTGATTGTCCTGCGCTATTTCGGCGTCAGCCTGAATACCATGACGCTGGGCGGATTGGCTATCGCGCTTGGAGAGGTGGTGGATGACGCCATAATCGATGTGGAAAATATTTTACGGCGGCTGCGCGAGAATCAGGCCCTGGCACAACCGTTGTCCGCCGCGCGAGTGGTGCTGAAGGCCTCCATCGAGGTGCGCAGCGCGGTAGTGTACGCGACCTTTATCGTTGCCCTGGTATTCCTGCCGGTGCTGACCCTGTCCGGTGTTGCCGGGAAACTGTTCGCGCCGCTCGGCATCGCCTACATACTGGCCATCCTGGCATCGCTGGTTGTTGCCCTGACGGTCACGCCGGCCATGGCCTGCGTTCTGCTGACGAAGAAACCGCTGCCGGCCGGAGAGCCGCGGCTGGTGCATGGATTAAAAGCGCGCTACGGGAGGCTGTTGTCCCGCGTCGAGCACAGCTCGCGGCTGATTATTGCGGTGATCGCACTGCTCTGTATCGCGGCGCTGGCGACGCTCCCTTTTCTCGGCGGCAGCTTTATTCCGGAGATGCGGGAAGGTCATTACATCGTCCATATGGCGGCGGCGCCCGGCACCTCGCTGACCGAGTCGATGCGCATCGGCCGCGAGATCACCCTGGCCCTGGAAAAGATCCCCGGCGTGCGTCTGGTCGCGCAGCGGGCCGGGCGGGCGGCCGAGGTCGTCGACCCGGTGGGGGTCAATACCAGCGAATTCGAGGTCGATCTCAAACCGATGTCGGGGGGGGAGCAGGCGCGTACTCTGGCCGCTATCCAGCGGACGGTAGCGAGTTTTCCGGGCTTGACCACCTCCGCCAACACCTTCCTCACCGAGCGGATAGATGAGACTATCTCCGGCTATACAGCGCCGGTGACCGTCACTATCTTCGG
Source organism: Deltaproteobacteria bacterium (assembly GCA_021780495.1). GTDB lineage: Bacteria > Desulfobacterota > Desulfuromonadia > Geobacterales > Pseudopelobacteraceae > CAIPTY01. Next base: position 25,778 of record JAJXYO010000040.1, read on the forward strand.
CAACGATCTCGATCTGTTGGATGCCAAGGCCCAGGAGGTCGCCCAGGTATTGAACCGCATGCCGGGCGCCGTCGGCGTCAGCGTGCAATCGCCGCCCGGCACGCCGCAACTGGTCATCCGCCTGCGCCAGGGACAGTTGACGCGCTACGGTTTCGAGCCGGTGGAGCTGCTGGAGGCGATCCAGGCCGCTTACCAGGGGGTCACCGTCGCACAGGTGTATGAAGGCAACCGGGTCTATGACGTTGCCGTATCCCTGAGTCCCGCCAATCGCGAAAGCCCGGCGCAAGTGGGCATGCTGCCGGTGCGCACGGTGCAGGGGACGACCGTTGAGCTCAGGCAACTGGCCGATATCCATCAATCCATCGGCCGCTTCCAGATCCAGCACAGCGGCGGTCAACGCCTGCAAACCGTGACATCCGGCGTTCGGGGGCGGGCGATAAGCGATTTTGTCGCAGAGGCGCAGGCGCGGGTCAGCAAGGAGGTGGCCTTTCCCAAAGGCACGTACGCGCTGTTCGCCGGTGAAGCGCAGGCGCGGGCGCAATCGCAGCATGATCTGCTGGTCAAGGCCGTCCTGGCGGGAATCGGTATTGTGCTGTTGCTGTTCATGGCCCTGCGCAGCACGCGGGCGCTGCTGCTGGTTCTGGTGAACCTGCCGTTCGCCCTGGTCGGCGGCGTTGTGACCGTACTGATCACGGGCGGCAACCTGACACTCGGTTCCTTGATCGGTTTCGTCACCCTGTTCGGCATCACCCTGCGCAACTCGATCATGCTGATTTCCCATTACGAGCAGCTGGTACATCGGGAAGATCTGCCGTGGGGTCCGGAAACGGCGCATCGCGGCGCATCCGAGCGGCTGGTGCCGATTTTGATGACCGCCCTGGTCACCGCCCTGGGCCTTCTGCCGCTGGCGCTGTACAGCGGGGCGCCTGGCAACGAGATCGAAGGGCCGATGGCGGTCGTTATTCTGGGTGGGCTGATCACGTCAACACTCCTGAACCTACTGGTGTTGCCGACGCTGGCTTTGCGTTTCGGGCGCTTCACAAAAAAGACGGAACGGTAAGGTATGGCGGGTTGAGCTGTTTTTCGTGGCGTAGCGTACTCATGAAGTGGGTTCCCCCACTCAGACGCGAACTGTTTTACTGGGCGGTCATTCCATCCACCTTTACCATGGGTACGACAGCAGGCAATCTGACTGTAGTAGATCCTGGTCTGGAGTATAAAAAATCGCCCTGAGCCGACACCAACATTAATGGAGTATGGATCTCGAAAGGATAACGACAAACAGCACATGGAAATCATCAACCAATTTCTCCCCCAAATAGAGCACTTCCGCATACTGGGATACTGGCTCGTCCTGTTCGTCTCTTTGCTGGAATCACTGGTAATAGTGGGCGTGGTTGTTCCAGGGGCAGTTTTAGTCGTCTTAGCCGGAGCCCTGGCAGCACAGGGATATTTTGATCTCGGCGATCTCATCTGGTTTGCTGCCATCGGCGCGATCTTGGGCGATGGGATCAGCTTCATTCTTGGGCAACGTGGAACCGGATTATTCAAGGAAACGAACAAGGTTTTCAAGTTCAGCTACCTGGAGGCAGGAGAGCGGTTTTTCCATAAACATGGTGCCAAAAGCATATTTCTCGGCCGTTTCATCGGTCTTGTCCGGGCGGTCATCCCGTTTGTTGCCGGACTATCGGGGATGGCGGCCAGGCGGTTCTATCTTTGGAATATCCTCAGCGCCTTCACCTGGGCCGCCTCCCACCTCCTTGCCGGCTATTTTCTCGGACAAGCGTGGCAAATGGTTGAGGTCTGGACTAGCCGCGCCGGCATCTTCCTGGCGGCCCTGATACTGGTGTTCTTCTGTGCCAGCCTGCTCAAGCGGTTCATCGTGAAACAGGGCAGCCAGCTGTTGGCTCTCTGCCGGTCACTATGGTTTTCAGTCAAACAGGCCCTCATCACCAATCCTGACGTGGCAAGCTGCATTGCACGTCACCCCCGTTTCTTCTCCTTCGCACATGCCAGGCTGGACAAAACCCGCTTCTCTGGACTGCCGTTAACCCTGCTGGGCATCGCTTTTCTGTACACCCTGCTTCTTCTGGGCGGCATCGTCGAAGACATTCTGACCCTAGATCCGATTGTTGCCGTTGATACACGACTTGCAAATCTTCTCTATTTTTATAGGAATGAATTTCTGGTCAAGGGGTTTCTCTGGATAACTCTCCTGGGCACGGCCAAAGTTGTGCTCAGCGTAGCGCTGCTCAGTACGCTTCTTTTCTGGATCTGGAAAAAACGCGAGTTCATCCTGCCGTTTTGGGTAACTATATGCAGCAGCGGCATCTTTAGCTTGTTCGGCAAGGTAGCGATTCATCGGCAGCGGCCATCGGGTATCGCTGTTTTTACTGAATCGAGTTTTTCATTTCCAAGCGGTCACGCGACTATCGCTACGGCCCTATACGGCTTCCTTGTTTACTTCCTGTGGCGGCAGACAGACAGCTGGCGCGCCAAACTGAATATCTTCTTTACCGGCAGCGTGTTTATTCTGGCAATCGGCTTCAGCAGACTTTACCTGGGGGTCCATTTCCTGAGTGATGTTCTTGGTGGTTATCTGCTCGGACTGTTGTGGTTGAACATCGGCATCTGCATGGTTGAATGGCATCTATTTATTAAAACCAAAGTACACGTGAGATCATTTTCAATGTCTTCACTGAAGATGGCGTCTGCAACTCTGATCATAGCTGAATTGATCTTCTATATTCATACCGGACTCCATTACAGCCCCGCCCGTACTGGACAGGAAATTTCTGACACGACAAGACAGGTCGGTACTGATATCGCAGGCAGTTTCGCCCGCTACAAACTCCCCCGCTATACGGAATCCATTGTCGGCGAACAGCAGGAACCTTTAAACGTCATTATTGTCGCCAAAGACATCACCTTGCTTTCAGACGTCTTTAAGGCCGCGGGGTGGCAGCCGGCCGATCCGGTAACTGTCAGAAACGTGGCGAGAACGGTCAAGGCAATCATTAGTAATGAAAACTACCCCACTGCCCCGATTTCTCCCTCATTTTGGAATGGCAACGTCAATGACCTTGGTTTTGAAAAACCGACTCCGAAACAAACCGTGCGGCAGAGGCACAATCTGCGGCTCTGGAAAACGAATTTGGAGACAGTAGACGGCAAACACGTTTACGTCGGCTCGGCTAGCATGGATGCAGAAATGAAGTGGGGATTGACACACAAGATAAAGCCGGATATCGACTCCGAACGGGATACCCTCATTAACGACCTGCTAATCAGCAACCATGCAACTTCACTCGCCAAAACCAGATTTGTAGAGCCGGTATCTGGCTACAATTTCGCCGGTGACCCCTTTTTCACAAATGGTTATATCAATACGGTAGTTATGGATTAGTTTCTCAACCGGCTGCAGCAGCTCTCTGCCGTATTTTCTTGGAGAGCTGTGACAGGCAGTCCTGCCTAAGCCTGCCCTAAGTATCGGGGCACATAGTGCTCATAGAGATAGATACCGCTACAACGCAATACTCCTGATCATAACAAACAGGTGTCTTCTCTTTGAACTTCAAACCCTGCAAAGGAGAGAATGATGCTAATGGAAATCAGTAAACTGAAGCTCAACCTCGGCACTCATGCCGTATTGCGCGATGTCAACCTGACGCTGCATAAAGGGCAGATTTATGGTCTGCTCGGCCCCAACGGTGCGGGAAAAAGCACCACTATTTCAGTCGTTACCGGGTTACGGCCACCCACAACCGGATCGGTCCGGGTACTGGGCCTCGACCCTGCCTCCGAAACTCTCCAACTGCATCGGCGAATCGGCGTGCTGGCCGAACAGGCCGGATTCTATGACTGGATGAGCGCCGGGGACTATCTGCGCTGGACCGCCAACCTGTATCAAATCAAACTGGATCAATCCGAAATTATCCGCCTGCTGGAGCGGATGGGACTGGATGGCAAAAGTCCGGCAGCGATCTCCACGTATTCCCTCGGCATGCGGCAGCGTCTCGGCCTGGCCCGGGCACTCATCAACCAGCCCGAACTATTGATCCTGGACGAGCCTACCAACGGACTGGATCCTCGTGGCCGCCGGGAAATCCACGATGTGTTGCTGGATTTGAGCGTGAACCACGGCATAGGAATTCTCTTATGCACCCACTTACTCGACGACGTGGATCGACTCTGTACTCGTATCGGAATTATCTCCCTGGGTCAGACTATTCTGGAAGGCGCCATCGCGGACCTGCTTTCCGCACAGTCCACGACAGCGCGCTATCGGATACGCGTAGAACCGGGTAAAGTACCGGAGCGTCTTCCCGCAGGCATCACCCTGTTGACCCGGTCTGGCGACTGGTGGCATGTGGAAATCGCAAGTCAGATCGAACCCGCCGACGCATGGCACTCGCTGTTGAACGAGGGGCTGCGCATTGATGAGATCCACCGGGCAAGCGGAGGGCTGGAAGAACTTTACATGTCAGCAACCGAAGTAAAGGAGGTAGCCGTATGAACCCCACAATCCTGATTGCTCGAAAAGAAGGCGGTGAACTCCTCATGAGCGGGAGGGGACTCGCCTGGTTGCTGGCTCTCTCCATCATCATGTCGGTGCTGTGTCTGCTACTGGTGAGCAACACCGAACTCAGCCTGCTGGACAACGCACAGGTGGTCTACATGGTGATGGGCACTGTTACCGCACTCGGGGCGCTTCTCGCCATTGTGATCGGCAGCGATGCCTTGGCTGGCGAGCGGGAGCGCGGCAGCCTGATACCGCTTTTGCTGGCGCCGGTCACACCATCTCAGATCGTATTCGGCAAACTGGGCGGCCAGGTTGCGGGCTGGATCGTCATGTATCTTCTCAGCTTGCCCTATGTATGGGCTGTAGGGTCAAGCGGCCAGAACCTCACCCAGGCGGTGGCCTACCTGGCCTTGTTCGGTACGCCGGTTGTACTGGGTTTCGGATTTCTCGGCATTGCCCTGTCGGCACGACTGGGCAGCGTTCGTCCTGCCCTGTTGACCTCGCTCATAACCCTGATGCTGCTCGCCAGCCCCCTGTTGCTGGGTCCCAGTCTGCGTCAGAGCACGATCGGCAGACTGTTCGACGCAGTAAATCCGTTCTCCGCCGCCATCAATACCTTTGACAGTGTCGTGATCGATTCACAGCCGTTGACGATGCAAATCACGCGTTTCGCCGTCACGCTGGTCTGGCTGGTGATGACCGCGGCGTTCGCCATCCGCAGCATGCGCAAGATGGAAATCTGAAGGAGAGTCGGCCATGAAAAAAACTATCCTTAGCCTGTTTATAAGCATATTACTTATGGGTCTTGGCAACGCTTGGGCAGCCGATCCCCTGACTATCACCCTCGGGTCGGATCAAGCCAACCCGTCTTCACCACAGATGGGAGACTGGCTCAAATTCCGCAGCGTGATCGGAAACTCCGGCAGTCAGACTGCGCACGGCGTGGTGGCGTGGATCAGCTTGGTGCAAGTGGACCCGGGCCACGAACAGCCGGTGGACCTCGAGGACTGGAGCGCCCACAAAGCAGTGACCCAGGCCACACTGGAACCGGGACAGCAGGTAAAAGTGGAATGGCCCATGCGTCTCATCCAATCGGGTGCCTATCGGGTGGTGATCAGCGCAGTGGATCGGGTAACAGGTCATGTAATGACCAGTCCGTTCGTAGATTTCCAGGTAAGGCGCAAGCCCGTGGTAGAGTCGGGGCGTATCCTTCCCGTAGCATTTGGCGTGCCAGCACTTGTGCTCGGCATGATCGGCTGGCGCCGTTATCGTAGCCACGCTGGTGCCTGAGTTATAATCCAGAGATGATACAAATTGTCGTACGTGCCTAAATGATGTTCTAAACCAAACACGGAGTACGTATGCATACAAAGATGCAGCAAGAAGTCTGGGTTGTACTGGCGTTTCTTCTTACTGCCACAGCACTTATTGCCTACACAGGTGCAGATCTGACGGTATCGTCCTATTTTTATCAGTCCGGCGGTTGGCCGGTCGGGGAACTTTTCCCGTGGAAACTGCTCTACCGCATGGTTCGCTATCCGGCGTTTGCCTTGACGATATTCGGCCTCTGCGCTGCCATTTACGGTAGTTTTAAGCCAAAATGGCGTCCATGGCGCTGTCAAGGAATTTTTCTGGTACTATTACTGGCCCTTGGACCGGGATTGATGGTAAATGCCGTATTCAAGGATCACTGGGGCCGCCCGCGTCCCCGTGACATTGTTGAATTTGGTGGTACCAGACAGTTTCATCAGCCCTGGCAGCCTGACATCAACGGCACGGGACGCTCCTTCCCCTGCGGACACGGTTCAGCCGCATTTTACCTGATGGCGCCATTTTTCATCTATCGGCGCACTAAACCTGCGGTTGCACGGAGATGGCTGGCAGGTGGTCTCGTTTTCGGTTTACTGATGAGCTATGCCCGTATTGCCCAGGGCGGGCACTTTTTAAGTGACGTCCTCTGGGCCTGGGGAATGGTTCATTTGACGGCGTTAGTGCTGTCGGCCCTGCTGTTGTCGCAGCGGGGGAGTGTGGTATATTCAAACATCACCGGAGAAGTGCAGGAGATCTGATGCGGGTACTGTTGGTAGAAGATGACCGGATGATCGGTGAGGCTGCGGAACAGGCGCTGAAGGACGCTGCCTATGCGGTGGACTGGGTGCGGGACGGTGTAAGCGCTTCCGATGCGATCGAGACCGGCGAGTATGAGATGGTGATCCTCGATCTGGGGCTGCCCAAACAGGATGGTCTGACCGTGCTTGAACGGATGCGCAGTCGTGGAGACAGCACTCCGGTGTTGATTGTGACGGCCCGCGACGGCCTGGACGAACGGATCAGGGGCTTGGATCTGGGCGCGGACGATTACCTGGTCAAACCGTTTGCGGTGGGGGAGCTGCTGGCCCGCATGCGGGCCGTACTGCGCCGCCAATGCGGGCAGGCCGTGTCGCTGCTGACCAACGGCATACTGCAGCTTGACCCGGTGACCAAGGAGGCCTCCTGCGGTGAGCTGAGCTGTCGCCTGACCGCACGGGAGTTTGCGCTGCTGCAGGCGCTCTTGAGCCGCCCTGGCGCCATCCTGTCGCGTCAGGAGCTGGAGACCCGCATCTATGGCTGGAACGAGGAGGTGGAGAGCAACGCCGTCGAGTTCCTGATCCACGCCGTGCGCAAGAAACTGGGCAGTGATACGATCAGAAACGTACGGGGGATGGGATGGATGGTGGATCGAAGCAGATGAATACATCCCTGCGGCGACAACTATCCGGCTGGATTGCCGTGGTGACGATCATCAGCGGCATCGCGGCCGGGGCATGTTCTTTTTTTCTGGCCTTTCAAGAGGCTCAGGAGCTGCAGGACGATCAGCTGCGCCAGGTAGCGCTGCTGGTGGGGCGCTCCGGTAACGTTGTGAATCCGTCGGCAGGTGCTGTCGGCAACATTGACATCAGTGATCCCGAGGCGCGGATTATCATCCGGACACTGGGCACAGCGCCGCAGGCCGGACAGCGTGGCAGATCAGCTGCTCTAGCGATGATTCCATCCGATCTGCCGGAGGGTTTCCAGTCTATCGACAGCCATGGCGATGTCTGGCGCATGTTTATTCACACCTTGCCCTCCGGCAAAAGAATCGCGGTAGGCCAGTTGACGGAGATCCGCAACGAAACCGCCCGGGACAGCGGATTACGCACCCTGATCCCGGTACTGTTGCTGGTGCCGTTTTTAACCATGTTGATTACATGGATCGTCCGGCGCTCACTCGCGCCGGTCACCGAACTCTCCCATCTGCTGGACAAACGGGACGACACCAACCTGACAAAACTGCCGGAGATCGGCATCCCCGAAGAGATCAAACCCTTTATAGCATCCATCAACGGACTGATGCGCCGCCTCGCCGAGGCGCTTGAACAACAACGCCGCTTTATCGCCGATGCCGCCCATGAGCTGCGCTCGCCCTTAACGGCCCTGACCCTGCAGGCCCAAAACCTGGAGCGAAGCGTTTCGCCTCAGGAAAGGTCGGAACGTCTCCAGCAGTTGCACAAGGGACTGACCCGGACCTGCACCCTGCTGAATCAATTGCTTTCTCTGGCACGGCAACAATCCGGCGTTGTTACCTCCGTCGAACTCCGTCTGGACCATATCGTCCGGCAGGTACTTGAGGATATGATGCCGATAGCCGCTGCCAAGGGGATAGATCTGGGGTGTGAACGTCTCGAAGATCTGGTCGTGACCGCTTCTGCCGATGCTCTGGCCATCCTGGTGCGTAACGCCGTTGATAATGCCATCCGCTATACTCCATCCGGTGGGACGGTGGATGTGGAGTTGTATCGCGAGGCGGGAGAGGTGATTTTTCAGGTAACCGATACCGGTCCGGGAATCCCGCCGGGTGAGGAGGAACGGCTCTTCGAGCCGTTTTACCGGGTCATGGGCAGCGATGAAACCGGCAGCGGCCTGGGGTTGGCCATTGTACGCAGCATTGCCGACCGGTTGGGTGGGGCGGTCGCGCTTTGCAACCGGGAAGACGGCAACGGAGCCCTGTTTCGTTTCATCTGCCGGTTCGGGTAGTACCGGTTTTTACCAAATTCACGCAGGAAAAGGAGGAAGACTATGGGACGTTATACCGTGCAACTAGGGATGTTGAAGAGGTTTTTAGGGATTGTTGCTCTGTTTATCCCGGTAGCTCTTGCGGGGTGTGCAGCAGCAGACAAGAACGTGAGACTGGACTACCAACCGACCGTCAATGCGGTTGGCGGCAAAGGCGAGCTGTATGTTGCCATAACTGCGGAAAAGAGCCCTCTCGCCGGACGGTCCGATGTAGAATGGGTCCTGGGGGAGGTTAAAGATTCTGATGGAAAACGAACCGGAAAGGTACTTTCCGCGATGGCGCCAAAAGATCTGGTGGCGGATGCCTTTATTCAGGAACTCAAGGCGGCAGGCTATAAGGTCAGCGTGGTGCCGGCGCTCCCGGCCAACGTGGCAAAAGGCCTCGATTTTACCGGAATCACCCTTACGGTGGATGAGGTCGAGGGCTTGGCCATGGCACAGGCCAAGGGGGCATTGCGGGTCAAGGTGAGCGTTTGGAAAGGGGGCGCGAAGTTGAAACAGCTCGATTATGAGGAAGCCTCTTCGATCAGCGCGCTGCGCGCCGATTCCAAGGTCTTGGATAAGACACTTCACGAAACGGTCGTCAGCTGCACTCGCCGGGCAATTCCTGACATCCTGCAGGCGCTGGAGTATTGATGGATTGGCCATTCGGCAACATCGGTTTTTGAAACCATCCCTGAAGGAGCGATTTCAGGCAACCAAGACTTCGCAAAATCAGCGCCGCACGTTTCTATCCATTTCAGCGATCAACCATTACATACACCCAAGCCACTAATTGCCAGAATAGCGGCAATTAGTGGCTTCGATGGGTAAAGACTTGATTGAGCCTGAAATTACTTACTTTTTACCCCGTACCGCTTCCGATGCTTTTTCCTTTGCAGGTTCTTTCGCTTCTTCTGCAGATGTTGCTGGAGCTGTTGTAGCGGCCTGTTTTGCTTCCGGAGCTGGAGTTGGGGCCGGTGCTGGTGTTGCAACCGCTGCCGGAGTAGCTGAAGCAACCTTTATGCTCAGATACTGGTCAACGGTTTTTACATCTATCCCCATTTTCAGGGCAATCTGTGCCGGATTTTGTCCCGCCAGCTTTAAGGACTTGGCAAGAGCGGTGCCCGTAAGCTTTACGGTATACGGTTGAGATTGAGGTGTCGCCGTCGCCTCAGGTTTTGGAGGGATAACAGCAGCTGGTGTCATTGATGCCGAGGGAGTTGATACATTACCGGAAATTCCGTTGATTGACATGCTGTTCTCCTCTTCTGAGAGTCGCCCGGCATTCTGCCGAGCTGATGTAATGTGAGGACCATGATCCTCGTATCGTTTGTTATCTTATCGGTAACGCCCCGCAAGACTGTAGTATATATTTCCACATCTTTTTGAAATACAAGCAATCAGGCCGTCTCGCCAAAAGGGTCCACTGCATGTTCACTCGTGACGCAGGGCAACGATCGGATCGAGCTGAGTGGCCTTCCATGCTGGATAGAAACCGAAGAAGACACCTACGCCAATTGAGAACAGGGGAGCAAGCATCAAGGCTACCAGAGGAATAGATACAGGCCATCCCAAGGAGGCTCCTATCAGGAATGAACCCGCCACACCGACAAGTACTCCCAGCAAACCGCCAAACAGGCTGAGCATGACGGCCTCTTCAAGGAACTGGACACGTATGGCCCGCGTCGTGGCCCCGATTGCCATGCGGAGGCCGATTTCACGGGTTCGCTCGGTCACCGATACAAGCATGACATTCATGATCCCGATCCCGCCGACGAGGAGAGCTATTGAAGCGATGCTTATGAGTAGAAGCTCCATCGTTCTTTTGGCGACGATCTGGGCCTTGATCACCTCTTCCGGGTGACGAATATTGAAATCATCCTCTTTGCCGGGCAGTATGTGATGGCGCTGGCGCAACAGGGCCGTGATGTTTTCAATTGCCGGTTCGGCATCATCAAGGGAGTCGGCTGAACACATGATGTCGTCCAGCCAGATGAAACCCTTGCCCCTCAGTTTCCGTTGCACCGTAGTATAGGGCAATATGATTGCGTCATCTTGATCCTGTCCAGTGTTGGACTGGCCCTTCGGCGCCAGAACGCCGAGTACCCGGAACAATTTGTTATTGATCCGAACAATCTGGCCAACGGCCTCTTTCGGCCCGAACAGCTCCTGACGCACTGTTTGTCCAATCAAGCAAACATTGGCACTATGCAGGACGTCAGCATTCGTGAATGAGTCTCCTTCCTGCACTTCCCAACGCTTGATCTCCAGGAACTCGGGGGTGACGCCACGGTAATGTGTCGTCCAATTGCGGTTTCCCGAAATAACGATCAAAGTACCATCCATATTGGGGGAAACCCTTTTGATGGATGGCACTTCGTTACCGATCGCTTCTACATCCCCCATGGTGAGGGAAGTCATTCCATGGCTGCCGGATCGCACCCCGTTAATGTTCCTCGAACCTGCTTCAATCCATACGAGATTATCTCCCAAATTCTGGAGTTGCTGCTCAGCCATCTGCGAACCGGCCGTACCGATGGCGACCACGCAAACTACGGCAGCGATGCCGATGGTAATCCCGATGGCCGATAACGCACTGCGCATTCTATTTCGATAGAGGGAGCGGAAGGCCTCGCGGCCAAAGAGACGTAAGGGGACATCAACGATCAGTTTTGTAATGATGGACATACGTTTTTCATGCGCCCAGCCAGCGGAAGACGAACACGAAGACTGAGGCACACAGGCAATAATAGCCGAAGAACTGCCAGCGTCCATGTTCCAGCCAACTGGAAAGCCAACGCAGAGCCAATAGCCCCGCCAGAAAACTGAATCCCATTCCAACTATGCTGGGGAGAAAGAGATGCATCAGATGCGTTTCAGGCTGTTGCATCAGGGCCTGCGACTTCAAGAGCCTCAGGACCTCGCGAACGACGACGGGCGGAGTCAGCACGACGGCCAGGGCGAAGCTGAACTCCTCGGCTCTTGCCCTGGCAATCCCCAGCAGGAGACCGGCAGAGATGGTTGCTCCAGAGCGGGAGAATCCCCGGAAAGGGAGGCACAGACCTTGGATAACCCCGATCAGGATGGATTCTCTGGCCCCAAGCTCGCGTGTTCCCACGGTAAGGTTTTTATTCAGCCCGGCGAAGATGATCAGCAGGCCTACCGTTGCCAGGGCTGCCGAAATAAGCCCCAGGTTGCCGAACAGCATCTCGATCTCGGCATGGGGGACGCTGCCCAAGACAAAATGCTCAATCAATTTTTTCAGCGTCAACCCCACAACCCCGGTAAAGATGGTTGCCAGCACGATCATTTTGAACGCCGCCAGGAATTGCTGGCGCGAAGCAAAGAAGGTGGCCTTCCATGACTTCCAAAAATAGCAGATCACCGCAAACATGGTGCCGGTATGGAGCATCACCAGGAGCAGTGTCATCTCCGGTGTTGTCGGATCGAGCCCCATCATCTTTGCGATCACGATCACATGAGCGGAGCTTGACACGGGCAACAGCTCTGCGGCCCCCTGAACTGCTGAAAGAATGAGAATCTGGACTAAGGTCATGAGATGTTTCACCTGTCAATCTAAGAGTAAAATTGCGGGATTGAACCTAGCATAAATCACGGGACGTTACCAGACCGTTGCAACATGATTTTTTAAGCTGATTTCCAACCGGCCCGGCGGCCTGGTGTAACCGTATCCAATCTTCAACACCATTGTCAACAGCTGCCCCTGTTTGCGGATCAACGGTGTAACACCCGTGCCGGATGCCGTCAGCGACAAGGTGGGGTATGTTTTCCGCAGCTTCGAAGCGCATGCGCATCAAATCCTTTGACAGATAGGATCTGTATTTCGTATAAGACGACTCATAAATTTTATACTCAGTTATAACAATGCCGGGCCTTGAATGCCTCCCTTTCGTGACCTGTTATCTGTTCGGCCAACAGGGGCCTACAATGCTGAAATCAATGGACCGTCCCTGATGACAACAGCCATGCACACCTCGCCATCAACCAAACCGGCCCTGCCCGCCATATACGGCACGCTCCTTTTTCTGGCCCTGATCTGTGCCGGTCTGGCGGGTAATTATTTCAAGTTCGAGTTATTTCTCAATATCGACTTCCTCTTCGGCAGTATTTTCGCCATGATTGCGCTGCAGTACTTCGGGCTTGGCCGGGGTATTGCGGCGGCCGCAATCATTGCCAGCTACACCTATATTCTCTTGAACCATCCCTACGCCATTGTCACCATGACCTCCGAGGTGGCCGTCGTTGGCTGGCTGATGAGCCGCCGCAAGATCGGGATGGTGCTGGCAGATACCCTCTACTGGCTTTTCGTGGGCATGCCCCTGGTCTACCTGTGCTACCACGTTGTCATGCATGTCCCTTTCGACAACACCACCATCTCCATGGCCAAGCAGACGATCAACGGCATCTCCAATGCCCTGGTCGCCCGCCTGATCTTTACCGGCTATACCCTCTATTCCCGCGCGTCGCAGATTTCTTACCGCGAGATCGTCAACAACCTGCTGGCCTTCTTTGTGCTCTGCCCGGCGCTGATCATGCTGGCGGTCAGCAGCCGCGGCGATTTCAAAGAAACCGACGCCCTTATCAGAACCTCGCTGATCACGGATTGTCAGCGCCTGGATAAGATAATGCATATCTGGGTGGTAAACCGGACATCCACCATAACCACGCTGGCCGAGATGGCTGCCGCGAAATCCCCGCAACAGATGATGCCGTATCTCGAAATGGCAACGACCTCGGACGCCAATTTTCAGGATGTCGGCCTGATGAACGGCGCAGCCACCGCCATCGCCTACTTTCCGCTGCTCGACGACCTGGGCCAGAAGAATATCGGCAAGGATTTCGCCGACCGTCCCTACATCAGCCGGCTGAAAGAGACACTCAAGCCATCGCTCTCCGAGGTGACCCTCGGCAAGACCGGAAACCACAAGCCCCGGGTGGCCATGCTTGCTCCGGTAATCGTTCACGGGGCATACGGCGGTTATGTCTTAGGGGTCCTGAGCCTGGAGCAGACCCAGGAGCTCCTCAACATTTTTACGGAGCACAACGCCACGCTCTACACGCTGATTGACAAAAACGGCAATGTCATCATGACCAATCGCAGCGATCAGAAGGTCATGACCCAATACGTGCGCGGCCAAGGGACGCTCAACCACCTTGATGGCATCATCAGCCAGTGGATGCCGGTTGTGACGGCCAACACGCCGCTCTCGGAACGCTGGAAACAATCGTTCTATGTTGCGGAAATCTCCATCGGCGAGCTGGCGGAATGGCGCCTGATCCTGGAACAGCCGGTGGCGCCCTTTCAGAAAGCGCTCTACGATAACTACACCGGCAAATTGATCCTGTTGTTCCTGGTACTGCTCGGATCGCTGGTGCTGGCGGAATTGTTGAGCCGCCGCATCATGGTCACCCTGGAGAATCTGCGCCAGATCACGCGGGATCTGCCTGTCAGGCTGGCCTCGGGCGCAAACATCGACTGGCCCGAAAGCGGCATTCAGGAGGCAAGCCACCTGATCAACAATACCCGGGAGATGGCGGATACCATCACGCAAGGCTATCACTCCCGTTTGATTGCCATGAGGGATCTGATCAGCGCCATCGCCCACCAGTGGCGCCAACCCCTGGCCACGCTGGGGATGATCATCCAGCGCACCTATGCGGTAGGGACCACGCAGCAGCTGACGCCGGAATACCTGGATGAGTTCAAAGCCAACGCCATGCGCCAGGTCAGGTATATGTCCGAGACGATTGACGAATTTCGCAATTTCTATAGCCCGGACAAACAGATGAAGTCCTTTTCACCTCTGGGCTGCATCAACGACGCGGTCAGACTTTTGGAAGCCCAGTTTACCAGCAACGGTATTACGGTCCATGTCCAATGCCGCAACTGCGACGGGCACCTGGTAGACGGCATTTCCAATGAGTTCAAGCAGGTAATCCTCAACCTGCTGGGCAACGCCCGCGATGCCATTCTGGAAAGCCGCTCAACAAGCGGTGAACCGGAAAACGGGCGCATCGAGGTGCAGATAGCCGTACAGGAAGAGCGAACCATGACCATCGATATCGTCGATAACGGCTGCGGTATCCCGGATGACATCGCTTCCCGGATATTTGCCCCCCATTTCACCACCAAGAAGGAAAGCGGCGGCACCGGCATCGGCTTGTACATGTCGCGGATGATCGTCGAAGAAAGCTTGCGAGGCGACTTGCGGCTGATACGAGGCCATGCAGGGGCTGCTTTCAGAATCGAATTGCCATTGGAGAAATGCTCATGAGCGATCTGGCCCTTAATAAACAGGATACCTGCGTTAACAGCAATGGATTCAGCCGAAAAACGCAGAGACCGTCCCCGAACGAACTAAAAGATCTGACCATTCTGCTGGTCGAAGACGAAGAAGAATTGCGCCGTGAAACCGCGGCGTTTCTTGAAATGTATTGCGGACGGGTTATCCAGGCCCCCAATGGCCGTGAGGCTCTGGCGCAGCTCGACCTGCAGCGGCCTGATCTGGTTATCAGCGACATCCGCATGCCGGTCATGGATGGTCTCGAACTGGCCGCCAGGTTGAAAACACACTCGCCAGCCACGCCGCTGATATTCTGCACGGCCTTCACCGAGACCAGCTACCTGCTGAAAGCCATAGAACTGGGTGTAGCCGCCTTTGTCCGCAAGCCGGTCGATACGGATGAACTGCTGGGCGCCATCGCCAAAGCGGCCTTGCCGCTGCTGCAGCGGCGGGAAATTGACGGGCTCTCCGGCGAACTGATGGCATCCATACGGGAGCAGATGGGCGATACACCAGCACAGCGGACACTGGTGGAACAGGCTACCCGTGTAGCCCGGACATCGTTCAATATCCTGTTGGAAGGTGAAACCGGAACCGGGAAATCACGGCTGGCAGCCATAATTCATGCGCTCAGTCCCCGCCGGGACGCTGCCTTTGTAACCCTTCAGATGGGTGCCCTGCCCATGAATCTGGCCGAGAGCGAACTGTTCGGCCACAGCAAGGGCGCCTTTACCGGTGCTGATCGTAACCGCACCGGCCTGGCGGAGAATGCCGATGGCGGCACCATGTTTCTGGATGACATCGAATCATGCCCGACGGAACTGCAGGTGAAACTGTTGCGTTTCGTGGAGGAGAAAAAATTTACCCCTCTGGGGAGCACGCTGGAAAAGAAGGTGGATGTGCGCATCATTGCCGCCAGCAACTGCAATTTGAAGCAAGAAGCGCTGGCCGGCCGTTTCCGGCACGACCTTTACTATCGTCTGGCAGATACGACCATCAGCCTGCCCGCTCTGCGTGAAACCCCGGAGGCGATTGCCCCCTTAGCGCAGAAGTTTTTGCGGGAAAGCTGCGATGAACTGGGGCGCGGCCTGCCGCTTCTGGAACCGGATGCCTACGCGGCGCTGGCCGGCATGCCCTGGCCCGGCAACGTCCGTCAGCTTAAAAGCGTCATCCGCCGGATCGCGCTCCACGCCGGAAACGTCATCGGCGCGGCAGATATCACCCTGCAGGCCGATTCCGCCGGGATTATCCCCGCAACAGCCGCTGACAACGGCACACCCGCGCCGCCCCCTTTCCCGTGCTGCATGGACACACTGGAACGCTGGTCACTGGAACAGGCACTGCGCTACTGCGGCGGCAAGCGCATGAAAACCGCCATGATGCTGGGCATGAACTACTACACCTTTCGCCGCCGGCTTGAAAAGCACGGCATAGCCGCGGGAGAAGAATAACCGCATGGGCATGCCCACTTGACGAAGCTTGTGCCTCCCCCAAAGAACAGCGCCCACCTTTCGGGAACTACCCGTTTTAGGTATCCGTTTTAGATACCACTAGCTCCCTTGCATACCGCATAAAACCATCTTTCCTTGCGTAACCAGCTGTTATCTGGTCATATGTAACTCTGGCACATCCTTTGCTGTAGGCATGGCAGAGCGTGACCTGAGCACTTTGATGATCACCACAAAAAAAAGGAGAAAGAAGATGAGCACTAAATTGCGTTTATTGTATGTAGCACTTGGGATTACCACTGTAGTGGCTTCGGGCTGCGCCAACAAAGAGGCTGTCAAGGCGGATGAACCCATTGCCGCGCAGACAGTAAAAGCGAAGAGCGAACCGGTCAAGACGGCTGCCCCCCAGACAAGCGCGGCAAAGGCAACCCCCCCAAATGCGCAGGTGAACCCGGCTGTTGCTGCTGCCGCAACGTCGCCTGTGTCCGGCACATCATTCGAATCGGTGTATTTTGCATTTGACAAAGCCGACCTGAATCCGGCCTCCCGGAACGTACTGACTGCCAATGCCGCCAAAATCCTCAAGTCCAGCGCCAAAATCAAGATCGAGGGCAATTGTGACGAGCGGGGTTCCGCAGAATACAACCTGGCCCTGGGCGAACGGCGCGCCAAATCGGCCATGAAATACCTGACGACCCTCGGCGTGCCGGCAAATCGGCTCACCACCATCAGTTACGGCAACGAACATCCGGCCGTTGCGGGTCATGATGAAGCTGCCTGGGCTAAAAACCGCAGGGACGATTTTGTTATTCAATAGCTAACCCGCTGGAATATCATTTCTGTTCCACTGCATATGGCAAGAACGGCGTCAGGAGCCGTAACGAAATAGTCTGAGGTGTCACGGTTATTTCGTAACGGCTCCTAACTGTTGTACTTGACGACAAACGGGTAATCATGCAACTGCATGCCGGTGCCGTCACGTGGGTCGGGCTCTTTGAGGAGTATTGGATTCATGGCAAAACCCAGAATAACCACAAACCTGAACGACCCACAGTATTTATGCGAGTATTCGAGAATGCCTTTTGATGAATGCTACTGTCATAACATCACCAGCCGGACTGTGCCCTACATTGTGATGTACTGCATGGATCGCTACCGGGAATGCCCGGTGTTTCAAAAACGGGTACAGCAGGCAACAACCGGCACCGAAGATTCAAAAAGCTGAGATTGCTGGCTGCCGCCTGAAACACGCCGATCAAGAGGCCACCCGCGGCAGGGTAGGCAGAGTGACCATCACGATTACGGGCCTGGGTTGAATCCTGCGCCCGGACACCATCCGGAAGTTGATCCATCCCCCCTTCCCATCAGCCCGATGTTTTACGGAATCTGCCGATGGCAATCGACAACACTGTAATCCCGATCACGGTCAGGGCGAGCAGTTGCTCCCACAGGGCCGCCAGACCCACCCCCTTCATAAAGATGCCCCGGATGACCACCATGTAGTAGCGTAGCGGATTGAGCAGGGTCAACCACTGCACCGGCCCGGGCATATTCTCGATCGGAAAGGCAAATCCGGACAGCAGCATGGCCGGGAAGATGATGAAGAAGGCGGTCATCATGGCCTGCTGCTGGGTCTGGCTGATGGTGGAGATCAACAGCCCGATCCCCAGGGAACTCATCAGGAAGAGTGTCGTGGCCAGAAACAGCAGCCACAGGCTGCCCCGCACCGGTACGTCGAACACCAGCGTGCCCACAACGCTGATCAGGGCCACGTCGATGTAGCCGATCAGCACGAAGGGCAGCGTCTTGCCCAGGATGAACTCCCGCTTGCGAATCGGGGTGACGATGACCTGCTCGATGGTGCCAATCTCCTTTTCGCGCACGATGGCCAGCGAGGAGAGCAGCATGGTGATGACGAACAGGATGTTGGTGATGACCGCCGGGACGTAGAAGGGGGGGCTCTCCAGGTTGTCGTTGAACCAGGCCCGCGTGACCAGGCGCACCTGGCCGGCATGCGGGATCGAACCAAACTGGCGGGTGGCATATTCGCGCTGCAGTCGGGTGTTGTAGGCGGTTGCCAGGCGCGCCAGATAGCCCATGATGATCCCGGCGGTGTTGGAATCGCTGCCGTCCAGCAGCAGCTGCAGCCGGGCGGCTTCCCCCCGGTGCAGCTGCGCGCCGAAGCCGTGCTCGATGTTCAGCACCACCCGCACCGTCCCGCGATCCAGCAGGCGGCGTATGTCAGCTTCATTGTCGATGTGTTCCGTAATAGTAAAGTAGCCCGAGGAGGACAAGACCGCTACAAGATCCCGGCTCTCGCTGCTGTTGTCCCGGTCGAGGATTGCGGTGGGGATGTTTTTCACGTCCATGTTGACGGCATAGCCGAAGATCACGGTCTGCAGGGCCGGAATGACAAACAGCACGATCCGCATGCGCGGGTCGCGGAAGACCTGGATGAACTCCTTGATCAGCATGGCTTTCAAGCGATCGAACATAAGCTGCCTCTGTAGTGAAGTCCCCCTTTACAAAAGGGGGATTTAGGGGGATTTGACTGCGTAAAAAAAGAGGCAAATCCCCCCTTCCCCCCTTTTTCAAGGGGGGATAACTAAAGAATTTTCTTCCTGAATTTCCTGATCGCCACCGTCATGACGATCACCGCAAACACCACCAGGAACAGTGCCTCGGGCCAGAGTACCGCCAGCCCCACGTCCTTGAGATAGATGCCCCGCAGGATGGTCACGAAGTAGCGGGCCGTGACGATGCGCGTCACGGTCTGGATCGGCAGCGGCATGTTCTCGATCGGGAAGATGAAGCCGGACAGCAGGAAGGCCGGCAGCACGGTGGTCACGATGGCCAGCTGGCTGGCCAGCAGCTGGCTTTTGGTGATGATGCTCAGCAGCATGCCGAAGGAGAGCGCACTGAAGAGGAAGACTAGCGCCAGGGGCGCCAGCAGCCACAGGCTGCCCCTGAGCGGCACATCGAAGACGTACTCCCCCACCCCGATGCAGAGGCACAGGTCCAGCACCCCGATGGCAAAATAGGGCGCCAGCTTGCCCAGGATCAGTTCCCCGCCGCTGAGCGGGGTGGCCACCAGCTGTTCCATGGTGCCGGTCTCCCACTCGCGGGCCATGGAGAGCGAGGTCAGGATGGCCGCCATGATCATCATCACCACCGCGATCAGGCCGGGAAAGATGAAGTTGCGCGATTCCATGTCGGTATTGAACCAGACCCGCGGACGCAGCTCCAGGGAGGGGATGCGCGTTGCGAGCCCAGCGCGGCGCAGCTGCGTCATGGTTACCTGGCGCGAGTAGCCCTGGGCCGTGGCCTCGGCGTATCCCAGGGCGATGGTGGCCGTGTTGGGGTCACTGCCGTCCAGGATCGTCTGGACCGGGGCGTCTGAACCCTGCGACAGCAGGCGGTCGAAGGCGGGCGGAATCACCAGGGCGATCAGCGCTTCACGGCGGTCGATGGCCTGCTCGATCTCCCGGTAGCTGCCGGCCCTGACCCGCAGGTCGAAGTAGCGTGAGCCGGCAAAACGGCTGATGAACTCGCGGCTCGCGGCGGTGCGGGCCTGGTCCCAGACCGCCAGCGGCACCCGGTCCACATCCAGAGTCAGGGCATAGCCGAACAGGAACAAGAGCATCATCGGCATGCCGATCCCCATCATCAGCGAGCGGGGGTCACGCAGGACGTGCAGGAACTCCTTTTTGGCAACGGCTTTCAGGCGGCGGATATTCATAATAAGTTCACTTGTCGGGCAACAGATGTTTAAAGCTTGGATCATTTCTCACAGCAGCCAGACAATCCATGTCTTCCAGCTGTTGCCAATCAGCAAAGCCATGCTGCACGGCTCCGTTCAGCAATGCGATTGAGCGCGGGAGATCATTTTTTGTCCCGGCCACACAGGCTTCAACGATGTATGCCTCAGGAAGATTCGGATCCGCTACCAGGCCCCTTTCGGCATAGACAGCGGCTTTTTGCAGGTCACCCCTGATCAGGTAGACCTTGGCAAGGGCCGTCAGCCCTTCGGCTGATTTATCTGAAGTCTTCAGATAGTTGAGCAGCTGTTTTTCCGCCTCATCAAGGTTACCCTTCATGCCGTAATAAAGTCCCAGTAACAGTTTCCCCTCGGTCGTGCGGCTCTTCAGTATCCCACCCCAGATAAAGGTATAAGCCTTATCCGGTTCGCCTCGTTCCAGGTAGATCCGCGCAATGGCAAAGGCGTCGTTTGCATCCAGATAGCCATATTTGCTGGCAATATCACAACAGCGCAAGGCCTCTTCGAGATTGCCTTCCGCGTGGTATCCCGCAGCAAGGCCTATCCAGGGGATATACTGGTTCGGTGACTTGGCGACGGCATCGCTGAACAGTGTAACTGTCGAACGCCAAACCAGGCTGCGCTGATAGCTTGCTATGGCGAGAACTGCGATGATCCCGGTCATGCCAGTGGCAACAGCAGATTTTGCAATCCCGGAACGTGTACGAACCTGCAGCGCCGTGACAGCATAGGCACAGAGTCCGGCCACACCGAGCATGGGAAAATAGAGATAGCGGTCATTCATCTTTGTTACGAGCGGAATGAGCTGTAAGACCGGCAATAATCCCAGAAAAAACAGGCCGTACCAGAAAAGGACCCTGGGGGCTTTGCGCTGCAGAAAAACGGCGGTTATCGCAAGCATGATCGCTATCACCGCCGAAACAGTGAACCTCATATCTACGGCACTGCTCCAGGGTACGGTGTAAATAAGCGACAATTGCGCCGGGTCCGGCCAAACGATCATCCTCAGGTAATCTGCCAGCACAGGGAACATGGTCAACGGCCATACGCGTATAAAATCAGGCGGGTAGGCTGTTCGGCCGCCAACTGTTCCAGGGGTCTGAATCATGATGGTGGCGATACCAATGACCAGAGAGATTAATAGATAGGGAAGTTTATCTGCATGAGACCTCAGGCGCCGCGGTTCTGAGCAGTACAGACCATCATAGAGCATGAGGGCCAAGGGGAATATTACGGCGATAGATTTCGAAAGTGCTGCCAGGAGATAGATGCTAATTGAGGCAGCATACCAGAGTTTTCTGTTTCGTCCCTCCGGTTCCCGATAATTCAGATAACAATGGAACGCCAACAGGAAAAACATCATGGCCAGTACGGATTTTCTTTGGGATACCCATAGGACGCTTTCTATCTGGACCGGATGGGCCAGGAAGATCGCCCCGCCCATAATCGCCCCCCAGCGCGCCGATCCGAGGCGGAGCAGCAGGAGATACAGCAACAGCGCCGAGAGCAGGTGCAGCCAGACATTCGTCAGCAGGAAACCGAGTGGCCGCAGGCCCCAGAGCTGGTAATCAAGCATGTACGATACGATCTGCAGCGGGGCATAATTGCCGACATATGTATGGGTAAATGCGGCCTGAATATTGTCCCAGTTCAATCCGCGAATGTCGACGTTGGCGGTTACATATTCAGGATCGTCCCATTTAACCAGAAATGAATGTGTGGGGATATCTGCAAAAATTGCACCTGCAAGAAGCAGAAGAAGCACCAGTGCTGGCAAGTGCGGCAAAAGGATCGCCATCATCCTTCGCAGGCACCATGTACGGGCTGAGGAAATGTTGCCCGAATGGTTTTGACGGATGTCTTCAATGTTCATTGCGGTCATGCTCCTCGATCAACCCGATGAATACATCCTCCAGGCTGGGCAGCACACCACCCGCCGCCCGCTCCTGCTTCAGTTCCAGCGGCGTGCCCACCGCCACCAGCTCGCCGCGATAGATCAGCGCCAGCCGGTCGCAGTACTCGGCCTCATCCATGTAGTGGGTGGTGACGAAGACGGTCACGCCGCTGGCGGCCATGCTGCGGATCAGCTCCCAGAAGGTGCGGCGCGACAGGGGATCGACGCCGGAGGTCGGCTCGTCCAGGAAGACGATGGCCGGTTCGTGCAGGATGGCGCACCCCAGGGCCAGGCGCTGACGCCAGCCGCCGGACAGCTCGCCCGCCAGGGAGCTGCGGCGTTCCGTCAGTCCGGCCATGCGGATCACCCACGCGGCCCGTTCCTTCAGCCGTGGGGCCGGGATACGGTAGACCCCGCCGTAGAAGGCGATGTTTTCCTCCACGGTCAGATCCTCGTAGAGCGAAAAGCGCTGGCTCATGTAACCGATGTTCTCCTTGATCCGTTCCGGCTGGCTGGCGATTGCAAAACCGGCCACCGTGCCGTTGCCCGAGCTGGGCGCCAGGATGCCGCACAGCATGCGGATGGTGGTGGACTTGCCGGCGCCGTTGGGACCGAGAAAGCCGAAGATCTGCCCCTTGGGCACGGTCAGGGAGATAGCGTCGACCGCAATGAAGGCGTCGAAGCGTTTGGTAAGGTGGTCGAGAACAACGGCGGGTGGTTCGACTCCGCTCATCAACCGAGATCTGATTCCGATTTCATGTTCCCTGAGCGGCGTCGAAGGGCCGATCCTGCCGATCACCAGCTCCTCCAGCGGCACCGTGCCGTTCCCGGTCAGCGCGGCCGGGGTGTCGCAGGCGATCAACCGGCCACCATGGATCAGGCCGACCCGGTCGCAGCGGCCGGCCTCGTCCAGATAGGCGGTCGCCACCACGATCGTGACCCCCTCGCTATGCAGTTCCCGCAGGATGCGCCAGAAATCGCGGCGCGAGACCGGATCGACGCCGTTGGTCGGCTCGTCCAGCAGCAGCAGGCGCGGCTTGTGGATCAGGGCACAACAGAGTCCCAGCTTCTGTTTCATGCCACCCGAGAGCCGGCCGGCCTGGCGTTTGGTAAAATCGGTCAGGCCGCTGAAAGACAACAGCCGCTCGCTCCGTTCGCGCCGCTCCCGGCCGGTGACGCCGAAGATATCGGCGTAGAACGCGATATTCTCGGCCACGGTCAGGTCGGGGTACAGCCCGAAACGCTGGCTCATGTAGCCGATCTCCCCCTTGACCTGTTCGGCGGCTGCCGGAAAGCGCTGCCCCAGCACACTCACCTCTCCGCTGCTCGGGTCGAGGATCCCGGCCAGCATGCGCAGGGTAGTGGTCTTGCCGGCCCCGTCCGAACCGATCAACCCGAACAGTTCCCCCTCGGGGATGCTCAGGGAAAGGGCATCCACAGCGATCAGGCTGTCGAAACTGCGGGTGAGGTTGCTGGTGGATATCATGAACAGCCGCCTTTATCCTTCTCCCTGAGGGAGAAGGTGGCCGAAGGCCGGATGAGGGGGGAGCCTTCGTACGAATCAGTTTCTTTAATCAGCAAATTCTGCGGAACCGGCAAAGTTGCCCCCTCACCCTAACCCTCTCCCTCATGGAGAGGGGACTATTATCACCGCATCGGCCGGCATGCCCGGCTTCAACACCATATCCGGGTTGGGGACTGTGATCTTGATCCGGTAGACCAGCCGGACCCGCTCTTTCTCGGTCTGCACGTTCTTGGGGGTGAACTCGGCCTCCTGGGCGATGAAATCCAGACGCCCCTCGAAGACCTTGCCCTTCAGGCCATCCACCGTTACCCGCGCCCTCTGCCCCAGCCTGATGCGCGGCAACTCGTCTTCGGGCACATAGCCCCGTATCCAGACATCCGCCAGGCGGCCTATCGTCACCACCGGTGTCCCCGCGGCGACCTGTTCTCCCGGCTCGATGTTCTTCGAGAGCACGATACCGGCCGATGGGGCCAGCAGGGTCGTTTCCTGCAGACGCGTCCGGGCCAGGCTTACCATGGCTTCGGCGCCCTTGAGCCGGGCACGGGCCTGTTCACGGGTCTCGATGCGCGCCCCGGCTTTCACCAGGCGCAGCCGCTCGGCTGCTTCCCGCAGCGCTGCCGCCGACGCATCCCGGGCCGCCACCACCTGCTCAAGGTCGCGCTTGGCGATCACCTCCCGCTTGTACAGCTGCGCAGATCGCAGGTACTCGTCCCCGGCCCGGACCGACTCCGCTCGAAGCCGCACCACGTTAGCCTCGGCCTGGGCGACCTCCTCGACCCGCGATCCGGCCTGAAGTTCGGCCAGGGCTGCCCGGGCCGCTGCAGCATCCGCTTCGCGGCCGGCCAGCTCCTGGCGGGCCTGATCGTTCTCCAGGCGGGCCACCACCTGACCGGCGGCAACCTTCTGCCCTTCATCCACCAGCCGTTCGCTCACCCGGCCGGGCTGTTTGAAAGAGAGTTCCGTCTCAGTGGTTTCGATGGTGCCGGACACCTTGATACCACCGGCCTCGCGCGGTACGTGGCGGATAACCATGACCACGGCGAGAACAGCGATGACGAGCACACCGCCCAGGACAAGCATTTTACGCATCAGCAGCCTCCACACGGATTCAGGACCTGAATCTCGGGTTTACTCAGGTTCGGTTTTAGAATAGCACATGCTTGCGGGAAAACCGGGGCATTATCGCGAAATACAGATGTATTAATATAGGACGATTAATATACCTCGCTATACGCCGGATAAGGGCGTATAGTTAAGTAACTGACCTATCACCCGAAATTATTTTTTACCGCTGTTTCGAGTCTCTTTTTCCGGTCATCTTCATCCACCTCGCTGCACAATCCTTTGGAACAGTTCTCACATGACCTCACG
The DNA here is from genome assembly GCA_021780495.1 of Deltaproteobacteria bacterium. Classification (GTDB taxonomy): domain Bacteria; phylum Desulfobacterota; class Desulfuromonadia; order Geobacterales; family Pseudopelobacteraceae; genus CAIPTY01. The sequence goes on from JAJXYO010000040.1 coordinate 50,695, forward strand.
GTCACCGGGCAGATGCCGGCAGTACTGCGCCTGCACCCGGTAGTGAGTTGTTGCCGGTAACACAGTCAAAAAAGGAGATCACATGATTATCAAAAGAGGAATCGTCGTAAGCCATACCGGAGCCGTTGAATGGGGGGCCGGCAAGGTGATGGAGGTAACCCCGCTCAGAGCCACGATCCAGTTCAGTGATGGCATCACCAGGAAGATTTCCTGCTCCCACTACACGACCCTTCAACCGGCCGATGCGGCCCTGTTTTTGCTGCCGGCCGGCAGCGATGCGGCGCCCAAAGTCCGGGCCACCGTCAAGCGGGTCAAAAAAGTGAAACCAGCCGCTGTTGTCGAAATCACGCAGTAACGCAGCTCAACGCCAGGGTGCATCAGGCTTCTGACGTGGTAAAAAAGCGCTGCTGCATTTCCTCCAGCCCCAACGACCGCAGGACCTCCCGGAGACGTTCGGTTGGCCGACGACGCGGCAGATCCTTGTAGCGGGCGATGATCAATTCGTTTTTCATGGAGTGTTCCCATCCCACCAGCTCGGTCACGCTGACCTGATAACCGTGTGCCTCCAGTTGGAGACAGCGCAGTACATTCGTCACCATACTGCCGAATTCGCGGGTATGCAGGGGATGGCGCCAGATCTCGCTCAGACCGTTCTGTCCCAAAGCCATCCCCTTGTTCCTGTTGAGTACTGAAGCGACTTCCGCCTGGCAGCAGGGCACCAGCACCATGAAGCGCGCCTTTTTTTTCAAGGCAAAGCGGATGGCATCGTCGGTGGCCGTGTTGCAGGCGTGCAACGCCGTGACAATATCAATCGTTTCCGGCAGGGCCGCGGTCTCGATGGAGTCCGCCACCGACAGGTTGAGAAAGCGCATCCCCCGGAAGCCGAGCCGGTCCGCCAGCGCCCGGGATTTCATGACCAGTTCGTCCCTGGTCTCGATACCGTAGATCCGTGCCGTGGGGGCCTGTTCCTTGAAGAACAGGTCGTAGAGGATAAAGCCCAGATAGGACTTGCCGGCCCCGTGATCCACCAGGGTGATCTCGGCATGCTCCTGCTGGAGCTCCTTCAGCAGCGGCTCGATGAACTGGAAGAGATGGTTGACCTGCTTAAGCTTGCGGCGGCTGTCCTGGTTCATCTTGCCGTCGCGGGTCAGGATGTGCAGCTCTTTCAGCAATTCGATGGATTGTCCCGGTTGTACTTCGTGCATGCGTCCCTCTCTCTGTTCCCGTATCCCTGTTACTCCTGACTATCCGGCCGAATCCTTCCAGACTGTTTTCTCATATCGACAGCGCTGTCTCCAGAACTACCCCGCTGTCAGGCGGCAAGTCCCGTTCTTTCCCTGCCTCTATTATAGAAGTGCAGCGCCAGCAGCAGAAGCGCCGAGCACAGGTAGGCCACAGCGAAGGATCTGGCCGTGCCGACGCCGAAATTATTCTGCACCCCGGCCGGTGTCAGGGTATAGGCATGGATGACCCCGAAAAACGACAGCAGCGCCGCGACCCCGGTCCAGACGGCGGCCTTGAGGAACTGCCGCTCCACCACAAACACCATCATGGCCGAAAGGATCATGCTCGACAGCATGAAGCCCTGACTGAGGGAGATGATGCCATAGATGTAGAGGTCTGCGCCAAACTTGGGGGCCACGTCGTAGAGGCCGGTGCCGGCCTTGCGCAGTGCGGTCTCGATCAAGAGCAGCGCCCAGGCTGCCAGCGCCGGCATCAGCCCCAGCGCTACCGCCGCGCTGTGCCGCTTGGGTACTTCCTGAAAGGCCTGCGCCGTAATGATCATGCCGATCCAGAGCAGAATCCCGATCATCGCCTCCAGCGGCACCACCCTGAGCATCAGGGTCACCCCGCCGATCAGGCAGAGCGCCGTAATCACCACCCCATTGAGCAGGGAGTAGCCCCAGCGCGCCCCCATCGCCTTCCAGCCGGGATGGCCGATGTAGATCGTGGTGGGAAACGGGTTGCCCAGGGCAGCAGCCACCACCGAGCCGAGGCCGTTGACCAGCAGGGACGAGCGGGTGTCGTAGCTGTCGCCGGCCGCTTCGGCGCTCTCCAGGTTCTGCAGCGAGCCGATCACATTGAACAGCGCCATAGGCAGGATAACGGAAAAGTACTTCCAGCCCTGGCCGTTGGCCAGAAACGCCAGCATCTCGGCCACCGCCGGCTGCGGCAGGTGCAGAGCAAAGCTGTACGGCTCCTGCAGCGGCTCAAAGAAGGGATAGCCGCACCAGCGCAGCAGCCAGCCGATGGCAACCCCCAGCAGCACTGCCACAAAGCCCCCCGGCACACCCAGCGGCAGCTTGACCTGGCCGCCATACACCATGATCACGAACAGCGCCGGCAGCAGCGCAATGGCCGGCATGGCAAAGATCTGGAACACAAAGCCCATGGAAATGAACGTAATGGCGATACCGGCCAGGCAGGACAGCAGGGCAGCGCGGGGGGTATGACGGCGCAGCCAGTCACCGGCAAACGCGCCGACGCACTCCAGCAACGCGCTGACCAGGCAGGCAAACAGGCCGGCCTGCCAGGCCAGGCGCGGGTTTTTGGTTTCAAAATAGATCGGGGCGATTATCAGAAAGACAAAGGCGATCAGGCTGACGGTGTTGATGCCGTAGGGCAAGGCGGTGATATCGGTGCGGCCGGTACGGATGGCCATGCGCCGCGCCTGCCAGGTGTAAAAGGCATTGCCGAACAGGATCGACAGGGCCGCGCCCGGCAGGATCCTGCCGTAGACCAGCTCCGCCGGCATGCCGCAGACCTTGGTGCACAACACCGCAATCAGCATCAGTTGCAGCAGGTTATCGACAAACAGCCCGAAAAAACCGTCTATATCGCCACGGACAAACCAGCCGACTTTCATGAAAAAGGCTCCCTGATCACGATGTGAGGCGCATAAGCTGCGCGCGATCGCGCGATGATACCGCAATAACGTCTTCACCTGAAGCATATTTTATAGCTCTGGAGTTCTGTAAACGAGGGAGGCAGGAGAATAATCAGGACAGCATCTTGCCAATGAAGGGTTTAAATTGTGTTCAATATGTTTTGTTGTTCAACGGTAACGAGATGTAGAGGCGAGCAGTCTTTTCGCCTCGACTGTCTGCCGCCGATTAGTCGAAGCACTTTGGTTCAGTTACTCGTAATGAGTCCACATTCTTATGATTTTTACCGTCTTGATCTCATCCAGAACCTGATACACCAAGCGGTGTTGGATGTTGATCCGACGAGAATATGCTCCTGACAGGTCACCTATAAGTTTTTCGTAGGGTGGAGGAATTTTGAAGGGATTTTCTTTGATAATTTCGAGTAGTCGTTCGGCTTGCGGTTTCAATCCGGAATGCGCAATCTTTTTTGCATCTTTTTGTGCCTGCTTGGTAAAAACAAGTTGCCAGCTTACCATGCAAGTTCCTCGCTGCACTCTTCTACAGGGGCTTTAAGACCTTTCTTGATGGATTCTCGCATGCCTGGAATTGAAGTTAGATATAAGGTTTCCTGGATTGCCCGCCAGTCTTCCTCGGAAATAAGGACCGCCGAGTGTCTTTTGCCCACAATCTGAATCGGGTCATGTGATAAAGCAACGTCATCAACAAGGTTATAAAGGCATTTTCTTGCTTCTGTAGCCGATAGTGTTGTCATTTTATCCAACCTCCATGTCGTACTTAAAAGCGTACGTCATAGACATCTATTAAGTCAATTCATTTTTGTTCAACGGCTCGGCCGTTGACCCGGTGCAGGTTTATCGCGCCGACTGCGTGCCGCCTCATTGTTGGTTGTTGACGAGTAATCTTATGCTCTTGCTTGCTGCAATTGGCTGAATTTACAGCTATTTCGCATTTCAAATTAAAAACAGTTCTGTAGGTCGCGTATCGAAACGTAACGCGACCTACGAACTTCGCTTATTATGCCAGTTCAACTTTCAGGTTTTTACCGAGGGCTAGGGCCGCTCTTTCGAGGGTTTGGAGGGTGACGGAAACATTGGCAGGATCAAGGAGTCTGTCCAATGCGGTGCGGCTGGTGTGCATCTTTTCGGCCATGGCGGTCTTTGAGAGTTTAGCCTGCTTCATTTCAAGTTCAATCTGGTAAGCAATTACCCTTTTAATTGCAGTGGCTTCTGCATCCGCACGAATACCCTCTTCTTCAAGAAACTCGTCAAAGCCTGATCCTAGATGTTCGTTTTTCATTTTGTGCCTCTTTTGTAGTTTCCAAGGCGGCTTAATGCCGTCGTGAGTTCGTTGTGTGGGGTCTTCTGAGATTTTTTGATAAATCCGTGAAGCAAAATCATGTACTCGCCGTCAACGGTAAAGAAAACCCGCGCAATACCGTCTTCCAACCTGGTTCGAACTTCCCATAAATCCTTGTCGATCTTTTTGATGAGCGGCATTCCCAAAGGCCAGCCAAGCTGGGCAGTCTTGATGTCTTCACCGATCTTCCGCTTGTCATCACGATGCAAATCCTTCAACCATTCCCTGACCGGCTCATTACCTGCTTCGGAACGATAAAATACGACGTTAAGGACAAAAGAAATAGTGGTCATTTACGATCTATTGTACCAATAATGGTACGCGTGTCAATTTTTGTTTTCATGGTTTCTCAAAATCAGCTCAGTAGGTCGCGTTACGGTTCATCAACGCGACGTGTAAGTAAAAACCTTATCACTTCTGTTGCAACGACTTCTCACTCACTTACGATTGTGAGTCACAATCGTAAAAAAAATATCCCACCTGATTGTCCGTGCTCTCCTGGTTGGCATGTCTTCCCAACACTTGGTTACCGCAATATCGTCGCGTTATGAAACGTAACGCGACCTACGAACTCACACTTTTCAGCAATGATAATAGTTCGCCCTCGATTAAATGATTCACCGCAAAGAAATTAATTTCCCGACCGAATCCGGACTTATTTTTAAACCTGATTACCAGATGATAAGTGTTATCTCTTACGGAGTCAGCACTTCTAACACTTTCGATGTCACCGAATCGGACGGTGACATTTCGCCCAAATCTTGAAATCAGCAGCCCATCGTTAACAATTCCAACATTTGCATACTTACAGAAGGGTAGAAGTGCTAAATAGTAAATATAAAAACAATTGTCTTTTCGAGATACCCACTTCACATTTTTGAAATATCTTGGTTCTTCTGGTTTTCGTTCGCCGTACTTAAGGATTAAAACCAAGAATATTATCCCTATTACTGGACCGAGCACAATTTGAACTATGTCTATTTTGTTCATATAAATTCTCATAACTTGCGGTTTGTCTATTGATGAGTTCATCCGTGCGCCAACGGGGCCGCACTTGACCTGCCGGGCAGCCTTATCGCCGGTCACAGTCAAAGTGCAAGTTGGGACATCACTTTTTATCAAATGTGAATATGTGAAGGGTGTCCCCAAAGGGTGTCCCCGAGTTAGGACCACTCTCTTATGCCCTATGTTCGGTGGTAGCCCCCCCTTTAGATGAGAAATGCGCACCGTGGTGAGAGATCATTGTTAATCTGGCAGCCTATCCCATGATATACGTTGAAGATCTCTATCATGTCGTCCTTTAGAAACGACTTGGCCCATTTTTCCTGGAAAACCTTATCTTCTCTTTTGAATCCGTTGATCTTCATTCCATGCGAGGTTTCTTCTCCCTTGACTATGCACAGAAAGGAATAAGGAATTTCGATGTGGTAGACATGCTTATGAGTGTTGACGAAGCCTTTCAGATACTGGAACGAATGGAGGTTGAACAGCTTATTGATTCTCCTAAGAATCTTTCTGCTATTAGGACGTGATTGTAAAAGTTCTGCCACCTTGGTCAATGTGATTTCACCGGCATTGATGTCGTTTCTGAGGTGGTATGAAGACACGATAATTTGACCCAAAACATCAGACATAGAGTAAAGGCTATGCGCATAGGCAATTATATGTGTTTCGATATGGTCTTTGTTGTAATTAAGTTCCTTGGAGATGCTCTTGTCGTTGAAGGCCTTGAAATGGTAGTCGAGTGCCCTGATGTAGTCGTCTTCGATTACTTCTGAGTATGTCCCTGGAATAAGGTTGTCTATTAGCCCGATAGCCTCATCCCGGTTCAGCCATGCAGCAAATGCCTTCTTCCAGAAGGACTTTATGTAGACTTCGCTCTCGTTCGCATATTCCGATCCGTAGAGTTTTTGCATGATTTCCTTGAGTTCGTCAGAGTCCCATGAGTGGTAGCCTTTCATTGTCATGCCATTGCCCTACCTCTTGATGCGGATGTTGCTGCCCCTAAAAAGCTCCGACTATCATTGCCGCAGTTTTTGGTTCGCGTTTTCTGTGGTTCAAGTTTTTTGAGTCTCGCGACTAACTTCTTATTGAGCTGTTCACGCGCACGCGCGTGGACAGCTCATCCCCCCAACGGGAACATTTATCTCCTGCGATTCTAAATCTACGCCTTGATCTTTATTGCAACGACCCACTCATCCCTACAACGCATTCACATTAAAATCAACACAAACACGAGCGATTTCCCTCAGGAATATGAAAATATGTGGATGAGGCGGGAAGCAAATGGTCAAATGGTGAATCCGGGCTATCGGGAGAGATCAATCGGGTAGGAGGCGGGATTACTCCCGCCGTCCTCCCACACCACCGTGCGTACGGTTCCGTACACGGCGGTTCACGTTGAATGTTGAAAGTGGTGAAACTGGTTGAGTAGTGAAAGAAGTCCCAGTT
>JAJXYO010000004.1 GCA_021780495.1 Deltaproteobacteria bacterium
TGATTCTTTTGTAGCCGGAATACCGGCCATGTTGCAACGGATGCTGCTAATTCCGGCCTGGAAATACTGACTCAGAGCGTATAAACAAAAGCGTTACCACCGCTTATGTCGGTGCGAAAGTTGAGGTCGTAACCTATGAAGAGGGGAGAAACGCAATGCCCAAAATAGTCCGTTTTTACGAAACAGGTGGACCCGAGGTGCTTAAAATCGAGGAATTGCCCCTTGTGGAGCCGGGAGCGGGAGAGGTGCGTCTCAAAGTCGAAGCCATAGGCATAAATCGTGCTGAAGTCATGTTCCGGCAGGGGCAGTACCTGGAAAATCCGGTGCTGCCTTCGCGACTCGGTTATGAAGCGGCGGGGGTCGTCGATGCACTCGGTCCCGGTACTACCGGTATCACAATCGGGGATCGGGTCAGTACCATCCCTTCCTTTTCGATCGGGACCTATGGTGTCTACGGAGAAAGCGCCGTGGTGCCGGCCTACGCAGTTGTCCGGTATCCCGGGAATCTGACCCCGGTCGAAGGCACCGCGATCTGGATGCAGTATCTGACCGCGTTCGGCGCGCTCATAGAATTTGGTCATGTGCAGAAGGGCGTCACCGTTTTGATTACGGCGGCTAGCAGCAGCGTGGGATTGGCCGCGATCCAGATAACAAAATCGGTCGGTGCGACTGCCATTGCCATTACGCGCGGTGCCGATAAGAAACCATTTCTCCTGGCTGCCGGAGCGGATCATGTCATCGTGTCCGACGAACAGGATCTGGCTGAGAGCGTGATGGCGATTACTGCGGGGAAGGGTGCTGACGTGGCCTTCGACCCGGTTGCCGGAGCGCTGCTGGGAGAGCTTGCCGGGGCTGCGGCCCCTGGTGCGACGATCTTCGAGTACGGCGCCTTATCGCCGGCAACGACCACATACCCTTTGTTTGCAGCACTGGCCAAGGGTCTGACGGTGCGGGGATACACCCTGTTCGAGATCGTGAAGAATCCGGAACGACTTGCCCGCGGTAAACAGTTTATCTGCAACGGGCTTGAAAGCGGGGCGCTGAAACCGGTTATCGACCGTACATTTCCGTTGGAAAGTATTGTTGCCGCCCACAGTTACATGGAATCCAACCGGCAAAAAGGCAAGATCGTGGTTGTCGTCTGAATGCGTTGGCAGGTCAGTGGAAGTACGCAAGCGGTGGATGGAACCGGGACGTCATGGGGTACACCCCCAGCTCTGTAGCATCGATGCTGGTGTCTGTTCCGATTCTGGCACGATTCTCAGGGTAACGGCGAATGGCGAAGGTGTTTATGCAGGATTTCCAAGGACAGCATACAGAAGTCGAATAGAGCGCCCCATCGGCCGCCTTTTCCGTTTCCCGGCGGCTGCACCTGATCCGTCTGAGTCAGATGTGATATAATTGGACCTGAGCGCACGAACAGAAAGGATGTTCATTATGAAAGCGATTCGCGTACACACATTTGGTGAACCTGAAGTAATGGGATTAGAGGATGTTCCCGGACTGACCCCGGGGCCGGCCGAGGTAGTGGTCAGGCTGCATGCCGTCGGCGTGAACCCGGTTGATACATATATCCGCTCCGGACTGTATCGTCCGGACCTGAAACTGCCGTACACGCCCGGTCTCGACGGGGCCGGGGTCATCAGCGCCGTCGGCTCCGCGGTGAAGCACCGCCAGGTGGGGCAACGGGTCTATGTGGCCTGGTCGCTCAGCGGCACGTATGCGGAAGAGGTCGTCTGCCGGGAGTTTCAGACCCACCCGCTGCCGGAGGGCATCAGCTTTGGCCAGGGAGCGGCCATTGGCGTGCCCTATGGCGCAGCCTACCGGGCGCTGTTCCAACGGGCTCATGCCGTGGCCGGTGAAACGGTGCTGGTTCACGGCGCCAGCGGCGGGGTGGGGCTTGCCGCAGTACAACTGGCCGGGGCCGCCGGACTGCGGGTCATCGGCACAGCCGGAACGGATGAAGGGTCGGCGTTGGTTGCAGCACAGGGGGCTCAGCATGTCTTGAATCATCGCAGCGCCGGCTATCTGGACCGGGTGCGAGAGCTGACCTGCGGCCAGGGTGTGGACGTCATTTTGGAGATGCTCGCCAATGTGAACCTGGATCGTGACCTGGGCGCGCTGGCGATCGGTGGGCGGGTAGTGGTCATCGGCAGTCGCGGGCGAGTCGAGATCGATCCGCGTACCGCCATGGGCAGGGAAGCTGCTATCCTCGGCATGACGCTCTTCAATGCCGGTGAGCGGGAGCTGGCCAGCATGCATGCCGCCTTTGGTGCAGGTCTGGAGAACGGCACGCTGCGACCGGTGGTGAGCAGAGAGATGCCGCTGGCCGAGGCTGCCGCGGCCCATCATGCCGTGCTGGAGGCGAGTACCTTCGGCAAGATCGTGTTGCTCCCATGAAGCGCGCACAAAAAAAGCCCCGGGTTTCCCCGGGGCCTTGAGTGTCTGCTGGAGTAGTTGTTTAGGCTCTCACTACGTTCGCGGCCTGAAGCCCTTTCGGACCCTTGGTTACTTCAAACGTTACACTGTCACCTTCAACAAGCGATTTGAAGCCGTCGCCTGCGATAGCTGAGAAATGGCAAAATACATCGTCGCCATCTTCCTGCTCAAGAAAACCAAAACCTTTGCTGTCGTTAAACCATTTAACTGTTCCGTTTACCATGTGTACTTTCTCCTGATGCTGCTGTTCGATTTTGTCTGAGGTTGCCAGACTTAGTATCCACTAGGCGCTTAAAAGTTCGAGAAGTCAACACGCAAAATTCGAATGGCAAAATAGTGGCCTTCGAGCGGGAGCAAAAAAAGGAGCCGGTCAACCGTGTGAATAGGTGCCCCCCCTTTTTTTAATACCTACCGCGTCAGGTTTGCTGCACCGTATCCGGCCCGTTACCGGGTAGCAGGAGTTGTGATCAGACGACAAAGGGCGCGGCAGCCATTGCTACGCATGCGACGATCAACAGTATCGTATTGCCGATAAAGTACGGCACCACACACAGCGCCACTCCCCAGCATACGACCTTGATGTTGCAGTTTTTCTTGCCGTACATGAAATAGGCCGAACCGATCAGTCCCGCCAGAATGTTTACACAGATCACCGTCATGCTCATATTGCCGAGCAGCGACCCCAAGCCCAAGGCGGTCGGGTCTGAACCGGCTGCACCTGACTGAAGCTTTGCTGCTAAATCGCCCATCCCCGCTAGACCCTGCGTCATGTCCGCCATGCTTACCTCGTTCGTATAGCTTGAATATAATTACACTAAGATGATTCTACTCTTTTTGCATGCTGGTGTACCCATAAAAAAAGCCCGGCAGCTTGTAGCGTCGAGTTGGTTCGGGAATTCCGGTAACTGTGGACATGCAATCGGTTGCCGGTCATTCCGGTTGCCGTTACGTACCAGGCGTTGACAACACCTGCGCCGGCGTGCCATAAAACAGCTGCGTAAGGACTGCTGCTTCCATCCGCTGACGTGGTTTTATTTTTAGCAGGGTGGCATTCAAAAACAAATCCGGAGACCGTGTGTGGACAACAGAAAACGAATACTGATCAGAAACAAGGCCATAGCCACGGGATTGATGCTTGGCGCGGCGCTACTGTTTGTGGTGGCCCGCTCCCAGAAGGGGCATGGCGCCTGGGAGTGGCTGGCCGCCTTTGCGGAGGCGGCTATGGTCGGCGCCCTGGCGGACTGGTTTGCGGTTGTGGCGCTGTTCCGCCATCCATTGGGAGTGCCGATACCGCATACGGCCATCATTAAAAACAAGAAGGACGCCATCGCCGGAAATCTGGCCAGCTTTATCCGCGATAAGTTTCTGGCCAGCGATACCCTGATCGCCAAGCTGCGAGAGTACAATCCGGCCGAGCATCTGGCCGTCTATCTGATGTCGCGGGATCATGCCATCGGCCTGGCCAAAGGCTTGACCCGTGTATGCGCCGATTCCCTGGACTTTATCGATGACGAACGCGTGCAGGGTCTGCTGAGAGCCGCACTGAGCAATCGGATTGACCGTTTCGATGTCTCGACTTCAGCCGGGCAGATCCTTGATGCCCTCCGAAAGGATAATCGTCACCAGATCGTCCTGGATGACCTGTTGCAGCGCGCTGCTTCATGGCTGGCGAGCGAGGAGGCCCAGACCAAGCTGGCCCGGGCCATCGAAGACATGGCAGCCAAGGAGTATCCGCTCCTGATGGCCTTCATGCCCAACAAGGACCAGTTTGCCCGGGGGGCGGGGGAGAAGATCGTCAAGCGGATCAACACCTATATCCAGGAGGTGAATGCCGATCCGGCCCATGAGGTACGTTATCGTTTCGATACCGCTGTGACCGGTTTCACCGCCCGGTTGAAAACCGACCCGGTGCTGCGCGGCAAGGTCGAGGCGATCAAGCAGGAGGTCGTACATAATCAGGCCATTACCGGGTATGCGCTGAGTATCGGCAGCGACCTGAAGAGCTGGCTGAGCAAGGACCTGCAACAGCCCGATTCTCAGGTGCAGGGGAAGCTCGCAGCGGCGGTTGCCGGCCTCGGTACGACCCTGGCGCACAACGGTGGATTGAAAGAGTCGTTGAATGAACACCTGGAATCGCTGCTACTGTATTACGGGGATACTCTGCGCACGGCGATTGCCGGGCATATCTCCGGCACGGTACAGCAGTGGGAAAGCGATGACTATGTCAACGAGATCGAGCTGAGTATCGGTTCCGACCTGCAATTTATCAGGATGAACGGCACCCTGGTCGGCGGCGTGATCGGCCTGCTGCTGCATGCGATCGCGCTGTTGCTGGCCTGATCGTCCACCAGGCTACGGGGTATTAGCAAACAGGACCGGCTGCGTACTGGATACAGTAGCCGGTCCTGTTTTTGTTTCAGCTCGTTGCAGGGCTCAGGGCAAGGGATTCAGAAGCTGAATCTCGCGGCGGGGAAACGGGATTTCGATCTTCCGGTCCCGGAAACGCTCAATTACGGCCTGGTAGATGGCAGCCTGCGCAGGTATAAAATCCTCAACCTTTACCCAGGGCTTGATCGCCAGGGCGATGGATGATTCGTTCAGGGCGGCAATGCCGACGACAGGAGCAGGCTCCGTCAGAACTGTGGGGGTGTGCTGCAGGATAGCGCTGACTGTTGAGAGCGCCAGTGTGAGGTCGGTACCGTACCCGATGGCAACAGCCAGATCCAGCTGGCGAATATTGCCGTAGTTGTGCAGTATCTCGCCCACAATCTTCCTGTTGGGGACAATGACACGAGAATTGTCCGCATGCAGCAGCGTGGTGGAAAACAGGTCTATATCGGTTACCTGGCCATGTACCCCGAGAAGTTCAATATATTCGCCGATCGCGAATGGCTTTGAAAAAATGATCGTTAGCCCGGCCACAAGGTTGCCGAGGATGCCCTGCATGGCAAGGCTCAGGCCGACACCGGCCACGCCGATTCCGGCTATGAGCGGCGTGATCTGTACCCCCATCTGTCCGAGGGCCATGAGCCCTATGAATCCAATGATCAGGAGCTTGACAACCTTGACGATCAGATTGCTGACCGGCTCGTCGTACGCTTTTGACCTCAGCCAGCGATGGATGAGATTGCCGGCCCAGCGGGCGATGAACACGCCGACGCCCATCAGGACGATGGCGGTGAGAATTTGCATCCCGTGATCGACAAAATAGAAAAGCACTTTATCGGCCAATTCCGGTGAGGTCGCTACGGCTGCTTTTTTTACCAGAGTGTTGTCTGTCATGGAGAAAAGGATAGCATGGGACGGGGCTGTTCGCAATGATACGACAGCAGAAATATGCGATCCGGCGCTAGATGCCAGGCGAGAAACGGGGGCAGCGTGCTTTAATACATCGTGGCTCGATGGTTCTTGCCCTGGGCATGCTTCGGCTAATAAATTGCCCCGCTGGCCGTACCATGCTATAGTGTCGTGCGTCTGAACCACAGGGACATCCCCTGTGGTTTTTTTGTGAACGCGGAATGAGAGAGTCAACCATGAACCCTGAAGTGAAATTGTCGTCCGGTCCGAAGCTTGTCAGCTCCACCACATTTGAGTCACTCGGCCTGCGCCCTGAACTGCTGAGCGCGATTGCTGCCCAGGGCTATGCCCAGCCGACCCCCATCCAGGCCGGGGCGATCCCGCTGGTCTTCGAGGGGTGCGACCTGCTGGCCGGCGCCCAGACCGGCACCGGCAAGACGGCGGCCTTTGCCCTGCCGATTGTGCAGCGGCTGAGTGAAAAGGTTCCCAAGGAAAAGCGCCGCAAGCCGCGCGCGCTGGTGCTGGTACCGACCCGTGAGCTGGCGGCCCAGGTCAGCGAACAGATGAATAACTATGCCCGGCGCCTGGCATTGCGCTCGACCATGATCTATGGTGGGGTGACCATCCAGGCCCAGATCGAGCGGCTGCACCGGGGCGTCGATATCGTCGTGGCGACGCCGGGGCGGCTGTTGGACCATGCCGAACGGGGCACGATCGATCTTTCCCGGATAGAATTCCTGGTGCTGGACGAGGCCGACCGCATGCTGGACCTGGGCTTTATCGACGCTATCAAGCAGGTGGCGGAATATCTGCCACCCAAGCGCCAGACCCTGCTCTTTTCGGCCACCTATTCAAAAGAGATCAAACAGCTGGCTGACCAGCTGCTGGATCACCCGCAACGGATCGAGGTGGCGCGCAGTAATATTGCCGCCGATGCGGTGACCCAGGCGGTCTACGAGGTGGAGCGTAGCCGCAAGCGGGAAATGATCTCGTTCCTGATCCGCAAGGGGGGCTGGAATCAGGTGCTGGTCTTTGCCCGCACCCGCTACGGTGCTGACAAGCTGACCGAAGAGCTGCTCTACGACGGGATCAAGGCGGCCGCCATCCACAGCAACAAGAGCCAGTCGATCCGTACCCGCACCCTGGCGGAATTCAAACAGGGCGAGTTCCGCGTGCTGGTGGCGACCGACGTGGCGGCGCGCGGGCTGGACATCGAACGTCTGCCGCATGTGGTAAATTACGATCTGCCCCAGGTGCCCGAAGACTACGTGCACCGCATCGGCCGCACCGGCCGGGCCGGAGAGGACGGGGTGGCTATCTCGCTGGTCAGTGCGGAGGAAAAACCGCTGTTGCAGGCGATCGAGCGGCTGCTGACGTATAAAATACCGCACCAAACCCTGGAGGAATTCCCGGTCACAGCAGCCCGGCGGAGTGCACGGGTGCAGGCGCTCAAGAAGGAAGTCGTTCAGATCAAGACCAGAAAAAAACAGGACAAGGCGGCGCAGAATCCGGCAAAGGGCACGACCCCCCGGCGCAAAAAGATCGTGCCCGAGCGCCCGGCCCCCAAGACCGGGCGGCGGGGAAGCAGGTCGTAAGGTGCTGACATTTTAGGGGATACACTGCGTAATGACATCAGGCGGCCAATCGGCCGCCTGTGCTTTTTCCTGCCGGCTTCACCCTGTCCCTGGGTTCCCAGCTCCCGATCGAACCACTTCCCTTATTCACGAAAGCGGGCTAAAATCAGCGTAGCAGATACGTTCAACAGGCTTTCCGCTACGAACAGAGGAGGGTGCCATGAACTCAAACACACAGCAGGAGCGGGCCACGGGAGCCGTGCTGGGCGCCTTTATCGGCGATGCCATGGGCCTCGGTCCGCACTGGTACTACGACCTGGATGCGCTGCGCCGCGATTACGGAGCGTGGATCACCGATTATACCGACCCCCTGCCGGGGCGCTACCATGCCGGGCTCAAGGGCGGCCAGCTTTCCCAGGCCGGGTTCATCCTCAAGCTGTTGATCTCGTCGCTGGTCGAGCGCGCAGGATATGATGAGGCAGATTTCTGCCGCCGCCTGGACGAGGATCTGCTGCCGCTTCTGGACGGCAGCCCGGTCTGCGGGCCGGGTGGCTACACCAGCCAGTCGATGCGCGAACTGTGGCGCCAGCGGGTACAGCAGCAGCTCCCCTGGGGGCAGACCGGCGGTCCGGCCGACGATACGGAGGCCATCGAACGCACCCTGGCCCTGGCAGTGCGTTACGCCGGTCAGCCGGCTCGTCTGGCCGGGGCGATTGCCGCCAATACGCTCCTGACCCAGACCGACCCGGCCGTTGTTGCCATGACCGTGGCCTACGGTGCCGTGCTGGGACTGCTGGTGCAGGGGCATACCCTGAACGAGCACCTCTCGGGCAAGCTGATGCGGCTGGTCAACAAGGGTGAACTGCCGTTCCACCATATCACCGGCGAAAACCTGCAGCCGCCCCGTCCCGGTGATCCCGACCCGCCCAGGAGCGGCATGTTCGCATCGCCCGACGCCCTGCTGACCCCCTCCTACATGGCCGCGGCGGCGGCTGACCCGGACATCCGCATCGAACCGGCCTGGAAGGTCTCGCTGGTCTATGGCATGCCCTGTGCCATCTATCACCAACTCCCGGCGGCCTACTACCTGGCGGCCCGTTTTCATGACGACTTTGAATCTGCTCTGCTGCACGCCATCAACGGCGGGGGACAGAACCAGGCCCGCGCCATGCTGACGTGTGCCCTGGTGGGCGCGCAGGTGGGTCTGGCGGGCATACCGCAACGTTTCATCGATGGTCTGGAGGGGTGTGACCGGCTGCTCGACCTGGCCGGCGCGCTGGCGGGTGATATCGGGAAATGACGGCTTTTATCTGGCAGGGGGGCGTGGATACGACACCGGCTGTCAATCGACACATTCCGGGAACATCCAGACACAACTTCCAACGGGGGCCGGGCGGCCCCCGTTTCTGCTTGTGTGATCGTCTCAGGCATGCCGGGGCGGCACGTAACTGCATGAGGAAAGCATCTATGCTTGTCGTGGTTGCTGGCGTCGTCAGGACTTTTCAGCTTTGAGGCGCATCAGGATTTCGCCGAGGGTGGCCTCCTGTGCTTTCAGTTCCGCATGCCATTCCCGATTGTCTGTGCCGACCCTCTCCGTGGCCAGTTCGGGCAGGTACGATTCAAGGGCAGTGATAAGCGCTGTCGTCTCTTTTGTATTCAGTACGAAGGTTGACATGATGAAGCTCCTTTCTCCGCTGTCGCCTCGCGTTCTGTGCGGGCAAACAATCCACGGCAGAAAAGGTCACCCGTTCTGCGAGCGCTTCAGCCCTTGCGCCCCTTACGGCCGGCCATCACTTTTCCGTGTGGGGTGATGACATGAACGTTGTGGTTTGTCATCATGCGATGCTTTTTACCCAGCAGGGTTTTCATAGCCACATTAATCCGCCGGCGAGGCGGCATGGCTGCGGGTGTCATGGTTTTCATGGTCAGCACCTCCTTGTTCTGTCAGGCGTTTGTAAGCGCCTTGTTTCCCTTTTCTTTATTATACTCCCTCTGCGGCTTTGTCTTCCAACCATAAAATTCTGCACGCCAAACCCCTTTCTGCCCGTTCTTCCGAACAAAATCAGTGAGGTGGATTGCTGACGGCGCAACCTGGCTCAAGCGAGCGCTCAGCCGTCCTGCCACTGTCGCCGCTCAACAGGGCATCGACGCTCCAGATGCCGCCGCCCTGCGCTGCGATGAACAGGAACACGAAGCAGTACAGCGCTGCCAGTTCGCCATTATTCTGCAGCGGCAGCAGCGCTTTGGTGCCGTGCGCGATCCAGTAGGCGCAGGCCATCTGGCCACTGGTTATGAAGGCCGCCCAGTGCGTGAACAGGCCGATCATGATCAGGGTGCCGCCCACCAGCTCGATCGGGCCGGCGCCATAGGTGATAAAAGCAGGCACACCCGGTGGCATGCCGATCGGAAAACTGAACAGTTTCTGGCAGCCGTGCCACAGGAACAGGAAACCGGCTACGATCCTCAGCAGCGCATAACAGCCGGCACGGTACTTCGACATGAATGATGTCATGGTACACCTCCCGATTATTTTGTGCGACCGGGAGAGACTCCCGCGCTTTGAGACTATTCTAGTCCTTTGTTGGGCCGCCGCCAATCTCATATTTGCAGCTGCAGCATCCCGGAAACAGCAAAAATATTCGTAAATAAGCGCCTCATTCGTGTCAACCCCTGCTGTGTGGGCTTATCTCAGGCCTGATTCATCTGTTGCACCGCCGGTCACGCCCCGCCTGGATCGCTGACGAGAGGGTAACGAGCCGCCAGCAGAAAAGATTGATAGTGGATGTTATCGGCACGATGGTGTATAAAACGGCGAAACCCAATGCGGAGCTGCTTACCGGCATGATCTGCGTACATTAACCCTGCTGGAGAACGACACTATGCATGTAGAATTGAATGAACTGAGGACCCTGATCCACAAACGATCGGATGAGATCGAAAGGTGTGTGGCCGGGACTGGCTATCTGGCACGGACGGTCATCGGTGTCTGCACGTATTTGATCGATAACGAAGGCGACCTTGATCTGCTGTCGGCTAAACAGAAGCTCACCTTTGACAGGTTTGTCCGGCCACTGCTGGATACGCCGCGCCGCTAGTGCCTCTCACACGGTGAAGACCGGCCGGCATTTCACTGCTGCCAGCGTGTTTGTAACATGCTATACTATTTCAGGAAGTATGTGATGATGTGAGGCCAAGGAGCATGCCATGGCGATCATGAGACAGATAGCACAGATGGGGCAACCGGTCCTGCGTGCCGTGGCGGCCAGGATTCCCGACCCGCGCGAGCCGGTTGTCCAGTCGCTGATTGAGGACATGCTGGTGACCGTGGCGGATGCCAACGGGGTAGGGATCGCCGCACCGCAGGTCTTCGAGTCACTCGCGCTCTTTATAGTCGCTTCGAACCTCAATCCTCGTTACCCGCAGGCTCCGGTGATGGAGCCGATCGCCATGATCAACCCGGAGCTCCTGTGGACATCGGATGAGATGATCAAGGATTGGGAAGGGTGCCTGAGCATCCCCGGCCTGCGCGGCCTGGTTCCCCGCCACACGCGGATTGGCGTACGCTATCTGACCCGCACGGGCGAGGTTCGGGAAGAGGAGTTTGTTGACTTCCCGGCTCGAATCTTCCAGCATGAGTTCGATCATGTCCGCGGGGTACTGTTCATCGACCGGATCGAGAGTACCCTGGAAATGGTAAGCGAGAAAGAATATCTGAGGAGGATGTACAGCCATGCATGATCTGCTACCGGATGGGGAAGAGATACGCCGCGCCGTCAAGTGGGTGTCCGGCAGCCTGCAGGAGAACCCTGGCCAACCGCTCCACAAGCTCGTCCATGAAGCCATATTCAAATTCGATCTGTCTCCCATGGATGCCGAATTCCTGATCAGATTCTACAAGCACGCACCCGGCGAAACGAAGCCGATCTGATACGCCTCAGTGTGGCGGGATACTGTGAGACTGAACAGGGGAGGATAACACTATGAACGTGCTGGTTGATCTGTGCATCGTGCCGATCGGGGTCGGGGTATCCCTCTCCCGCTATATCGCCGCCTGTGAGAAGGTGCTGGCTGAGGCCGGTCTGAAGATCTCGCTGCATTCGTACGGGACCGATATCGAGGGGGAGTGGGACACGGTCTTTGCGGCGGTCAAGCGCTGTCATGAGGTCGTGCACGGGATGGGTGCGCCGCGCATTACCACGACCATCAAGCTGGGCACCCGCACGGATCGCATCCAGACCATGGAGGACAAGGTCAGGAGCGTGCAGGAGAAACTCTGAGACCGGTACGCCAAGGCTATCGTACCCGTCATGCAAAAGGAGAACACTACCATCGTGGCATGTCTAAAATCCCCGCTTTTCTCTAAGAGTATCCAATCGCTTGCCCTGAGCCTGCTCCTGGTTCTCGCTCTGGTCTCATCGGCCCTGTCACAGGATACCTTTGCCACCTATCCCCCCCTTGTGCCCGGCTACAGCTCCATCAAGGTCTTTGACAACCATAGGCGCTTTGTCGGCCGGATTCTGCCGGAGAAACGCTATTGGGTCACCATAGACCGTATTCCCCTGTTCCTGCAAAAGGCCGTGGTAGCCATTGAAGACGCCCGCTTTTATGAACATGGCGGGATAGATGTGCGCGGGATCGCCCGGGCACTGATGAAGGATGTGGTCAAGGGGAGGATGGCGGAAGGGGGCTCGACCATTACCCAGCAATTGATCAAAAACAGGTATCTGACCGGTGCGAAGACGCTCGAACGGAAGATCGATGAGGCTCGCCTGGCCATAGAGTTTGAAAAGAAATACACCAAACAGCAGATCCTGGAGATGTATTTTAATGAAATCTATTACGGCAACGGGGCCTGGGGTATCGCCCAGGCCGCCCGGCTCTATTATGATAAGAACCCGGAGGAGTTGAGCGAGGCCGAGTGCGCCATGTTAGCCGGTGTACAGAAAAATCCCGGACGCTACAATCCCCTGGGCAAAGCGGCCCACGTCACGGGGCGGCGGGACATGGTCCTGCAACGGATGGTAGATCTGCACATGATCAGCGATCGGAAAAGAAAGCAGTTGCGGGCCCACCCGCCAGCCGTTACCAAATCGGGCCAGGCCCCGCAATATCTGGCCTATATCCGCAGTAAGCTGATTGAACGCTATGGCCCCGATATCACCGAGCAGGGCGGGCTGGAGGTGACGGCGGCCCTGGATCTGAAGCTGCAGAATCAGGCCGAGCAGGCCCTGCGAGACGGGGTCAAACGGATATCTCCCGGACTGCAGGGGGCCTTGCTCTGTCTGGATCCGGCCACGGGTGATGTTCTGGCGGCCGTGGGGGGCGCCGATATCTCCCAGAGCGGCTACAACCGCGCCTTTTCGGCCAAGCGCCAGCCCGGCTCGGCTATTAAGCCGCTGATCTATGCAGCGGCCCTTGAAAAAGGGTTTACGGCCAGCAGCATCATGAATGATACGCCGGTCGTCTACAACCGCGGCAATGGCGAAACATGGAAACCGCTGAACTACGGCAAGGAACAGTATGGGGATCTGTCCCTGCGGCAGGCCCTGGCCTATTCCAATAACGTCATTACCATCAAGCTGCTGGAGTCGATCGGCGTACCGTATTTTATCGATTTTGCCGCTCGGATGGGGCTGCCGCTGCGGGAACAGAACGGTCTCTCCCTGGCCCTGGGAACGGACGAAGTGACCCTGAACGATCTGGTGCTGGCCTACACCCCTCTGGCCGACGGGGGCACGCGCCCTCAGGCACGGGTGATCATCCGGATATACGATAAAAGGCGCCGCAGCTGGACGGAGAACCCCCCGGCCATTTCCCCGGTCCTGGCCCCGGCCACCGCCTACGTCACCACCCAGATGCTGAAGGATGTACTGATCTACGGCACCGCCAAGGGTCTCAAGACATTCAGCCGCTCCCACCCCTGTGCCGGCAAGACCGGCACCACCAGTGATTATCATGACGCCTGGTTCGTCGGGTATACCCCGCAGCTCGTCACCGGGGTGTGGGTCGGCTATGACAAGCCCCGCTCGGGAGGCAAGGGTTTTACCGGCGGGGCCGTGGCTGCTCCCATCTGGCAGAGTTTCATGCGCAAGGCCGTCGCATCCCGGCCGGTCGTGGATTTTACCCGGCCGGATACGGTCGTTTCTGTTGCTATCGACCCGGCGACAGGGTGTCCGGCGACGGCCGAGAGCCCGAACAAACGTGAAGAATACTACATCGCCGGGACCGGACCGTCCGGGAACTGCCCCAAACAACCGGAAGCGGCCGGGCCGGTAATGATCGGGGAACCTGCTAAACAAGCGGAGCCGGGCGAGCCGGCTATGATCGAGCAGCCTGCGAAATAAACGTAGCGGACCTCAGACTCAACGGTGCGTTCTCTGGAGGTTGCCGAGGCGGCAGCGCGTGGCGTGTGGCCGGGTCCGGGGATCCATCAATCCAGGCCCGTGATGCGTACGGCATGGGCACATTGCTCGGCGCGGCTGCGGGCCTGGCCGGTGGTTGCGCCTTGGGTCAGGGCCACGCCCATGCGGCGGCCGGGGCGGGTGTCGGGCTTGCCGAACAGGCGCAGCTTGCTGGCGGGGACGGCGAGCGCTGTCTCCAGGCCTGTGAAGGCAACGTTATCATGGCATTCGTCTGCCAGGATGACGTGACTTGCCGACGGCGCCAGATTGGCGACCTCCAGCACCGGCAAGCCGAGAATCGCCCGGACATGCAGTTCGAATTGAGAAAGATTCTGGGAGATCATGGTGACCATGCCGGTGTCGTGCGGGCGGGGAGAAACCTCGCTGAACCAGACCTGCTCGCCGCGAATGAACAGTTCCACCCCGAAAACACCGAACCCGCCCAGGGCGGTTGTAACGGCTTCCGCCTGCCGTCGCGCCTCGGCCAGTGCTGCCGGAGACATGGCCATGGGTTGCCACGACTCGTGATAATCGCCCTTGATCTGCACATGCCCGATGGGGGGGCAGAATGAGGTCCCGCCGCTGTGGCGAACCGTCAACAGGGTGATCTCATACTCGAAATCGATGAACTGCTCAATGATTACCGTATCCGAAGCGCCCCGGGAGCCTTCCATGGCATAGCGCCAGGCCTGGTCGATCTGCGAGGCCTCTTTGACAACGCTCTGTCCCTTTCCGGACGAGCTCATTATCGGTTTGATAACGCACGGCAGACCGATCTGCGCCACATGTGCCCGCATTTCATCCATGGATTTGGCAAAGGCGTAACGCGCTGTCGGCAGACCGAGTTCCTCCGCTGCCAGGCACCGGATCCCCTCACGGTTCATGGTCAGGTTGACCGCCCGGGCCGTCGGAATGACCCGTTGACCAGCCTGCTCCAGCTCCAGCAAAAATTCCGTGTCGATGGCCTCGATCTCCGGCACCACCAGGTCGGGACGTTCCTGTTCCAGTACCCGGCGCAGCGCATCGCGATCAAGCATGCTGATGACGTGACTCCTGTGTGCCACCTGCATGGCCGGCGCATCCGCATAGCGATCCACGGCGATCACCTCCACCCCCAGCCGCTGCGCCTCTATGGCGACCTCTTTACCCAGCTCTCCCGAACCCAGCAAGAGCAGTCTGGTCGCTCCCGCTTTTAATGGCGTACCCATGTTCATCGTGTAAAACCCCCTTGATGGTGATGCTGACTCGAACGATAAATGACAGTAGAACTACAGCAATCACGAAAAAACACAAGTCAAAATCATCGGGCCAAACGAGCCCTGCCAATTCCGCCCGGGCGGGATGATCCCCCATCCTCATAGAAAGCTGGACGAACAGAAGCACCTGGGGTAGGCTGTCAGCATGAACCTGAACCCTACTCACTTCTCAGTACTTCACCTGAAGCCCTCCCTGCTCAAGAACCTGGCCTCGCTCGGCTACGTTGCCATGACGCCGATCCAGGCCCACAGCCTGCCGTTGATCCTGGCGGGCAAGGATGTGATCGCCCGGGCCAAGACCGGCAGCGGCAAGACCGCCGCCTTCGGAATCGGCCTGCTGTCCCAGCTGGAGGTCGCCAGCCCGGTTGTGCAGGCGCTGGTGCTCTGCCCCACCCGCGAACTGGCCGACCAGGTTGGCAAGGAGCTGCGCCGGCTGGCCCGCTTTACCGACAATATCAAGGTCCTGACACTCTGCGGCGGCGTGCCGTTCGGCCCGCAGCTGAGTTCGCTGGAACATGGCGCCCATATCGTAGTCGGCACGCCCGGGCGCCTGCTCGATCATCTGCGGCGGGGGAGTTTGCAGCTCAAGGGGTTGAAGACCCTGGTTCTGGACGAAGCGGACCGCATGCTCGATATGGGTTTTCAGGATGAGATCAATGCACTGATCGCTGCTGCGCCGCTCAAGCGGCAGACCCTGCTCTTCTCCGCGACCTATCCCGCCGAGATCGCCGGCATGAGTCACGCCATCCAGCACGAAGCACACGAGGTCAGTGTCGATGAGGTCCACGAGGAAGGGGCCATCGAACAGTTGCTCTTCGAGGTGGAGAAGGAACAGCGCATCACGGCTGTTGCCAGGCTGCTGGGTCACTATCGCCCGGAATCGGCGCTGGTCTTCTGCAACACCCGGGCGGATTGCCAGGAGCTGGCCGCTGCCCTGGTGGCTCTCGGATTCGTTGCCTTGGCCATCCATGGCGACCTGGAGCAGCGTGAGCGCGATCAGGTGCTGCTGCGCTTTGCCAACCGGAGCGCCTCGGTGCTGGTGGCTACCGATGTGGCCGCGCGCGGGCTGGACATCAAGGATCTGCCGGCGGTGATCAACTACGAACTGCCCCGCGACCCGGAGATCCACATCCACCGCATCGGCCGGACCGGACGGGCCGGCGGTCTGGGGTTGGCCCTGAGCCTGGTGACACGGCAGGAAGGACGCCGGGTGCAGGCTATCGAAAGCTTGCTGGGGCTCAGCATCCCCTCTGGGGACCTGGATGCGCTGGGCGTGCCTACAGGTCGCCCTCCGGCGCCCCCCATGGTGACGGTGTGTATCGATGGCGGGCGCAAGCACAAACTGCGCCCCGGTGATATCCTGGGGGCCCTGACCGGTGATGGCGGCATGGCCGGGAGCGAGGTCGGCCGTATCGATATCTTCGATTACCATGCCTTTGTGGCGATCGTCCGCTCCAGTGCCGCCCAAGCCTTGGCCTGTCTGGCCAGAAACAGGATCAAGGGCCGCTTCTTCAAGGTGCGCTGCATCAGTTGACAACTGCTGCCCTTATGCTCCAAAGAGGGCTTTGGCGCGCTTAGCGATCTCTTCCGCGGACACGTCTTCCGTATGAGTGGCAATGGACCATTTATGTCCGAACGGATCGAGGATCGTGCCCATACGGTCACCCCAGAACTGGTCCGCAACAGGCATCAGCAGCGTGGCCCCGGCCGCAACGCTGCGCTTTACGACCGCGTCCGCATCTTGGACGTAGAGTACGAGTGATACGGACGTGCCTCCAATCGTAAGCGGGCTGAGCGCGTTCCAGTCCGGGCATTCATCGCTCAGCATAACCGGCGAGTCGCCAATCCTGATTTCGGCGTGCATCACCCCACCATCCGGGGTTGTCAGGCGCGTTAATTCGGTGGCGCCGAAGGCCTCGGCATAAAATTCCATGGCTTTGCTGGCATTCTTGATAACAAGATAGGGTGTCACGGTGTGGTAGCCATCCGGGATGGGCTTGGTCGTGGTAGTCATGATCTTTCTCCTTTCCTGCCTAGCTTGATGATGCGTGATACCTTACGGTATTTACGTGTAACGACTTACAAGATCATTTTAGTCCAATGTGCTGAAAAAGCAACAGGCGGCTGTTGTGGCACAACAGCGGTCGAAATTGTCAAGAATGGTATCTTGCTGTTTTGACGAAGTTGTTTCGCATATTCCCTGTGTCATAGTTCTTAATTCGGATGTATAATAGGCATAGGAAAAAGAGAAGTCCTCCGCCTTCGGAAACAAACGGGAGGCATAGTATGAAAGTCTTGGATGTCATCGTAACGGTATTACTTCTTGTAGGAGCCCTCAACTGGGGCTTGGTAGGTTTTTTCGGATTCAACCTGGTGACCGCCCTGTTCGGTGAAGCAGGGGCTATCGGCCGGGTCATTTACGCGTTTGTAGGTCTGGCAGCCCTGTACGAAATTGGTTGCTTCACGTTCGGGCTCAAGGAAACGCAGCATCGATGGTGCGATACGCTTGCCACCATCAAACAGTAACAGAACTCTTCCGAAGGCGAGGGTGCGATGGTTCTCCGCGGCGCAACCGGGGAGTGACATTGCAGGTAATAGGCGGCCGCGCGGCCGCCTATGTTGTTTCATGGTCATCAATCCCGCCTTTGTAGTACCTCGGTCAAAAAACAGTATCCCCCCTTTTACCAGCACGGCGTATAATGAACATGTAAAACCGGATACGGCCGCCCGCGTGGCGGCGCTCGGTTATTCTACGTAATCTTCCGTCTCTGCGGAGCGGAAAGGAGATATACTATGTACGCCATTACCGGAGCAACGGGTCATATAGGAAGCAAGGCCGCCGAGATCCTGCTGGCCAGGGGAGAAAAGGTGCGGGTGATCGGCAGGGATGCCGTCAGCCTGCGGCCGTTGGTCAACAAGGGCGCCGAGGCGGCGGTAGGGGATCTTAAGGACAGCGCGTTCCTGACGGGTGCATTCAGCGGGGCTGATGCCGTCTTCGCCATGATCCCGCCCAATTATACGGCTCCCGATTTCCGGGGGTACCAGAACGGAATCGGGCGCAGCATAGCCGGAGCCATCAGCAAGTCCGGGGTGAAAAGCGTGGTGAGCCTGAGTAGTCAAGGGGCAGAACTGGCGGCCGGAACCGGTCCGATCCTGGGACTGCATGACCAGGAAATACGGCTGAACGGGCTGGCGGGGGTGGATGTGCTCCATCTGCGCTGCACCTATTTCATGGAGAATCTGCTGACGAACATCCCGCTGATCAACGAGAAGGGCATTGCCGGTTCGGCGGTGCGGGGCGACCGGAAGTTTGCCATGATCGCCACGCGGGATATTGCCGCCCGGGTTGCCAAACATCTGGTGGAACGGGACTTCAGCGGCAAGGTGGTCAAGGATCTGCTCGGCCAGCGCGATCTCTCCCTGGAAGAGGCGATCGGCGTCATCGGCCGCAGGATCGGCTGGCCCGATCTGAAGTATGTGCAGTTTCCCTACGACGATGCTGACAGGGCGATGGTGGCAATGGGGATCAGCCCCGACGTGAGCCGGCTCTTGATCGAGATGAGCAGAGCGATTAATGGCGGGCTCTTTGCCGTGAACCGGCCGCGGACAACGGAGAATACCACCCCAACATCCATCGAGGCCTTTGCCGATGTTTTCGCTGAAGCGTTTGAGGCCGCTGCGTTGAAAAAAGCCGCGTAGCCGGCATGCCCTGTACGAGAAAAAAGCCCGCCTGATGCGGGCTTTTTTTGTTGTGTGCCGGCCGGCCTCTCAGCTGCTGTTCGCGGCCCCGTGTTATCTGCCCGGGAGGGTGATGCACAGGCATTCCCCGGCGGCATAGGTCGTCTTTTCGCAGAAGATGCGGCCATGTACCATCACCTTGCGCCCCTCGGCCGAGACCACCTTGCTTTCGACTGTGACGACCCTTTGCAGTGGTAACAGATTGCGGAAACTGATGTTCAGGTTGCCGACCACGATCGGGTAGCCGGCGGCCCAGGCGGCTAGGCCCAGGACTTCGTCCAGTACCGCTGCTACCGAGCCGCCGTGGGCGTTCCCCGGGGGGCCTTCGGTCTCGGGGCCGAACCAGATGCGGGCCTTGAGATGCTGCTCGCGATCTTTATAGTAACGCACCCGGAAGCGGTTGCCATCCGGTTCGCCGGAGACGAACCGCAAGGATGCTCCGACCAGGGCGGGGGCGTCAAAGGGGGTCCAGTCGCTCTCGCCGCTCAGATCGACCGGCGGACAGGATGGGGTACAGATGTTTTCAGCTGGTGATGTAGACACAGGCATGTTCCTCCGAGGGTCGTGATGTCGCCAATCTGCTAAGGGCCGTCCGGATGCGGATCGTCCGTTGGCGATATGATGATTATGGGCGAACCTTTGTCATCCCGATTTCCGCTGTAATGAGCGCCTCATCCCCTGCCTCCGTCCTGCAGTCCCAGCTTCTTGCACAGGCGGCCCAGTGTCTGCTGCTCTGCCGGGGATAGGATGGCCAGGTCGCTGACGATGGCTGCTGCGACGTGGACAAACGCCCCTTCGATCAACCCAGCCCCGCTCTTTGTGAGGTGCACCGTCAGGTAGCGGCGGTCCTGGTTGTCCCGCTCCCGTCGTACCAGGCCGCGTTTTTCCAGGTTGTCGATCACCAGGGTCATGTTGCCGGTGCTCTTCAGGATCTTGGCGGCGATGTCCCGTTGACAGAGCGGCCCTTTGTGGTACAGGGCCTCAAGTACGCCAAACTGGCTGATCGTCAGATCGGCAGCTGACATGGACCTGCTGACCCGGTTGGTGACCGATTCCGCTGCCCGCATCAGTTTGGTGTAGGTGGTCAGGGCTTGACATGTGGTCTCATCGAGCGATTTCATGGTCGCTCCAAAGTAGATTGATATGATATGATTTGATGTTAAATTATATCCGGAGAGCGCATCTGTCAAGGATTTTTGCGAGGCTGGAATGGGCTGTTGCTGGAGGCTGCCGTTGGTTTGTCTGTGTTGAGTGCCGGGATGGGAGATGATGTGTTGAAATAATAGCCCGAATATAGGAAGATCATCGCAGAAATGCAGCTGACACAAAGGCAGACGACGTGAAATTTACCCTGTTGACGCATAGTAAAGAGTTTCCGAAACGCTCAAATACCGGTCGCCTGGTGCTTGAAGTGCTCGGGAGCGAGGCCGAGCAGCTGTGCTGGGACCGCATGAACCCGCCAGCCGGGCTGCTGGAAGAGATTGAGGCGGGCGGTGTGGCGCTGGTGTATCCGGGGGCTGCCGATGAGAATGACGGGGACCTGTCGGGCATCACCCATTTCATCCTGATCGACGGTACCTGGCACGAGGCCCGCAAGATCCATCAGCGCAGTCCTTACCTGCAGAAGGTGCGGCGGGTCTGTCTCACGCCGTCCGGAAAATCGCGCTATACCCTGAGAAAGAACCAGAAAGAGGACTGCCTGTGTACGGCCGAGTGCGTGATCGAGATCCTGCGCAGCACGGGCGATGCGACTGCGGCGGACCATCTGGAGCAACAATTCCTGGCCTTCATCAGTCAATCGGGGGCCAAGTCGGTTGTCGCGAAGGCAACGTGCCCTGAAAGGTGACAACAGCGGGCGCCATTTCCGGCCAAGCTGCGAAACTTACCGCGTGAAAAACCGGATGGCCTTGTAGATCATATCGAAAAGATCCGGATCGGACTGTTGCAGGGGACCTCCGAAGGAGTCGAAAACAGAAGGTTCGCGACGATAGAGAGACGGTTTCTGGTGGCGTTCCATGTCCTGTTTCAGCTCGTCCTTGCGGATCTGCTCCTGACGCTCCTGGTCAAGGAGCTTGCCCCCCAACTTCATCCATTCCATCAGATGCAGCAACTCCCCGCCATCCAGCCAGACCCCGTGCGCCTTGCAGCGATCGATGATGACGCCGCTCCGGGCGCCAAAGTTGACCCTGTTCATCAACTGGGAGCAGACCGGGCATTTGATGTAGGCGATCGGGTACTGGTCGGGCTGCCGGTGCAGATTGATGCCGTCCAATCCGCTTTTGTCGATCAGAAACACGTTTTTGACGGTGGCGTCCAGGAGCGCTTCCAGCTCACCCGGGTCGAAGAACAGCCCCAGGCAGTGCTCGCAGCGGTCGATCAGAAAGCGGCCGTTCAGTTTCAGGTCGATGCTCTTCAGAGGCTTGTCGCAGCGCGGGCAGGTGCGGGGAGAGTCGTTTTCATGGGTGGTGTAGTAGTGGATCCCCTTGAGATCGATGTCATTGCGGTCGCCGCAGTAGGCGCACAACAGGGAACCATCGGGCAAGGGGGCGTTGCAGTTTGAACATCTGGCCATGGGGAGGCTCCTTCCGGTTTCATGGGATAGACCATAGAGCAACGCCGTGCGGCAATGCGCTGCTCTGCGCTGTGCTGAACAGGATTAGTCGTCGAGTGAATGAAACAGAGTATAGCGGAAAAACCGGCCGGAGGTAAACACCGGACCACGCAAACCGGGTTACATGGCGCTTTTTTATGCCGATCGGCATAAAATTTTCGCTAGCCACACCCGCTGTCCGGGAATAGTGTTGAAAAAAGTGCCGTCAACCGCGTAGTATGTGGCCGAACGATTCAACAAAAAGGGGGAGCGGAATGTCTGCGTGGCTGTTGTACCTTGCCTTGGGCGTATTTGCCGGAGGGTTGGCCGGATTGCTCGGCGTGGGCGGCGGGCTGGTGATCGTGCCGATGCTGACCTTCATCTTTACAGCTCGACAGATGCCGGCGGAGCATGTCCTGCACCTGGCCCTCGGCACCTCTATGGCCAGCATCATGTTTACCTCCATCTCCAGCCTGCGAGCCCATCACCTGCGAGGGGCGGTAGACTGGTCCGTGGTGCGCCGGATAACCCCGGGCATCCTGATCGGCACATTCTGCGGCACATGGGTGGCTGCCCAGCTTTCGACCGGTTTTCTCAAGGTCTTCTTTGTGCTCTTTACCTACTATGTCGCGGCTCAGATGCTGCTCAACATCCAGCCGCATCCCCATCGGCAACTGCCTGGTAGTGTGGCGCTATGTGGTGTGGGCGGGATGATCGGCGGCGTCTCCAGTCTGGTCGGCATCGGCGGCGGCAGCATGTCCGTGCCGTTTCTGATCTGGTGCAATGTCGCCATGTACAATGCCATCGGCACCTCCGCAGCGATCGGCTTTCCCATTGCTCTGGCAGGTACTGCCGGCTATGCGATCAACGGACTGACCGCCATACTCCCTGCTCACACGGTTGGGTTTGTCTACCTGCCGGCCCTGCTGGGGATTTCAGCTGCAAGTATGCTCATTGCCCCGCTTGGGGCGAAGCTTGCGCATAGTCTGCCGATCGCCCGATTGAAGAAAATCTTTGCCCTGCTGTTGATCGTGATGGGTACCAAAATGCTGCTGAGCCTGTTTTAGGACGTTCATTCCCGGTTTTTGTTGATGCGTTGGGTCCTTTTCAGCTATGATCCTTCCGCCCGCGGCGGAGCATTTAGCAGCCGGGTTTATCAACTCACCAAAGACTGTTTACAAGGACCAACCTCCATGACCAACAACGATCTCTTGCGCCGGCTGCGCTATGCCCTGAGCCTGAATGGCGCCAGTATAGCGGAACTATGCCAGCTAGGGGGGCATGAAATCGGGCCGGCCGATGTGTTGAAGCTTCTCAAAAAGGAAGAGGAACATGGCTTCGCAGCCTGTGACGATACGGTTATGAGCGCTTTTCTGGATGGCTTGATAACCAGCAGGCGCGGACCTCGCGATGCGCAGGCCGGGGTAACCCAACCGGTGGAGTGTCTGTTGAATAACAACCTGATCCTGCGGAAACTCCGGATTGCGCTGGAGCTGAATGACGCTGATATGCTGGCGGTCTTCCGGCGGGCCGGGGTTGCTATTTCGAAGGCGGAGTTGTCAGCCTTGTTTCGAGGGGTCGAACAGAGGAATTACAAGGAATGCGGCGACCAGCTGCTGCGGAACTTTGTGCGCGGCCTGACACTTGCCGTCACCAAATAACGCTGCCATCAAGAATGGTGGCCGGTGCGAACACCAGATCAGTACTATATACATGATAGCGGCGGGTGGCTTGTACGGCCGCTTTCGGCGCCCAGGGAGAACAGATGAAAAAGATTGTAAAAGATTGTGTGGTAACCGTTAGCTACGAGGTGACCGACACGGATGGTGTCGTGCTCGACGCAGGTGAAGAACCCTTGATGTACCTCCACGGTGGTTATGATGATGTGTTTGTGGCCATTGAACAGGCGTTGCAGGGCAAATCCGTCGGCGATACGGTTACGCTGAAGTTGCAGCCGGCCCAGGCCTATGGCGAGTATGACGCCGACCTGGTGCTGATCGAGTCAGTCGATGTCCTGCCTCAGCCGCTCAAGGTCGGGATGCAGATTGAGGGAGAGCCCGAAGGATCCTCCGGTGAAGCGCACTTCTTCCGGGTAACCGACATCGCTGACGGCAAGGCCGTGCTGGATGGCAACCACCCCCTGGCAGGCATGGCGCTGGTATTTACCGGCACTGTCACGGCCGTGCGCCCGGCCAATACGGCAGAAATCGAAGCCGGTCAGGTGCTCTGACAGGGTATGCCCCTGTTTGATATGGCTGGAAGTTGCAAGCATGAATAAGGCGACCCAAGGGCCGCCTTGTTTTTTTTATCCGGCCGTTGCTGCTATTTCCCGCAGCATTTTTTGTATTTGAGCCCACTGCCGCAGGTGCAGGGGTCGTTACGGCCGATTTTAGTGACGGTAATCGGTTTCGCTTTCACCATGTTGCCCTCGGCAAAATACCAGCGACCATCTTCCTTCTTGAATTCGGCATGCTCGTGATGCTCACGCGCAATGCCTTTTTCGTTGAAGCGGGCGATAAACTCGACTTCGCCGCGCTCTTCCTCTTGTCCGCCCTGCTGTGTATCGATAATCTCAAGCCCCAGCCACTCGGAGCTCTCGGCCCATTCTTTTGTGCCGGCATGGTCGTATCCCTGGCGCTGGTCGGGGTGGGTCGTTTCAAAAATAAAGTCCATCTGCGCGCCGACATAGGCAGAATAGCGGGCCCGCATAAGTTGTTCCGCTGTTTCAGCCGGCTGGACCCCGCCAATGATCGGTTCGCAGCAGTCGGCATAGGTCCGGCCGCTTCCGCAAGGACAAGTGTTCATCGTTGTTGCTCCTTCAAGGTAAGATAGTTCTGTCACACGCCCCAATCCTGCACCGGCAAGCTGCGGGAGATGACTGGGCACAGCAATCCGGATTTCGGTCCGATGTGAGAGTTGTATCTGGATAACATAAATGTAAGCGCATGTCGAAAAAACATTGACAGGGGGCGGGCGAATCGTCACGGATCTTCAGTGGCAGCTCGACGGTATGGATAACCATCGCAGCCAATGACGGATGGTATCGCGCCAATTATTGCGAGCTGGCGGGCGAGTATGGATATGCAAAAAGCAAAACGGTGCAGGGGCGCCTGCGACCGCCTCATATTGGTGTTAAGCCAAAAAAATGGAACGCTCGCGATGATAACCGGCCGCCCGGTCTTACCTGCCGAAAACCTTCTGCAACAATTCGGTTCCACGCGCCGCCGGGTCGGTTCTGATCTTTTTCTCTTCCTCGCCGAGCGTGCTGAAGAGTCCATCGACCGCCTTGGTGGTGACATAGTCATCCAGGTCAAATGTGCCGACAGCGCCTGCAAACGGGATGGTATCGATTTTTGCCATCATCTGGGAGTAGTAGCGCGATACACCCGCTGCCTTCATGTGTGCCGCAACCACCGGTTTGAAGGCGGCGTAGATCTTGTCACCGGTCTTTTGCCGGAAGTATTTTGTTGCGGAGGTCGCATCACCCTGAAGGATCGCCCGCGCATCGTCAAAGCTCATGGCCTTGAGCGCGTCAACGAAATATTCTGTGGCCTGGGGGGCGGCACTCTCGGCAGCGCGGTTCATGCTGAGTACGAAATCGTCCACCTGCTGTTGAAAACCGAACCTGCCGAGCAGGTCGGCGCTGCGGCGGATCTTCTCCGGCAACAGGATCTTGATCGCCTGGTTGCCGAAATAGCCGTTGTGCTGAGATACGGCACTGACCGCCCGGGTGGTCCCGGTGGCAAGCGCCTCCTTGAGGCCCCTGGCAATCGTCGAATCATCAAGGTTGTGTGCCGGGCTGCCGCCGGCTTCGTCCAACACGGAGGACAGATCGTCCAGTAGGCCGGCATGCACAGGCATGGACAGGGCGGTCAGCAGCAGGGTTGTCACGACAATCACACGGTGTATGGATCTCATGGCGCCTCCTCGATTAATATATACCAAGCATACCACAGATATCTCCCGGCACCAGGCGGATATATTTGAAGAAGAGGGTCTGTTGACTCAATTTTCTTCTCCAGGCAGGCGGCATTTGATGGTAAGGTGACATCATGACACCTACCCATCATCCCTTCCAGGCACTTACCCCCGACTTCATCATGGATGCTGTCGAGAATCAGGGTTTTCGCTGCGACTGTCG
The DNA here is from genome assembly GCA_021780495.1 of Deltaproteobacteria bacterium. Lineage (GTDB taxonomy): Bacteria > Desulfobacterota > Desulfuromonadia > Geobacterales > Pseudopelobacteraceae > CAIPTY01. The sequence continues at coordinate 25,437 of JAJXYO010000004.1, forward strand.
AACCTTTGCGCTGAACAGTTACGAAAACCGCGTTTATCAGGTTGGCATTGACGAAGGACAGCCGTTGATCGCCAAGTTTTACCGTCCCGGCCGCTGGAGCGCCGAACAGATCATGGAAGAGCACCGCTTCTGCTTTGAACTGGCCGAACATGAACTGCCGGTGGTCGCTCCCTGGAAGAATGCGGCTGGTGAGAGCCTCTTTTTGTACCAGGGCTTCCTCTTTGCGCTTTATCCGCGCCAGGGGGGGCATGCCCCTGAATTCGACAACCTGGACAATCTGCTGATCCTCGGGCGGATGCTCGGCCGTATTCACCGGATCGGCACGATACAGCCGTTCAGCCACCGTCCGGCCCTGGACAGCAGGAGTTTTGGCCATGTCAGCGTGGCCCTGATCAGGGAACGCTTTATCCCGGATGATTACCGGCCCAGCTACGAGGCCGTCACCAGCCAGCTGCTGCAGGTCATCGACGGGACCATGGATGAGGTTGCTTCCGTCAGCTGCATCCGCACCCACGGCGACTGTCACGCCGGCAACATCCTGTGGCGGGACAACGCCCCGCACTTCGTGGATTTTGACGACGCCCGCATGGCACCGGCGGTGCAGGATCTGTGGATGATGCTCTCCGGTGATCGTCAGCGCCAGACCGCCCAGTTGGAGGCGTTGATGGAAGGGTACCGCGAATTCTGCGATTTCGATCCCCGCGAACTGCGCCTGATTGAGTCCTTGCGGGCACTTCGCATGCTGCATTACAGCGCCTGGATTGCCAGCCGCTGGGATGATCCGGCCTTTCCGGCGGCGTTTCCCTGGTTTAATACGGTGAACTACTGGGGTGAGCAGATTCTGGCGCTGCGGGAGCAGCTGGCGGTATTGGAAGAGCCGCCGCTGGAGCTGGAATGACACGGCATTGCCATGTTTTCGGTTTTATGATACAAACGGCAGGTAGGCAACCAACGTCACGCACGACGTAAAGATGAGGATTTGATATGCCGATGAAACTGCTGGACGGCAAGAAGTGTGCTGAGCATCTGGTCGTTGATATTTCCCGGAAGGTAGCCGGGTACGTGGCGTCCGGTCTGCGCAAGCCGCATATGACCATTATCCTGGTGGGCAACCATGCCCCCAGCGAGTCCTATGTGAAATCGAAGATTATCTCCTGTGAGAAGGCCGGTTTCGAGGGCAATCTGATCCGCTTGCCGGAAGATATCAGCGAAGCCGACCTGCTGGCCCGCATCCACGAGATCAACAACGATCACACCACCGACGGTCTGATCGTTCAGTTGCCGGTGCCGAAGCACATAGACCAGCAGAACATCATCAATGCCATTGACCCTGACAAGGATATCGATGGTTTTCACCCCACCAATTTCGGTCGTATGACCCTGGGGCAGAAGGCCTTTCGTCCGGCAACGGCCTACGGCATCTGCAAGCTGCTGCAGTTCTACGAAATTCCGATCAAGGGCAAGCACTGCGTGGTGATCGGACGCTCCAATATTGTCGGCAAGCCGATCTCGATCATGCTCTCCAATGATTTCGATATCGGCAATGCCACGGTCACCCTGGCGCACATCGAAACGCCCCGTGAACTGCTGCTGGACGAGACCCGCCGGGCCGATATCGTGATCGTGGCGGTGGGCATCCCCGGCTTTGTTACCGAAGACATGGTCAAGCAGGGAGTGGTCCTGATCGATGTAGGGATCAACCGTCTGGAAAACGGCAAACTTGTCGGAGATGTCGATTTTGAGAATGTTGCCGAAAAATGTTCCTGGATTACGCCGGTGCCGGGCGGTGTCGGCCGGATGACGGTGGCGGCGTTGATGATCAACACCTTGATGGCCTATCAGAACAACTTCAATCTGGCCTGACAGTTCAGTGATAATTTCCGGTTGCAGGGGAGGGGGCCGTGCTCAGAACATTGGCATCACGAAGCGTCACCGTGCTATCCACAGCGCTCCTTCTGATTGGATGTACGAATACTACGCCGCAAAAGAGTGAAAACGGCCAAGCTGGAAAGGTTGCTCCGGTTGCGAAAGAACGACCGGGAGTGCCGCGGTCGGGGGAGGCGCTCTTCAAACAGTACTGCTCCCCGTGTCACCCCGATGGCGGGAATGTCAGCGATGCGAGTCGTCCCCTGTATGGATCGGTGCTGAGGAGCAACCACATCACCACCCCGGAGGATATTGTGAGGATCATGCGCAATCCCCTGTCGCGCATGATCAGGTTTGATGTGTCAACACTCTCCGATCAGGATGCCCGGGCGATTGCGGAATACATCCTGGCTACGTTCAACCACTAATCATATGCCTGAAAAATTGAAAGGCCCGCCATGTTGTTCGGCGGGCCTCATTTTATCTCAATGTACCCTTTTCAAGGGCAGTCCCGGTTATAGTGTGCTACCGGAAAAATGTTGCCTGGTTCTATGTTGGGGACTTACTCTTTCTGTAATGTTGCCCTCCTTATAGAGACAGTCTGTTGCTCTTACACGGTAGTACTACCTGAGTTGACTATACCTGCGGCAATCGCATAAAAACAGTCTGTTTATTTATTTTTTATCCGTATATACTGAATTGTTGCAGAGAGGTCAGGGCCGATGCCGTGGCCTTTTTTTATGAACGCAGGGGATCGAAGAGGAACTCCAGGCCATTGACCTTGATTTCATGGACCGTCTGCAACATCCTTCCCAGCTTTCCCGGGGGGAAGCCCTTCCCGGCGAACCAGATCACGTACGGTTCCGGCAGGTTGATCAGCAGTAGCCCGGCGTACTTGCCGAAAGGCATACGCATTCTGGCCAGTTCAAGAAGGTCGTCTGGATCGAATGACGCAGGGCATGTGATTGTTTCGTAATGTTCAGGTGGCATGGTTTCACAGGATCCAGGCGGCCGTATGGCCGCCTGGATAATCGGATCAGGAATCAGGGAAGGATTTCCAACAGGGTGACTTCAAAGGTCAGGTCTTCTCCGGCCAACGGGTGGTTGGAGTCGAAGGTTATATTCTCTTCCGTAACCTCTACGACCTGTACACCTAAGTCTTCATCGTCTTCATTCGTCAGCACAAGCTCGTCGCCTACTTCAGGCTTGAGATCTTCGGGCATGTCGCTGCGCGGGACGGTAAAGACCTTGTCTTTGTCATATTCGCCGAAGGCGTCGGCCGCGGGGATGATCACGGATTTTTTCTCGCCTGGCGCCATGCCGATCAAGGCTTCATCGATCTGGCTGAACAGCTCGCCTTCGCCGATGGTCAGTTCCATCGGGCCGCTTTCGTGGCCTCCGCAGCCGCATTCGTCATCTCCGCAGTCATCGCCACAATCGTCCGAATCGCATTCGTCCGGGTTGCACTCGTCTTCGAGGGTGGAGTCGAACACCGTTCCGTCTTCGAGTCTGCCGGTGTAATCAATTGTTACTTTGTCGCCATTTTTTGCCTGAGCCATGGTAATACCTTCCTCTGTGTTGTGTGACTTGTATAAAGTTATGGTAGAATACGAAAGTGTAGGGTCAATCGTCCACAAAAAAAATGCAATTCTGATATTTACTGCCGGCAGCCCTTACCATGGGCTGCGCAAGGAGCCTGCCATGATTGCCACGTCTACCCGCACCACCATCCTGAACAGCGGCGATCCGGAATCGAAACGGAAAGAGATTCTGGACTATTTCCACGCCACCTATGACATCGATGAAAAGCTCTACGAGACCTTGAAATATGATGAAACCTTCTATCTGCGGGCTGACCGGTTGCGGCATCCGCTGATATTCTACTTCGGCCATACAGCCACCTTCTTCATCAACAAGCTGATTATCGGCCGCGTCATCGACCAGCGTATCAACCCCAGGTACGAATCCATGTTTGCCGTGGGGGTGGATGAGATGTCCTGGGACGACCTGGATGAACGTCACTACGACTGGCCGACCCGCCAACAGGTCAAGGAATATCGCGACCAGGTCCGCGCGGTGATTGACGGCTTGATCCGCACCTTGCCGCTGAGCCTGCCGGTTACCTGGGAAAGCCCTTTCTGGGGCATCATGATGGGGATCGAGCACGAGCGCATCCACCTGGAGACCTCCTCGGTGCTGATCCGGCAATTACCGATCGATCAGGTGGTTCAGCTCCCCTTCTGGGACATCTGCCGCGAGTCGGGTGAGCCGCCGGTCAATGAACTGCTGCAGGTTCCGGGCGGCACGGTCGTACTCGGAAAATCCAAAGATCATCCCCTGTATGGCTGGGACAACGAGTACGGGGCGCATGAGGCCGAGGTCGCCGGTTTCAAGGCCGGCAAATACCTGGTATCCAATCGGGAATTCCTGGAATTCGTCCAGGCCGGTTGCTACCGTGATCGGCAGTGGTGGAACGAGGAAGGCTGGCAGTGGCGTGAGTTCAAGCAGGCCGAACATCCCCTGTTCTGGATCGCGTCCGGCGACGGCTGGCGCTTGCGCACCATGGCGTCGGAGATCGATCTGCCCTGGAACTGGCCGGTAGAGGTCAATCAGCTGGAGGCCAAGGCCTTCTGCAACTGGAAGGCGGCAAAGAGCGGCCTGCCGATTCGCCTGCCGAGCGAGGACGAATGGCACCGGCTGCGGGATGTCTGCGCTATCCCCGACCAGCCCTATTGGCATACGGCGCCGGGCAACATCAACCTGGAGTATTACAGCTCCTCCTGCCCCATCGATGTGTTCGGCAGCGGAGCGTTCTTCGATGTCATCGGTAATGTATGGCAATGGACCGAGACGCCGATCTACCCGTTCCATGGTTTCGAGATCCACCCGTGGTATGACGATTTTTCCACTCCGACCTTTGACAGCAGGCACAACCTGATCAAGGGCGGCTCCTGGATCTCCACCGGCAACGAGGCCACCCGTGATTCGCGCTACGCCTTCCGACGCCATTTCTTCCAGCACGCCGGCTTCCGCTATGTGGAGAATAGCGCCCCGGTGATCATCCACGACGACCAGTACGAGAGCGATGCCCTGGCGGCCCAGTATTGCGAGGCCCACTACGGTCCCGAGCATTTCGGCGTGGCCAACTTTGCCGTGACCTGCGCCGGGATCGCCCTGGCAGCCATGCAGGGCCGTGCTATGGATCATGCCCTCGACCTGGGCTGCGCCGTGGGGCGGGCGGCCTTTGAGCTGGCCAAAGGTGGTTTCAAACAGGTCACCGGCCTGGACTTCTCGACCCGCTTCTTTCGGCTGGCAACCCGTATGCGTGACGAAGGTTACCTGCGCTATGCCTTTCCCGAGGAGGGGGAGGTGATATCGTTTCACGAGATCGGGCTGAGCGCACTGGGGCTGGACACGGTTCGCGACAAGGTGCGTTTTTTTCAGGCCGATGCCTGCAACCTGCCGGACAAATTCAGCGGCTATGATCTGGTGCTGGCTGCCAACCTGATCGACCGGCTCTACTCGCCGCGCAGGTTCCTGACCACTATTCACGAACGGATGAATCCGGGCGGCCTGCTGGTGATTACCTCCCCGTACACCTGGCTGGAGGAATACACCAAGAAAGAGGAATGGCTGGGCGGTTACCGTGAGGCCGGCGAGCCGGTCTGGAGCCTGGATGGCTTGAAGACGGCACTGGCGCCGCATTTCCGCATGCTGGGTGAACCGCGCGATGTACCGTTCGTGATCCGCGAGACACACAGGAAGTTCCAGCATACGCTGGCCGAGTTGACGGTGTGGTGCTTCGACTCCGCTCAGCAACCGGAAGTCTGATTCAGCAACCGGAAGTCTGATTCAGCGATCGGAAGTCTGATTCAGCGATCGGAAGTCTGATTCAGCGATCGGAAGTCTGAGTTTAGCAGCCGGAAGTCTGAGTTCAGCAGCCGGAAGGCAGTGCTCAGTAACCGAAATTATTTAATCCTGTTGGCTGAGCGGAGTCGAAGCCAACAATCCGAGGGAATACATCGAATGCCATACATGTACATCCTCGAATGCGCAGATGGTAGCTACTACACCGGAAGCACCCGCGACTTGGAACGCCGCTTATGGGAACATCAGAATGGCCTTGGCGCAAACCATACCGCAAAAAGGCTGCCAGTGAAGCTTGTCTATTGCGAAGAATGTGATCGCGTCGATGACGCTTTTTATCGAGAAAAGCAGATTCAAGGGTGGAGTCGGAAAAAGAAACAGGCTTTGATTGCCGGTGATGCCAATCAGGTTCATTTGTTGGCGGAATGCCAGAATGAAAGTCATTGCAGGAATAAAGAGAGTGAGTGATACTTGCTTGGCTTCGGCTCCGCTCAGCCAGCGGGTTTCCGATAATCTAGGGAGGCGCTCTTTATGAAGGCGATAGAATTTGACAAAAAATTTGATGAAGGCGAGGATATTTCTCAATTTCTAGATATTTACAAAGCTCGCAGACCTATAAAGAATCAAAAGGAGAATAATGAGGTCCCGTTGGCTGAGCGAAGTCGAAGCCAAGCCAGTTGCAAGCATTAAACCCGTCGCCTTGGGGTGCCGAGGCAATCCATTATAAAGGTATGGGTCGCTGAGCGTTTGCAGAAGGCCGCATAGGTGACGTTGGATAAATGTTCCCGTTTGGGTGGATGAGCGGTTCACGCGCGTGCGCGTGAACCGCTCAATAACGAAGTTGTGCAGGAGAATGAATGAAAAGCAAACCAGGAATTACCATCATCGCTTCATACTTCCTGTTTAACGGTTCCTATGTGGCATATCAACTTGTCATCGCTGCGCTTCACGGCGGGACAACAGAAAGCAATCTATTTTACAACTTGGTACCTATAGTTTTCCTGACATCCGGAGTAGGGCTTTTTCTGAAAAAAGGATGGGGATGGAATGTCACAGTCCTCGCAGCGGGCTGCTACTTATTGCTTGGAGTGCTGAAAGCGGCTGCCTATTTGGCTCAAGAAAATGATATCTCATTACTTATTAAGGGTAGTGTTGATATTGTTTTGGCACTTTGCATAATTGTTTACATGAACAGAAAGACAATAAAAGAAGGATTTGAAAAAAGTCCTATATCGTTGATGTGTATTGGAACCTTTCTTCTGCTGAGTGGAGTCACCCATATGTTTGCTATCCAGATTCTGGATACTATTTTCCGAATGATAGCCTTATTGGTGGGTATGGTTTTGATGTTTAAGGCAAAACAGCAATTACGAGAGCAAGGTGATAGCACAACACTCGGTTAGACCAGTCGGCGATAAAGCCGCCGCTGGTCACCCTCAAACCGTTACAGAATCGAGACCCGCTATGATCACTGATATTCCACCTTTCATGCCGGCCCTGTTTATCGGCCACGGCAACCCGATGAATGCCATCGAGGAATCCGTCTACGCGGCTGCCTGGCGCGCGGTTGCTGCGACGATTCTGCGTCCCACGTCGATCCTCTGTATCTCGGCCCACTGGGAGACCGAGGGCACCTTTGTGACCGCCATGCCGCAACCCAAGACGATCCACGATTTCTACGGCTTTACCGATGCGCTCTACCAGGTGCAGTATCCGGCCCCCGGTTCGCCCGAGCTGGCCGGGCGGGTGCGTGACCTGGTGAAATCCACTGCCGTGCGATTGGACGACGGCTATTCCTGGGGGCTGGACCATGGCGCCTGGTCGGTGCTGCGGCGTATGTACCCGCTGGCCGATATCCCTACCGTGCAGCTCAGCCTCGACCGCAGCCAGCACCCCCGCTTTCACTACGATCTGGGGCGCGAGCTGCAGGTGTTGCGACGGGAAGGGGTACTGATCGTGGGCAGCGGCAACATCGTCCACAACCTGCGCCTGCTGCAATGGGATGCCCGCGAACCGCACCCTTGGGCTGTGGCGTTTGACACCCTGGCGGCGGAACTGATCCTGTCGGGCGAACACGACCGTTTGGTGGCCTACGCGGCCTTGGGCGAGGCGGCCCGTCTTTCGATTCCAACTAACGAGCACTATCTGCCGTTGTTGTACATCCTGGCGTTGCAGCACGCGGGCGAAGCGGTCTCCTTCTTTGCCGAGGGACTGCCGCTCGGTTCCATCTCCATGCGCTCGGTCAGGATTGGCTGATGTGTCGCGATCATTACGGCAATTTACGAAGGATAGAGGAGGTCTATAATGGAAAACCGGATTACGGAACTGGAACTGCGCTTTATGCATCAGGAAAAAACCATCACCGAGCTGAATGAGACGGTTTGCCGCCAGGAGTTGTCGATTGCCCGGCTGGAGCGGGAGCTTGGCCGGATGCGGGAACAGTTCTCGTTACTGTCGCCTTCCATCAATAGAACCTCTGACGAGGAAGAACCGCCTCCCCATTATTGAGCCGTTGGGTGATTATTTTATACGTTAAGGAGAAGTGCGATGGATGTCGTGTTGAACGAGGTTGAGGTGCGGGTGCTCGGTTGCCTGATCGAGAAGGAGATGACCACCCCGGAATATTATCCGCTTTCTTTAAATGCCCTTACCAATGCCTGTAATCAGAAATCAAACCGCGACCCGGTCATGGCCCTGGCTGAGGAGGATGTGGTGCGGGCGCTTAACCGCATGCGCTTCAACCAGCTGACGGTTGTGTCGGGTGAAAGCAGTCGTGTGGCCAAGTATCGCCATCTGCTGGCCGAGAAGCTGGGGCTGATTCCGGCTGAACTGGCCATCATGTGCGAGCTGCTGGTGCGAGGACCCCAGACGTTGGGCGAATTGCGTACCCGCTGCGAACGTATGTACTCTTTTGCCGATCTGGCTGCGGTGGAAGAGGTTCTCAATGAATTGATGGGGCGCGACGATCCTCTGATTGTGCGTCTGCCTCGTCAACCGGGACGCAAAGAGGCCCGCAACGCCCATCTTTTCTCCGGGATGCCGGATATGTCGGCTGAGGAACATGAGGCGTCGCCCGAACCGGCGCGTGTCAGGGTTATGGCGGAAAATGAGAGATTGACAAAGCTGGAGGAGGAAGTGGCTGCCCTGCGGTCGGAGGTGGCAGGGCTGCGTCAGGCCGTGGAGGAGTTTAAGAAGCAGTTTGAATAGACGGGTCGTCGTCGAGGTGTTCGTCCGGCCAGAAGCGCCGCTGGAGTTCCTCCATCAGCGGCGCCAGGCTCTTCCGGTCACGGGCCGATACGATGATGCCCCCTTCGGTCCGTGCCGATTGGCGCACGCGTAAAAATGCCACCGTATCCTTCCTTTTCATATCCTTCAGCAGATCCGCCTTGTTGAAGACCAGTAACTCGTCCTTGTCTCCCAATCCCAGCTCAGCAAGAATAGTCCGCACCTGCGCGATCTGATCCTCGAAACGGGGGTTGGCGGTGTCCACTACGTGCAGCAGCAGGTTGGCGTCCTGCAGCTCTTCCAGCGTGGCCTTGAAGGCGCCCATCAGCGATTTTGGCAGCGAACGGATGAAACCGACCGTATCGGTGATGATCACCTCCCGCTCGCGGGGAAAGCGCAGGCGGCGGGTCGAGGTGTCCAGGGTGGCGAAGAGCAGGTCCTCGGTAAACACATCGCTCTTGGTCAGGGCGTTCAGCAGGGTCGATTTGCCGGCGTTGGTATAGCCGACGATCGAGATGATCGGCACACCGGCCTTGATGCGCTGCTGCCTCCGCTGGGAGCGGCCGCGGGACAGGTCTTCCAGCACGCGTTCCAGACTGGCGATACGGTCGCGGATGCGGCGCCGGTCGGTTTCCAGCTTGGTCTCGCCCGGTCCGCGTCCGCCGATGCCGCCCATCAGGCGCGACATCTGCACGCCGCGCCCGGTCAGGCGCGGCAGCAGGTACTTGAGCTGGGCCAGTTCCACCTGGACCTTGCCGTCCAGGCTCTTGGCCCGGCGGGCGAAGATGTCCAGGATCAACTGGCTGCGGTCGATGACCTTCAGTTCGGTCAGGGCCGAGATGGAACGGATCTGGGCCGGGGTCAGCTCCTGGTCAAAGATCAGCATGGTGGCGCCGCGTTGCAGTGCCCGAATGACGACGTCCCGCATCTTGCCTTCGCCCATGACATAGCGGGGGTTGAGGCTGTGCGGCCGCTGAATGAATTCATCCAGGGCCTCCACGCGGGAGGTGCGGGCCAGTTCCCGCAGTTCGGCCATGGAATCCTCGGCGTCCTGGCGGGTGCCGCCCGTGGTGACCGAAATCAGAATGGCCCGCTCCAGAGCGTCAGCCGATCTGCTTGAGCTGCGCGTGACCCTCTCCAGATCCGCTTCCAGTTCGGGTATGAAATGGACGCAGTCCAGATCGATACGTTCCAGCGGGCTGACCGGTTCGGTGGTGGCCGGCGATCCGCTCTGGCTGCCTGATAACCAGGCCAGCTGGGCATAGATCTGCTGTTTTCCGGGAACGAAGAGCAGCGTGGCCAGCAGGTCCAGCCGCAGCAGGGAAAGGTCGGTGATATCGTCTTCGGTGATGGATTCGTTCTTGAGGTGGGTGTGAACCAGGCGCAGCCCCCGCAAGGGGCGTTTTCCCAGTGGATAGTCGCTCAGATCGGGAATGACCAAGCCCTTTTCATCACCGACAATCACATATTCCACCATGCCGGACCGGCTGATGAGGATCCCGATCTGGCGACGAATGTCGGCTGACAGTTCGACCAGACGGGCCGCCAGTTCCTGGGAACAGAATTCGGCTGGCGGGATGCGTCTGCGGTACAGCCGTTCCAGAGCCTGGATCTGACTTGATTTTAGGCCTGCAAGATTTCCGAACGGTTCTTTGATGGGTTAACTCCGAGGGTGGTAACTGAGTAAGAGTATGTCTGGATTATAAGCCTGTCACGTTGAAACCGCCGTCAACATAGTGGATCTCGCCGGTGACACCGCTGGCCAGATCGCTGCACAGGTAGACAGCCGAACGGGCCACATCCTCCTGGGTGATGGTGCGGCGCAGGGGAGCCCGCTCTTCGACGTTGTGAAGGATCTGGGAGAAGCCGTTAACGCCGGATGCCGCCAGTGTCCGTATCGGGCCGGCAGAGATGGCGTTGATGCGGATTCCATCCGGGCCAACAGCCTCTGCCAGGTAGCGAACCGAGGCCTCCAGGGCGGCCTTGGCCACTCCCATGACGTTGTAGTTGGGGAAGACCTTTACGGCCCCGTAATAACTGAGGGTCAGCGCGCTGGCAGCGCGGCCCTGCATCATCGGAAGCGCCTGGTTCATGATACCGAGAAAGGAATAGACGCTGATATCCATGGCCGTGGCAAAGCCTTCACGACTGGTGCCGACAATGGTCCCCTTCAGTTCCTCTTTGTTGGCGAAGGCCACGGAATGGATGATGATATCGACACCGTCCCAGACCTTGGCCAGTTCCGTGAACACATGCCGGATGTCGTCATCGCTGGTGACGTTGCAGGGCAGTACCGCCGCTGCCTGTACGGATTCCGCCAGGGGCCTGACCCGCTTTTCAAGCGTTTCCGTGGCGTAGGTAACGGCCAGTTCAGCCCCCTGCTCATGGAAGGCCCTGGCAATGGCCCAGGCGATGCTTTTTTCGTTTGCGATGCCAAATATCAATGCCTTCTTGCCCTGCAGCAACATCGTTACCATCCTCCATAAAAGCGATCCATCCGTATAGTAGCAGAAATGCTTCTTCGGGCAAGCGCTTAAAGCTCTTTCAGGGGTGTCTGGCCGGAAGCCGGCGTTGCAGCTTCTTCCAGATCCGTAGCCGCGGTTTCGTGAGATGCCTGCTGGGTCTGGAGCGCATTGAGGTGCTGTTCCAGGGTCAACAGGCGTTTGTCGATCCTCTCCAGGATCTCCAGGGAACGATCCTGTTTGCCCATTATGGCGAATACCACAAACGGTGTGATGAACCAGATTACCGTCAGAAACAGGGCCAGGATGCTCATCATTACCATAAATCCGCCAAAGATTTCCATGCCTGCTCCCCTGCCTACAAGTATCTATTGCTATAACACAGCAGTACGTAAAAGTTAAGGTGAAAAGACGTCACCGCTCACCCCTTTCGGCTCTTCATCTGTACGGGGAACTACCCCGCCAACTTCCAAGCTGCGTAGTGTGCGGCGGGCGGAATTTTCTGCGGTTATGCGAAAACCGGTGAAAAGTCATCCGAACCTATGCTAGATTGTAATGATTTTAAATCGTACAAGGTGGCAGTGTGAAACTTATCCCTATAACCTCTCCCCGTTTTCTAGCCCCGGAGATGCTGGCCGTTATGCCGGATTGGCAGCAGATCTTTGGTGCTGAAAAACCCTTGGTGTTCGAAATTGGCTGCGGTGTCGGCGATTTTGCGGCCCAGATGGCGACACTCCACCCGCAGTGGAACTATCTCGCGCTTGATTACTACAACAAGGGCTGTCTGAAAACCTGCAAACGGGCTGACAAGGCCGGCCTGGATAATCTGCGGGTGGTGCGGGACGAAGCCCGTTCGTTCATGGAACGCTGTATCCCGCGGCAATCGCTGCGGGGGGTGATCATCAATTGTCCCGATCCATGGCCGAAGATCCGTCATCGCAAACGCCGGCTGGTAAACGCCGAATTTGTAGGCTATCTCGCTGAGTTCATGCTGCCAGGAGCCGATCTCTACTTCGCTACCGACTTTGTGGATTACGGCCTGGATGTGGCTGAGTTTATGCCGGGCATAGCGGGCTTCGAAAATGCCATGGCGCCCGATCCGTACCGTCATGTGCTGGAGGGCTACCCCTTGTCCAAGTACATGAGGAAATTCATGGCCGAGGGCAAGGAAATCTATTACATTCATTATCATAAGACAGCGTAGGCAGGGGGTGACAATGGCGAATCGTGACGGCTCCAGAGACATTAGTATCTTCAGGCCACGCGGCACGTCAATGCGTGGCGAGGTTCGCGTCATCAGGCTGGTGCTGGCCGGCTGGCTGATTTCCATAATTGGCTTCCAGGTCTTTGTATATCTTCTGGAGGTGAATTATTCCAAGCTGCTGCTGAGTGAATTTACCTTTTTCAATCTGCCGATCCACTTCTGGCTGACAGGGCAGTTGTTACCGCTCTGGTTTATCATCCTGTGCGCCCTGTTCAATTTCTGGATGGACCGGCATGCGGTAAAAAGTTTGGATGGCTCCCTGCGCTTCAAGCTGCGCGGCGCCAACCGGGAAGGGGAGGAATAGATGTCTGTTTCCACGGTTCAGTTGCTGCCCCTGGCGATGGTAGCCGGCATGTTTGCCCTGTTCATCCTGTCAGGACTTCGAACCCGGTCGCGTCAGGCTAGCGATTACGGTTTTAGCGGGGGTTACACCGGCCGGATCGGCATCGGTGCGGCGATCGCCAGTAACTGGATGAGCGCGGCCAGCTTCATGGGGCTGGCGGGCATGTTCTACCTGAAGGGCTATTATGCCATGGCGTTTGTGGTGGGCTGGACCGGCGGCTATGTGTTGCTGCTGGTACTGATGGCCAGCCAGATCAGGCGTTTCGGTAAGTACACGGCGCCCGACTTCGTCGGTTTCCGCTATGAATCCGCCACCGCCCGCACCCTGGTGGCCTGTATCTCCATTCTGATTACGGTCATCTACAGCGTGGCCCAGTTTCGTGGTATTGCCCTGCTGGTTTCATGGCTGTTTGGCATCGGCTATATGCCCGCCGTGCTGATCGGTGCCGCTCTGGTGGTATTCATGGTCGTGATTTCCGGCACGATGGGGGTTGCGCGCAACCAGAAACTGCAATACTTCGTCCTGATTGTGGCCTTCATTCTGCCATTGATGCTGTTGAACCGCAAAATGGGCTTTTTCTGGCTGCTGCCCCAGTTCGGGTACGGTGCTGCCATAACTGACCTGCAGCAGCAATTCGGATTCTCCTGGTCGGACCCGTTTACCACGGAATCGCTCTTTCACTGGCTGGCACTCTGTTTTACGCTCATGTTTGGTACCGCCGGATTGCCCCACGTGCTTTCCCGCTTCTATATGGTGCCCGGCATTCGTGACGCCCGCTGGGGCGTGGTATGGGGGTTGTTCTTCATTGCCCTGATCTACTGGTCGGCGCCTGCCTATGGTGTCCTGGGACGCCTGGTTGAAGCGCGGGGCGGGCTGCCCTTTACGCCGGACCCTGCCAGCGCCGATATGATCGTGCTCTCGGCGGTCAGTAACGGGGGCTTGCCGCTCTGGGTGGTCGGCCTGCTGGCGGCTGGCGGGATGAGTGCCGCCTTTTCGACCGTGGCCGGCCTGATGCTGACCGGTTCGGCCTCGTTTTCGTATGACATCTACCCGCGCCTGATCCGTCCCAAAGCCTCGGAAACGGACAAGGTCAATGCCTCCAAAGGCTTTTTTCTGCTGCTGGCGGCCGTTGTCATGGTGCTGAGCTTGCGGCCGTGGGGCATGATTGCCGAGATTGCCGCTCTGGCGTTTGCCCTGGCCGGTAACACCCTCTTTCCCGCCTTCCTGCTGGGAATCTGGTGGGGTAGGGCCAATGCGCCCGGTGTGATTGCCGGAATGCTGTCCGGGGTGCTGATCACATTTCTGCCGTTTCTGCTCGGCGGTGCCCTGCCGGTTGTTTCCAACCTGCTGCCGGCGACCTCTTCGGCGTTTATCGGCGCCCCGCTGGTGGTGGTCATCATGGTGGTCGTATCCCTGCTGACGGCGCCCCCTTCTGAAAATATCCGGCGCTTTCTTGCCCATGAAGTGCACGACTGTATGGAGGAGTGATGAAAGCTCTGGTCTCCGCAAAAGGTGGCGATGTCCTTGCCTGGCGTGCCGGCGCTGATTTTGCTGCGACCTTCCGCCAGGCGCTGCTAGCTCGTCTGGAGTTCTGCCGGACGAATGAGGCCGAAGCGCTGCTGAGCGGAGCCGGGCTGGCTCTCGATGACCTGATTGCTGCCAACGACACTTTCCGCCGCCACTGTACAGATCTGCTCGAAGAGGTCCCTGGCTGTGGGGAACCACTCCGGCTCAAGGCACTTACCACCACGTTCTACGCGGGACTCTACGGCCATGTTGGCGTTCACCACTCCGCCCCGGCGTTCTACGAGTTCAGTACACGTTTCCTTGTGGCGCTGTCCGGATCGGTTATTCGCACTGCGCACGCATCGCTCGGCTTGCCTGAGCGGCAGGCGCCGCAGGTAAGGCTGATTGCCCTGGGGCCTGCCGGGCGTCTGGAGTTTTCACCCTTCTGCCCGCTCCAGCTGATGCTGGTACATAGCGAGGCCGGAGAGGCCGAACGTGAGCTCCTCTCCCGCTTGGGGCGGCTGATCCATGAAGGTTTCGAGGCCTGCGGTCTGCTGGTCGATGCAACCGTCACCCCGCGCAATCCCGAATGGAGCGGCAGCATGCCGGAATGGCGGCAACGCCTGGGGCAGCGCTTGGAGCAAGGTCAGATGGACGATCTGATCGACCTGTGCAGGCTGGCCGACCAGTCGGAGCTTTACTGCGATGGGGGTGTTGCCGTTGAATTCGCTCCATTGTGCCGGTCGCTCTTAAAGGAATGCCAATCGGCCATGGCGTTCCAGGTCACACGTGTGTGCAACCTCTCTCATGGGATTGGCATGATGGGAGGCCTGCGACTTAAAAAGAACGGTCCTTACCGCGGGCAGTTTGCCTTGCGTGACAATGCCCTGCAACCGCTTTCCGCCGCAGTCTCTGTTCTGGCTCTGCTCAAGGGGCTTGAAACGTCATCAACGCCCGAGCGCATCCGTGAAATTTTGTCGCGGCATGAGCTGGATGTTGATACGGCCGAACGGCTGCTGCAGGCCTGGCATGCTCTGCATGAATTGCGACTGACCCGAGAATATGATCTGCAGCCCGACTGGTCAAACGAGGCGCCGCTGCACCTGAATGTCGGAGCGCTGCCCGACAGTGATCAGCGTCTCCTGCGGGAATCGCTTGAAGCGGTCGGCGCAATTCAACGTCTTGTAGGGCAAACCTTCAGCAGCATGGAGGATTGACGTCTGATGCTCATCTCGCTCTCAACCGGTTCGTTGTATACCCTGCCGATTCACACGGTCTGCAATCTTTCCTCCCAGGCCGGATTCGATGGTGTCGAACTGATTATTAATCAGGATTTCCAGAAGGTCAGCCCGGCAAAACTGATTGCATCCTTGCAAGAGATCACCACAATCCATTCCATTCATGCCCCTTTTATGCCTCTGGACGGCTGGGGTGGTCCGGCCGATGCCCTGCGCATCTGCATTGAGCTGGCAGCGGAGCGCTCCATACCGCTGGTCAATTTCCATCCGCCGTCCTGGATGGGGTTCGAGGTTGGTTTCCTGCGCTGGCTGTACAGCGTGCGCGATTTTCAGAAGGAGATCGGCCGTGACGGTCAGATTGCCGTTACCATCGAGAACATGCCCTGGGTCGGCAAGTTCAAAATCAATCCCCATATCCTGTCAAATACCCAGCGTATGATTGATTTTATCCATGAACACAACCTCTACATGACCTTTGACTGTACCCATATGGGATCGGGCAAGGCCAACTTTATCAACGACTTTTACCTGTGCTACGGGTCAGGACGCATCAGGAATATCCACTTTTCCGATTATGGGCATGGCCGTGAACACCTGCTGCCCGGACACGGTATTCTGCCCTTGACCCGTTTTCTCAACCACCTGAGGAACACCGACTACCAGAGCACGGTGACCCTGGAGCTCGATCCGGCCGAGCTTCCGGAATCTGAAACGCTTATTCTCGAAAGTCTCAAGGAAATTCTGGCATTTCTCCGCACGGAAACCGGTCAGGACAGAGGTCGGGTTCGTACCTTTGATCAGCAATTTCAGTCTGTCCAGCTCCAGGCCCAGGGGGTATGATGGACACCTTGCAGCGCCTGATCCGTTGTCTTGCCGTACCCGGGGTTGCCCTCAGCCATGTCTGACCGATATATCGAAAAATCGTTTCTGGTCCTGCTGGTCCTTTCACTGTTGTTGCATGTCGGGGCGGGGGTGCTGCTGTATTACCTGCCGGAGAAGGCGCCGCCAGCAGCCAAGGAGCCGGTTTTCGTCGATCTGCAACAGGTGCCCGACCAGAAACTGCCGCAACAGCCGCGCCAGCAGGAGACACCACGTCAGTCGGAACAGCGGGTACGTGTACCGCGCGAAACAGCGCCCCGCGGAGTGGATGTCGTCGATTCCGAGGCGTCGAGATCGCCCCGTCCCGCCCTGCGAAAATCCCTGCCCACACCTCAGGCCAGGCCACACCAGGAAATGCCTCGTGCTGCCCGAGAAACCCCGGTCGCCCCGGGTTCATCGGTTACCGGTCTGCTGAAGCCCAAGACCTCCACTTCACATTCCCTGTCTCAGGCGCAACTCTATCCGGGAGCCAGCCGGATGGCCAAGCTGGAGGAGAGTTACCGTCGAAAATACGAGAGTGATATCGCCGAGGGGGACACCCGCTTTCTGAACAGCGATGACATCCAGTTCGGCTCGTTTTTGAGGCGGCTTGAAAACTCTATCTACGGTGTCTGGCGCTATCCGCCGGAGGCGGCCATGCAGGGCATCGAAGGTATCACCCCGGTCAGGATCACGTTTAACCGGCAGGGGGAGATTACCGCGGTGAAGCTGCTGGAAAGTTCCGGCGCCAAGGTGCTCGACGACGAGGTGTTCCGAACCCTCAGGATGATTGGCCCGGTAGGTGGTTTCCCCAAGGGGTACGACAAAGCGGAGTTCCACCTGATCGCCTTTTTCCAGTATGGCGGGTCGCGCAGGTCGTTACGATGAGCCGTCCCGGTTTTCTGATAGCCGCCCCCCAGAGCGGCAGCGGCAAGACCACGGTCAGTCTGGCGATCATGGCGGCGTTGAGCCGTCGCGGCCTGGCGGTGGCCCCCTTCAAGTGCGGTCCGGACTTTATCGATCCCGGCTACCATCAGGCGGTGACCGGCCGTGCTTCCATCAACCTGGACGGCTGGATGTGCCCGGCTGATTTCGTGCGCGCTACCTTTGACCTTCATTCCGCCGGGGCCGATGTTGCGGTGATCGAAGGTGTCATGGGCCTGTTCGACGGCATCGGCGCTTCCTGCAAGGAAGGCAGCTCCGCCCAGATCGCCGCCATCACCGGTGCCCCGGTGGTGCTGGTGGTCAACGCGCGCGGCATGGCGGCCAGCGCGGCGGCCTTGATCAAAGGTTTTGTCGATTTCGATCCGCAGGTCAGGCTGGCCGGGGTGATCTTCAACAACGTCGGCAGCGATGCACATGCCGGACTCCTGCGGCAGTCGCTGGCCGCTGCCCTGCCTGCTGTGACGGTGTTCGGCTGTATCCCCCGCGATGAGTCGCTGGCCATCTCTTCGCGTCACCTGGGTCTGGTAACGGCCGATGACAACCCGCTGTCGCGCGCATTCGTCGACCGGCTGGCGCAGATGGCCGAGAGCTGCCTGGATCTGGCTGGGTTGATTGAACTGCAAATCCCCCCCGGCCCCCCTTTCACGAAGGGGGGAGTAAACTCCCCCCCCTTTACAAAAGGGGGGCAGGGGGGGATTTGCATCGCCGTGGCCCGCGATGCCGCTTTCTGCTTCTGCTATCCGGATAACCTGCGGCTGCTGCGGGAAGCGGGTGCCGAGATTGTTTTTTTCTCGCCGCTGGCTGACCGGGGATTGCCGCCGGGCTGCGCCGGTATCTACCTGCCGGGTGGCTATCCGGAACTGCACACGCAACGCCTCGCGGCGAATGGCGCTCTGCAGGCCGCGATCATTGCCGCGATCCACGCTGATATGCCGGTCTATGCAGAGTGCGGCGGCCTGATCTATCTTTCGGAAGGGGTGGCGGATGCCGGCGCGTTTGTGGGTGTCTTCCCGGTGCGGGCCCGGATGCTGGCGCAGCGCAAGGCGCTTGGTTACCGCCAGGTGGAGGCTTGTGCCGGCAGCCTGATCGGCCCTGCCGGGACCGTTGCCCGGGGGCATGAATTCCACTACTCCGAGATCGGCACACTGCCGGCCGCGATCGAACGGATCTACCGGGTGACACGCCAGGGGAGAGAGCTGGCCGCTGAAGGCTACCGCTACCGCAGTTGCCTGGCATCCTACATCCATCTGCATTTTGGCAGCAACCCGCTGATAGCGCCGGCCTTTGTCGCTGCCTGCAAGGCATACCGGGCTATGAGCGGGGCCGGGAGTCTTTCATGAAACATAGCCGCATCATTGTGCCGTCTGCCCTCCTGGCTGTTCTTTTGCTGCCATCCTACGCCGCCGCCATGCATATCTCCGAGGGGATCCTGCCGTTCTCCTGGGCCCTGTTCTGGTTCGTTGCCTCAGCCCCCTTTCTGGCGCTGGGTTTGCGGACCCTGGCGCGCCGCTCTGAGAACGATCTTTCCAGCAAGCCCCTGGTCGGTATGGTGGCAGCGGTGGTGTTCGTCATCTCCTGCATGCCGATCCCAGTGCCCATGGCCGGAACCTGCTCGCACCCGTGCGGCACCGGACTGGCCGCGATACTGCTGGGCCCGGAACTGGGTGTGGTTGTGGCGGCGGTGGCCCTGCTGATTCAGGCCCTGTTCCTGTCCCATGGCGGCCTGTCCACCTGGGGCGCCAACCTGTTCACCATGGGGGTAATGGGTTCCTTTGGCGGCTACCTGGTGTTTAGGGGATTGCGCATCTGCCGGGTCAACCTGCTGGTTGCCGCCTTTATGGCCGGGGTGGCCGCCGACTGGGCTACCTATGCCGGAACCGCCCTGATCATGGCAGCGGGTATCAGGGGTGAGAGCGCCTTTTGGCCGTTGGCCGGGAAAATCGCCCTGGCCTTTGTGCCGACACAACTCCCCTTGGGGCTGATTGAAGGGGTCATGACGGCCGGGATGATTTCGCTGCTGCGGAAAAAACGCCCGGATCTGCTGGCAAGAACCGCTCTGGCGGGGATTGAGGGGGCCGGGCGATGATGAAGATGATGCGCCCTGCGGCCGTTTCTGTTGTGCTGCTGTTTGTCCTGGGGAGCGGGCCGTTGCAGGCCGGAGAAAAATGGCAGGGGGTCGATGATGCCGTGGTCAATAAAATTGCCCGGGAACATGGCCACCCGGAACGCCCAGCGCTGATCCCCGCGGCAGCGGGCGATCTGCAACTGTTCATGTTTCTGCTGGCCGGGACAATGGGCGGTTTTGTGGCCGGGTATTACTGGCGTGTGTTGATGGAAGGTGCGCAGAAACGCAGCAGGGAAAAACCGTAGTTACTCCTCGTGTACAACCCTCCGCAGTTCGCTCTCAAGTTCACTGATACAGTACGGTTTGCGGATGAAGCCGCACGGTGGCTGGCTGGTGATGCGTTCACTCAGTTCATCCGCGTGGAAGCCGCTGGACAGGATCACTTTGCTATCCGGCTTGATACGGTAGATCTCGCCCATGGCGGCTATGCCATCCATATTGGGCATGGTAAGGTCCATCAAGATCACAGCGATTTCATCACAATGTTCACGGAACTTGTTCACCGCATCGATACCGTCACAGGCGGTAATCACCGTGAAACCGCACAGCCGGACCATCTTTGTGCAGATCCTCAGCACGGACTTCTCATCATCGACCACCAGGGCCACACCGGAAAGCTGACCGGCCGCGGCGCTGCCGGTATCCGGCGCGGTTGCTGCCGTCTCCCCCTTGCCAGGCTCGCTCTGGGGCATACGGGTGCGTCCGGAGGGGGCCTGGAGGTGATCCAGGGCCGGCGCTGCGGATTCCGGCACCGGAAACAGCGCCCGGAAGGTCGTACCCCTGCCGGGTTCACTCTCCACAAACAAGGCGCCGTGGTGCGTTTTCATGATCCCCAGCACCGCAGACATCCCCAGTCCCCGTCCGGTAAACTTGGTGGTGAAAAAGGGGTCGAACAGGCGATGGAGGGTCTCCGCGCTCATACCGCAGCCATTGTCGCTGATCTCAAAAAACACGAAGCGCCCCGGCTCCGCTTTCTCTTTCAGCAGGCTGGCGGCCAGGCAGGTGCGATCGCAGACCTGGGTGCCGGTGGTGAGCCTGATCAAGCCCGGTTGCTCCACAATCGCCTCCGCTGCATTGGTCATCAGATTCATGACCAGCTGTTGAATATGGGCCTCGTCAGCCACAATCAACGGTAGTTCGGCAGAGAGCTGCAACTCCGTCGTAACGGAGGAGGCAACCGTTTTCATCATATCGGCATTTTCCCTGAGCAGCGTATTCAGGTTCAGTTCCTTTTTGACGCTTGATCCCTGCCCTACATAGGTCAGCATCATATCGGTGAGAAGAGAGGCGCGTTTGGCGGCGTTGGTGGCATGGCGGAGATATTTCTGACAAGCGGCCTCCGGGTCGAGTTTCGAGGAGGCCAGTTCCATGTTGCCGAGGATAGCCTGCAACAGGTTGTTGAAATCGTGGGCAATGCCGCCCGCCATGATCCCCAGGCTCTCCAGTTTCTGGGCCAGCAGCATCTGGCGCTCCAGATGCAGACGCTCTTCCTGAAGACGGCTGTTCTCCTCGGTACGTATCTGTAAGGTCTGGGCCAGGTTGTTGATGGCATGTGCCGCTCGGTCGGGCTCATCATCGGATTCTATGACGATCCGGGCCGTGAAATCGCCTTCCTGCAAGACATCGATGCCCTGCATCAGGGCGTTGAAGGAGCGGGTGACCCGGCGCAGCACCAGATAACTGAGCAGAGAGACGGACAGCCAAAAGACGATCGCCATACCGGCGGAGTATATGACCATGCGCCGGAGAGCATGTGACAGGTCGGCGGTGCCGCGTACCATCCGCACCGTGCCGATCAGGGTTTTGGCGGCATCGTGCCCGCCGGTCATGGATGCCTCAATCGAATCGATCAGCTGGTTACTGTGGACCTCCACGGTCTGACTGATGGTCCCGCTTGCATCGGCAGGGCCCTTTGAACGGATATCGGCCAATACCCTGCCATTGCCGGCGCTGATCACCACCGCCCGGATCCCGGGCGACTGGGCGGCCTGCTCGGCCAGCTGGAGCAGCAGGCCGTGATTTTCTGCATACAGCGGCAGCCGGCTGGCATCGGCCAGATGCTTCGCCTGCAACTGGAGCTGCACAGCGGCATGCTGGCGGGATTGGTGGTTTTCGTTGATGATGTACAGCGCGCTCAGCAGGCTGGTGGTCAGGAGGGTCAGCAGGGAAAAAATGGAGAACAGCTTGAATTGGAAACTGGTGCGAATGCCTAACCCTCGTGCATGCGGTGACATAGTCAAACCCTCACAGGTGGATGTTCAGACGTCGCAAAATTCCGGGATTGGTTTTGACCTGTATATTGTTTGGAAACCCTAACGCCATGTGCCCGCTGTGGTTTGCCCGCAGGATGGCCGAAACCATGCTGTCGGCCTGCCGTCCCAGGGCGAGCCGGTCGATTTCAAGCACCGCCGCGGCTCCCAGGCCCAGATAGTTGGCGGCAAAGGAGATCACCGGGATATTCTGCTGCTGGCCGAAGTCGAAATAGGCTTCTATTGTTTCGCGGGTAACCGCCGTGCTGTCGGGCAGCATCCAGAGGGCGTCCACCTTGCCGGCCAGCGTCGCCAGCTGCGCAATGGTCTGGCGGGGAACAAAAACCTCGCGGGTCACCAGCTCTATCCCGGCCGCCTCGGCTGCCCGGCGGGCCAGCCGCAGATACCAGTTGCACCTGGCAGGGTTGTAGAGCACACCGACGCGCCTGGTTTTCATGCTCTTGAATATGTCGATATAGCGTGCCGGCGGGGCAAACATATCGATACCGGTCAGATTGGGCTGCTGTGATGCGGGCGTGTGGATGCCGAGCGACATGACCGCCACCACCGGGGTGTCATGGACCTTGCGGGCCGTGGCCAGGGCGGCGTCGCCGATGGCCAGGATCACGGTGGGGCGATCCTCGCGCACGATCCGGACGATGTCCAGTTCGGCATAGTCGGACAGGACGATGATCCGCTCGCTGGGATTGGCCCCGCTGTGGAACCCTTTCAGCACGGTTTCGTAGCCGGCATCCCGGCTGCTCTGAAGCACCAGGATCTCATAGGCCTGGGCCATGGTGGGCAGCAGGGTCGCCAGGGCGAGTATCAGGAACATGACGCGCCGCATCAGAAGCTCATCCTCAGGCCGCCCTCGAACCAGCGCCGCGGGTTCTGGATCTGGTCGGTATAATACTGGCCGTTGTTGAACAGGTTGTGGCCGGAGAAGAAGATCTCCAGCGAGCTGTGCTGACGTTTGAACAGGTAGGCCCCCAGGTGCAGGTCCCAGAGCAGGCCGCCGTAACGGGCGCTGTCTCCCGGCATGGCGTTCCAGTAGATGTGGCTGCCGGTCAGCAGGGCCCGGTAGGTCTGGTCGTCATAACGCAGCGAGAGCTTGAGCGTGTGGCGGGGGGCGTAATTGACCTGGGTGCCGTCATCGCGGGTGGTGTCCGTAAAGGTGTAGCCGCCGCCGAGGGAGGTGTGCCAGAGCGGGGTGCTGCGCAGCTCGGTCTCCGCGCCCAGCGCCTCGTTCCGCTCGATGTTCGGCCCCCAGGTCTCGTTGCGGAAGAAGGTCTGCTTGAGCCACAGATAGGGGAGCGCCGTGCTCTCGACACCCACCTGGGTGGTCCAGATCTTCTCCGAGGGATAATCCACGTTGAGCATGAAGGGAATGCCGAAGCCGCGGGCGGCATAGGCCCGCAGCAGGGTTGTATCCGTGGCCTGCCAGGTGCCCCCCAGGGAGTAACTGCAGTGGTCGCCGTCGTTCTGGGTGTGGTCGAAACGACCGCCCGGTGTGAAGCTGAAGGCCCCCAGGCTGATGGTGTCGTTCAGGTAGGCCCCCCAGCGGTCGGCGGTACGGTTGTAGGGGCTGTAATTTGTGGCGTCCGCGCTGTTGCTGGCGTTCTGCAGGTGGTTGTACTCCCCCCCCAGGACCAGCAGCTGCGTAGCGTTGCGCCAGATCAGGCGGAGATCGGCGCCGCTGGTCTGCTCTCGATAGGTGCCGGTCGGCAGCGGCTGTTGTGACCAGGGCAGGCCGTCGCTGATGTTGAACCAGGAGGCGGAACCGGTCAGCAGCGAATGGCGGGCCACCGCCTCCAGGGTCAGGCGCTCGCTGAGCGGCTTGGTCAGGACCAGGCTGGAGAAGAGCAGTTCCGTCTCGTTGTTCTGTTTCAGGTCGTAGGCCGGGGCAAAGAGCGTCCCTTGGTGGGTCGCGAAGCGGTTGAAGGTGGCGGACAGGTTGCCGCCATCGGGCAGCGCCCAGGTCAGGCGGGCATGGCCATCCTTGGTGGCGTCCTGGGTGTTGGGCATGACGCCGTTGCTCCCCAGGAAACCGCCCGCCAGGTAGTACCCCAAGCGGCCGTTGGAGCCGGACAGCTCCAGGTTGCTGTCGTAGGAGGTGCGCTCGCCGATGGCCGCGCTGACCGCGCCGGAGAAGGGCCGCCCGGCTTCCGGCGCCTTGGTGATGACGTTGATCACCCCGGCCAGGGCCGAACCCCAGGCCGCCGAGGCCGAACCCTTGACCACCTCGACCCGCTCGATGATCCCGGCCGGGATCAGCGAGACATAGGAAAAGTTGGAGCCCAGGTCGGTGATGGAAACCCCGTCCACAAAGACCTTGGTGTGGTTGAAGCTGGCGCTCTGGATTTGGGTGTAGGCGACGATGCCCGGTCCGCCGTTGTGCTGCAGCTGGATGCCGGGGATGGTGTCGAGCACATCGGCCAGGGTGTGGGCGTTCATGCCCCGGATCTCGTCGGCGGTGACCACGGTGATGTTCTCGGCGGTCTGGGAGAGCGGCTTGGGGGAACGGGTGGCGCTGGAGGCGCTCTCCTGCCAGGCGCTGAACAGGCCCAGGGTGTCGTCTTGCGGTTCCGCTGCCCGCAATTGGGCGGGCAGCAGGCAGCAGATCAGGCAGATAGCGGTTAGAAGCGCCCTGAGGCTATGTTGAAAAGTAAATTTAGACATGGTATCGTTCGTGCGTGCGAAAATATCAGGAGTTGAGGCGGATTGTCCAGCAGTAATCCGATCTGTCTTCATGAAAGGAGGTGATGTTGCCATGAGTGAGGAACTGGTTGTGTTGGCGGAGGGGCAGGAAACCGTGGAAAGCTGTTGCAAAGGGACTGCTACTACCAAGCTGTAAGCGCTGTTTAACCGGGGAGGGGCCACCCTCCCCGGTTAATTCACCACCCGAAGGATCGCCATGCAGATTACCCGCTACCTGAAAACCTACCCCAGGCCGGACAAGCCGGGGCGTGTCATCCTGTTGGCCACCCGGCGCTGCGCCGTGCTGGAGCTCTCCACCGGGCTCTGGGAACGGCTCTCCAGCGGCGGTGAACCGACGCCGCAGGAACAGGAGACCTTGTGCCGCCTGGGGGTGCTGGTTGCGGACCGGGATGTGGAACGCGAGGAGCTGCGGACGACCTTCGACACCCTCAACCGCTCCAGTCGCAGGCTGGAGGTAACGGCGGTCCTGACCCTGGCCTGCAACCTGGCCTGCCCCTACTGCTTTGAAGAGCCGTTTCGCGGCCCTGTCTCCATGTCTCCCGAGACCGCCGGCCTGCTGGTGCAGCGGCTGAGCGAACAGATGGCGCAAGGCCTGGACATCCTGGTGGATTTCTACGGCGGGGAGGCGCTGCTGCGGCTCGACCTGCTGCGGAGCATCGCCACGCAGCTGAAAGCGGCGGCAAAACGGCACGGGGTCGGCTTCTCCTTCAACATTTTCTCCAACGGTGTGCTCCTGACCAGGGCGACCGTGGCGGAACTGCTGCCGCTGGGCTTGAAGACGATTCGCACCACCCTGGACGGTCCGCCCGAGATCCATAATGCCCAGCGACCCTTTGTCTCCGGCCGGGGCAGCTTCGATACCATCATGCACAACCTGGTGGCCGTGCATGACCTGGTCGGGCTCTCCATCGGCGGCAACTACACCCGTGACAACTACCGGCGCTTTCCCGAGATGCTGGACCTGTTGCTGGCGGCCGGGATCGATCCGGCCCGGCTGCACAACGTGGCCTTTGCGCCGGTCATGCCCAAGGCGGACGGCAGCGGTATGGGCGACCACGCCGCCACCTGTGCCTGCAGCGCCGAAGCGTGGGCCATCGAGGCCAACCTGTTCCTGCGTGACGAGACCCTGCGGCGCGGATTCCCCACCGACCGGCTGGGGCCGAGCGCCTGCATGATCGAGTTCGAGCAGGACTGGGTGGTGGGGCACGATGGCGCGATCTACAAATGCCCGGTCTTCATGGGCGACAAACGGATGCAGGTCGGTTCCCTGTCCGAGGGGCTCAGCGACTACCGTCAATCTCACAACCTGGACCTCTGGAAAAACGAGGAATGCCTGGAGTGCGCCTATCTGCCGCTCTGTTTCGGTGGCTGCCGCTTCTTCCGCAGGCTGAAAAGCGGGGCCATTGATGGTGTGGATTGTCGCCGGATTATGCTGGATGCCGCGCTGGAGCGGATTGTGCGGCAGGATCTGGGGTTGGGGCCGTGACGCGGAACGGCTACCGGCTGATCTGCTGAAGAAATTCCAGACTTTTCAGGCGTCGCCCGCTATGGGCGGAGATGGCCTCGTTCAGCAGGTTGCCCGCCTGCTGCAAGACCTCGGGCGGGAAGTGGATCTGCCCGAAGATGCCGGTCTTGAGGCAGGCCGCCAGGGTTGTGAGGGCCGCCGGCGCCAGTGGCCGTCCACCGGCAGAGCAGAAGCGGCAGAGCGCTTCGCCGCCATCCTGCAGCACGGCCCCGCCGACATCGAAGGGGGCGTCACAGCGGGAGCAGGTTTCCAGTGAGGGGCGGTAGCCGAGGATATTCAAGAGATTGATTTCGAAAAAGCGGCGGTCGTCCTCGATCGCCGCTGTCGTTTCCAGGCGCTCCAGATAGGCCGCCAGCAGCCGGAAGAGCCGCGGGACAGGGTGCCCTTCGGGTGTGATGACATCCACCAGCTCGCAGGCATACAGCGCATGGGCGATGCGCCCAAGGTCGGCCCGGATGGCGGGATAGATGCTGATGATGTCGGCCTGTTGCAGACTGGACAGACCCTCTTTGATGTGCGCCTGGATAACGATGCGGGCGAAGGGTTCCAGCGCCGGTCCGAAGCGCTTGCGGCTCTTGCGCGCCCCCCGGGCAAAGGCCTTGATGCGGCCATGCTCCAGGGAAAACAGCGATACGATGCGATCACTGTCGCCGTAATCGAGGGAGGAGAGGACAAATGTCTGGAGCTTTTCAGAGCGCATGGCGTCAGTGCGCCTCGCTCCAGTTGGCGCCGTAGCTGATATCCACCTTGAGCGGGACCTGCATCTCCGCGGCCCGCGCCATCTCTTCCTCCACCAGCAGCTCCATGCGCATCAACTCCTCTTCGGGTACCTCAAAGACCAGTTCGTCATGGACCTGCATGATCAGGCGGCTCTGGCATCCTTCCCGCCGTATGCGCGCATCCACCCGGATCATGGCGCTTTTGATGATGTCGGCTGCCGAACCCTGGATCGGGTAGTTGATGGCATTGCGCCGGGCAAAGGCCAGCACATTGCCGTTGCTGCTGTGGATGTCGGGGATCGGCAGCCGCCGTCCCAGGATGGTGGTGACGAAGCCCTGCGCCTCGGCCTGGGCGATGCAGCTGTCGAGGAAGGCGATGGCGCCGCTGTGGCGTTCTTTGTAGGCTGCTATGAACTCCTCGGCGGTCTTGCGCGAGGTGCCCAGCTGCTTGGCCAGGCTGAAGGCCCCCTGGCCGTAGATGATGCCGAAGTTGATGGTCTTGGCCTGGCGGCGCATCTCGGCGGTGACCATCTCGGGGAACAGGCCGAATACCTCGGCGGCGGTGCGGGTATGGATGTCCTCATCATGGGCAAAGGCATGGCAGAAGACCTGGTCGCCCGACAGGTGCGCCAGTACGCGCAGTTCGATCTGGGAATAGTCGGCCGAAAGGATGACGTGGCCGGGCGGCGCGATGAAGGCGTGACGGATCAGGCGCCCTTCATCGCTGCGGATCGGGATGTTCTGCAGATTGGGATCGGACGATGACAGCCGGCCGGTGTTGGTGACGGTCTGGTTGTAGGAGGTATGTACCCGGCCCGTGCGGGGATTGACCAGGCGGGGCAGGGCGTCGCTGTAGGTGGATTTGAGTTTGGAAACCCCGCGGTAATCCAGGATCAGGCGTGCAATCTCGTACTCTTCCGCCAGGGTGGTCAGGACCTCGTTGTCTGTTGAGAGGGCGGTCCTGCCCTTGGTCTTCTTGCCGCTCTGCAGGCCCATGCGCTCGAACAGCACCTCACCCATCTGTTTGGGGGAATTCAGGTTGAAGGGGCCATTGGCCAGCGCAAAAATGCGCCCTTCCAGTTCCGCTAATCGTGAGGAAAAATTGGCTGAAAGCTCGGCCAAAAGCCCGCTGTCCAGCAGCACGCCGTGCTGTTCCATGCCTGCCAGAATGGCAACCAGGGGCATCTCGATGGTATGGAACAGGCGCTCCATGCCCATCTCTGACAGAGCCGGCTCGAACCTTTGGCGTAACAGCCAGGTGACATCGGCATCTTCACTGGCGTAGCAGGAGGCCGCTTCGATCTCCACCTGGGAGAAGTTTTTTTGCTGCTTGCCGCTGCCGGTGACCTCGCTGTAGCTGATCATCTTATGGCCGAGCAGATCCTGGGCCAGTGCATCCAGCCCGTGACCCTGGCGGGCGGGGTTGATGCAGTAGGAGGCCAGCATGGTATCGAACCAGACCCCTGCCAGCTGGACACCGCTCGTGGCTAGTACCTGCATATCGAACTTGATATTTTGACCGACCTTGCGCAGGGCCGGGTTTTCCAGCAGGGGTCGCAGCCGTTCCAGAACAGCAGCGCGGGGCAGCTGCCCTTCGATTTCGCTCAGGGGCCGTTCCATTGTATTTGAAGGGGTGTTCAGCGGAGTCTGCGTTGGCTGAGCGAAGTCGAAGCCGCTTTGTATCTCGTTGTTAACGGGAGGGGCTGGGTGGGGAGTCGATACATGCCCCACCGGAATGTAGCAGGCCTCATGCGCTTTGTACGAGAACGACAGCCCGACAATCTCGGCCTGGCGCGGGTCGAGGCTGGTGGTTTCAAGGTCGAAGGCGAATTCCCCGGCCTGCTCCAGCTCTGTTGCCAGCGTCTCCAGTTGCTCTCTGGTCGCGATGGTACGGTAGTTGTCCGTTGACAGGGTGGCCTGGGCGGTCAGCTCCTTGATCAGCGTGGTAAACCCGTATTTTTTGAAGAAGGCATTCAGGACCGGGGTGTCAGGTTCGCTGGCAAGCAATTCCCCGGCGCTTACCTCCAGAGGGACATTGAGTTCAATGGTGGCCAGGCGGCGCGAAAGCAGGGCCTGCTCGCGGAACTCGCGCAATTTTTCGCCAACCTTGCCCTTGACCTCCGTCGCCCGCTCCAGCAATTGATCCAGCGAACCGAACTCCTGGATCAGTTTGATGGCGGTCTTCTCTCCGATACCCGGCACGCCCGGGATATTGTCGGAGCTGTCGCCGGCCAGTCCCAGGATATCGGGCACCAGCTCCGGTCCCACGCCGAAGCGTTCGATGACCTCAGCTATCCCGGATGCCTTGCCCTTCATGGTGTCCAGGAGCGTTACCTGCTCGTTCACGACCTGCATCAGGTCCTTGTCGCCGGTTACCACGACCACACGCCCTCCGGCAGCGCTGTGACGGGCGGCCAGGGCCCCGATGATATCATCGGCCTCGTATCCGGCCAGCTCCAGGGCGGGGATGTTGAAGGCGCGCACCACCTCGCGGATCGGTCCTACCTGGGCGCGCAGGTCGTCGGGCATGGCCGCGCGATTGGCCTTGTACTCCGGATACATTTCGTTGCGGAACGTGACCCGGCCTGCATCGAATACGACCGCAACGTGACGGGGTTGGTGATCCTTGAGCAGTTTGAGCAGCATCTGGATAAAACCATAGATGGCGTTGGTCGGGTGACCGCTGGGTGATGAGAGGTGGCGGATGGCGTAGTAGGCCCGGTAGATGTAGGAGGAACCATCTACCAGATACAGAGTGCTGTCGTCACTCATGGCCGCTGCCCCCGTCTTCCCGCGTAAAGAGGACAAAGGCCATGGAAGGCCGTCGGCTGGACTCGCGCATGGCGAATTGCATGCCGCTAAAGCTCCAGCCCTTGGCGGTCCATTCGTTAAGCGTCTCTTCGATGGTTTCCTCGGTCACGGTTCCCAGTTCGATTACTTTATGGATCAGCATGGTACCTCGTATTTAACCTGCTGTAATTACTTGTTATTTGCATTGATTTGTAAGTGTGTTGTATAATAACGCGTTGGGTTTGGCAAGATTATTCTCTGAGACAGAGGTTTTGCGCGAGGAGGTATTAACTGTTGACATGCAAGATTACATGAGGTACATACCAAGGTAGTAATACGCTAATTAACACACATATAAGATACACGATAATACTAAACCATCCGTGAGGGTGGGACGGAAAGCCTAAGGGTCTCTTTGAGACAGCCGGGATGCCGAAATATCAAACGATATAAGGCATCCCGGCTTTTTTGTGTCTTGACTGTTTGTAACTGATCGTCGCGGTGAATTGCTTGTACATGTCAACAAGGAAAATACCTATGTTTGCAGGAGGGCCTCGGATGATTGAGAACTATGCTACGGATTTGGCGATCAGAATGGGAGTAAGCCTGACGGATATATCGCTTGTTGAAGGCAAGCAGGTAGGGTGTCTTGATATGCACCTGCTACTGCTTAATGCTGAACCAAATTTTGTGAGTGTGCCGGTGCGCCAACAGGATCTTGAAGACCTGCTTAATGGATCAGACTGCACTCGGCTTGATTTAAAGCTGTGCTCGGCACTGTCGAGATTAAAGACGATGCTTGCGGGAGGGACGTTATGAAACGGTATATCTTGTTCACGATCTTTCTCGTCGGCTTGCTTGTGATGTCCTATTGGGCACAGCCTGAAGGGCATGCTCAGCAACCAGTAAGCGCTCAAAATGCTGCCGACAGAATTCCCCGGTCAGATAGCAGAACCAGTACCAAGATCGTCACGCTGGGAGCCGCACAGCAATAGCCTGCCAGATAACCGTCAGTCTGCCTGTGAAAATAAAAGCCGCTCATACATGAGCGGCTTTCTATTGATGTGTGTCATTCTTCTGTCCTGCCCGATACTCAACTTGAACTGCAATCACTCCGCAGATAATGACAATTCGTTGCTGGAATCAAGAAGGTTTCTGATGTTTGCAAGGAGCATGTCCGGAAACATCGGTTTTTCAATGAAGTTGAGCTTCTCTATGTCCCCCAGGTTGAAGGCATTATATCCGCTCATCATCAATATCTTGGCGTGCGGATCCAAGGCCGTTATGTCCTTATTCGCCGTGACCCCATCCTTGCGTGGCATCATTACATCCATTAGGATCAGGTCGATGTGATCCGGATTGTCAGCGTATTTGGCTACGGCATCCAGACCATCCTCGGCCAAGATCACGTTGTATCCTTCTGACTCCAGCAGATCGGCAAGAAACTGACGTAAGAACACTTCGTCGTCTACGATTAAAATAGTTTCTTTACATGATTTGCCGGAATTATGGTTCATAAACTTCACCCCTGCTTGGGTCCACTGCTTTTCAAATGTTTTAAAGAGTAGATCATTTTTGTAAATCTTAACTTTGTTATACGACAGGAGTAACTCAGTCTCAGCCAGCATTCTCGTAACCGAAACGCTCAAGGCTGAGGCTAGTTCCAGCATTGTGACAAGGGTAGGCTGCTGTTTGCCGCATTCAAGTTTAGATATGAATGCCCTGTCTAATGAGCTGATGGTAGACAGCTCATCCTGAGATAAATCTCTCTCTTTTCTTAATCTGCGAATTACGGCACCAAATGCCTCTTCAATAGTCAAGGTATCTCCCAGAGCCGTACATAAATACACATTTTGTAATTTAGTAGCATACAAATTCTGATTTAATCTGTAGCCTTTTAACAACAGATTCAAACATAAGCATATTTGACATATCCATAATCAATATAAACTGTACGCTCTAAATTACATTACGTAAGCAAAAACAATTGTACCTATAAAAAGCAGTTGAGTCTTTGATTTTGCTCCAACCTCCTGATATTGTGCTGCAATATCAGATCAGGAGGTTCACCAAATGGGTGAATGTAAAAAACGAGCCGTTGTACCTTCTTCCCGCGTT
>JAJXYO010000021.1 GCA_021780495.1 Deltaproteobacteria bacterium
TTTCATCGGTGAGTACCAGTGGAGCTCGCATTGTTTTTCGTGCCATGATCGCCTCCTCATGTGATTTAGCGCAATCATGGCAAAAACAGCATTATTTGTAAATATATTTATGAATCGTACTACTAGGTATCTTTAACACACCGCGACAGGCGCTGTGGATATCCCCACTGCGGAGTCGCCACACTGTTGAGGATCACCTCAACCGGAAGGAACCGGCCAGACCTGAATTCCTTGTCTACGCAGATCTCGGTCGTTTGCTACATTGTACTGCCGTCTGCCAAACAGCGCAATTATGCCGCTTACAGATTAATTTCAACCGTGACGTCACCTGGTTACATATCAGTTACCAAAACGAATCATGTAGTATCAAGTAGTATCAATTTGGTTCAATTGCGTGGCTGCGCGAAAAAGATCGTCCGTCATGAAATCAGAGTGAGGTCGCCTGGTGGAATCAGGTGTGTCAGCAGTGTCATGCTTTGCATTTGGAAGTTTTGAGTGATATAGTTTTCAACATGGCACGCAAACCCCGCTTACATCCTTCCTGTTCAGATCGCCGAATATCTGTTCACACGCATTCATGCAAAAACACTGGTTCCGTAACAGCCACCGGATTAACCGGCTGCACAGCAGGCCGGAGCATCGGTTCCACGTTGTGCGCAAAAAGAGGAGCCGAATAATTTGATGAATTCACCACAAGCAAAATCTGACCTACGTTGTTGAACAGGGAGAAACATTATGCTTGCAGCAGCAGCTGAACAGGGCAATTCGCCCAATACCCGCAACTCCCGTGCTCTGACGATCCTGCTCTGGCTGGCCCTGGGAACAGGGTGGCTCGTTGCCGTATTTTCCGTGATCCAGGAAATGTGCATGGTCTCCGCCTGCCGGGACACCGCCAGCTTCACCCTGTTTGGTCTCAACATGGGATGGTTCGGCATCGGCTATTTCAGCCTGATCCTGGCCGTTCTCTGGCTGCGCAGAAGGGATTACCGGCTGGACTGGCTGCTGTCCGCGCTGATCTTCAGCGGCATCGGCGCCGAGTTTCGCCTGCTCTGGATCCAGAAGTTCATCATCGGCGGATGGTGTCCGCTCTGTGTTACGATCTGTTGCACTCTCTTTATCGCTGCCCTGTTGCTGCTGGTCCAAAAGGTGCGCGGGGGCGGAGAGGGCGGGGTGAAGGGTCTTCTCGGCTGGCTGGTTCTGCTTTTTGCGATGAGTGCCCTTGGTCTGGCGGTTGCGGTGGCGGGTGTCAAGGCGCTGTACTGAGAGGCAGGATAATTGCTGAATAATCATGGAGACAGGCCACCAAATCAGTTTGTCGCGGCCATCCCCATATCAACCGATACATTGAAAGGATATTACATGCCCGAACACAGTCCCACAGAAGAATCCGTTTCACTGGAGCAACTTGTCGTTTCCCATAGTTACGAAATGCTGGCGTTGATTACGGTACTGGAAAAGAAGGGCATCCTGAACAGACAGGAGCTGATCGAGGTCATTCATGAACTTCAGAACAATGGAGCGGATTGATGCGGCAGGTTGGGGAAGCCGCAAGAAAACGTCAGCAATCCTGTTCATTGTTTTAACGGTCTGCATGCTTATCTCCGGCTGTGCAACAACCATAACCCAAACCGATCTGCTCAAAAAGATGCAGGAACATAGGGCTCCCGTGATCGTTGATGTCCGGTCACGGGGTGAATATGACAGCGATCATCTGCCGGGCGCGGTTCATATCCCGTTTTACAGCATCGGCTCGGGACTCAAGGAGCTGAAGTACGCAAAGAATGAAGCGTTTGTTCTCTACTGTGAACACGGCCCGCGGGCGGGGCTTGCCGGGTTGTCACTTTACCTGCAGGGGTATGAGCAGGTTTTTTCGCTTGAAGGACACATGAAACTGTGGCGAGCAAACGGTTTGCCAACCGAGAAAGGTTTGCACTGACCAGATCTAACGGTTCGCTATTCCCGCAGCCACGTAACATTACCCCGGCAAACCTGCTCAGGGCGGCGTTGCCACGGCTGTCCGATGTATGATATTCTGTTACAGTAAACCACAAATGTCTGTTGCCAGGCTGGATTGGATCTTATTTTGCAATATAAGGCAAGCTGGCAAGCAGTTAAGGAGAGCGGTTTTGAAACTCATTAAATTAACTGATACATTTCGCGGCATGAGGGGTGAGTAATGGGGAATAGCGAACACGGTCATGCGGAATCACCGGAAATGCTGTCACTGATGGGATATAGTCTGGCGCGGGAAGCAGGACAGTTTCAGAAAGGGATTGAGCTGTGCCACAAGGCTATCAACATGAGTCCGCATAACAGTGAACACTATTTGCATCTGGGCCGCATCTATCTGCTTGCAAATAAAAGAGAACAAGCCATCAAGGCCTTCCATCTGGGACTCAAGATCCGCAAGGATGCGCGGATTCTGGAAGAGATTCGGCAACTCGGCAGCCGCAAATCGCCTCCCTTTTCCTCACTGCCGCGCGGTCATGTCGTTAACAGGGTGACAGGTAAGATTCTTACGACCCTGAAACTTCGATAAAATTCCTCACTGTTATGAGACGATGCATAGGGAGTTTATCATTTCCCCCGCCCCTCCTCAACTTCCCTGCAGAATTCCCTCCGCAGCCCTGATTCCGCTGGCCCAGGCGCCGGTGATACCGCGCGAAGTACCGGCTCCGTCACCGGCCATGTAAACATTCGTACTCACCCGAAAATATCGGTCCAGAAAGACGGGCTTGTTGGCGTACATTTTGATTTCGGGGTAATACATGATCGTACTGGGGTGCAGGACGCCCGGAACGATGGTATCGAGCTTCTTCAGGGCTGCCCAGATGTGGCGCATGATCTTGGCCGGCACAGCCAGACCCAGATCGCCGGCCGTGACCGGACAACTGGGGGGGAAGTCGTAAAGATCTTCGTTAAAGGTTTCAGCGGTGGAACGTTTCCCCATCCGGAAATCTCCCACCCGTTGCATGAGTGGTTTGCCGCCACCGATCTCGTTGGCCAGTGTCGCCAGAAAGACCGCCATCTGCTGTCCGCTGCGAACCGGGGCCTTCAGACCGATGGTTTTGAGCAGGGCGAAATTCACCAGATTGTTTCCCGCCTGCGCCTCGGAGAGGGCGTGGCCATTGACCAGACTGAAGCCCTGGTAACGCTCCAGCACCACCCGCGCATGGCCTGAATTGGTGCAGAAGGTGCGCACCCCCTCCGGGAATTGGAACTTGGGGTCGTAATAGTCCTTGACGATCGGATAGTTGGCCAGCCGCGTCTCGATGCGGATGCCGACATCCACCACGTTGTCAATGTAGGTGATCCCCATTTTCTCCATCACCCGCTGGAGAAAATGGAACCCTTTCCGTCCGGGCGCTACGATCACCTTGCGGGCCTGCAAGGTTTGTCCGTTTTTGATAACGGCCCCCGTACCATTGCTGTCGTCGAAGACATCGATCACCTCCTGCTCCAGAAGGAACTGCACCCCGCGCATGTCAAGCTCGTCAAGCAGGCGCTGGATCAGTATCCGGCTGCGGTCGGTACCGACATGTGCCTGACGGATGTCAAGCAGGGTCACTCCCAAACGCTCCGCGCGCCGTCGATAAACCTCCAGGTTGTGCTTATCCTTGATGATCGGTTGCAGTTGTCTCTCCACCAGTGGCAGGAGACGCTCGGCCTCTGCGCGGGTCCAGTTGTCTGCTGCAAAACCGATGGGATAGGTGTAGTTCTGCTTGCAGTCGTTCAATAATCCACCGGAGCAGATGCGCTCCCGGTCAATCATCAGGATAGAGAGTGCAGGAGAGTGTTCCGAGAGTTGAAAGGCCGCGCCGAGACCGGCAGGACCGCTGCCGATGATGATGACGTCGTACACCGGGGTGGTCATGTGAGACTCCTTGGATGATACTGTTGCCTCAAAGTATACACCCGTTTTTCGCTGTTACGTGAACCCATGGCTTGATTGATGCCGGCCTAAGTTGACATGGTGGTGTGAATATATTTTTTTCTTGGCTACAACCTAAGAATAGGCGATATTACGTGACATCTATTTTAATGAAGGTATCACGACCATCCGTCACACTATCAACTAAAGTTCATTCCACAGTTTCGGGAGGAATGCCACGTGAAGAAGCTCAAAACCGGTACCAATCTTATCCGAACATTCCTTGTGCTCGGGATTGTATTTTCCCTGGCCGGGATCTTCGCTACGCTGTGGCCGGATACCCCCAGCCGGGAATTTCTCGCACTCCTTTATATCTTCAACATTATCCTCATGGTGGCGGTCATCTGGATTCTCATTTCCCGCAAACTGGTTGTCCGTATCCGGCAGATCGCCGGTGCCATGAATAAGGCTGCCGAGGGCGAGTTGACTGAACGGGTTAATTTCATGGGTGAATCAGAGATGTCCCTGCTGGCCGAAAACTTTAATTCCATGATGGAACGCTTGGCCGGTGCGATCAGCAAGGTCCATGCCTCCCTGCATGAACTCAGGAATATCTCCGCAACCATTAGTCAGCTCTCCGAAAAAGGGGTCGCTTCGGCAGCCATACAATCCGAGGGACTCAAACGAACTTCAAAGGAGATACGGGAGATCAACCGCTCCATTACCGATATCTCCGGGTCGGTCGTGACTCTTTCCAGTTTGTCGTCAAGCAACACCACCTCCATGATGGACATGTCGCAAAGCCTTGAATCTGCAACGCGTTTCCTGGAATCTCTCGTACTCTCGGTGGAAGAAGTCAGCTCCTCTATCATTGAAATGGCGATGGAAGTTCGACAGATCGAGGAGAATTCAGCCATTCTCGCAACCGACACCTCAAAAACTGCGGCGCTTGTCAGCGAGATGGACTTCGCCATCAACCAGATCGGAATCCAGGCTGCCGATACGTCTCGTATAGCCGAGGTCGTCAGAAAAGATGCCGAGGATGGCTGGAAGGCTGTCGAAGCAACGATTGCCGGTATCAATGAGATTCAATCATCTTCAACCATCACCTTCGATGCCATCGAAAACCTGTCCAAAAGGGTAGCCAATATCGGCACCATCCTCTCTGTCATCGACGAGGTCGCCGAGCAGACCAATCTTCTGGCTCTTAATGCCTCCATCATCGCAGCGCAGGCCGGGGAGCGCGGAAAAAGCTTTGCGGTGGTTGCCCTGGAAATCAAGAATCTGGCTAAACGCACCGGCAGCCATACCAGGGAGATATCCGAGATTATACTGGGGGTCAGGGAAGAGACCGAGCGGGCGGTACATGCCATCACGCTTTCCGAAAAGCGTATCTCCGAGGGTAGCGTGCTTTCGCAGCGATCCGGCAAGGCCCTCCTGAAGATTGTCGACGGCATTCAAACCGCCAGCAGTCAGATGATGGAAATCAATACCACGGCGGTCAATCAAGCGGAGGCCAGTAAGGCGGTGAGGCTGGCAATGGACCGGGTGGCCGAAATGGTGGAACAGATTGCCCGATCAACCCAGGAACAAAGCCACGGCAGCGAGCTGATCACCTCGGCGGTTGAACGCATGAGAGAACTCACCCGCGAGGTGATGCATTCCATCAGCAACCATCAGAATTCATCTTCCCAGGTTGTTAATGCCAATGAAGAGATCAATCTCATGGTGGCGGAGATTTGCGAGGCTTCCATACTTCAGGCGGCCAGCGCCGAAAGGATCGGCGAATCCCTTAAAGACATAGAGAATTCAACCGATGTGCACGTTACTTCAACTATGGTCATGGACGAGGTACTTGTCAAACTAGCCCGGCAGATAGAGGTACTACAGGTTGAAATGGGTCGATTCAAGGCGTGAGACACTGACAACAATGTAATCGCCCGGCAGAGAAAGCCTTCGCTGTCTCACACAAAAGCCCGCTACATAGCGGGCTTTTGTGTGAGACAGCGGTATAATTTATGGTGGCCGGGCAGAATATCGCACACAAATAACGGATTTCAAGCCGCTTGAGGAGATGGTAGATGCAGATTGTATTCGGCATCGATTTTGGCACAACCAATTCGGCGCTTTCAGTATACCGGGACGGCACGGTCGAGGTGATTGCCGTGGATGGCTGTGAGCGGGCCGGAGAGCTGATGCGCTCGGTGCTCTATTTTAGCGAGGATGACGAGATTCTTGTCGGGAATGAGGCCATTCGTCAGTACGTCGGCGAAGGGGCCGCCGGACGCTTTATGCAGTCGATCAAGACCTTTCTGCCGAACACCAGTTTCGAGAGCACCGAGATATTCGGCAAGCGTTATGCCATCGATGACCTGGTAGCGATTATCCTCAGAAAGATCAAGAACCGGGGAGAGGCGCATGTGGGCAGCCTCGTGGAGAGTGTTGTATTGGGGCGGCCGGTGGTATTTTCGACAGATGCCGCCAAGGACGCAGTAGCCGAGCAGCGCCTTGAAAAGGCGGCCCGCAAGGCCGGTTTCAAAAACATCTGGTTCCAGTATGAGCCGGTTGCGGCGGCGCTGGCCTTTGAAAGCATGTTGCAAGCCGGTCAGGAGCGGACTGTGTTTATCGGCGATTTCGGCGGCGGCACCTCGGACTTCTCGGTCATCAGGGTCAAGGGTGGCGCTTTTGCCCGTTCCGACCGGCGCAACGATGTACTCTCGCTGGGGGGCGTCTATGTGGCGGGAGACAAGTTCGATTCGCAGATCATGTGGGATAAGGTCGCGCGCCATTTCGGTCGTTATGCCCGCTACAAGACCATGGGCAAGGATGAGTGGGTCAATGTTCCCAGGAGCATCATCTACACCCTCTGTCAGTGGCATCGCATCCCGCTGTTGCGGGCGCGCGCAACCAGGGAACATATCCGGGTGATCAAGGGCACTACCGACGATCGCCAGGCTATCGAACATCTGGAGAACATCATCAGCGACAATTTCGGTTTTTTCCTGTTTCAGGCCATAGAAAAGGCCAAGTGTGACCTTTCCGAGCTGGAGCAGACCTTGATCCGATTCACGGAACGTGACCTGTCCATCAGCGAGAACATCGGCAAGGGTGAGTTTGAGACGATCAACAGGGAAAACTTTCTGCAGATTGCAGATTGCGTCGATGAGGTTGTCGCAGGGTCAGGACTCAAGCCGTCGCAGATAGATACGGTCTTTCTGACCGGAGGCACCTCCCGGATTCCTCATATACAGGAGTTGTTTGCCGAGCGTTTCGGCCGGGACAAGCTGGAAAACCGGGATGCGTTTACGAGCGTGGTCCATGGCCTGGGTTCCAGCGTGCCGCTGTTTGTCTGAACCGAACACCTCCACAATCGAGCCAGTCCGTCAGCAGCAATCACAGGAATACCCGCGACCCAGCCCGGATTAACGATAAGGGGGAGGAGGTGGGGTATTGGGCGGCGGATACGGGGATGTGGTGTACTCCTGAGGGGTGTATTCATAGTCCGCATCAGGCGGCGGTGCGATAACCGTCCGGCGACGATAGTATCTCTGGTCAGGGCTGTAGACCTGATTGCCGTATGAATACATGCATTGCAGATAGACGGTGTCATAACGTCTTTGGGCTGCCTGCCCCTCGTACCGGCCGGAATCGGAGCCGGCGGAGGAGCCGATGAGCAGTCCACTTACAGCGCCAATTACCGCTCCAGGTCCGGCATTACCTGAAGCAGATCCGAGGGCCGCGCCTATACCGGTCCCTACAGCTGTCCCAATGACGGCACCGGTGGCCGTATGCTGTTCTGCAACCTCCTGAGGCGAAATACCGATCTGTTGTTCCGCGACCCGGCGGCAGTACGAATCCTCTGACAGGAAGAGATCATACGGTTTTCCGGGCGTCGGGAACACTCTCACACTTGGTCCCGCCGGGATGGTTGCACAGCCAGCCACCACGGCCATTAACAGATATGACAAAAGCTGTTTCGCGACTTTCATGATTACGTCACCCCTTTATTTTGGCGCTGTTGAAGGTGAAGCTGGAGGTGTCGGCACAACCTTCATCCAGCCGCTCGGACACCGGCTTACATACGGATAGTAGCCTTGCGGGTCCCTGCAAAAATACCAATAGTATGTCTGCTCTGCCTGTGGGACCGGTTGAACATAGACCTCGGGCTGTTGCTGGATAACTACCGGCGGCTCCGCATAATAGTAGGGATAATACGGGTAGAAGGATGGAGCATAGTATGAACCTCCCCACCCAGGCCCCCATCCCCATCCAGGGCCTAACCATAGTCCCACACCTACGTGTGGCCCGTAGCCAAAATGTCTGGCATCCGCAGTAGCTGCCGACATTAATCCCACCATGCACACAACAACCGCCGCAATAATTATACGCACTGACGTTTTCATAACGACCCCCTGTCTGCGAGGCATTCATTTATTTTATTATAGCGAATAGATGTAAAACTATCAATCAGCTGTCAACACGCGGGGGGTGTTCCGGCAGACGTACGCACTGTCGGCTTGCATGTTTTGCAGGCTTGACTAAATTGCACCTACGGCTTATAAATAAAAATAACTTTCATTTACATGGTGGCGGTTGCCGATGGAACCTGAACATAGTGCCGCAATACTCAAACAACTGAATCTCAAGGTGACACCCCGCCGGCAGGAGATTATGAACTGTCTGGGGGGTGAACGCTCCTATCTGTCGGCCGACGAGGTCTGGAACCGCGTCAAGCCAAAACTGGGCAGTATCGGCTTGCCCACGGTCTATCGAATCCTTGATGAACTGGCTGTAGCCGGGGTGATTACCAGAATATTTCTGTCGGACCGCAAACAGTATTATTTCCTCTGCGCCAACCAGGGGCATCACCACCACTTTGTCTGCGAATCATGCCGACGGGTCGAGGATGTGGAACAGTGCGGACTGGATGGCGTTTCCCGCGATATCGCCCGGCGCTCCGGTGGTCGGGTCACCTCGCATATCCTCCAGATCAACGGGGTTTGCGGCACCTGCTGTCAAGAACATGCGGAGGTAATGCTATGAAGCGCAGCATGCTGTTTGTTGTCATGTCAATCATGGCCATTGCTGTTATTGTTCTGGCCGGTTGCAAGCGACGGGATCAGGGAGCATCCGCAAAGTTGCAGGTCGTCACCACTCTGTTTCCGTTGTACGATTTTGCCCGCACCATTGCCGGCGACCAGGCCGAGGTGACCATGCTGCTGCCGCCCGGTATGGAGCCGCACGGCTTCGAGCCCAAGCCGAATGACATCATCCGGATCAGCCAGGCCGGCCTGTTCATCTATACCAATCGCTACATGGAGCCCTGGGCCGAAACGATTCTCAAGGGTATTGATCGCCAGAGACTGAAGGTGGTGGATGCCGGCCAGGGTGTCCGCTATGTCAAGGCTTCTGCTGAAGAGGGACTTGAGGACGGGCATGGCAGCCACGACGCAGAAGGAAATGCGGGCGGCATGGACCCTCATATCTGGCTGGACTTCGCCAATGCAGGCGTGATGGTGAACAACATCCTGGCTGGTTTTGTGGCAAGCGATCCGGCTCATGCCCCGATGTACCGGGCCAACGCAACCACACTGCTCGCCAGGCTGGCAGATCTTGACCAGCGCTACCGGGAGGGCCTCTCGTCCTGTGGCACCAGGATATTTCTGCATGGCGGCCACTACACCTTTGGTTATCTGGCCCGGCGCTACGGCCTGGAGTATCATTCCCTCAGCGGCATCTCTTCTGAATCTGAACCGTCTGCCGCCAGGATGGCCGCCATGGTGCGTGAGATCAGGTCATCGGGGGTCCGCTATCTGTTTGCGGAAGAATTGCTGTCGCCACGCTTGACAGAAACGCTGGCCAACGAAGCCGGAGTATCGGTCCTGAAGCTGTATGGGGCGCACAATCTGGGCAAGGATGATTTCGAACGGGGCGTCGGTTTCATCGATTTAATGGAACGGAATCTGAAGAATCTGCAAAAGGGATTGGCATGCCGGTCGAAGTAGTCAGGGCAGAACAGTTGGCTTGCTCGTATCGCGAAGGGTATGTGCTGGAAGACGTCTCCTTCACGGTCAATGCCGGTGATTATGTCGGCATTGTCGGGCCGAACGGTTCCGGCAAGAGTACGCTTGTCCAGGCCCTGCTCGGCTTAGTGCCGATCAGCAGCGGGTCGGCCAGATTGTTCGGGTCCCTGTGCAACGGCTTTAGCCAGTGGGGAAGGGTAGGGTATCTGCCCCAGAGCCTGCATCTCCTGAACCCGGTTTTTCCTGCAACCGTTGCCGAAATTGTCGGCCTCGGCTTGCTCTCCCTCAAAAGGTTTCCCCGCCGTTTGACTCGGCATGACCGGGAGAAGGTAGACACAACTCTCGGCGATTTGGGTATTTACGATATTAAAGCTAAACTGATAGGCGAATTGTCAGGAGGACAACAGCAACGGGCACTACTGGCCCGGGCACTCGTAAACGATCCGGAGCTGTTGATTCTTGATGAGCCGACCGCCGCACTCGATCCCGAAACCCGCGAGCGGTTTTATCGCATGATTGGTGATATCAACCGTTCCCGGGGCGTGACCGTGCTGCTGGTAACCCACGATACCGGCGTCATCGGGCAACATGCCTCCAAGATGCTCTATCTGGACAAGCGCATGCTGTTCTTCGGCAGTTTCGACGATTTTTGCCATTCACCGGAGATGTCCAGCCTATTCGGCGAACACTCCCAGCACCTGATGTGTCACCGACATTGATACCTATGAACCTGATCG
Source organism: Deltaproteobacteria bacterium (assembly GCA_021780495.1). Lineage (GTDB taxonomy): Bacteria > Desulfobacterota > Desulfuromonadia > Geobacterales > Pseudopelobacteraceae > CAIPTY01. The sequence continues at coordinate 10,632 of JAJXYO010000021.1, forward strand.
AAATCCTGTCCTACAGCTTCATCCAGCGGGCGTTGCTGGCTGGAATCCTGATCGCCGTGCTCTGCTCGGTACTGGGAGTGTTCCTGGTCCTGCGGCGGTTGTCGCTGATCGGCGACGGCCTGGCCCACGTCACCTTTGGCAGCACCGCCATCGCGCTGGCCTTCAAGCTCTATTCGGCGGCGTCATTGCTGGTGTCATTGCCGGTAGTGCTGCTGGCGTCACTCGGCATCCTTAAGCTGACGGAAAAGGCGCGACTGAGCGGCGATGCCGCTATCGGTATCGTGTCGGCGGTGGGGATTTCTGCGGGGATCATGCTGGCCAGCGTGGGCGGGGGGTACAATGTCGATCTGCTGAGCTATCTGTTCGGCAACATCCTCTCCATCAGCCCTGAAGAGGTGCTGGTCGCGGCCGGCCTGTTCTGTGTGGTGATGGTGCTGCTGGGGCTGTTTTTCAATGACCTGCTGGCGATCACCTTTAATGAAGAGTTGGCGCGGGTATCCGGCGTCAGGACCAAACGGATCAATGCGGTACTGGTTATGCTGACAGCCCTGTCGGTAGTCCTGGCCATGAAACTGGTCGGGATCATGCTGATTTCTTCCCTGCTGATCCTCCCGGCGGTATCCGCCCTTCAACTCGCCCGCAGTTTCAAGACCTGCATCATGCTGGCGGCCCTTCAGGGAGTCTGCTCGGTGATAACCGGTATCTTCGTGTCGTTTCTGACCAATCTTCCTACCAGCGCTACAATCGTATTTATAAATCTACTCTTCTTCGGCGTGTCGTGTGCTGTACGTCGTCTTCTGATACCTCGTTCTGCTATACCATCACGCTAAGCTAGCCTAGATGCACATCATGACAAGCCTGCCTGGCACCGTACGTGTCCCAGACAGCCGGACCGGGTTCGGGTTCACGGAAACAGGTCCGCGTCCCTGAACCGGCAGCCGTGCTGGTCCTTGGCGGAAATCACGGGTTCTGCCGTGAGTGGCCATGAAATCGCCAGGTCCGGGTCGTTCCAGGCGATGCAGCGCTCGTATTCAGGCGCCCAGTAGTCGGTAGTCAAATAGAGGAACTCTGCGTAATCCGAGGTTACGCAGAAGCCGTGGGCAAAGCCGGCCGGTACCCACATCTGCCGTTTGTTTTCCGCTGAAAGCAAGGTGCCGAACCATCGGCCGAAGGTCGGGGAGCTCTTGCGGATATCGACGGCAACATCAAAGACCTCGCCGCAAATAACCCGTACCAGCTTGCCCTGGGGCTGCTGTATCTGGTAGTGCAGACCACGCAGTACGTTTCCGGCTGAGCGGGAATGGTTATGCTGGACAAAACAAACGTCTAAGCCGGTCAATTCCCGCCAGTTACGCTCATTGAAGCTCTCGAAAAAAAACCCCCGGTCATCGCCGAACACCCTTGGTTCAAGAATCATGACATCGGGAATGGTGGTTGAAACAATATTCATACGTAATGATCTCCGTGGCGTAAAGTTGAGGCTCTGTTCTAGCAAAAAGGGGGTAGTGGCGCAATATATTCTTTCTTGAGAAGAACAATCAATCTGCTGGAAAAATTAGTAAAATGAGGTATGATTGGGGCCATGATAACTTCTACTGTTCTTGATAATGGCGTGCGGGTAATTACCGAACGCGTCGACCACATGCACACTGTTTCAATTGGAATCTGGGTTGCTAATGCCACGCGGCATGAGTCCCCCGAATATAACGGCGTGGCCCATTTCATCGAACACCTGATCTTCAAAGGCACCGAACGTCGCACCGCCCGACAAATAGCCTTGGAAATAGACTCCATGGGCGGAATTCTCAACGCTTTTACCGGTCATGAATACGTCTGTTATTATGCCAAGGTTCTGGCCAAGTTTCTGCCGCGGGTTACGGACCTGCTTACAGACATCTTCCTGAACTCTACCTTTCCGGCCGATGAAATCGAGCGGGAACGCAAGGTCATTCTGCAAGAGATAAAAATGCGTGATGACTCACCGGAAGAAGCGATCCATGACCGTTTTCACCAAAGCTTTTGGAACGGCCATGCCCTGGGAAACTCGATTCTTGGCACGGAAGGGACTATTGACGGGCTCTCCCGAGACATGATTGTTGCCTACAAGCTGAGTCATTACCGACCCGATGACATCATTATATCCGCTGCCGGTAATATCAACCATGACACACTGGTGAACTTACTGCAGACTGAATTCTCCGTAATTTCCTCCAAGTGGAAACCGGACGGTCTGGGCTTCCGGCCGAAAGGTGGCCGCCATGTCAATCTGTGCGAGCGTGAGCTGGAACAGACCCTGATCTGCATGGGAACCCGTGCTCTTCAACAGGACCACCCCGACCGCTATGCCATGCATCTGCTCACAACTATTCTGGGTGGGGGGATGAGTTCACGTCTGTTCCAGGAGATACGAGAGAAAAAAGGGTTGGCGTATTCCGTTTATGCGTATGTCATCTCTCATGCCGACTCCGGGGCACTGGTTGTTTATTCCGGGACCGAACCGAAACATTGTCGTGAGGTAATCGACATCGCTTTGGCCGAGATGGTGCGGTTGAAGTGTGAACCGGTTACACAGGCCGAACTGGATTCAGCCCGCGAGCAGATGAAGGGGAAACTGCTCATGTCTCTGGAAAGCAGTGACAGCCTGATGACCCGGCTGGCGAAGAACATTATATATCTGGGCCGCCATCAGCCGGTAGAGAGTATCCTGGCAGGGTTTGATGCCGTAAACATACAGGACGTCCAGGATATAGCCGAAAAACTTTTTGATGGTGAATGCCTGAATCTGGAGGTTATGGGCAAGGTCAGCGGGTTGGGAATTACCAACGACAGCCTGGTTTTCTAACACTTCAGCATCAGGTTCTTCCCGTATGGCCGAAGCCGCCGGCGCCACGTTCACTGTCAATGCTGAATTCATCAACCACGGCCAGTGTTACCTGTGTTACCGGTACAAACAGCATCTGACAGATGCGTTCACCCGGCTCGATCGTGTAGGCTGTTGCGCTGCGGTTATATATGCCGATGCCGATCTCTCCCTGATAATCAGAATCAATCACCCCAATTGTGTTGGCTAATACAATCCCATGCTTAATCCCCAGGCCGGAGCGAGGTACCAGCAGTGCTACCAGTCCCGGATCATGGATACTGATGGCAATGCCACTGGGAACCAGCACGGTTTCTGCAGGTTGTACGGTCAGGGGAGCCGGGAGACAAGCGCGCAGGTCCATGGCAGCGGATCCATTGGTGGCATAGGTGGGCAGCTGAATTGTTGTGCCCATGAGCGGATTCACTATTTTGGTTTCAATTTTATGGCTGTTCATGTAAATTTCCATAGTTACGCGTGATAAGCAGCTGTGGCTCACAATAACAGAGATTGTTCTAAGACGACAATACTTAAACTTCAAGCACAGTTATTCGAATAACTGAAAGGCAGATAGTATGAAAGACCCTCGCATAGTAAGATTTGCCGAAATCCTGGTAGATTACTCCACCCGTGTGAAGAAAGGTGATGTGGTACTGATCAGCGCATCCGGTTTTGAAGCCGCTCCGCTGGTCAAGGAATTGTATGCCCTCTGCCTGAAACGTGGTGCAAGCTACGTCGAGTATAGCTTCTCCAATCCCGAGATTGACCGTCAGTTCTACAATCTGGCCAACAAGCAGCAGTTGGAGTATTTTCCCCAGCATAAACTGGATTTTTTCAAAAAACTGACGGTGTACATCGGCATCTCTGCCGGCGAGAACTCGATGGTCATGGCCAACGCCCGCCAGCAGGCGATGGTGACGTACCAAAAAATCACCAAACCACTGATCGATCAACGCGTCAAGCATACGCGCTGGATGGTGACCCGTTACCCGACTCATGCCGCTGCCCAGGAAGCAAAGATGAGTCTGGAGGAGTACGAGGACTACCTGTTTTCGGCCTGCTGTATCGACTGGGCTGCGGAATCAAAAAAGCAGGAAAAGCTGAAGAAGCTGATGGACCGGACCTGCAACGTACGTATCGTGGCTCCCGATACGGATATTGCCTTCAGTATAGACGGCCTTCCGGGGATCAAATGCGACGGGCGCTTCAATATGCCGGACGGCGAGGTCTTTACCGCCCCGGTTCGCGATTCGGTGCAGGGACACATCACCTACAATTGTCCCAGTATCTATCAGGGCAAGGAGTACAACAACGTTCGCTTCGATTTCAAAGATGGCAAGATCATCAAGGCCTTCGCCGAAGGGGGCTTAAGCGTTGCGCTCAACAAGATCCTGGATACCGACGAGGGGGCCCGTTACATCGGAGAATTTGCGCTCGGCATCAATCCGGGCATTCGTCACCCCATGCGCAATATCCTCTTCGATGAAAAGATCTTCGGATCAATCCACCTGACCCCCGGCCAAGCTTATGATGAATGTGACAACGGCAACCGTTCAGCGGTACATTGGGATCTGGTCAGGATCCTGTCCGACGGCGAGATCTGGTTCGACGATGTCTTGATCCAGAAAAACGGCTGTTTTGTGCATAAAGACCTGTTGTTATTGAACCCGGAAAAATAGGATTACAATGAGCGAAGAACAGCAACCGGAAATAGATTTCGAGCACGACGATTTTGATTTCACCTCCCTGGAAGATGAACTGCAGGTAGATGAACGCTGCCAATCACTGCTTAAGCAATTTTACCAGCATCTGCAACGTGGTGGCCGTACCCCGCAACAGGCCTCTGAGCTGGCATATGCCGTTGATTTTTATCTGCGTGATTATGTAATCGATTTTTGCCGCTACAACGTGGTGAGACCGCAACCGGGGGTTATCAGGCGCTTTGCGGCAAATTGGTATATAACCCATACGCTCGATCCCGAGATAGCCTTACTGGAGCGTCACCTTGAGGGCATCCGCGAATTTTATCGTTATCTGCACGGACAGCACTATATCTGTCGGGAAGAACTGACGTGGCTTGAGAACGAGGCCACTCAAAGCGAATATTACCAACAACGCATCGAAAGTTTTCTGGCTATCTATGGAGATGGTTACGTCGCCTGGGAAGCTGAATGTCCGCTTACCGGCGGATCTTTGAAGGAGAAAGATTAATGGCAGGCAAGAGTTTGAAAACCGTACTCGTGACAATCCTTGATCAACAACACCTCAGGGGAGATTGGCTGTTCGATTTCAACGGAGAGATGTTCCGGAAATTTATTTCTGACATGACGAGCGAAATGCGGAAATTGGGAGTTGACCTGACCTGTATTCATAATCACGATGTGGTAATTTCCATCAACAGCTATGCCGATTTGCTCAACTGTGTAAAGATTTCGTCTGACGACAGTCTGGGTAACCATTGCATTGGTCATGTCATCGGGAAAAGCGAACACTTGAATATTCTGGAGGATATCGACGCAGCGGTCAGGCGTGTGGCATTCGCACCCGAAACCATTGCGCCGGCCGGTGAATTCAGAAAAGTTTGTCATAATTGCGGTTGTGGTTGCTAGCAATGCCAATTCCAATGGAACAACTCGACAGATTACTTGAAAAGCTGGAAGGCCTTGTTGACAGCTTGGTGCCTGCCGCCACTCCCCCGCCGGACTTCAATAATTTTATGGCCTTTCGCTGGGAGCGTAACGGGGATGAAGGCCGGTTGGAAGCTGTACGGCACCCGCATCTGGTCGATCTGAATGACCTGGTCGGAATCGACGATATCCGGGATGAGGTACTCCGCAATACGGCCCAGTTTGTTGCAGGACTTCCCGCCAACAATGTCCTTTTGTGGGGTGAACGGGGCAGCGGTAAATCATCGTTGGTAAAGGGCCTTTTGAAGCCATTTGCACCCCGGAAATTACGGATCATCGAGATGAAGCGCTGGGATATCATGTCTCTGCCGCGGATAATTGCGTTGTTGCGGGATCAGCCATTCTACTACATACTTTTTTGTGACGATCTTTCCTTTGATGAAGGCGAGGGTGATTTTCGTGCCCTTAAAACGCTGCTGGATGGAGATATCGAAGAACGTCCGGCCAATCTTCTCATCTACGCCACTTCCAACCGACGCCACCTGATGCCGGAACGTATGGAGGATAATACCGGCGGCGGCGAGATTCATCCAGAAGAGGCAGTGGGTGAAAAACTGGCTCTATCTGACCGCTTCGGGCTTTCTCTGGGATTCTACACTCTTGATCAGGATGAGTATCTTGCGGTTGTCAGGAGCTATGCAAAGCAACGCAATCTTCGTATTGATGACGATGTGTTACGTGATAAGGCTTTGAAATGGTGCCTGTATAGCGCTCGAAGAAGCGGTCGTTCAGCCAGACAGTTTATCGACGACCTTGAGGGTCAGCTTGGCCTGGCAAATTCAACATCAAATTAAGCGACGATCATGCCTGGCGTCAGGCAGGAGATAAAGGAGAGTCCCATGTCAACAGTGGTCTTGCCAGAAACCGTCAGGAAGTTACTTGCTTCCCAGCCGATCGAGCTGCCGATCTTCCATCCGGTTGCCCTTAAGCTTCAGCGTATGCTTACGGATTACGACTTTACAGTTGATGAGGTCGCCCAGGTGGCTACGGAGGATCAGTCTCTTGCCAGTCAGATGTTGAGGATGGCTAACTCGCCAATGTATATGGGGCGGACCAAGGTTGCGACCATTAAGGAAACCGTTATCAGACTGGGCGCCCAGCAGGTTATAAATCTCGCAATTGCCGCCTCCCAGGCTTCCACCCACACCTCTGAAAATCAGGCCCTTGATCACTACATGAAGTCACTGTGGCTTCATAGTCACGGCTGCGCCCTCGGCGCAAAGTGGCTGGCCCACAACTGTGGCATGCGCGGTGTAGCAGACGAAACCTATCTTGCAGCTTTGCTGCATGATGTCGGTAAGTTATACCTGCTCAAGTCAATAGAACGCCTGGTAGGTGCGGGTGTCATCAGTTCCATGTTTGATGACGAACTGATCATGGAAATCTTTGAAGCAATGCATGTCGAGCAGGGTTATCGACTGATGCAGCACTGGAATTTTCCGGCAATGTACTGTGACGTTATCCGTGATCATCATACCGATCAGTGGGATACGGTCAACAAGATGCTGGCTATTGTCCGTTTTGTGAACCTTGCAAGCCATCGGGTCGGATTGGGGCTGAAGCACGAACCGGAGTTGGTGTTGATCGATACAAAAGAAGCTGAAATTCTTGACATAAGTGAAATGCAGATCGCGGAGTTGGAAGCTGTGCTGGATGAGTCGCGTGATGAGGGCATGGGGGAGTAACGGTTCATGACATGTATTCTATCCGTTGAGGCACACAGGTAATGATGCGAAGAGTTCTTGTGACGATCGCGATAAGCGCACTGCTACTGTTGAGTGGTTGTGCCACAACGCCTAAACCTCCATTGATCTACCAGACAGGTGCCGTAATGGAAACGCTCTCTGCTTCTGCTTCTCTTTCCATTAGCAAGGGAGGGCAGGGGATGGGAAACAGTGGCTATCTTCTCTACCAGCGGCCTGACCGGCTGCGGCTGGTTATTCTGACACCTTTCGGTACGCCCGCGATGGAGGTGATGATAACCGGTGATCAGATTACCATCATAAACATCTCAAATGGGATTGCGTTCAGTGGACGCATGGAGGATCTTCCCCGCAAGGGCGAGGGAGAAACCTGGCGCCAAGCCCGTTGGGTGATGGAAATTGATCCGCCCGGCAGTTATATTAAGGATGGATCGGTGAGCCGTGTCAACAGTATGGGGGCAGAAGAGCTGGTGACCTTTGCTGACGGGTTGGTGGTTTCTAAAAGCCTGGCAAACGGAGATTCAGTCCGCTACGGCGATTACGAGCTGGTAAATGGTGTTCCGCTGGCAACCGATATTATCATGAATAGTCATGATGGCGGACGATTTCGTATCAAGCTCACTGACCCTGAGGTGAATGTCAAATTGTCTGCTGATGCCTTTTTGCCCCGTCTCAATGACTTGAAAACCTATCCTCTGAGCGCCCTACAGGAACAGTAACGAAAAGCTACGCTGTTTGTTTGACCTTCTCCGAGGCAAGGATAATTTGAGAATCCTCTACGATCGCCGTGTGGGCACTATGCTCGATCAACTCGTAGAGTCGAAGATATCGATCCACATTTGCCGGCAGCGCGGTTTTTCTGCCAAAATAGGTTCCGGTCTGTTGAAATACTTCGGTCGCCACATGATCATCGTAGATTGCAAAGTCGCAGGAACTGTTTGTGTCGCGGCCGCTGAGATTGCTGGCTGTTGTGGGGAGTTCCTCCCGGAATGCTATCCGGACATCGATGTTATCAAGTAACTGGGTCATCAGAATCCTTTGAACATCCGGATCACACATTTCCTCACGCCCCATAACAAATACTCGTGTGATTATCACACCTCTATCCAGGGCTCTCAGATTGGACTGGTAAAAATTAACCAGCACACCGCGTGTAAGCCACCCATTGGTTATGGGATCCACGGCTTTCATCCGGTTATGAGCCATATCGGTACACTTAGCCCCTTCCAGATAAAATTCTGTCTCATCCAGCGGTATAAATCCTTGTTGTAGGAGTGAAATTGTACGTTTTGTGCCGGTCAGCAATTCCTGTGCTCGAAGCTGACATTCCGGATCGCAGATCTGTGACAGTGCAAAGGTGATTTCATGGGCCTGGTTATACTGGTCAACCAGTTCATGTCGCGTGTTATCAAGATCTGCACGTAACAGGTAGGTTGCCAGTGAGAGCAGAATACCTATGCCGAATATACTGTACGCCGCCTGTGGGTTGTGCAACACGAGATGGAAGAAAATCGCCAGACCAGCACTGACAAGAAACTCGATAAATACGGACATTTCCTGGATTTTCTTGGTGAATTTCATTGTTATGAGTCTCCTTAGCGGATGTCGGTCTTTATTACATACAACGACCAGGAATGAAAAATAAAAAGCCGGGTCGCTTTTGCCATCATGTACATGATAGTTTGGCGACCCGGCTGTCTACGTGAGACCCTGTGGCTTTCCGTCCCATCCTCGCGAATGGTTTAGTAGTATCGGCTATCTGAAATTATACCTAATCAGTCTGGGTAAAAGTGGCTGATATATAGCCTGTTTCGCAGCCGATGTCAAGGCCCCAGTGTCACAATTACGTTACAACTTATCTGAATCATTACTATTAGCTCCGGATGCACACACTATTTCCCGGCGGCTTTGACCATCAATTCACTGATCATTCTGGTGAAGCGTAGCGGATCCTTGATGGGGGTGCCTTCGGTCAAGAGAGCCTGGTCGTAGAGCAGATCCGCATAGTCTGACAGCGCCGGAGCCCCCTTGTCCTGCTGATAAATGCCGGCCATGGCTTTTAAAATGGGGTGTTCAGGATTCAGCTCCAGTACCCGCTTTGATTCTGGAACGGCCTGATTCATAGCCTTCATGATACGCTCCATGTTGGCATTCATTCCGTACTCGTCAGCTACCAAACAGCAGGCGCTGTCGGTCAGGCGATTGGAGAAACGAACTTCCTTGACCTTGTCTTTGAGGCGGTCTGACATGAAGGAAATCAGGTCAGAGAATTCTTTCTGGGCTTCCTCGCGCTTCTTGTCTTTTTCTTTCTTTTCTTCTTCACTATCCAGGCTGATGTCACCGCGATCTACGGCCTTGAGCGATTTCTCATCATATTCAGTCAGCGCCTGAACGACCCATTCATCAACCGGATCGGTCATAAACAGCACCTCGTACCCTTTAGCACGGAACGCCTCCAGATGGGGTGACTGCTCCAGCGTCTCGCGACTGGTTCCAGTAATGAAGTAGATCTCTTTCTGTTCCTCCGGCATCCTGCCGACATACTCTTTCAACGAAACGAAAGCTCCCGTTTCTGTCGCCGTACTTTCAAAGAGTATAAGCTCCTGAAGTTTTTCCTTGTTGGCATAATCAAAGTGGATACCTTCCTTGATGACCTGACCAAACTCTTTCCAGAACGCGATGTATTCATCAAAGGATTTTTCCTTGACCTCCGACAAGGTCGATAGGACCTTGTTGACCAGCCCTTTCTGGATACGTTTGATCTGCACATCTTCTTGAAGGATTTCGCGTGATACATTAAGGGGAAGATCGCTGGAATCCACCACGCCCTTGACAAAGCGCAGGTAGTCGGGGATCAGCTCTTCGCACTTGTCGGTGATAAAGACACGCTTGACATAGAGTTGCAGACCTTTTTTGCGGTCAACCATGAACATGTCGAACGGTTTCTTGGCCGGCAGATAGAGCAGAGCCTTGAATTCACTGGTGCCCTCGGCCGAGAAGTGGATGGTGCGGAAGGGGGCCTCAAAGTCATGGGAAACATGCTTGTAGAATTCACTGTATTCTTCTTCGCTCACCTCGCTCTTGGGGCGTGCCCAGATGGCCTTCATCGAGTTGAGGGTCTGCTCCTCGGTTGTCTCAATGGTGCCGGCGCCCTCGATCTCCTTGCCGTCCACCCCTTTGGGCACCTCACTGCGGGTGATGTCCATCACGACCGGATACTGGATATAATCGGAGTATTTCTTGACGATGGAGCGGATCTTCCATTCGTCCAGATAGGTCTTGAACTCCTCTTTCAGGTGCAGGACAATCTCTGTCCCGCGCTGATCGCGGCTGCATTCCTCTACCGTGTAGGTACCGTCTCCGGCTGATTCCCAGCGGCACCCCGCTTCATTCGAGCCCCCCTTGCGGGTTTCCAGGGTAACCCGGTCAGCTACCATGAAGGAAGCATAGAAACCGACACCGAACTGACCGATCAGCTCAGGGTTGTTCAAAGCAGCCTTATCTTTCAGGGACTGCATAAAGGCCTTGGTGCCGGAGCGGGCGATAGTGCCGATATTCTCCTCGACTTCGGCCTGATTCATCCCGATGCCGTTATCACGGATGGTCAGGGTGCCGGCATCCTTATTGGGAATCAGTTTGATCTTCCAGTCGCTGTTGCCTTCCAGAAGAGATTCGTCAGAATGGGCTTCAAAACGGACCTTATCGATGGCATCGGAAGCATTGGAGATCAATTCCCGCAGGAAGATATCGCGGTTGGAGTAGAGTGAGTGGATAACCAGGTCAAGGAGCTGCTGCACCTCGGTCTGGAACTGCTTCGTGGTTTTGGACATACGGATAACGCCTCCTTTAGTAAGTTAGAAATCATTTTCTGCGTTTTTCAGCAGAAAATGATTTCGTTGACGCACTTATCCTGTTTTTCAGGGTCAGAATAAGGGAATATGATTGAACATAATAATCGGCTGGTGATTTTTCAAGGGGGGAGGGACACGAAAATTCGTGTCCCTGCTGGTAATCAATCCTATTTTGCAAGCTTGTGGCGGATCGCCTCGACGACGTGATAGGCGTCGTTGATGGCGGTATAGATCAGATTGGGATGTTTTTCCTCTGCTATTGATCCTTCACTGATCTTCATATAGGAAGGTGAAATGGCGCCGCCAATGACGTACACATTTTTTCGGGTGGACTCAAACTCCGCTGTCAGTAGCACCAGCCGCTCACCTTCCTTGGCTATCTTGCAGACCCCGGCCGTACAAGCGATCGACTGAATGTTGAGTTTGTCGAAAATCGGGACCGGTCCCTGCGAGCCGATGCAGGCAATAACATTCTGCATCGGAAAACTCATGCCATGGTACACGTCTACGCCGTCCGCCTGCTGAAACACATTGACGCGGATAACCAGGCGATCGACACCTTCCTCATCGACCTCACCGATACGGGGCATCGACCCGGGCAGGAGCCTGATGTTGCCCCCCAGCAGGATCTCTTCTCCCAGTCGCTGGGCGGTCTCCTTGTTGACATCGAAAGTCTCGGCCATGTGCGCCCAGTAGACCGGCTGGTGATCGTTTACTTCACGTTTGGCCTTGAGGATGTTGATGATGACATCGGCCGCCGTATTACCACCACCGATCACCAGCGTCTTTATACCAATATATTTTGAGGCGTCATCTACATTCTTGGCCACCATCTTGGCATCACCATAGACGGACAGCTCGCGGGGAATATTGCTGCCAAAGGAGAGCACAGCCTTTTTGCCCCTGTAATTGCCCTTGGAGGTGACAACTGTCACGCCGTCGCGTTCATCCTTTATATCCTCGAAGGCCACCTCAGTCTGAACATTGAGATTTTCATGCTGAACAAAATGCTGGACATACTGCAAGTAACTTTCGACGGTTACGGGCTTGTCCGGTGGTCGCAACTCGTCAACCATGAATGGTTCGGGGGCATCCTTAGGCTTGGAGGCGTACACCAGCTTACCCTCGGGATAGGTGTTGGCAATACCTTGAAAGATGGCTTTGCCAGATTCCAGCACCAGATAGGAGAGACCATGTTTGTGACAGAGATAGGCGGTGGACAGTCCGGCCGGGCCACCACCTATGATCAATACATCATAAACCTTGTTCATTCGGTACCTCTTCCATAACGTAATGAAATGATTGTCATATATATCATGGAGTCAAACAAAGATAAAGGAATTAGAACAGGGGGAATCCATATATCATGGCGAATAAAACATAATAGGTTTTGTTATTCCAGAGTTGCGGTACAATAAATCATCACACCTAACAGGAGGAAATCATGGACGATAGAGAAAAGAAAGTTGTTGCCGCATCATTATTAATGCTGGCAGGCGGGATTATAGGGGCCGGGATGGCGCTGCTCCTGGCACCTCAGTCCGGGCAAAGGACGCGCAAAGACATCTTGAAGTATGCCAAAAAAACAAAAAACCGTGCCGGTGATGTGGTTGATGATTTTTCTGACACTGTCTGCGATCTGGTTGACACAATTAGCGACAAAACCGATGACTTGCTGGAAAAGGGGAAGGGTGTTGCCGGCAGCGCCCGCAAGGACCTGATCCGTCTGATCGAGGAGGGCGCCTCGCGCTTGGAACAATTCCGTACAAAATTGAGCAGAATGTAGTGGCATTGAACAGCCTCCGGTGCGGATATTTTCGTGCCGGCTGGCTGCTTATCTGCTATTAGATTCACTGTGCAGAGAAGCATCGTTTGCTTTTTTCGGTTGTGCATTACCAGAGGAGGACAAGTTTGACTTGCCGTTTTCCATTGTTTTGGCAGGCTGGTCCTTCAGCTTTGATACGTTATGCGTAGTCTCCAGAACCTTCTGATCTTTCTGCTTATCGTTATCGATCTTAGGAGAACGGATAAAAGAAATATCCCCGTAATATCCGATCGCCGATTCACCAGTATTATCAGTATCGGTCATCAGTGCGACTGCCCCAATCCTGGGTGGTTCTTCCCCGAAAAATCTCCTGTAGTCCTCAAGGATATTGCGTTGGTGAAATGTCCAACGTCCTGCCAGCTCTTCCCCTGAATCCGCTGCTAAAGTGATGATGTTCGCCGTGAACGGGTTGGCCACATGTTCCCCTTTGAGTAGTTTGTTGGCCCAGACGTAACAGATGGCAGGTGTTTTTGAAAAAAAACCGTGCGGGAAGAATACACACAGTCGAGCGGCAAAATCATCACCTTTCTTGCTCTTTTCGTCCCCCTTTTTAATCGTATGATCGATCTTCCAGGACCATTTCAGAGTCTGATATTCCTTCGGATCAAGATTGAGGGCGTAAATTCGTCCGGAAGCCGATTTCGTGCTGCGCGCAACCAGTACCGTCCTGCCATTGTCTTTGGACAGGCTGTAGCTGGTTTTGTGTTTCAATATGCCGATGGTCTGTTCTTTCCAGCCAGTCAGGTCGCCCGAGCTAAATCTGCCGAGATGGAGTTCGTTATCAGAAGCCTCGGCCTGTATGCCGACCAGCACGAGTAGGAAAAATAGCAACGTTTTCATCGGGGAGACCATCCTTCTTTTCAAATCGTGGCCGACTGTCCGCCATCAACGGGGATCAGTTGCTGGAAGTAGTGGATCGTCGCAAACCGCTGAGAGGTTTGCGGAGTGGCCACTGAGCTGTAGCGACCGACGTATATCAGGTACTTTATGGCGTAGGCTGCCGCTGTAAAGAGGTTGGTTTCGCTGTCTTCCGCCAGCATGGTCCTTACAGGATCGTAGGGTATGAATGATTGCAACGCCTGCCAGAAGCGAAGATCCTCCTTGGGTAAACCGACTTGGTGGGCCGATATAATTCCATCAAAATAAGGACCTATCAATGTTTTCTTCATCTTGAGGTCAAGGGTTTTGGAATGGGCGTTGGTAACCAGCCAGACCGATTTCCGCTGATGTTTCAGAAATAGCAGAAATTCGACAACAAACGGATGAATAGCGATCAGGTGTTCTACCTCTTTTTTCAGCTGCGGTATGTCCAGCTTCAGGCGATCCGACCAGTAGTCCAGATCGGTCCAGTTGAGCGTATTCTCCTGGGATCGAAACAGGTTGTACAGATGCTCACGGGCAAAGGTCAAATCCATTCCGTTATGAACCGCCCAACGTGCCGGTACATGTTCCAACCAGAAATGGTCATCGAAATGCCGGTCGAGCAGTGTTCCATCCATATCCAACAGGACGGTGTCGATTTCGTTCCATAGTATTTCCATGCTCTGATTAGAATGCAGTAGCAGCCGGCTTGTCAATGTTAAATAATAGGTGGCGGTCGTGAGATGGCTGCGTTTGTTGACTTGAAGAAGGGATTAAGGGTATAGTTACAGATCTTATGAACCAGAAGCGTCTCTACATGGAAACCTATGGCTGTCAGATGAATGTGAATGATTCCGAACGGATTGTTTCCATGATGGCTGAGAGTGGGTATATACACACAACGAAGATATCAGAAGCAGATATGATTCTGTTGAACACCTGTACTGTTCGGGGAGGGGCCGAGGAAAAGGTTTATAACCGCCTCGAGAATCTTCGCATCCTGAAGAAACGCCATAATGGGCTGATCATAGGGATAGGCGGCTGCGTTGCTCAGCATGAGGGTGATGTACTGCTTGACAGGTTCCCATGGGTTGATCTGGTCTTTGGAACACATAATCTTCATTTGTTGCCAGATATGATTGAAACTGTTGAAAACGGCGAGCGCAGAAGCGAAACCTCCTTCATCGATAATGACCAGCGCCTGGATCTGTTTCCGGCAGGGCACGCTAGTCATCGTTTCAGCAGATTCGTAACCATTATGCAGGGGTGTGACAACTATTGTTCCTACTGTATTGTGCCGTTTGTTCGCGGTCGTGAGATCAGTCGCCGTTCCAGCGAGGTTATCAACGAGATCGAGCGGCTGGCGGCCAGTGGTGTTTCAGAGGTTGTTCTACTGGGTCAGAATGTGAACTCCTATGGTCAGAAGTCACCGGACCAGCCACGTTTTGACCAGCTCATCCGAATGGTTGCTGATGTCGAAGGCATCAAGCGCATCCGCTTCACCACATCCCATCCCAAGGATATGTCTGATGAACTTATCGCATGTTTCGCCGAAATTCCGAAGTTGTGCGGGCAAATTCAGCTGCCTGCCCAGGCTGGCAGCAATGCGGTCTTGGAACGGATGAACCGTGGTTATACCCGTGAGGCCTATCTTGACAGGATCAATGCCCTCAAGTCGGCCCGTCCCGGTATTGTAATTACCGGGGATATGATTGTCGGCTTCCCCGGTGAGACTGAAGAGGATTTTGAACAGACGATGGCGCTGATCGAAGAGGTCCGCTATGCTGACCTGTATTCCTTTGTATATTCACCTCGCCCTGGAACAAAAGCCGCCGACATGGTTGAGGAGCTCAGCAAAGATCAAAAACTTGAACGCCTGGAAAGACTTTTGACGTTGCAGAGACGCCTTACTCTGGAGATTAATTTGTCATTTAAAGGCTCCGTTCAAAAGGTTTTGGTAGAAGGTCTCGGGAAGCGGCCTGGTCAGGTTTCCGGTCGCGCCGATAGCGGCAAGACCGTCAATATCATCGCTGATCCCGGTCTGGTCGGGAGCTTTGTTGATGTCCGCATAAGTGCGGCTTACCAGAATTCGCTGGTTGGTGAGCTGCTGTAATTTAATATTTTGAGAGGTTACATGTCCACCGAATCCGTACCCCAGCCCAGTAATTTTCTACGCACAATCATCGAAGATGATCTGGCATGCGGCAAACATCAGGTGATTGTTACCCGATTTCCGCCGGAACCGAACGGCTATCTTCATATCGGCCATGCCAAGTCCATTTGTCTCAATTTTGGACTGGCACGGCATTTTGGCGGCCGTTGTCATCTCCGTTTTGACGACACCAACCCTGCCAAGGAAGAGCTGGAATATATTGAATCGATAAAGGAAAGTGTTCATTGGCTTGGATTTGACTGGGGACAGCATCTGTTTTATGCCTCTGATAATTTTGAGCAACTTTACCAATGGGCTGAATATCTTATCCAGCAGGGTAAGGCCTATGTTGAAGATCTTACGGCTGATGAAATCCGCGCCTACCGTGGGACCCTGACTGAATCCGGCAAGGAAAGCCCGTATAGAGGTCGTTCTGTCGAGGAAAACCTTGGCCTGTTCCGCCGCATGAAAAGCGGAGAATTTCCGGACGGCGCCAAGGTGCTGCGTGCCAGGATTGACATGACAGCATCCAACATGAACCTGCGTGACCCGGTATTGTATCGCATCATCCATGCCCCCCATCCCCACGTTGGCAATACCTGGTGTATCTATCCGATGTATGATTTTGCCCACGGTCAATCGGATGCAATCGAAGGGATCACCCATTCGATCTGTACCCTGGAGTTCGAAGACCATAAGCCGCTCTATGAATGGTTTCTTGCCAACCTGCCGGTGCCAAGTCAGCCACGTCAATACGAGTTTGCACGGCTTAACCTGACCTATGCTGTCATGAGCAAGCGTAAACTGCATGAATTGGTGAATCAGCACATAGTTAATGGCTGGGATGATCCTCGCATGCCTACCCTGATGGGGATACGCCGTCGAGGCTATACTCCCGAGGCGGTGCGGGCTTTCTGTGAGCGGATTGGCGTCGGCAGGAGCGATTCGTGGATTGATATGTCGGTTCTGGAGGAATGCGTGCGTGAGGATTTGAACGAACGTACTCCTCGTGTACTTGCAGTATTGAGGCCGCTCAAGGTGGTCATTGATAATTATCCTGATGAACTGGTTGATGAATTCGAAGCTGCCAATCACCCTCAGAAACCCGAAATGGGCAGCCGTACGATTCGGTTCTCGCGCGAGATTTTCATTGAGCAGGACGATTTTGCCGAAGCACCGCCCAAGGGGTTTTTTCGCATGACCCCCGGCAGCGAAGTGCGGCTGCGCTACGCATACATCGTGCGCTGTACCGGCGTCGTCAAGGATGAGAACGGAACCGTGATCGAGGTACACTGCCAGTACGACCCGGCTTCCCGGGGTGGGTCGGCAGCCGACGGCCGTAAGATCAAGGGCACCATACATTGGGTGTCGGCATCTCATGCGATCGATGCCGAGGTACGACTCTTTGATCGCCTGTTTACCGACCCGAATCCGGATCGGGGAGGGGCCGATTACAAACAATTCCTTAACCCCCATTCTGTAGAAGTCCTTTCTGCTGCAAAATTAGAGCAGCATCTGGCAACTGCAGATCCCGAGATCCGCTATCAGTTTGAACGACAGGGGTATTTTCGTCCCGACCCGCTGGATTCGGAACCCGGCAGACTTGTGTTCAATCGGATCGTTACGCTTAAAGACGCCTGGTCAAAGAAGTAATCCAAGAAAGTTGTGAGACTAATCATATGAGTAAACATGAATTCAAATCAGGCTTTGTCTCGATTATCGGCCGGCCCAATGTCGGCAAATCAACGCTTCTGAATGCCATCATTGGTGAGAAGATCGTCATTACCTCCGACAAGCCTCAAACCACGCGTAACCGTATCCAGGGAATCCACAACATCCCTGACGGGCAGATTATCTTTATCGACACCCCAGGGATACATGCCGCTCACTCTCGATTGAACAAGGGGATGGTGGATGTTGCCATGGCGGCCATCAGCGGCGTTGATCTACTGTTGCTGGTGGTAGAGGCGACCACGCCGGTTGACTCCGGCATCATCGAGGTGCTGAAGGGGGTTACAACACCAGTGATTCTGGTGCTCAACAAGGTCGACCTGCTCCCGGACAAGCGGGTCCTGTTCGAAAGAATCTCGGCCTGGGCTGCCCTGCACCCCTTCCGGGAGGTCATGCCGATCTCGGCCGGTGCCGGTGACGGGGTAGATCTGCTTGTTAACACCATCAGCAGGTATCTTCCCGAGGGTCCCCAGCTTTTTCCCGATGACATCCTGACCGATATGCCGGAGAAATTCATCGTGGCGGAGATGATCCGTGAGAAGGTCTTCCGCCTAACCCGCGACGAGGTACCGTATTCCACTGCCGTGGAAATAGAGGCTTTCACCGAGCGCGAAAACGGGGTGATTGCGATTCAGGCCGCGATCGTCCTGGAGCGCACCACCCAGAAGGGGATCGTCATCGGCAAACGAGGTGAGATGCTGAAGAAAATCGGTTCACACTCACGCATCGACATCGAACGCCTGCTCGCTACCCGTGTGTTTCTGGAGCTGTTTGTGAAAGTAGAAGAAAACTGGAGTGAGCGTCCTTCAAAGCTCAGAGAGTATGGATACGAATGAGACCAATCGTAGCAATTGTCGGCCGTCCCAACGTAGGTAAATCAACCCTGTTCAATCGCCTGCTCGGTCATCGCCGGGCCATGGTTGACGATACACCCGGAGTGACTCGTGACCGCAACTATGCCTCGATCAATCGCTATGACAAGCCGTTTATCCTGATCGATACCGGCGGGTTTGAGCCGGTCACCGCTGATCGCATGCTGCAGCAGATGCGGGAACAGTCGAGTCTGGCCATGGAAGAGGCGGACGTGATCCTGTTCATGATGGATGCCCGTTCCGGTCTTACACCGGCTGATATCGAGGTGGCACAGATGCTGCGGCGGGTCAAAAAGCCGGTCTTTTATGTCATCAACAAGGTCGATGGTGATAAGCTGGAGAACGAATCAGCAGAATTTTTCTCCTTGGGGATCGATAAACTCTATACTATCTCGGCAGAGCATAACCGCGGCGTTGTAGATCTGGTCGAAAACCTGATGGATGTGTTCCCTCCGGCCGACCCCCATGAAGCTGATGACGAACTGACAAAAGTGGCTGTTGTCGGTCGCCCCAACGTGGGCAAGTCATCACTGGTCAATCGCTTGTTGGGATTTGAGCGGGTGGTTGCCAACCCGACTCCGGGAACAACCCGTGATTCCGTTGATACACTTTTCATGTGCAACAAAAAGCCGTACCTGTTGATTGATACCGCCGGCATCCGCCGCAAGGGAAAAACCACCGAAAAGCTGGAAAAGTACAGTGTGGTTGACTCGCTACGCAGTATCGAACGGGCCGATGTGGTCCTGATGGTGATTGATGCGGAAGAGGGCGTTACCGAGCAGGATGAACGCATCGCAGGATATATCCACGAAGCTGGTCGCGGCTGTATCTTTGTTGTCAACAAATGGGATGTTGTGCCCAAGGATAATGCCACCTTTGGCGCCTACACCGAAAAGATCCGCTACGGATTCAAATATCTGGCCTATGCGCCGATCGTCTTTGTATCGGCTCTATCCGGTCAGCGAATCGGCAAGATTATGACAACCGTTGATGAAGTTATGGAACAGTACACCCACCGGGTTTCTACCGCCGATCTCAACCGCGTGTTTTCCGAGGCCATTGAAGCCCATCATGCCCCTCTTTCCCACGGTCGCCGGGTTAAATTCTATTTTTCAACCCAGGTAGCCATCCGTCCGCCCGCCTTCGTCGTTTTCACCAATCAACCCGAAAATATCCATTTTTCCTACGAGCGTTACATTGTCAACCGTTTCCGAGAGGCGTTCGGATTCAACGGTGTGCCACTGCGGCTTATGTTCCGTGGACGGGATAAGAAAACTGCTCAGGGAGAGTCCCGCACAAGCCATTAATGTAGTGAAGCTAAAGACTTTACTTTGAGGCAGTCTATGGTTTATTATCTGCCTGTTTTTACCCTTGGTTGCGAATCCCTTAATAAACTGGACAGTATTGCATGAGCCTTATCGGAAACCTTGAAGATCTCGGTCTGGGTGAAATTTTACAGATCGTGAGCCTCAGCAGGAAGACCGGAATTCTTTCTCTTCACAGCAGAGGCAGAGAAGGTTCAGTCGTATTCCGCCAAGGGCAGGTTGTCAGGGCATCTTCGTCAACCTTCCAGCAGAGCCTGGGCGAGGTATTGATTCAAAAGGGCGTGATTGATCTCGCCATCCTCAGAAAAGCACTTGCTCTTCAGCAAGAGGAGGGCTTCCGGGAACGCCTGGGGGTTATCCTCATCAAAAACTTCGGGATTCCTTATGAAATTGTCGAAGAGGTCGTGCGGGAACAGATAGAAAATGTTGTCTTTACGCTTTTCGCTTGGATCGAAGGTTCTTTTGAATTTGTAGCTTCGGAACATATTGAAACCGTTGATGGGACCAGATTGGATCCTCTTCAATTCATGCTCGACCAAGGCCTCAACCCGCAGTTCCTGGCAATGGAAGGTACTCGTCTGCTGGATGAGAACAATCATGCAATAGAAATGGGCTTGTCTGCCCGTGCAGCTGATGCAGGGGATGAGGTGGATTTTGATTTCAATCTCGTAGATGATTCCGCCAAAAGAATATCCGCTTCGCGAATGCCTGCGCCCAAAAAGCCGCTGATCATCGTAGATGATGATGGACCGACACTTCAGGCTATTGCTGATGGTATGCGTGAGCACGGGTACGAAGTTCATGCCATGACCCGTAGCGAAGACACACTTATCAAGGTTGATACGCTGTGCCGTAGTGGTGAGCACCCCACGGTTCTGGTCGATCTGATCATGCCCAAGATGGACGGTTCAGGTGTCCTGGGAGGTGTTGAGCTGTTGGAGCTGCTCCATGTAAATTTCAAGGACATCCCGATCATTGTTATGACGGACTATCGTCATGCCGAAGCCGAAATCAAGGTACGGGATATGGGTTATGCCTTTATCATGAAGCCTCGGCGTGTTGAACTCGGTGAATCTGAGGGCTTCAAGGGCTTTATCGGGCTATTGTGCGATGAGATACACCGTTCAGAGTCAGGCGAAGAGGTGGCTGAGTGGCAGGAACGCTTCAATCTTGGTGATGAAATGCGCATTGAAATGGGTGACGTTGATGATATGCCGATTTCCGGCGAGCAAGAAAGCGCTGGTGGTTTGTCACTATTGCGAGGTATGTTGGAAGAGCTCAACAACCCTGAACTACAGGGCGGCGTTCTTCTTCTAGCCCTGCGTTTTGCCTCTGAATTCTTGAACCGCGCCATTGTCTTTACAGTGCATGACAAGGTTGTTTCAGGTATCGGACAGTTCGGGATAACAGGCGGCACAATCAGTGGTGATGACAAGGTACGTGCCATTCACTTCCCGCTTGAAGTTGATTCGATGTTCCGTGAACCGTCCCGGTTGTGCCACTCAGCAGTCGTTGTACCGCAACCGACTCCGCTTGATACTCATATTTTTGAGCAACTTGGTGGCGGTATACCGGAAGAGGTTTTTATCGGACCCCTGGTGAGTCAATCACGCGTGATCGGCTTTTTGTATGGAGACACCCTCCCTGAAAAACGGGCAATCGGGGATATTGAGACGCTATCAATTTTCCTTTCCCAGGCCGGAATTGCTATGGAAAAAAGCATGTTAGAGAGACAACTTCACGAAAGGGACAACCTGTGAGTTCAAAGAAGACCATCCTGATTGCTGACGACTCGCCGACCATGCGGGCCATGTTGGTTTCTACCATAGAGTCGATTGGTGACTTTCGAATCGTTGAGGCCTCCAGCGGATTCGAAGCACTCCGCCTGCTTCCTCGTGAAAAGGTAGACCTGATTCTTACCGATATTAACATGCCCGATATCAACGGTCTGGAACTGATCAGCTACCTTCGGAATAATGCAAATTATCTCACCATTCCGGTTATTATCATTTCCACAGAGGGAAGTCAGAAAGATATCGACAAAGGAAAACTCCTCGGAGCGAATGAATACCTTATCAAACCTATTGATCACGCCAAGCTTCAAGCATTAATTTCTTCGTATCTGAACATTAGTTCCCAGTTCTAATATACCATGTCAGTACGTTGCCAACTGTTATATGCAACTGAAACACAAAGACATTAACTACAATACGGATCATACCAGCGTGGAAAACTTATGAGCGAACAAGGCGCATCATCACATAAAGCGATCAAGGAATTTCTGGCGGAGGCCGAGGAGATTGTTGATCAGCTCGGTTCAGAGTTGGCAGACCTTGCTGACATGGCTGACAGTGGTGATCTGAGTCCCGACCTGCTGAATTCCATTTTCAGGGCAGCCCATTCCCTGAAGGGATTGGCAGGTATGTTCGGTTTTGCCGATATTTCCGAGCTTTCCCACAACATGGAAAACCTCCTCGACAGCTTGCGGCTCGGCAAACTCAGCCTTGACCAGAACCTTATGGGGGTGATCTTTGGATCACATGAACTTCTTACGACGCTGGTACGATCAGTTGAAGTAGGCGGTTCAGCTGCCCAGACAGATGAAATTGCGGTCTGCGTTGCACGTATAAATGCCTGTTTGGCACCACCACCCGAAAAGCGGTCATCAGAATCACCCCTCCAGCGGTTGGGACTCCCTGACCGTGTACTGGGAGCTTTGACCGAATACGAAGAACATCGCCTGTTGGAAAATCTGACCAAAGGCAAAAGTATCTTCAATGTGCATACTTCTTTCGAGCTTACATCCTTCGACCATGAACTTGCGGCTGTTTCGGATACTCTGAAGAAGTGTGGTGAAGTGATCAGTACACTTCCCAGCATGTCGGATAATATGAACACTCATATAGATTTCGATATCCTTTTTGGTTCATCCCGTCTGCTGGATGAATTGGCGGGATTATTCGTGAGTGATACCATCACCGTTACGTTGTTAGGAAACGCTGCGGCACCGGCGGTCAGCTCACCTGAACAAACACCTTCAGCCAGCATCGATTCGACGCCACAAACAGGAGCAGCGCCTCAGCACGTATCATCAGCATCAGAGGTGATTCCTGCAACGCCAACTTTGCCTGTAAACGCAGAAGAGACTGCCCAAACAGCCAAAAGTATGAGTCGCACGGTTCGCGTCGATATCGGAAAGCTTGATGAACTGATGAATATAGTCGGTGAGCTTGTCCTGGCCCAATCAACTATATCAGGTGTGGCAATCCGTATGAGAAATGAAGGATTTTCGCGCATGGCCATTGATCTTGGCAAGGCAGCCAAGGGACTTGAACGCAAGTTGACCGATCTGCAAAAGGGAGTGATGGAAATCCGCATGATTCCGGTTGGGCAATTGTACGAAAAGATGTCACGCATCGTCCGGAAAATTTCACGCGAACAGGGTAAAAAGGTCGAGCTCAAGTTTTTTGGCGCGGATACTGAACTCGACAAACTCATTGTTGAGGATATCTCCGACCCAATGATGCATATCATCCGTAATGCGATAGACCATGGCATCGAATCACCTGTCAAACGTCTGTCGCTTGGAAAAGACGAAAAAGGCACCATCCGTATTTCTTCGTATCAAAAAGGAAACCACGTCGTCATCGAGGTCGAGGACGACGGTAATGGCATCGATCTGGAAAAGGTTAAGACAAAGGCACGGCAAAAAGGTCTGATTACCGATGCAGCATCGATTTCTGACCGAGATGCCATCGACTTGATTTTTCTCCCCGGTTTTTCTACCACCGACAAGGTCAGCGAGGTTTCGGGGCGCGGAGTCGGTATGGATGTCGTCAAAAACAACATCGCTGCTGTTTCCGGCATGGTTGATATTGAAACCCGAAAAGGGGAGGGGTCCCGTTTCATTATAACCCTTCCGATTACCCTGGCTATCATCAAAGCCTTGATAATCAGTTGCGCCGGCAGGACCTACGCACTTCCGATCACGTCAGTCATGGAATCACTGCTCCTGACTGACGCAGACATCAAGACCGTCGAGCGTAAAGAGGTAATCCAGCTTCGTGAAAATACGCTGCCACTGCTCAGACTAGAGAGCTTCTTCGGCACCGTCCGCTCTGAGGATCGTCCCCATGAGTTCTACGTAGTTGTGGTCGGTGTGGCGGAAAAACGCCTGGGGGTAGTTGTCGACGACCTTTTGGGCCAGCAGGATATTGTTATCAAATCGCTGGGAGAATCATTCAAACGATTCCGGGGTATCTCAGGAGCCGCTGACCTTGGCGACCAACGTACGATCCTTGTGCTCGATGTCGGCGGTATGATCAACGAGACAATGCGAACCGGGAACTGACAGCTATGTACAAAAGATACTTCGGACTTAGGGAAAAACCCTTCAGCAAAACCCCGGACCCCCGATTTCTCTTTCTGAGCAGGGGGCACGAGGAGGCGCTTGCCCGGCTGGAATTCGTCATCGAGGAGCGTGATATTGCGGTCTTAACCGGCGAAATTGGCTGCGGCAAAACAACTATATCGCGGGCTCTCATGGACAGGCTCGGAGACAGGTATCGCTTCTGTTACATAGTTAATCCCCGTTTAAATCCGATTGAGTTTTTACGCACAATCGCTAGGCTGCTCGATGTCAAGACCCCTGCCACGTCAAAAGACGGGTTGCTTGAACAGATCAACTCCGCGGTGTATCTTTGTTGCCAGCAGGGTATCTGCCCTGTCATCGTTATCGACGAAGGACAGGTTGTGGACGATGGCGAGGTTTTTGACGAGATCCGGTTGCTGACAAATTTCCAGTTGGATGATCAAAATCTTCTGGCGATTCTCATTTTAGGACAACCTGAGCTCCGCACCATGCTATCCTCTCCCCGGTTTGAGCCACTACGTCAGAGGATTGCATTACATTATCATCTGCAACCGCTATCGCTGGAAGAAACTATGGAGTATCTTGATTTCAGGCTGGAAGCAGCCGGTGGCGCGGCAGGTCTCTTTACTCCCGATGCTGTTCTGCGTATATTCCAGCTCACAGGCGGTGTTCCCCGGAAGATAAATTCCATGGCAACCAACGCCTTGCTAGTCGCATATGGAAGTGATACCGCGTTGATTGATTCGACGATTATCAATGAGATCAAAGACGAACTGATGATGTAGGTGGAGCCACATGGATCTCGCGAAAATCAGGCAAAAAGCCCGACAGGAGCAGGAAAATCGTAAGCTGGAAGAGGTTTCAGCGTTCAAGAAGGATATTCCTGAGCCTGTTTCGGTATTCGAGGATACTTCGAGGACAGCACATTCGGTTGGGGAGACGCTTGTCGAGGATATCTCGTCAATTGCTGATCCCAAGCCCTGTCCGGTCGTTAAGCCTGACTGCCCATCTACAACTTCCGACTGCCGGCCCCGTCCGCGTGACCCGCTTGAGGTCATTCTGGCCGGCCGGGAGGCGGCAGGTTGTGATGAAAATATTCCACTGGTTGCGGGAGAACAGCTCGAAACGCTCCAGAAAGAGTATCAGGAATATCTCTGTTTCAGGGTTTCCGATGAGATCTACGGCATTAATATCATGGATATTAAAGAGATCATCAAGCCCCGTGAAGTTACCGAGGTCCCCCGGGCCCCCTCTTTTGTATCCGGGGTCATCTCATTGCGAGGCATCATCATCCCAATTATTGATATGCTGGATCGCCTCGGTCTCCAGCGTGAAACTGTCACCGGACGTGAGCGGGTGATCGTTGTCAGGCACGGCGAGTCTTTCAGTGGTCTGCTGGTAGATGAAATCATACAAGTTGTTCATATTACCAATGACTGTTTCGAGGCAGCTCCGGCGGTTCTCGAAGGGATAGATCGCGATTTTGTCAGCGGCATAGGCCGGGCCGATGGACGTATGATCATCTTGCTCAATCTCGATAATATTGCCGATATTCACCTGTATTGAATGGGAGCTATTGTAATGCAAAAGAAACGGATTCTGATCGTTGAAGATGAAGAAAACCTCCTTAAGCTTGAAACCATACTATTGACAGTCAAAGGCTACCAGGTAACAGGGGCGCTTAGCGGCAACGACGCCCTGAAGAAAATTTGTGACGAGACATTCGACCTGATTCTCCTCGATATCATGTTGCCCGATATAGACGGCTTTGAGGTTTGCAACCGGATCAAGAAGGATCCTCGCACATCCGTCATACCGATAGTAATGCTGACAGCCAGGAAAAATCCTCACGATCAGGAGCGGGGAGTAGCCTGCGGAGCGAGTACCTATCTGACTAAACCGTTTAAATCGGCTATGATCATTGAAGTAATAGAAAAGCTTCTACACGGTAAGAACGGGATGGAAGCGTAGCCTATGCACAGTGAAAAACAGGATATTCAGCTGGCATGCTTTAATTTGGGTGATAACCTCTTTGCCATTGATATTATGAGGATCAAGGAAATCATTCTCCCTCAAAAGCTGTCCAGTCTTCCAAATGCATCACGTTTTCTGGAAGGTGTCATCAATCTTCGCGGGGCGGTCATCCCGGTTATGGACATGCGCAAGCGCCTTGGAATGCCTGATGCTTCTGAAGGCAAAACAGGCAAACTTCTGATAGTGTCCCTTGCCCGTCAGATACTTGCATTGGCAGTCGATAATGTCCTGGAAGTCATTACGGTTCCAGCTACCGAAATCAAGCCGCCTCTGGAAACTTCAGATGGAATTGGGATGGAACATCTGCTCGGAGTTTGTCTCTCCGATAATCGCGTCTTCATGATACTTGATATCGATTCTCTTCTCGGCCACTCCGAGTATCGCTAAATTGCTCAAGCCACTGCGGACGCAAGTTTTAATCTGTTTGTATGGAATTAACCTGCGCGAGATAAGTAATACGGAACGTAATCCTGTTTATCAGAAATAGGGAGAAGCCAGGTGCACAGTTTGCTGGATATTCAATCAGCCCTTCAATCGCACGATGAAGAGGTACGCCGCAAGGCGATTCAAGACCTGAAGGGAATGCCGCTGCAGAAAACCTGCACATTGCTTTTAACCTCCATGGGAGACGAAAGCTGGCGTGTCCGCAAGGAAGCGGTAGAAGTATTTGTATCTTCCGATCCTGATGAACGCACCATTGATGGACTGCTTGAACTGCTTCGCAGCGAGGATAACGCCGGATTGAGAAATTCAGCTGCCGAAGCGGTGACACGTCTTGGTGAACGAGCCACCGCCTCTTTGATCAGGCTGGTACGGGATTCCGACGCAGATGTACGCAAATTTGTAATCGATGTGATGGGCAGTATCAGCGCAGCAGTATTTATCCCACCCTTGTTGTCAGCCCTGCAGGATGCCGACGTGAACGTGGCCGCTGCAGCGGCAGAGCATTTGGGTAACCTTGGCGATGCCGGGGTTGTAGAGGAACTCATCCGGGCCATCGTCCGCAATACATCGGATTTTTTTCGATTTAGCGCTCTGGCCGCCATTGGCAAACTGGCCGTTCCCGCACCCGTGCCAGATGAAATCAAGCAACTTGCGCGTCAGACGTTACTTCGCAAAGCAGTGTATGAATGCCTGGGGAGTATTGCAGATGAATCGGCGGTAGCCTTGCTGCTGGATGGATTGTCGGTCAGACAGAAGAGCAGTCGTAACGCGGCCTTGCTTGCTCTCTACCGTGTGTTTTCCCGTTCTACTCCAGCGGCGCGTCAGACTATCGAATCATCCTTGCAGATGTTTAAGGGAGGAGACCTCGTTCCAATCCTGAACGACTCGTTTGACCCCCGCGACGCATCCCTGTCAGAAGCACTTGTGGTTATACTTGACATCATTGGGGACAAACGCAGCGTCGATCTCTTCCTGCACGCCTTTGCCAACGAGCGGCTCTCCCGGGTTGCTGTCAAGGCACTCAAACACTTGGGATCTGACGGGATTGATACACTGATTTCGCGCTATAGTTCTGTTGACGAAGATTCTCGAACTGCCATCTGCACACTGATCGGCGAATGTGCCTGTCGAAACGGCAGTATCATTATCCGCGAGGCTTTGTGTGACCCGATGCCACATGTTCGTAAAGCCGCTGTTACAGCTGCCGGAAAGCTCAGATTATCGGATTGCATTCCGTCTATCGTCCGTTTGCTCAACGATACAGACCACGATGTCAGGAACGCGGCGGTATCCTGCCTCCAATCCATGGTACTCATCGACCGTAGTGGTATTCAAGCTGTTGCCAATCAGATAGGCGACTCTAATCTGGCCGAACAACGAAAAAATGCTGCTATTTTGTTCGCTGCCTTGGGAGAGGGCGACCGGCTATCCCTGCTCGTAAAAGACGAAGATGCCCTTGTGCGCGAAGCGGCTGTCACTTCGATCAAAAAGCTCCATATTACAGAGGCTACGGGAACATTGCTGATAGCTCTCGTTGATGAAAATCCCGATGTACGTATCGCTGCTGCTGAAGCATTGGGAGAGGTCGGTGACGGAGACGTTATCATTGCTCTGAATCATGCCCTGAATGATGAGGATTCCTGGGTTCAGTGTGCAGCCCTGAAAAGTATCGCACGGATTTCTCCGGGTGCAACAATTCATGCGATCCAAACGGTTTTTCCTCATGCGGAGGGCTTGTTGATGATCACCTGTCTGGAGTTGCTTGAACAGCTGGGAGGCGATCAATCCTTGGAACTGGTTGAACAAACACTCGACAACAGCGATGCGGATGTTGTTACGCTGGCCCTTTCCATTATAGCTCGCCAAGCCATTGACCGCGTCACCCGCCATGCTGATCGCCTGTTGTCCCACCACAACAAGACAGTCCGTGCATCCTGTGCCAAGGCGGTTGCCCAGCTTCCCACATCGCAGGCTTGCAGATTGCTGACACATGCCCTGGAGCACGAGGAAAACGATCAGATTCGGATTCAGTTGCAAAATCTGCTAAAGGGCTTTGCATGACCTTTTCTCAGGACGCAGAACCGATCATGTCGGATGAAGAATTCCAGCTCTTGAGGGACTGTGTATACAGTCATTGTGGCATTTATTTCGACGATGATTCCAAATACCTTCTGGAGAAGCGCCTGGCACGACGAGTAACCACCCTCAACCTGGCCTCGTTTCATGATTACTATCACTATCTGAAATACAACCGTAAAAAAGACCAGGAACTGATGGATATTATGGATATCCTCACGACCAACGAGACCTATTTTTTCAGAGAATCCTTTCAGCTGAAGGCTTTTACCGACGAAATTATCCCTGAATTGATTAAGGCCAAGAGTACCACCGGCAGCCACTCCCTGCGTATCTGGAGTGCGGGATGCTCTACGGGGGAAGAGGCCTATACCATTGCCATGTTGCTGCATGGAATCAGGGAGTTGCGGGGTTGGAACATCGAGATCATTGGCACGGATATCAGCCAGAGGGTTCTCCAACATGCCCGGCGAGCGGTCTATGGCAAGTCGTCGTTTCGTGCCACCGATGAGGAATACGTCCGGCAATTTTTTGTCAAGCAGGAAGACGGCCTCAAGGTCTGCGATGAAATCAGGAATCTTGTCACCATCAGCCACCTTAATCTTTTTGACACAAATCGCATGGTAATGCTTGGCAAAATGGATCTGATATTCTGTCGTAATGTCATCATTTACTTTGATCTCGCAGCAAAAAAACGTGTCGTCGAGTCGTATTTTAATTCTCTGTGTGATGGCGGTTATCTGTTGTTGGGGCACTCGGAATCGTTGATGAACATTACGACGCTGTTCACCCTGCGGCACTTTAAAAATGATATGATTTACCAGAAACCTGATCGCAGAAACGGGGTACACGCATGAATACGATCAGGGTGGTGGTGGTTGACGATTCGGCTTTCAGTCGCCGTACCATCACAAAGATGCTGGAAGGTATTAAAGGTATCGAGGTTGTGGGATTTGCCACCAACGGTGAAGAGGGGATCCAGAAAGTAATCGCATTAAAACCCGATCTCATTACGCTTGATCTCGAAATGCCTAAAATGGATGGCTTTACCCTGCTGCGCATCCTGACAACCCGTTTTTCAGTGCCGGTGATCGTAATCAGCGCCCTGAGCGGTGCGGACAAGGTGTTTAAAGCGCTGGAATTGGGGGCATTGGATTTTGTTGCCAAACCCTCCAGCAGCGCATCGACTGATTTGCTGCTGATCCGGGAAGACCTCCAACAAAAAGTACTTCAAATTGTCAACCACAAACCGAAAGGTATTCGCCCATTCAGTCAACAGCCTGCAGAAGAAAGCCGCGCCGTGGAGCCTCAGCCACGCGAAACTTCCGCGGACGACACAATTGATATTGTTGCCATCGGGTCATCGACAGGTGGACCACCGGCATTGCAGAATATCTTTTCTTCGTTCGAGCATAAATTCCCGTTTGCCGTGGTAGTATCGCAACATATGCCTGCCGGATTTACCCGGGCATTTGCCGATCGACTGAACCGTTCTTCAGCATTTGAGGTAAAGGAAGCAGAAGATGGCGACCTGGTAATTCCGGGTCGGATACTGATTGCCCCAGGCGGCATGAACATGGTCTTTGATGTGTGCGGAGGCCAGGTAACGGCTCGCATTGTTCCACCCAGCTCATGCGATCGTTATGTGCCTTCGGTTGATGTCATGCTCGCATCGTGTGCCTCCATCTACCGCAAGCGAATGATTGCGGTAATACTTACCGGCATGGGCAACGATGGCAGCAAAGGTGTCCAGGTTGTTCACAAACAGGGTGGCTATGTAATCGCCGAGTCGGATGAAACGGCAGTTGTCTACGGCATGCCTCGTGAAGCGGTCGCAACCGGTCGAGTAGACAGGGTAGTGCCCCTGCATCGTATTCCGCGTGAAATTCTGATCAGGGGTGATTTTCTCTGATGCCGCATTACTCTATTATAATAACCAATTGAATTATGCTGAATAAAAACCTTGTATTGTGAAGAAAGGAAGCGGCCGTGGACCAAAAGTATACCCCCGGTGAAATTGAACTGAAATGGCAGAAATACTGGGATGAGTCAAAGACCTTCCAGGCTGTCGAAGACACCGATAAACAAAAATACTACCTGTTGGAAATGTTTCCCTATCCCTCCGGCAGAATCCATATGGGGCATGTACGAAACTATTCTATCGGGGATGTGATCGGTAGATTCAAGCGGATGCGTGGACATAACGTTCTGCACCCCATGGGCTGGGATGCCTTCGGCATGCCGGCTGAGAATGCTGCTATCCAGAACAAGACCCATCCCGCACAATGGACATATGAAAATATGGCCTATATGCGCGGTCAACTTAAACAGTTGGGGCTCTCCTACGATTGGGATCGGGAGATTGCTACCTGCGATGTTGCTTACTATCGCTGGGAACAGAAGATTTTCCTGGAGATGTTTAAACGCGGGCTGGCCTACAAAAAGACTTCATTCGTCAACTGGTGCCCGAAATGCGAAACCGTGCTGGCCAATGAGCAAGTAGAGGATGGCGGCTGCTGGCGTTGTGATTCAGAGGTACAACAAAAAGAATTGGACCAGTGGTTTTTCCGCATTACCGACTATGCCGAGGAGTTGCTGGAGTGGACCCATAAACTACCCGGCTGGCCGGAACGGGTACTGGTAATGCAGCGCAACTGGATCGGCAAGAGTTACGGCTGTGAGATCAACTTCCCCCTGGAGACCGGCGCTGGTTTCATCAAGGTGTTTACGACCCGTCAGGACACGGTTTTTGGGGCTACCTTCATGTCGCTGGCGCCCGAGCATCCTATGGCGCAGGAGCTGACAACCGTTGACCGCAAGGCTGCGGTCGAAGCCTTTATTGAAAAGCTTCGGACGGCCGATAGTAACAAGCGCAACGCCGAGGATTTTGAGAAGGAAGGGGTTTTCACCGGCTCTTACTGCATCAACCCCTTGACCGGTGTTCGTATGCCGGTCTACCTGGCCAACTTTGTACTGATGGATTACGGAACCGGTGCGGTAATGGCTGTTCCTACCCACGACCAAAGGGATTTCGAGTTCGCCAGGAAATATTCCTTGCCGCTTCAGGTTGTTATCACCCCTGAAAACAGTACGTTGGATGCTGCCACCATGACAGAAGCCTACACCGAGGCCGGAATTCTGGTGCATTCCGACCGCTTCGATGGCATGAACAGTGACGCTGCAAAGGAGGCTATCGCTGATTATCTACAGGAAAAGGGTATCGGTACCAAGACCGTAAATTATCGTCTGCGCGATTGGGGTATCTCCCGTCAACGCTATTGGGGCAACCCCATTCCGATCATTTATTGTGATGTATGCGGCGTTGTACCGGTTCCCGAACAGGATCTCCCGGTAACGCTCCCCGTGGATGTGGAATTTACCGGCGAAGGCGGCAGTCCGCTGGCCAGAGTGGAATCATTTGTCAACGTAACCTGCCCGATATGCGGGATCGCCGCACGGCGGGAGTCGGATACCATGGACACCTTTGTGCAGTCCTCCTGGTACTTCCTGCGCTATTGTTGCCCTGATCTGCAGGATGCTCCGCTGGATCACTCGAAGGTCGATCACTGGATGTCCGTGGATCAGTATATCGGGGGCATCGAGCACGCTGTCATGCACCTGCTCTACGCACGCTTTTTTACCAAGGTGCTGCGAGACATGGGTTATATCAGCTGCGATGAGCCATTTATCAACCTGCTGACGCAGGGAATGGTTATAAAAGATGGCGCCAAGATGAGCAAATCCAAGGGAAATGTAGTCGATCCGGATGCCCTGATCAAGAAATACGGAGCAGACACCGCCCGGCTGTTCTCGCTGTTTGCCGCTCCCCCCGAAAAGGATCTGGATTGGAGCGACCAGGGTGTGGATGGTTCATTCCGGTTTCTCAACCGTGTCTGGAAATTGGTACACGAACGGTTGGAACTGGTACGTAATGCACGTAGTGTCGATGTTGACTCGCTCAGCTCCGAAGAACGCCTTCTGCGCAGATCCGTGCACAAGACCATCAGAAAGGTGACGGAGGATTTAGAGGAACGTTTTCACTTCAACACGGCCATCGCAGCGATAATGGAACTTCTCAACACACTGCAGTCAAAGGAATTGCCGACACCCCAGTATGGTCCCGTCATGAAGGAGGCCCTGGAAAGCATGGTACTGTTGCTGGCTCCGTTCGTGCCTCATATCTCGGAGGAACTGTGGCAGTTACTCGGCCATACGGAACATCTTTCATCCGCCTCATGGCCTGACTATGATCAAAGCGCCGTTGTTGATGAAGAGGTCTTGGTAGTCGTTCAGGTTAATGGCAAGTTGCGCTCAAAAATCATGGTTCCGGCCGGGACCGATGAGGCTGTTCTTAAATCCCGTGCTCTTGAAGACGAAAAAGTACAGCCTTTTCTGGAAGGTGTGCAGGTCCGCAAGGTTATCTGCATACCAGGCAAGCTGGTTAATATTGTGGTTGGATAGAGCCAATATGTCTATGGGATCAATCAGATATATCAGCAGGTTTGCATATAAAAATGTGCTGCTCACAATATTGTCCGCGAGTGTCATGTTGCTGTTTCTGCCAGCCTGCGGCTATCAGTTTACCGGTTCAAGCAACAACATGCTGGCATCGGGCCAATCCCTGTGGGTGTCGTTTATCAAGATAGAAATCGATAGTCCTTCAGTCCAGACAACACTGCGGCGCTCCCTTCTGGAAGAATGTCATGCTTTGCGGGGTCTCTATCCTTCCGCCAACGAGGCAACCGCCGACCTTCGCATAACGGGTAATCTGCGCTCGTATACATCGCAAATTGTTTCATATACTGCTCTCGATCTGGCCAAGGAGTATCGTCTGACAATTGGTGTTGAACTAGAGGTTTTCAAAAAAGGCGAGACAGTCCCCTTTTGGAAAGGTACCCTCCAGAGCTTTCAGGATTATCCCGCCAATACTGATCTGGCACTGCAACGGTCAGCCGAGGCGGCGGCTCTTGACGCCGCTTCTCGTAAACTCGCCCAGAAATTTTTGATGTCTGTGGAGCAATCCTACTGAATGACACCCCAGGAATTTGAGATACTGGTAAAGAAGGGCTCGATTCCCGCAGTGTGTTATCTGTATGGTGAAGAGTCTTTCCTGCTTGAGCGGGCCACACGTTCGCTCCTTGAACGTGCTATTGACCCGTCCCTTAAGGATTTCAATTATAATGTATTTTACGGTAACGAATCAAAAGGTGTCGATATCGTCGATGCTGCTCAGACACTGCCCATGTTTGCCGAACGTCGTGCCGTACTGGTCAAGCGGGCAGAAAACCTGACGGCCGCCGCCTGTGAGATATTACTGCCCTATGTCCTTAATCCTGCTGCCAGTACCTGTCTGATCTTCTCCGGAACCAAGATAGACCAGCGTAAGAAGTTTTTCGTGGAACTTAAGAAACATGGCACTCTGGTAGAATTTAAGCGTATCTACGACAACAAGTTATCCTCTTTCATCCAGGCCGAATCATCGGTTCTTGGAAAACCGATCGAACCTGCCGCCGCCGATCTGCTTTCGTTTTTGATCGGTAACAACCTGCAGGAACTGTCCTCGCAGCTCGAAAAGCTGGCAGTTTTTGCCGGTACACGTTCGCGCATCACGTTGGACGATGTACGAACCATCGCCAGCAGCAGCAAGTCTTTCACGGTATTCGAGCTGGCAAAGTATCTTTGTCTCAGGGATCTGCAGAATGCGTTAAAGAGTCTGGATACGCTTTTTCTGAACGGCGAGGAAACGCCCATGATGATCGGAGCCCTGTCGCGTCATTTCCGTCAGTTATGGCGGGTCAGGGAGATGCTGGACCGCAAGGCGGCCAAGACGGATATTGCCAAGGAGGTCGGTATCAATCCCTATTTTCTGGATGACATGATCTCCCAGGCCAGGAATTTCGGGAGGGGAACCTTGCGGTGCATCTTTGATGAGTTGTACCGCTGCGACCTGGCTTCAAAGACCGGTGGCGGGCAACCCTACACATTGATGCACGGGCTGGTGGTGGGCATCTGCACCAGTTGATTGCAACTATCGTAACAGCCACACGGGGAATGAATTCCCCGGCTACCATCACCTGACTATTGGACAAATAAACACTCTCATGAATACAACCACAAAATGACCTCTACATCAAGCCGTCGCCCCTGCAACCGCCGCAGGCCAATACCTCGGTTAAAACCCTCCAGCCAACCCTGCTCGCGATAAGGCTGCACAAAGCAGCCGAAGACACGTGGAAGTCCTCGACGATGTAAGTTGCAGGTCAACGTACTTGACCACGCGCCGCGTGAGGTTTGGTGGGGTATTGACAATGTCGCTGAGTTGGAGGAGTGGCGGGATGGGTTGAAGTTGGTTCCGATTGAGTGGCTGCGAGTCCTTTGGGCGGACTTTATGGATAGTTCCCACGTTCAGCATCTCCTTTAAATCCTCCTCTCTCTGTTGGATCCAGAGAGTATGGAGGTGGGTGCTAGGGTGGGGTCAATTTTGGCCGCCGATTTCGGGTTTCACGTTTTCTGAAATGACGTCAAAAAGCGAATAACGAAAAAAGGGGACATACCGGCAGGTAGTCCCCTTTTAAAATATTTAAACAGTGAATCAGCCGAGTGTGTTGACCAAAATGGTCAGGCGAGACACATTGCGTGAAGCGTTGGAGCTGTGAAGAACACCTTTGGAAGCCGAGGCATCAATGACAGGAATGGCCGCTTTCAAAGCTGCTACTGCAGCATCCTTGTCCTTGGCAGCAACCGCTTCACGAACTCTTTTGATGTATGTTTTCAGCGTGGTCGAAACGTGACGGTTACGTGCGTTTCGTTTCGCATTCTGCTTGATTCTTTTGATTGCCGATTTGTG
The DNA here is from genome assembly GCA_021780495.1 of Deltaproteobacteria bacterium. Taxonomy (GTDB): domain Bacteria; phylum Desulfobacterota; class Desulfuromonadia; order Geobacterales; family Pseudopelobacteraceae; genus CAIPTY01. The sequence goes on from JAJXYO010000021.1 coordinate 46,272, forward strand.
ATGTGCCAAACTGCACCTCCATGAAAGAGTATAAAACGTAATTTATTAAGCTAAAGAGAATTTATTACCATTGATACTGTTGCTGTGTCAAGCTAATTTATCCCTTTATCAGCACACACCGACCGCTGAATACCAGTTTTCTCTCAACGAACAGCCGGATGGCTTCAGGGAATATGCGATGCTCTTCCACCTGAATACGGGCCGAGAGGGATTCCTCCGTATCGTCCTGCATAACCGGGACGATGGCTTGCTGTATAATTGGTCCTGTATCGGTTCCACAATCCACCAGATGCACCGTACATCCGGTAAATTTGACGCCATACGCCAGGGCCTGTTGCTGTGCATGAAGACCTGGAAAAGCGGGCAGCAGGGCAGGGTGGATATTCATGATGGCGTTGGGAAAGGCAGTTATCATGACATCTGAGAGAATTTTCATGTAGCCGGCCAGCACTACCAGTTCAACCCCATAGCCTCGCAGGATCTCCACCAAGGCGGCATCGTATTCCTTACGTCCCTTGTAGCCGGAGTTTTCCAGGACAATACAGGGAACCCCATGCGATTTGGCCCGAGTCAGCGCGTAAGCGCCGGGATTATTGCTGATGACACAGGCAATGCGGGCATTAAGTACGCCAGACTCGATAGAGTTGATAATTGACTGAAGGTTTGAGCCGTTTCCCGAGACAAGGACAGCCAGCACACATGGTGGCGACAGGCTCTTCATCACTCCACCAGTTGCACACATTCGGAGCCTTCAGGGCAGGCGGTTATCTTCCCGATGCTCCAGGCCTGCTCGTCCATGCCATGCAGGCGGTCGATGATGTCCTCTGCTTCGTTTTCCGCCACGACAAGCACCATGCCGATGCCCATATTGAAGGTTTTGTACATCTCGTCCCGGGCAACATTACCGGCATCGCGCAGGACGTCAAACAGGGTAGGGCGCACCCAGCCATCGAGGTTGATAGTCGCCTGGCAACCGCGGGGCAGGATGCGGGGCACATTTTCGAGCAGCCCCCCCCCGGTGATATGGGCGATCCCATTGATTTTGAAATCCTTCAGCAGGTTCAGCACCGAGCGGACGTAGATGCGGGTGGGGGTGAGAAGTTCCTCCGCCACTGTGCGGCCTGTTCCGGGAAAAGGGGAGTCTATCGAGAGCCCCAGGCACTCAAAGATTAATTTGCGGGCCAGTGAGTAGCCATTGCTGTGGAGACCGCTGGAAGCGATGCCGATCAGACGGTTACCGACCGCGATGGTCGAGCCGTCGATGATATTTTCCCGATCCACCACACCGACGGTAAAACCGGCCACATCGTACTCACCATCGGAGTAAAAACCGGGCATCTCGGCGGTCTCGCCGCCGATCAAGGCACAACCGGCCTGGCGACACCCTTCAGCGATACCCTTGACGATCAGGGCTGCTTTTTCAGGCAGGAGTCTGCCTGTCGCCAGATAATCCAGGAAAAAGAGCGGTTCGGCGCCCTGCACGATGATATCGTTGACACACATGGCAACCAGATCGATACCGACCGTTTCATGGCGGTCCGCCATGAATGCGATCTTGAGTTTGGTTCCAACGCCATCCGTGCCGGAGACCAGGACCGGATTTTTGTACTTGCTGGTGTTAAGGGAAAAAAGTCCGCCAAACCCCCCGATTTCGGCCATCACCTCGGGCCGGAAGGTGGATTTCACCAGCGGCTTGATCATGTTGACGAAACTGTTGCCGGCCTCTATATCAACGCCGGCATCCTTATAGGTAATTCTCTGATCACTCACGCACTACCTCCTCAATCAAAGAATCTTTTTAGAACATGGGCCGGGAAAAGTCAATTTCAAACTACCTCGGACAGCTGCGAGCCGGTGTGAGTATTCCGGACGGTGCACGTTCGCCCAGCTGCGAAGTACACAATCCGCCGATCCAATCTCCGTGAGGTGCAGGTGGATGTCAACCGAGTATGCTTCACCGCAGGCGCGGGTCAATACCGGGTTCATACCTGGCCCAACTTCCTTTCGAGCCGTTCGATGACCTCGGCAACCGTGCCTTCGATATCATCCCCGTGCGCGGTGAAATACAGGTATTGTCCCGAGTGATGGGACCAATCGAGGTTTTCGACACGCAACGGCGCAAGCAGGGACTCTATCTTCTCGTAGCTGATGAAAGGTTCACCGTCTGGCCACCTTCTGTCGAGCTTGGCCTGCTGGGCATCCGTCAAGGGTATCCGGTACGTGATCGAATAAATTTCAGCTTTCATGGTGCTCCTGACGCCTGCTATGTGTCGTTTGGGTATTCACGGTTATACACCGTTTCCGGTCGGTTACAGGAGCAGCCTGCGAAAATCGATGCTGACCCGCTCCTGTTCTTTCTGCAGCACAAATCCGCTTTTGAGAACAGCCGCTTCGATCTCTTTCATATGCAGGGCCCCCCAGGGGATTATGACGGTATCGTAGCGTTCAAGGGCCTTGTCCAGGTGACTGAGCAGCCCCAGGTTCCTGCGGTGCAGGATATCGTCCATGATGACTTCGTTCATATCCGGAGTCAGGTTTTTTTCCGACCAGGCGTTGAGCGCCAGAAGACCCGTCACGAAGGAAGGGCTCTGCCGCAGCTGCTTTCCAACGGCGTTGAGAAATGTGATGGTCGGCTGACGAAAGGCGCTGACATCCACATCGGCCCTGAGGATATCGGGCGTCCCCGGCGGTTTCAGAGTCGGGGACGCCGAAGCGTGCGAGCGTGGTGATGCGAACTCGTCCTCCCCAATCAGCCTCCCCCTGAACAGCAGTTTGTCCTGGGACGTCAGCCCAAGAAAACCGGCCATCTTTCCGTAATCGATCCGGTTGTGCAGCAGGTGCTTGTCATCGCTGACCCCTTCAGCCAAAACAATACTCCGGCCCGCAGTGACCGGATTACCCACCGCATCGTAGTATTCCTTGTCCCCTATGTGAATCATGGCCGCCAGACGGATCGTTCGGTTGCCGCGCGTGTAAACCCGCTCGGTCATCGAGAGGCCGCCGGGTGTCAGGTGCATAAAGCCGGCGGTATACTCGGCCATATTCGCGTCAGCCACCGTAAAAGCGAATATCAGCAGGACGAGCGGGATAACAATCAGGTTTGCTCCGCAGAAGAACAGGGTGTTCCTGAGACTGAAAGACGGGGCCGCGAACAGCGCCGGCGGCATCGTCAGACACCGCTCATTCCCTTTGCGGAAACGGGTGAGCGGCAGCATGCCGATGGCAACCTGGGCAGCGGCCAGGAGCAGGCCGTACATCCGGAGTTCCGCCAGAGACGGAAAAAACCAGGTGGAGACGATGGACCAGAGTACAAAGACTACCGGGGGCAGAAAGATCCGTTTGGGCAGGCGGCGGTCGATGCCGAGGCTGAGATAGATCGGAACACTCAGCAAGATGACGACAACGGCCAGAAGGTTCCGTAATGCGGTAAAAGGCATCAGCGGCGTCAACAGGGACACGAGTTCATCAACCAGCGAAAAACCGCCATCGGCAAGAAACAGTATCAGAAACAGGTTGGCAAAGATCCTCATCGGCCAGTTCCCCGCATCATCCCTGTAAACAAAGCCAGCGCCAGCAGGGCAGAACAGCCGGCAGCGGCAAAGGCCGCCGGGTAGCCGATCTGTTTCAGGGCGATACCCATGACGGTTGCTCCGCACATCATACCCAGATAGATACAGCTGTTATACATCCCCATGGCCAAGCCTCGCTGTACAGCCGGGATCAGTTCTGCGATCAGGGCGCCGATCGCGGTGAAGGTCAGGGCCATCCCCACCCCCATGACAACGGCGCAGCCCATCAGCTGTGCCAGCTGTACCACCTGACCCAGTGTTATCAGCGCAACCGCCAGACAGATCAGGCCAACCGCCACAAGCCAGCGCCGATCCAGGCGATCGGCAAGAGCGCCGATCGGAACTCGGCCGACGACATTGGTGACAGCCTGGGCGGCAAACACCAGACCGGCCTGACCCGGATCGTAACCATGCAGTGTGGCATATAACGGCAGAAACGTCAGGAAGACACCAAACCCGATACAGCTGCCGGCAGTCGCCAGCAGGCAGGCCAGCAGACTGCGGTTGCGTAGCAGGTCGATCATGCCTGCCAGGGCAAGCTGCAGATTGGTTCTGTGGCGGGGCGGCCCCTGGGGCAGCAACAGCAGGGCCAAGAGCGTAACCGCCAGCAGCAGCCCTCCGGAGACGAGAAACACCTGGCGAAGCCCGACGGCCTTGGCAAGGTAGCCTCCCGAAGCCGGTCCCAGGGTCATAGCGATATAGATGGCGGTCGTATACCAGCCATAGGCCTGGCCAAGCCGATCGGAAGGCATGACATCAGCTACCAGTGAAAGCATGCCGGGAGCAAAGGCCGCCAGACCGGCGCCGAAGAGGATATAGGCCGCCACCATCTGGCCCGGCTGGTGGCACAGCGTAACCAGGAGCGAAGAGGCGGCTGTGGCGGTTACACCGGCTATGATCGGCAGTTTGCGGCCTGTGCGGTCGGCCAGCAGGCCGGCAGGGATGGACAACACACCGGCCGTCAGCATAAAGGCGCCGTTGATGGTACCCACCTGGGCCGGACCGGCTCCCAGTGAAGCTGCAAACAACGGCATGACCGGGATGCGCAGGTACGAACTGAAAAAGGCCGCGAAACCGATCAGGCACAGCAGCAGAAACGGGGTAAGATCATGCGTGCTCTTAGTCATACGTGCATATCACCGGTTGATGAGACCCATCAGGGACTCCGGATAACGCCCCCCGGCGGCCGCCCCTCTGGGTAACGCCTCGGCGATCTCCTCCATTTCGGCCGCGCTGATGGTCACCGCGCCCGCGGCAACATTCTGCTCCAGATACGTCCGGTGTTTGGTCCCCGGAATCGGCACGATGTCAGCCCCCTGGGCTAGCACCCAGGCCAGGGCCAGCTGTCCGGGTGTAATGCCCTTCCGCTCGGCGATGGCCCTGACCCGCTCTACCAGCTCCAGGTTCCTGGTAAAGTTCTCGCCCTGAAAACGGGGGGAGTTACGGCGGTAGTCGTCTTGCGCGAAATCATCGGGGCTTTTCAGCTGCCCGGTCAGAAACCCGCGCCCAAGCGGGCTGTAGGCCACAAATCCGATACCCAGCTCACGCAGGGCCGCCAGCACCTCATCCTCCGGGTCACGGGTCCAGAGCGAATACTCGCTCTGCAGTGCCGTGATGGGGTGGATCGCATGGGCACGACGGATGGTCCGGACACCCGCCTCGGATAGCCCGATATAGCGAATCTTGCCGGCAGTGACCAGGTCGGCCATGGCTCCGACCGTATCCTCGATCGGCACCTCATTATCCACCCGGTGCTGATAATACAGGTCGATATGATCCAGCCCCAGGCGTTTCAACGAAGCGTCGCAGGCGGAACGGACATACTCCGGCCGGCCGCTGATCCCGGTAATGGGTGCCCAGCCCCCCTTGTTGGGCTGACTGCGCATGATGCCGAACTTGGTGGCAAGCACGACCTGATTGCGGCGTCCTTTGATGGCCTTGCCGACCAGCTCCTCGTTGGTGAAGGGACCGTACATATCGGACGTATCCAGAAAATTCACCCCCAGCTCCAGGGCACGGTGGATGGTGGCGATAGATTCCGCCTCATCGCGCTGACCGTAAAAATCGGACATACCCATGCAGCCCAGGCCCTGGGCCGAAACAACCAGTCCCTGTGTTCCAAGCTTTCTCAGTTCCACGGTAAAACTCCTTGTCTGTCGTTATGTGAGGTCCTTATCCATCACGTGCCAATCCTATTTACAGCTCAATCACCTTATCCGTAATCTCCGTAAAGGCCACATCATGGCTGACCAGAAAGAGTTGGTCGTACCAGTGTTCGGTAACCTCCTCGCGCCCCACGTCGATGGCGCGGAAGGCATGGGCCAGATTCTCCCGCCGGGCCGCATCCAGATTGGAGGTCGGCTCGTCGAAGAAGGCGACCCGCGCTCCGATGGTCTGCAGCAGCGCCAGGCGCAGGGCCACCACGGCACTCATCATCTGCCCGCCCGACAGCTGGTCGTCGCTGCGTTCCCGCATGGCCCCGTCCTGCATATCCTTGAGCACGATCTGATAGTTATCGCCCCAGTACAGCTCTTCATCCGACTCGGCAATGGTCCGGTAGATGCGGTCGGCCCGCAGGCTGATCTCCTCGCGGAAACGTTCCGAGAGCTGGGTGGAGACGTTCTTGAAGACCTGGTTGCGCAGGAACTTGACCAGCTTTTCCTTTTCCTCGAAGCTCTTGATCTCGGCCTGTTTGGCGTCGATCTCCAGCTGTATCGCGGTGAGATGACCTATCTCGGTCTCCAGCCGTTCGGCATTGCGGTCAAGGCCGATAATCTGTTGGCGCAGGGTGGCGCCATCGGCCTGCAGCTTTTCCTTATCCTGGCGTACCTGCCGGAGCAGTTCCGGTTGAAAGCCGGCCTTCTTCCCGATCAGTTCGGATTGTTTCGACGCCAACGCTCCGGTTACCGTTTCCAGGTGCCCCTGCAACCTTGTCAGGTGCTGGAGACGGCTATCAAGCTCCAGAGCGACATTCTGGTTGGCCGTGAAGGACACACTCGCGGGGTGGTGTTGCAGCCGCTCCTGTTCCGCCTGAGTGATTGTCGTATCCAGGTTGGCAAAGGTCTTCAAAGCGGCCCTTCGTGCCGCAACCTGTCTGGCGGCCTCGGCCTGTTGCGTGACGACACTCTCCAGCCCGGCAGCACGCCCGTTGTTTTTGTTACGGCGCAGCTCCAGAGCGGCGAGCTGTTTATCCAGCTCCTGCCGGCGTACGGCGCGGCTGTTCAGTTCCTTCTCGGCACCTTCGGCCTCTTTAAGTAGAATGGTCAGCTGCTTGAGCGTCTCGTCCAATCCTGATGCCTGATGATCCAGATCTTCAAAACGGCTGCTGAACACATCGCGGGGGGCCGATCCGGCCAGATTGCGGCACTGCTCCTGAAAGAAGGGACAGACGCCTTCGGCAAGTTTTTCCTTACCCTCCAGCAGGCTTTCACGGCGTCCATCCAAGAGCGAACGCCGACCCTTGAGAATATCAAGTTCTTTCCTGATCTCAACAACCCGCGAGGCTGTTGCTGACAGTTCGGCATCCGCGTGCAGTTCCGTCCGGGCACTGTTGAGCTTTGTTTGTTCTTCATCCAGTTGTCTGCTTGTTGTTCCGATCTCGGCACGTTCATGCTCCAGATGCTGGACCAGTCGCTGTGCTTCCTTTTCCAGATCATTAACCGCCTTTTCAACAACTCGCCGTTGCTGCTCCTTTTGACGCAGCTCAACCAAAATCGCCTCTACTTTCTCGAAGGCCTCTTTGCCGCTCCTTGATTCGGCCACAATCTTTAAGGCGGTGTTGCTTTCATCAACCCGCTGCTTCTGTTCAGCAATCTTGGTGGTGCCGTCCGCGATACGGTTTTGCAGGATCTGCACCTCGCCACTGAGGGTAGCAATCGCCTTTTCGCTCTTTTCCAGCTCAACCATGTGGCTGTCCAGAGCGGCCAGAAGCGCTTCCGTTTCCTTCAGTCCTTGCTGCCTGACAATAACATCACTTCGGATGGCAGTCAGTTCCGCGGTTCTGTCGGGCAGTACCGCCACCCGTTCCTGTTTGCCCGCCACCTCGGCCGCCAGCACCTTCATGCGTTCCTGTAGCGCGGAGAGCAGGCTGCTGGTCCCCTTGTAGGTCTTGCGCCAGGCATCGATGCCGAGGATCTCGTCAAAGGCCTCCTGGCGCTTGGTAGCCTGTTTGATAACGAATGGTCCCAGGAAGTCGTTCTGGAAGGGGCCGATCACCAGCTTGAACTGCTCGGCCAGCGGGCGGCCATTGGCCAGGCCGAGGATCTCAGCTACCCGCGCCTCGGTCTCCTCCATGCGGGCATGATCCTCCACCTCGAAACTACCGCCGATCTCCCTGGCCAACAGCCACTTGGCAGCGGCGCCGACCGTACGGCTGACCCGGTAGGTATCACCATCGCCGGCCCGGAAGACCACGCTGATCTCGCCCTTCTTGCTGCCGATGGAGAGGAAACGATCGACATTGGAGACGAAGTCCCTGGCGTCCACCCCGAACAGGGCATAGCCGATGGCCTCGAAGATGGTGCTCTTGCCGGCGCCGTTGGGACCGGAGAGGACGTTGATCCCGGCGGAGAAGGAGAGCTCCGTGTCACGGTGTGACTTGATGTTTTTGAGGTGGATAGAAAGGATCTGCATGGCTACACCTCACGCGGGAGAAGGCCCAGCAGCTCTTCGCCTTCCGCGTCCCCCTTCATGACCTGATCGCGGATGGCCAAGGCCAGGCCGACCAGTTCATCCGTGCGCCCTTTGTAGCTGCTGTTGGCGCTGATCAGCTCGCCCAGCACATCCCTCTCGATCTCGGCCAGGCTGCGCTTGATCTCCTCACCATTCCCGCTGCGGGTTACCAGCGAGAGGTGGTTCTTGATCTCCACATGCAGCGGCGCACAGATCTCCTCCAGAGACAGACGCAGTCGCTCGCGGCCCAGCTCAAAGGGATGGAAGGCCACCCGCCCGGAGAGCCTGACCTCCAGCAACGGCCGGCGCAGGTCGTCCGTCCGGGACAGTTTCTCCGAAATCTGGTTGCGGAAGCTCTCCAGGGCCTGGTCGGCGTTCCCGGCGCCATCCAGGTCGATGGTGGCGACCAGCATCGGGCGAGGGGAGGTGGGGCGGAACTCATGGCAATAGACACCGTCCTCCACCCGGACCAGGTAATAGCCCTTGTCGTATTTCTCTTCGCCGAAGTTGACCCGTTCCGGTGCGCCGGGGTTGAAGGCGTAGTTGCGACCTTCGGGTGTGGAGATGATATAGGGTTTGTGGCCATGACCCAGCGCCACATAATCGAAGCGCTCCGCCAGCGGCAACGCCTCGTCCGGTTGCATGTTGCCGATCTCCACCGGCGAATAGCTCCAGACGCCGACATGGAACAGCAGCAGGTTATGTTTCGTGGTCACCGCCTCGCAGATACGCGCCACATGGTTGCCGGCCTGGGTGCCGATGTAACCGAGGCCGTAGATATGGATGCCCTTGATCTCGATGTGACCGCCGGCGCCGGTTTCGGGATCGAACGGAGCGAAGCGATAACCGCCATCCTCGGTACGGGACGGGCGCAGCAGGCGGATATAGCCCATCTGCGAAAGCGCCTCCATCCAGGAAATGCTGTCACGGCGATGGATCCAGTCGTGATTGCCCTCCACGGCGATGCAGGGGATATCGGCATCCTTCAGCGCTTGCAGGGTCTCGATGGTGCGGGCAAAGGTGCGGGGCAGGATCTGGCCGGTATGGAATAGATCGCCGCCGATCAGGACAAAATCGACCTGTTCGGCAATGGCGTCGGCTACTATGCCGGCGAGCATCCGGAAGAAGTCTTCGTAGCGCTCGGTTTCATCTGCAGCTGTCCGGTATGTTTTGCCGAGGTGGATATCAGCGGTATGGAGGAATGTGATCATGAGAGTTACGCTTTCATATCCGTGCAATCAAACGCTTCGGGGTCTGTGTATTGCTTGTTGAGTAGTACCAGATTTGCTGCGTGGTTTCCATGTAAAAGGATGAATGCTTTATGTCAATCCTGACACAGGTCGATCAAACAAGGCACCTCTACGAATTGAGCAGAGAATGGAGTATTCCATCAAGCGCAGCCAGACACCATTTGCAACCAGCTGAATCAAATTGACCCATATAGACATATTTTAACTACAGCTTGAATGCTGAACATATCCCGATTACCGAGCGTGCGGTACGCAGATAATTGTACCGAAGAGAGCGGAAAACTTCACGACTGAACAAGCTGTGAAATGCATCAATAGTAGTATCAAATTACTTGATCAAATCACCTGAACGTAGCACCATAGCAACATCAGCGAAAAGTGGCAGCAAGGGGGGATCACCCGTTACGGCTGCTTAGTGCATGTCTGGATGATATTTGCTCACACGTCAGCGGGGCCTTAACCATGGGGCGAATCAGAGTGTTATCCATTGCAGGGGTGTTGGCAGCTACTTTCCTGCTCGTATCCGCATGCACTCCACTGGTAAATTATCCGGGGCGGCTTGCCCTACATCCCAAACTCATTAACAGTCGTTTTTTCGCCAGAGACGGGGCTGAATTGCCGGTACGCTCATGGTTGCCGAAGTACAAACCGCTTAAGGCCGTGATTGTTGGTGTCCATGGTTTCAATGATTACAGTAATTCTTTTGCCATCCCCGCAAGCTACCTGACCCGCTACGGCATCGCCTGTTACGCCTACGATCAGCGCGGATTCGGTGCTGCTCCGCTGCGAGGTCTTTGGTCGGGCGTCGATGCCTACGCTCACGATCTCTCCAGCTTTGTAGCTGAGGTACGCAAACTGCACCCGCATGTTCCGCTCTATATCATGGGTGAGAGTATGGGCGGCGCTGTAACTATCGTTACGTTAACCGGTCACAATCCTCCTCCGGTTGATGGCGTTATCCTTGTTGCACCTGCGGTCTGGGGGCGGGAAACAATGCCGTGGTATCAAAGTTGGCTTCTGGCGCTAACTTCACACACAGTGCCCTGGTTGAAGGTGAGCGGGAGTAGTTTGGGGGTTGTGCCATCCCCCCTGTGTCAGGATAGTTGTCGCTTCCCTTCCGAAATTTTGTGTTAATCTCGGGGCGTCAGAAAGGGGAAGATTATGACTCATTATTCCGAAGAATTCAGAGCAAGTATTGCCGCTAGGTTGTT
>JAJXYO010000066.1 GCA_021780495.1 Deltaproteobacteria bacterium
GCAGAGAGAATCGCACTGATCGCCAAGAGAGCTTACAGAAAAATGTTACCCGTCTTGAACCCGGCAGATGGTCTCAAATTACTGCCGGCAACAGGATAACGGAAGTCAACTGCCGGTTTTAGGTTTAATCTTTGCCAGAAGTTAGGAAAGATGAGTTTTTTCTGATAAACACCGACGATCATATGGTCCTCCAGATTGTTGCCATGACGCAGGCCTGAATACATCTGTTGTCGTGGGAATACCACGTAAAAATTTGGTTTGCAGGGGGGATGTTCGTTGTATTGAGCGGTAGACAAGGTTAAAATGGTGGCGTGATTTGCAATGCGTGGTGTATATGAGTGGTTGGAAATTTAATAGGTTAGAATGAAAGCGGCCCTGCATTTTTTAACACTCGGATTTTTGAAATTATGAGTCCAAACCTCTAAATGATTGAACTCTTAAGGTGACATATGGCCTATGAATCAGGTGGATATGCGGAAAAACTTGGTAACCGTTTTGAAGGTCGCTGGGTCGTTCGCCAGATGCTTCAAATGCTTAATGAGGATATCAGTTCAATTTGTGTTGAAGCCGTTGGTGATGACGAGAAAGGCGTTGATCTTTGGATAGAACGCAAAGACGGAATTCGTGAAGCCCAGCAGTGCAAGGGAGAAAATGGCGTAAAATCGGACTGGTCAATGGCTGATCTTAGCGCAAGAGGGATACTTAATCACCTTCGTGACCAATTGATCCGTAGTGAATTGTATGAGTTTTCATTGGTTTCTACAACTCCGGCAACTATGTTGAGAGACCTTTCTCGGAGTGCTCGTGATTCTTCTGGTGATGCAGCACTATTTTATCAAGATCAAGTTCAAAAAAGATCAAAACCCCATCGAGAGGCATTCAAGGAATTCTGTAATTACCTTGACTTAAATCCAGAAAACCCAGTCCAACTGGAGGATGCATAAGTCCATTGCTTTTGCGTCGTTATGAACAGGCTGAAAATGAAAATAGATCAGAAACCAAAAACCGTTGTTTGAATGCTTGGGATAATCTGTTGGAGAATCGAGTTGGTTATGTCAGAGAATTGGCAAAAAAGTTGGATGATCGGGAATGATTTCAGTTAGCTACAAATAATATGGTTTATCTGACAACGAAGTGCTCTTACCTCAAGCCGCCTTCTTAAACCCAAACGACGGCGCATGGGTAATACCGAGCAGACCATCGATAGACAGATCCTCATCAATCAGAGGCCAGTGAATGCCGTACCCGGAAGGGGATATTTCGTAACGTTCACGTTCGGTCTGAGCCGCATGCAAAAGTCGGGGGGAGACGGCTTTGAGATCAAAGCGATGTGTTGCCCCATCGACGGTCAGTAGCATTTCGCCATCCGAGAAGGCTACACGTTGCACATCATGGTATTTGTTCATTGCTCGCCTCCCTTCTGGAACCGTTCCCACTCCTGCTCGATAAACTCGAAATATTCAAAGATGATTCGCTTTACTTCGCGTCTGTCTCTACTTGAAATATTATATGCATAAGCCTCTTCAATTGCAAAATTTTCTCTGTCGAGCCAGTATTTGCAATCGATATCACCTTTTTTGCAGTGAATGTGGATTGGCTCATTGCCTTCGTTGGCATAAAAGAAAAATCGCCACCCCATAATGAGCAGAATCGTAGGCATCTACTCCCCCAGATAGGTATAGCCCAGCAGGGTCCGGTCCAGCAATTCGATGAAGTGGCTGCTCTCCTCGATGGAGGTCTTCCGGGAAGCCACGCTTTTCTCCAGGTTGTCGCGGACGCGTTTGAGAATCTCCGGTCCCTTGTACTGGACGTATTTCAGGGTTTCCCAGGTGGCATCACCGTTGATGACCGTGTCGATCATGTAGCCGGTCTTCTTGTTGAAGGTGATGTGCACGGCGTTGGTGTCGCCGAACAGGTTGTGCAGGTCCCCCAGGATCTCCTGGTAGGCGCCGATCAGGAAGAAGCCGATGTAGTACTCCTCGTCCTTCTTGATCTTGTGCAAGGGCAGGGATTTGGCCCGGCCGTTCTCGCCGACAAAACTGGTGATCTCTCCGTCCGAGTCGCAGGTGATATCGGCGATGGAGGCCATCACGTCCGGTTTCTGGTTCAGGCGCTGGATCGGCATGATCGGAAAGAGCTGGTCGATGGCCCAGGAATCCGGTATGGACTGAAACAAGGAGAAATTGGCGAAATAGGTCTGGCGCATGTGCAGTTGAAAGTTCTGCAGCTCCTCCGGGATCGGCTTGGTCTTCTCGACAATGCCGTTGATCTTCTTGATGATCTTGGAGTAGAGCCATTCGGCGATGGCCCGGTCGTTGAGGGTCAGGTACCCCAGGTTGAACAGGCTGACCGCTTCGCTGATCAGCTGCAGCGTGTCGTGATAGTCCTCGCGCAGGGAGTAGCGGTCGATACTCTTGAAGATGTCCTGCAGCTTTCTGACGGTAGGCGCCACCTTCTCGGACTGGGCCAGCATCTCCTCGAAATCGGGCATCAGGTTCTGGGTGTTGGTGTTGAGAACGTTGGTTACCAGCACCGAGTAGTGGGCGACCGTGGCCCGGCCGGATTCGGAGATGATGTTGGGGCACTCCACCCCGGCCTCGTCGCAGATGTTCTTGATCTGGTAGATGACGTCGTTGGCGTATTCCTCGATGGTGTAGTTGACGCTGGAGAAATAGCTGGACTTGGAACCGTCGTAATCGACCCCCAGGCCGCCGCCGATATCGAGATATTCTATGCCGACCCCCAGTTTTCGCATCTCGGTATAGACGCGGGCGGCTTCGATCAGGGCGGTCTTGATCTTGTCGATCTTGGTGATCTGGCTGCCGATGTGTGAGTGCAGCAGTTTGACGCACGGCAGCATCTCCTGCTCTTCCAGCATGCGGATGGCGGCGATGATCTCGGACATGCGCAAGCCGAATTTGGCATCCTCGCCACCAGAGGTGGCCCATTTGCCGGTCCCCTTGGATGACAGTTTTACGCGGATTCCCAGTTTGGGCATGATACCGGTCTTTTTAGACAGTTCAATAATCTTTTCCAGCTCGAAGAGCTTCTCCACGACCAGAGTGATGTCATAGCCGATCTTGGTGGCGTAAAGGACCGTTTCGATGTACTCGGCATCCTTATAGCCGTTGCAGATGATCGGCAGGCCGTTACCGGTCGAGATGGAGATGCCGGCGACAAGTTCCGGTTTTGAACCTACCTCCAGGCCGATATTGTAGCGTTTGCCATAGCTGGCAATGGCTTCCACCACCTGGCGCTGCTGGTTGACCTTGATCGGGTAGAAGGTCTGATACTTTGCCGGGTAGTCGTTTTCCTGAATAGCACTTTTGAATACACGGCTGATGCTGGCGATCCGCCCCTGAAGCACGTCCATGAAGCGCAGCAGAACAGGGGGCTTGATCTTGCGCTTGATCAGGTCATCCATCAAGGCCCGCAGGTCAATGGATTGCTTGGAGTTGGACGAGGGATGAACGCACATGTTGCCTTTCTTGTTGATAGAAAACAGGTCGGCGCCCCAGTTGTCCAGATTGTATATTTTAGCGGAATCGTTAATTGACCAGCGTTCCATGTTCGGCCTCTCGATTGTCTCTGTGCGGGCGTAACGCCCATGCTACCAATCAGCTTAGCGACTGAGTGGTCAAAAAATGAAAAAATATCCTGCAAACAGGGTGTAAAGTCAATTCATTTTTAGTAAGTTAGAAATTGTTTTCTGCGGTTATTTTGCAGAAAATTATTTCGTTAACACACGTATCCTGCGAAGCAGGGCTAGAAATGCAGAAGTAATTTATCCGCCACTTTCTGGCCGTAAATTACTTTGTTAACGGAGCTATAGCGAATATCCGGGTTGGAAACGACATTCCATCCTCCTGTCAACCTTGACAACCGTGCCAGGAATGGTTACATCTTCAAGACGGAATCTGCTCCCATTCATTAGATAGCAGGCAGGTAGCCATATGTCGCGATTTTCAGGCAAGAAACCGTTCCATCAGGAGATTTTCAGCCGGCACGTCGGAGAGATGCGCAGTCTGTTGCATGCCCTTGAATTGCACGAGGCTCACGACGAAGGTGAGAATCGCCCACCCATGGACATGTATGAAAACAGCAGCGAGATCGTTCTGGAATTCGATTTGCCTGGTTTCCAGCTGGAGGATATCTGCCTGGCTGTCCGCGGCATGACAGTTGTTCTGGATGCGTTGCGCCCTCGGGAACAGGCCGAGGCCCAGGCCAGTTTTGTCTGTCTTGAACGCAGTCATGGCCGCTTTCACCACACGGTGCAGCTGCCGGCCAGCTTCAATCCCAACGCAATCATTGCCGAATACCGCCGCGGTGTGCTGCGGGTAGTGTGCCCAAAGGTCAGCGACCGAAATGTACCCATAAAGGAGATAATCGATTGAGCAAAATCGAAAAGGATACAGAAAAACAGGATTCGGAAGAAAGTACCCAGGAATCGGAAGAGCTGAAGATTCCCGAATTACTCCCGTTGTTGCCGGTGCGGGATGTGGTGGTGTACCCGTTCATGATCATTCCGCTCTTCGTCGGCCGCGAGATGTCGGTCAAAGCGGTTGATAACGCCCTGGCGGGTGACCGCATGATCCTGCTGGCTACCCAGCACGATATCGGCGATGAGGACCCAACCCCTGACAAAATTTACGAAGTCGGCACGGTTGCCATGATCATGCGGATGCTCAAGCTGCCGGACGGGCGCGTCAAGATACTCGTCCAGGGTCTCGCCAAGGCCCGCATTACCGAGTATGTCAGTGACAAGCCCTTCTATACGGTCCGTACCGAGCGCCAGGTTGACCATCTGCTGCTGGATGTCACCCTGGAAACCGAGGCCCTGATCCGTACGGTTCGGGAACAGCTGGCCAAGGTGGTCGAGCTGGGCAAGCAGGTTTCGCCAGAGGTGATGGTTATCCTGGAGAATATTCAGGACCCCGGCAGCATGGGTGACCTGATCGCCAGCAATCTCGGCCTGAAGGTGGCTGACGCCCAAGCGTTGCTGGAGATCAACGATCCGATTCTCCGCCTGACCAAGGTCAACGAATTCCTCAACCGTGAAGTCGAACTGTTGAGCGTGCAGGCCAAGATCCAGAGCGCCGCCCGCGAGGAAATGGGCAAGAACCAGCGTGAATATTACCTGCGTGAGCAGATGCGTGCCATTCAGCAGGAATTGGGTGACGGCGGGGAAAAAGAGGAGCTGGTCGAGATCCGCAAAGCCATAGAATCCGCCAAAATGCCGGAGGCGGTCCTGAAAGAGGCCCTCAAACAGCTTGGCAGGTTGGAAAATATGCATCCGGATGCCGGTGAAGCCGGTATCATTCGCACCTATCTGGACTGGCTGGTGGAGATCCCCTGGAGCAAGACCTCCCGTGACAACCTGGATATCGGCCGGGCTGAAAAGATCCTCAACGACGATCATTTCTATCTGGACAAGATCAAAGAGCGCATCCTGGAGTTTCTGGCGGTTCGCAAGTTGAAGAAGAAGATGAAAGGACCGATCCTCTGCTTTGTCGGTCCTCCGGGCGTGGGCAAGACCTCGCTGGGTAAATCCATCGCCCGGGCCATGGGACGCAAGTTCGTCCGCATGTCTCTGGGCGGGGTACGCGACGAGGCCGAGATCCGCGGCCACCGCCGGACCTATATCGGCGCCCTGCCGGGACGTATCATCCAGGGCATGAAGCAGGCCGGAGCCACCAACCCGGTCATCATGCTGGACGAGATAGACAAGCTGGGCTACGACTACAAGGGCGACCCCTCCTCGGCCCTGCTGGAGGTATTGGACCCGGAGCAGAACCACTCCTTCTCCGACCATTACATCAACCAGCCCTATGACCTCTCCAACGTCATGTTCATTGCCACGGCCAACCAGATAGATCCGGTGCCATCGGCCCTGCGGGATCGCATGGAGGTCATCAACCTGGCGGGTTACACCGAAGAGGAAAAACTGCAGATCGCCAAGCGCTACCTGGTGCCGCGCCAGATCAAGGAAAACGGCCTGAAGGCGAAACAGATCAGTTTCGATGATGATGTTATCCGCGAGATCATCGCCAAGTACACCCGTGAGGCCGGCCTGCGCAATCTGGAACGCAATATTGGCACGGTTTGCCGCAAGGTAGCCCGCAAGGTGGCCGAGGGTTCGAAGAACAGCGTCAAGATCTCTCTCAAGGGGTTGCATGCCTTTCTGGGTGCGCCGAAATACCTGCGCGAGGATGATCTGGATCATAACGAGATCGGCGTGGTAAACGGACTGGCCTGGACGCCGGTGGGGGGCGAGATCCTCCATATCGAGGCGACCGTTATGCAGGGCAAACCCGGCCTGACCTTGACCGGCCAACTGGGCGATGTCATGAAGGAGTCGGTTCAGGCCGCTCATTCCTATATCCGTGCCCATGCCGACGAGATGTTCGTCAAGCCGGAGTTCTTCCAGGAGCATGAGATCCATGTCCATGTCCCGGCCGGTGCGATCCCCAAGGACGGCCCATCGGCAGGGGTTGCCATGGCAACCGCGCTGGCCTCGATCATTACCCGCATCCCTGTCAGGAAGGATGTGGCTATGACCGGCGAGATTACCTTGCGGGGCAAGGTGCTCCCCATCGGTGGACTCAAGGAAAAGATCCTGGCTGCGGTTCGTTCCGAAATGAAGACGGTCATCATCCCGCTCCAGAACAAAAAGGATCTGGAGGATATCCCGGCCGATATTCTCAAGAAGGTCAAGATCGTGCCGGTTTCCGAGATTGGTGAAGCGCTCCGGCTGACACTGGAGAAGTATCCACCCCCGGCGCCCAAGGACAGCAAGGGGCCGTCCCGGAATGCGACAGCCGGGGCTAAAAAGAGCGCGCCGGCCAAGAAGTCCTAGACGCTGCCGGCGGGTGACTGCGGGCCGTGCTGCCGAGTCGGGCCTGAATATCGTCTATCAACGCAAAACAACGGGGACATGCTGCTTGCTGCTTATGTCCCCGTTGTGCATCTGACGGGTTGGAACAACGGAGGCTCTGCTACCCCGTTCTCAGGAAAGCTGGAACACCGATGCCGGAACTCGAACAATTACAGGATGTGGGTGAGTTTGGCCTGATCTCCCGCCTGACAGCAGGTGCCAGCCCGGGCTGCGGGGTAGTCACCGGCATTGGTGACGATGCCGCCGTGACAACCCTGGCTCCTGGTATGCAGCTCCTGACCTCTACCGACATGTTGCTGGAGGATGTGCACTTCCGCCGTAGCTGGCATGATCCGTACCGCCTGGGGCGCAAATCACTGGCGGTCAATATCTCCGATATTGCTGCCATGGGCGGGATTCCCCGCTGGGCGCTCCTCTCCCTGGCCATCCCGGCTGATATGCCGCTCGATTATCTCGACCGGTTCAGTGCCGGTTTCCTCTCCATGGCTGCGGGACATGGCGTCAGTCTGATCGGCGGCGATACCTGCTCGTCCCGCGCCGGTCTTGCTATCTCCGTGACGATCATGGGTGAACAGCTTCCCGCGCACATCCTGCGCCGCTCCGGGGCGCTGCCCGGCGATGAGATCTGGGTGACCGGCACGCTGGGTGATGCGGCGCTGGGATTGAAGCTGCTGGAAGGTGGCTTCGACTCCGCTCAGCCACCGAACGCCGCTCAGCCACCGAACGCCGCTCAGTCGCCGAACGCTGATCACCGCCCAAGCACCGCGCTGCCACCGGAGTGTGCCCTGAGCGGAGTCGAAGGGAACGACTTCCTCATCGCCCGCCTGCTCGATCCCACTCCCCGTGCCGCTGTTGGCCAGGCCCTGGCTACATCAGGCCTGCTGAGCGCCATGATCGATGTGAGCGACGGTGTGTTGTCCGATTTCGGGCATATCGCCGAACAGTCCGGGGTCGGCGGCATCATTCAACTCGATAAACTTCCGCTCTCCGCTGCATTCATGGCGTCCACGCACCCATCCGCATCGCCCAACTATTTGGCCGTGTCAGGCGGCGAGGATTATGAACTCTGTTTTACCGCCCCGCCTGCACATCGTGAAAAAATCTGCCGTGTCATGAAAAAATGTGGCGTTCAGGCCACCCCTGTTGGTATAGTGACCTCTTCCCGAGAGGTGGCTGTCCTCAATGCCGATGGCAGCCGTCACCACACAGCAAACGCTGGATACAACCATTTTTCATAAAGACTGAAAGGACTACCCTCATGTACCAATCCCTGATCCCGGCCGACAAGGCGCGCCTCTGTGCCGATGCTATCCGTTTCCTCTCCGCCGATGCCGTTCAAAGAGCCAATTCCGGCCATCCCGGCCTGCCCATGGGCGCAGCCGATTGTGCCGTTGCTCTGTGGGGCAATTACCTCTCCTTCAACCCTGAGGATCCGGCCTGGGCAAATCGTGACCGTTTCATTCTCTCGGCCGGCCATGGCTCCATGCTGCTCTATTCGCTGCTGCACCTCTTCGGCTTTGATCTGCCGCTCGACGAATTGAAAAACTTCCGTCAGTGGGGCAGTAAAACGCCCGGTCATCCGGAGTTCGGCCATACCGTGGGCGTTGAGGTTACCACCGGGCCGCTGGGGCAAGGGTTTGCCAATGGCGTCGGTATGGGCATTGCCGCCAAGATGGCGGCAGAACGCTTCAATACGGCTGATTTCAAACCGATCGACCATACCATCTACGCCCTGATGGGGGACGGCTGTCTGCAGGAGGGCATCAGCTACGAAGCCGCCGCACTGGCCGGCCATCTCAAACTGGGAAATCTGGTCTACATCTACGACAGCAACAGCATCACCATAGAAGGAAATACCAATCTGGCCTGGTCGGAGGATGTCGAGGGGCGCTTTGTCGCCGCCGGATGGCATGTTCTGAAGGTCGATGGCCATGATCATGCCCAGATTTCATCAGCACTTGCCGCCGGCAAGGCCGAAACCGGCAAGCCGTCCCTGATCATTGCCACCACCCATATAGCCTTTGGCAGCCCCAAATGCCAGGGCTCCTCCGGTGCCCATGGCTCACCGCTGGGTGCCGAGGAGCTGGTCGCTACCCGTGCCAATCTGGGGTGGCAGTATGATGCCTTTGAAATCCCGCAGGAAGTGCGCGAGATCTGTAAAAACCAGGTCGAGGCCAAAAAACTTCAGTATGCATCCTGGCAGCGTAAATTCGAGGCCTGGCAGGCTGCCAACCCGGAAAAGGCCCAGTTGTGGAACACGATGTGGCATAAGCGCCTGCCGGCAGATCTTGCCGCCCAGCTGATTGCCGCTGTCGATGGCAAGGACGGCGCCACCCGCGCACTGTCCGGCACGGTCTTGCAGCAGGCCGCGGCCCTGATCCCGTCGCTGGTTGGAGGATCGGCTGACCTGGCCCCGTCCAACAATAGCGACATCAAGGGTTCGCCCGCGGTTCAGACCGGCTCCTTTGCCGGCCGCAATCTCCATTTCGGTATCCGCGAACACGCCATGGGGGCGATTGTCAACGGCATGGCTTTGTATGGCTGTTTCATTCCCTATGGCGCCACCTTCCTGGTCTTTTCAGACTACTGCCGTGCGGCGATCCGATTGTCGGCCCTGATGAAACAGCAGGCCATCTACATCTTTACCCATGATTCTTTTTTCGTTGGCGAGGACGGCCCGACCCATCAGCCGATCGAGCATGTGGCCTCTTTACGCCTGATACCCGACCTGCAGGTGATCCGTCCGGCCGATGGCCTGGAGACCGCGCTGGCCTGGCAGGCCGCCCTGGAGAAAAAGGACGGCCCGACCGCGCTGATCCTGACTCGCCAGAAACTCCCGGTCATCGCGCGTGGCTCCGCCGGCAACGACGACATCCGTAAAGGGGGCTACATCGTCTCCACACCCGCCGGGAGGCCGGATGGTGTCATCATGGCCAGCGGTTCCGAGGTGCACGTTGCCGTTGAAGCTGCGGCGCAGCTCGCCGCAGACGGCATTGCCTGCCGGATCGTATCGGTGCCCTGCCTGGAGTCCTTTATGGCCCAGTCGCAGGAATACCGCAGCCAGGTCCTTCCCGCCGGAGTGCCGCGCGTAGCCTTCGAGGCCGGTCGTGGCGAATCCTGGGGGCGGCTGATCGGTTGTGATGGTCTGTTCATCGGTATCGAACACTTCGGTGCTTCCGCACCGGACAAGGTCCTGGCCGAAAAATTCGGTTTCACCGCACCGCAGGTGGCCGAGCGCATCAGGGCGTTTTTAAAACCATAGGTATGGAACTGATCGAACTGCTCAAAAAATCCCTGCTGTTCTCCGGCATGAACGATGCCGACCTGGCTGAACTTGCCCAGATCACGGTTCGTCGCAAGTTCAGGAAAGGTGAATCGTTGTTCAGCGAGGGTGACGAGGCGACCGGTTTTTACCTGCTGGTTGCGGGTTCTATCAAGCTGTGCCGGATCGCCCATGATGGCCGCGAAAAGGTGCTGCACTTCGTACAGCCGCGCGAAACCTTTGCCGAGGCAGCCTTCTTCGGTGATGGCAAGTATCCGGCCGAGGCCCGGGCCATGGAGCCGGGCGAGGTCCTGTATCTGCCCAAACAGGGCTTTCTGGAGCTGATGGGCAGGAATCCGGGATTTGCCCTTAATCTGGTGGTCTCCCTGTCGCTCATGCTGCGCCGCTTTGCCCGTCAGATCGAAGAGCTTTCCTTTGCGGATGTGACCTCGCGTATGGCGTCGTTCCTGCTCAGGCGTGCCGATGAGAAGTCAACCAGTTACGGCGGTATTACCTATGTGGATCTGGGTATCAAGAAGGGTGAGCTGGCTTCGCGACTCGGGACGGCCAGTGAAACCGTTTCCCGTACCCTGCGCAAGCTCAAGGAAGAGGGTATCATCGAGGTGCAGGGTAATCGGGTGGTGATCCACCAGATGGAAAAACTGCAGAAACTGTGCGAGCGGCACGAATAGACAGGAGAACACGCCATGCTGATTGTCATGAACCATAACGCGACTCAGGCCGATGTTGCCGCCATTACCAAAGCGGTGCAGGATATGGGCTATACCGCCGCCCCTATTCCGGGCAGCGAGCGGACCGCCATCGGCGTGCTCGGCAACCACGGTTACGTGGACGACAGTAAAATTCTGGAGATGCCCGGTGTCCAGCGGGTGATCCATGTATCCAAGCCATACAAGCTGGTCTCGCGTGATTTTCATCCCGAGGATACGATCGTGGATGTGGCCGGTGTCAAGGTCGGCCAGGGCTGTCGTCCGGTGGTGGTGGGCGGGCCGTGCGCCGTGGAGAGCGCAGAGCAGATCGTCACAACCGCGCTTTTTGTCAAAAAATGCGGCGCCGACATGTTGCGGGGCGGCGCTTTCAAGCCCCGTACCGGCCCACACACGTTTCAGGGGATGCGCGAAGAAGGCTTGAAGCTGCTGGCCCTGGCCGGGAAGGAGAGCGGCCTGCCGGTAGTCACCGAGGTCATGAGCCCGGACAATGTCGGCTTGGTGGCCGAGTATGCCGACCTGCTGCAGATCGGGGCGCGCAACATGCAGAACTTCGATCTGCTGCGCGAGGTTGGCCGGATCCGCAAGCCGGTGCTGCTCAAGCGCGGCATGAGCGCCACGATCGAAGAGTTTCTGGCTGCTGCCGAATATATCCTGGCCGAGGGCAACGAAAACGTGATCCTGTGCGAGCGGGGTATCCGTACCTACGAAACGGCCACTCGCAACACCCTGGATCTGGCGGTTGTGCCGCTGATCAAGGAGCTGTCGCACCTGCCGATCATGGTTGATCCTTCGCACGCCACCGGCAAGCGCAGTCTTGTGCCTCCCATGACCCTGGCCGCCATGGTGGCCGGCGCCCATGGCGTACTGGTGGAGGTGCATCCGAACCCGGAGAAGGCGCTGTCGGATGGTCCGCAATCGCTGACGTTTAAAGGGTTCGAGCAATTGATGGGTGATACGGATCGTTTGCTGGACTACCTCGGGTTCGCATAAGCCGGGCCGATAATATCGCTTGATATTGTACGGTGCGAAGCGTAATAATTATCCATCACGATGTTCTCTCTACCCTGCTCGCTGGTTACAACGCCCGGGCGGAATGCTATACAAAACGGAGGTTGCTCCCTGTTGCGGTGTGCTGCCCCAGTACGCGGGAATTGCCTGAAGCAGCAAACTGACTTCCACAGTTAAGGAACTCGCCGGAGGCCCTTAATGCCTGCGGCAGGGTGGAGAGAATGAAAAAAAGAGGAGGCTCGCTAACGAGCCTCCTCTTTTTTTGCCTGAAGCCGCATGTTCGGATCGCAGGCTATTTCAAAACATGCTTCAAACAGCTCACCAGGTGCTTGTTTTCTTCAGTCGTACGCACGGCAATGCGGATAAACTGGGGTGAAAGACCCATGAAGGTGGCGCAGTCCCGGATCAGTATCCGCTGATGCAGCAGCCGGTCCCTGACCTCCCGCGCTGATATTCCGCCGGTAATCTGCAACAACAAGAAGTTGGCGCTGGAAGGGAATATCTTGAGCTGTTTGAATTCTGACAACTCATCAAAGAGGTGGCGGCGTTCCTGCCGGATATAGTCGAGTGTCTGGCTGTTGTGTTCGGTGTCATGCAGGGCTGCTACGCCGGCGGCAAGTGCCAGGGTGTTGACGCTCCAGGGGCCACCCATGGCATCAAGCCGTTCTGCTAGTGTGCTGCAGGCTATGGCGTAACCCAGCCGCAACCCTGGTATACCAAAGAATTTGGTCATTGAGCGCAGTACGATGCCGTTATCCCCCTTGATCATGAAGCGCTTGGCAGAGGTCTCTTCGCAGAAATCCATAAAGGCTTCATCCAGTACCAGAAACGTGCCGGATGCGATACACAGGCTGTAGATCCGCTCAATGGTTTTGAGCGGATAGAGTGTGCCGCCCGGGTTGGCCGGATTGCAGAGATAGAGGGCATCGTATCCTTCGGCCAATGTCTGTTCTAATGCCTCCAGATCAATAGAAAAGTTGTTCTCGTGGTTGAGAATGAAATGTCGCGCCTCCCAGTGCTGTTGCCCGAGGGCGCGAACATACTCGCTGAAGGAGGGTGATACGATCAGGGCCCGTGAACCGTGGAGCATGGCGGGCAGGTGGTAGATGAGCTCCGTCGAGCCATTGGCCACTACGATGTGTGTGGGCGAGAGTCCATGGTAAGCGGCCAGGGCCTGCTTCAATTCGGCATGATTGCAGTCGGGATAGTGGACCAGGCTGTCCATGGAGCAGATGATGGCCTTCCTGACCATGGATGACAGCCCCAAGGGATTGATGCTGGCGGAAAAATCGGCGATATCATCCGGGGTGACGCCAAGCTGTCGCGCTACATCAAAGACGTTGCCGCCATGGTCATAGGTGTGGGACATGAAAACCTTTCAGGGCCGTGGCCGCGAGGATACAGACGGCAGCCATGAGCAGGGTTGAGATATACATGAGTTTCAACATGCTGCGGTATGCGCGCTCGTCTAGAGGCGCATGCGGCTCTCCGATAGTTTCCTTCCACGACTCCCGGCCTCCGTAGAATGCCTTGCCACCCAGTCGCACTCCCAGTGCGCCGGCCGCTGCCGCTTCGGGATGGCCGCTGTTCGGCGAGGGGTGCTTCAGCCGGTCGCGACGTGTGATCCTGATGGCCCTCCATGGGTCAAGACCGGCCGGAACGGCTGCCAGAACCATCAGCAGAGCGGTCAGGCGCGCCGGGATGAAATTGAGCAGGTCATCCATGCGTGCCGATGCCCAGCCAAACTGCAGGTAGCGCGCGTTTTTGTAGCCCACCATCGAGTCCAGTGTGCTGACCGACTTATACGCCATGCCGGCCACAGGCCCGCCCAAGGTCAGCCAGAACATGGGTGCAATAATGCCGTCGGAGGTGTTCTCCGCCACGGTCTCTACCAGGGCCCGCCAGATACCCGCTTCATCCAGGGTCGCAGTGTCCCGCCCGACAATGTATGCCAGGGTGCGCCGCGCTTCGGCCAGATTGCCGGATGTCAGCGCATCCGCCACCAGGGCCGACTCACCGTGCAGCGACCGGGCGGCCAGACAGGTGTACGAGATCAGGGCTGCGGCCAGGAAACCTGCAATAGGATGGAAGAGCATACCGATCCGGATCAACAGCCAGGTTGCCATGGCCGAAGTGGCGGTGGTGATGAACAATAGCAGTACACCCGCCAGCCGCTCATGCCGGAACATTCTCCGGAGAATTGTCTCTAGGGTCGCAATCAGGCGTCCGATCAGTACCACCGGATGCGGCAACCAGCGCGGGTCACCCAGCGTCAGATCGAGCGCAATCGCCAGGACAAGAACGGCCGGGTCAACTGCGATCACTGTCCCAATCCGCAGATGGCAAGCAGTCGGGGGATGTCGAGGTGTTGTTCGAGGTGTTCGGCCAGTTGGTCGAATGGGTCCTGTTCGGGCATTTTGTGGCTGCCGCGGCGTTGCGGCATCCCCTTTTCCAGGCGGATGCGGTTGAGATATACTTCCCTGAAACGCGGATTGTCGAAAATGCCGTGCAGATAGGTGCCGAAAATCCTGCCATTCTTCGACACGGTGCCGTCCTCAATCGAAACCGAGGTTTCACCACGCCGGAAGATGCGGGCAAATGGCCGCGAGGTGCCGAAATGCGTTGTTTTGCCCATGTGGATTTCGTAGCCGGTCATGACGCCGTTGCACTCCGGGGCAATCGCCAGGCCAGCTTCCTCCAGATAGGCCAGCGCCTGGTGCGTCTCCTTCTCCAGCAGTATCTCCGTTTCCACCGGCAGCAGTTCGAGTCCGGTTGCTTCCTTAATGCCGGATTCTATGCCGCTGGGATCGAGGATTCGTTGACCAAGCATCTGATAACCGCCGCAGATACCTATGATATGCCCTTTGAAGGTCTTGATCCCGTCATAAATTCCCCGCTCCATCAGGAAATACATGTCGGCGATGGTGGACTTGCTGCCGGGGAGTATCAGGATATCGAGAGCTTCCAGTTGTTCGGGCATCTCTACATAGCTGAGGATGACATCGGGTTCGAGCTTGAGTGGATCAAAATCGGTGAAATTCGAGATTCGCGGCAGCTTGAGGATACCGATGTGAATGCGCTTCTGGCCCGAAATGATGTTGATGACCTTGGAACGGCTGCCGAGGGCCACACTGTCCTCGGCCGGCAGCGACAGGTCGGGCAGCCAGGGCAGTACGCCGAGCAGCGGGATGCCGGTTTTCTTCTGGATGAACTCAAGACCCGATGAGAGGATGCTGGCATCCCCGCGGAACTTATTGATGATGATGCCCTTGATGTAGCTGCGTTCCAGCGGTTCCAGCAGTTCGATGGTGCCCACGATCTGGGCGAAGACGCCGCCGCGGTCGATATCCGCCACCAGGATGACGGGGCAACGGGCCATGATAGCGATTTTCAGGTTGGCAATGTCATTATGACGCAGATTGATCTCAGAGATGCTGCCGGCTCCTTCGATAACGATAAACTCGTAGGACTGCCGCAGACGCTCAAAACATTCCCAGGCCTTCTCCAGCGCTGCCGGCTTATAGGCATCATATTCCGGCACGTTCATGTTGCCGACCGGTCGGCCCTGGACGATCACCTGGCTGCCGGTGTCGGAATTCGGCTTCAGCAGGATCGGGTTCATGTCCGTATGCGGGTTGATATCACAGGCCTGCGCTTGAACCGCTTGTGCCCGCCCGATTTCGCCCCCTTCCGGAGTAACGAAGGAGTTGAGCGACATGTTCTGGGATTTGTATGGGGCGACTGAGATCCCCTTGTTAAGCAGCAATCGGCAAAAACCCGAAGTTATGGTAGATTTTCCCACGTCCGAGGCCGTGCCGCAGAACATAAGCGCGCCTGCATTCTGGAGCGGTTCTGCCGGAGTAAGCATCTCAAGAGGTCTGACACCGTTTTTGGCGATCTTGCCGGCATAGCCGCGCGGTGTGACCATGCGCCCCTGCTGGTCCGCAAAGGTGCTGGAGTTGCCGATGATGACGATGGTGGACATGTCAATCTCATGCTCTAACATGGCCCCAAGGGTGGTGACCGTGACCTGCTCTACTGCCCGGCAGGCGTTGCGAACGATGCCGACCGGGGTGTCCGCAGGCCGTGCGCCCAGGATGATGTCCCTGGCATCTGCAATCTGGGTGACGCGGCTTTTGCTGCGGGGGTTAAAGATGACCATAACGAAGTCAGCCCGTGCCGCGGCTTCAAGACGCTTGGTTATCAGGTCCCAGGGGGTAAGCAGATCAGAGAGCGAGATAACGGAAAAATCGTGCATCAGGGGGGCGCCAAGTGCCGAGGCGGCGGCCTGAATGGCCGAGATGCCGGGGATGACGCAGATCTCCGGTATTGATTCGGCTGTGGCCACTTCCGATTGTTGGCGGTCGATTTCAATCAACTCGAAGACCAGGCCGGCCATGCCGTAGATACCGGCATCCCCGCCTGATACCAGGGCGACGGTTTCACCTTTGCCGGCCAGTTGGATGGCTGTCCGGCAGCGGTCGATCTCCTGCATCATCCCGGTGGAGATGATCTGTTTACCCTCCAGCAGTGGTTGGATCAGATCGATGTAATAGTGATAGCCGACGATGGTCGATGAGGCGGCGATCGCGTCTTGGGCTGCAGCTGTCAGGTGTTTGATGCTGCCGGGACCGGTGCCTACTATGTACAGTTTTGCCATGTGCCACCTGTGGTTGAACTTCTCGTGTGTCTCCAGGCCGGTTATGGCCGGACGGGGCAAAATAATACACGGTCATCCGGGGAGTTGCAAGGCGGAAATGTTTACGATGCGGGTGTTTGGATCAGGTGACGGGATGATTGTCAGGCGCTGTATGAACTGTAAAGTTGTTTGACGCGGGCCAGATATTGCCTTGTTTCGCGGGGTAGCTGCACAGGGTTTCTGTCAACATTGCCCGGTCCCCAATTATAAGCCGCCAGGGCTGAATCCAGGTGGCCGTTGTATCGCTTGAGCAGGTCGCGCAGGAATCTGGTGCCCCCCATGACGTTCTGTTCCGGATCGAAGGAATCATTAACTCCCAGCACGCGCGCAGTCCCAGGCATCAGCTGCATCAGTCCCCGTGCGCCGGCCGGGGAGACAGCGTTGGGATTGAAGCCGCTTTCGGCCTTGATGACCGCCTTGATCAGTCCGCTATCCACTCCGTAGCGTTGCGATGCCTTCGTGATGATTGCGTCAAGCCCTTGGGGGGCGTGAACGTCGGCTACGGCGGGGTTGTTGCTGGGAGTCTCTGCCAGTTCCTGAAGTTGTGACGGTTGTCCCGGCTGGGGGGAGGGTTGTGAGACGGTTTCCGGTTGATTCGAGGCATAGGCCCTGACAAGAGCCTGGAATTGGGGGGATTGCCGATCAAGTTGTTGCGCGGGTCTTTCGGCGGGATTGTCGCCCAGGGATAAGGTGGTTTGAAGCATCTGCAGGTTAAGGGTTTCCGCCAATTCCTGAGCCTTGAGCGGCGTTGTCTCGCCCGGCAGATCGGATGTCTTCAGGGCACGCTCGAGACGTCCGGCAAACGCACCATCCTGCGGAATTCCGGCAAGCTGTGTGTCTGAAGTCCGGATACCTTTTGCCAGGAGTGGAGTGACTAATGACAGGCTGTCTTGTATGTCGATACTCATAATCGCATTACTCCTCGACGTAGGCCAGGTTCTTCTTTTTGAGTTTCTCGATGAGTGTCGTTCGTTTCAGATTGAGCAGGGTTGCAGCCTCTTTCTTATTGCCGCCGGTGCGAGCCAGTGCCTGCATGATCAGACGGTTCTCGAACTCGTCCACCATCGAGTTGAGGCAAACGCCCCCTTCGGGCAACCCTTCGGCAATGGGCATCTCCGGAACCTGCACCTGCGTATGGCCGGAAAGGTATTTGTCCGGCAGGTCATCAGGGGTGATAACGCCCGAGTCTTTGAGAATCACGAGCCGTTCGACCAGATTTTCAAGTTCGCGCACGTTGCCGGGCCATTCATACGCGCAGAGGATGCCAAGTGTCTCACGGGAAAAACCCTTGACGGCATGACGCCTGTCACTGTTAAAGCGTGTCAGAAAATTATGTATCAAAAGTGGAATGTCATCACGTCGCTCTCTGAGTGCCGGTATCGTGATCGGAATAACGGACAGACGATAGTACAAATCTTCCCGGAAATCCTTGTTGGCTACCAGTTCCTCCAGGTTCTTGTTGGTGGCAGCGATAATGCGGACATCAACTTTCTGCGATCGTGTGGAACCGACCGGCTCAAACTCCCTGTTTTGTAATACCCGCAAAAGCTTGACCTGCAGGTTGGCCTTCATGTCGCCGATTTCGTCCAGGAACAGTGTTCCCTTGTCAGCCATCTCGAAACGTCCTGCCCGGTTGGCGTACGCGCCGGTAAATGATCCCTTGACATGCCCAAAAAGCTCACTTTCAAGGAGGTCATCGGGGATGGCGGCACAGTTGACCGGGACAAAATTCCTGCTGTTCCTGCCGCTCAACTGATGTATGGCACGAGCTGCAAGTTCCTTGCCGGTGCCGGATTCACCCTGTATTAAAATCGTCGCGGTGGATTCTGCCACCTTCTCGATCATTTCGAACAAGGCCTGCATCGGCCTGCTCTTGCCGATCATGGTCGAGTTGAGTACATGAGGGTGATGGGCTGCGTCATCACCGCTGTCATGCATCTTCAAGGACTGGTATTCTATGGCCCTCATGACCAGGCTTTCCAATTCGTCCAGATTGAGCGGCTTCGGCAGGAAGAAAATGCTCTCCTCGCTGACAATGGGCAGCGATTTGTCGTCTTGTCGTCCATAACCGATCAACACGAGTAATGGATTGATTTTTCTGGCATTTACGACGAAGTCGGGGAAAACAGTCTGAAGAAGATACAGGTCAGCGATGACAATGCCAACACGCTTATCTCGGATGGTGTCAAAAAATGAAACGTTGTGCTCGGCTGTGACAACATCGTATCCTTGGTATGTCAAAAATGCGGATACGAGGTCGCAGGTTTTTCGATCGTTATCAATGATGCATATAGAACTGTTTGAAGACATAATCGCCCATGGTTTCAAAAGATGCCAGCTTTTCAGTACAGATTGCCAGTTATACTAACGTGCCATTCTAAGGATGTCAAGAAAATGACTTTCGAGTAAAATCATCGTTATGCAATGGTGTGTCTCGTTCATGCTCCATAGAGAGGCCAATCCGGCGGATCGCAGGAATAAAGGCATATGATCCCGCTTGATAAAAGCTGTTTTGCGTGATAAATTAAAACAGTTTTTGCAATGTTGCAAATGCGATTCAGTCATGCACTGCAATATAGAAGGGTAAGCAATTAGGTCTGCATTTTCCCAGAGGAGGGATTGTTCATGAGTAATGCACTTGTTCCGGTCAAGGCGGATGAATTGCATGGTGAGTTGATTCAGTTGGTTAGTTTTAATCTCGATAAGGAAGAATACGGCGTCGAAGTTCTGAAGGTTCGTGAGATCATTCGTATGCCGATTGTGACCCGCGTTCCCAACACCCCGCACTATGTAGAAGGTGTTATCAACCTGCGTGGCAAAGTTATCCCGATCATCTCCATGCGCAAGAAATTTGGCCTTATGGATGCTGAGAGCGATAAACAGACCCGTATCATAGTTATGGAGGTCGATGGTGAATTGAAGGGATTCATTGTTGATGCCGTCTCCGAGGTTATTCGCATTTCCAGCAGCGAAATTCAACCATCTCCTGCCGTTGTTGCCAGTGGAATAGATCAGGAATGCATCGCCGGGGTTATCAATCAGGCCGAGCGCTTGCTGGTTCTTCTCGACCTGGAAAAAATGTTCTCCCGTGATGAGAAAAATGCCTTCGGATCGTTGTAGTTAATCATTAAATTATTTTCTGTGCTTTTCTGTCGGAAATAACGTGCGCCTAACGTACCGTCCTCGTTTATCGGCCAGGGCGAGACTGGGTTGGGTTGCATTCATGCTGGTACAAGGAGTGTTGCATGCCGCCCATTGATTGCGAAGACCAGGAACTTCTGGAAGGTTTTCTTGCCGAGACGACCGAATTACTCGAAAAGCTGGATGATGACCTTGTGGCGCTGGAAAAGTCGTCGGATGATGCAGAGTTACTGAACCGGATTTTCAGGTCCATCCATACCGTCAAGGGTGCTTCAAGTTTTCTGGGATTTGATCTATTGGTCAAGGTGACTCACAAAACCGAGGATGTGCTCAATCGGCTTCGTAAGGGCGAGCTGCACGTCACCCCCGAGTTTATGGACATTATTCTCGAGGCGACCGATCTCGTCAAGTTGCTGGTAAGCGACATCAAGGCCGGTGATATCCAAGAACGGGAGATTGACGGTACTATTGCCAAATTATTGCCGCTGCTCTCGGAGGCGCCACCTGCCCAAACGGCTGAAGGATCTTCATCACCCAGCGCCGAAGTTGCCAAGGTTGTGATTCCGGCTTCGGCAACGGAAAACGATCAGGTCGTCCTGCCGGTCGAAGCAGCAGCATCCGAGCCATCTCCGAACCAGGAGGTTGTTCCGGCGCCCCCCCCCAAAGCGTCCGGGGACATGGTATCCAAAAAAGTTCCGCCGCCTCCCAAGCCCGCCGAGCCCAAGGGGGAAGATCTGTCCGACAATACAACCGTGCGCGTCGATGTTAAACGCCTGGACGATCTTATGAATCAGGTCGGCGAACTGGTGCTTGAGCGTAACCGGATGATCCAGATCAATCAGGATCTTCAGCAGGGTGAACCGGATCGGCTCGATTTTAACGAGGAATTTGGTAAACTGACCAAACGGATGAGTTTTGTGACATCAGAGCTGCAGATGCAGGTTCTCAAGATGCGCATGCTGCCGGTTGACAAGGTTTTCAAGAAGTTTCCCCGGATCGTTCGCAGCATGGCTCGCGATCTCGGCAAAGAGGTTGATCTTCAGATTTTTGGCGAAGAGACAGAGCTTGACCGTTCGGTCGTTGATGAGATCGGAGATCCGCTGATCCACCTGATCCGCAACGCCATGGACCATGGTCTTGAAACCCCCGATGTCCGCACTGCAGCAGGCAAGCCGCGTTGCGGGACACTGGTCCTCTCGGCGGTGCATGAAGGCAACCAGATCATCATAAGCATCAAGGATGACGGAAATGGTATCGATACTGATCGAGTTGGTCGCAAGGCGGTCGAAAAGGGATTGGTAACGGAAGAACAACTGGCTGCCATGAGCCAGCGGGAGCTCTTCGATCTGATCTTTCTGCCGGGATTTTCCACGAAGGACAAGGCTTCGGACTTGTCCGGGCGCGGTGTTGGTATGGATGTGGTCAAGACCAACATCAAAAAGCTGAACGGATTAATCGAGATCAAGAGTGAAAAGGGCCAAGGCTCAGAATTCATACTGCGCTTGCCGTTGACACTTGCCATTATCCAATCGCTCTTGGTTGATGTTGAGGGAGAGGTCTATTCCATCCCCCTCTCTTCGGTCCTTGAATCTCTGCGGGTCGATCAGCGTCAGTTTCACCTGATCGGGAACAGGGAAATTCTCAAGCTGCGCGACATGGTGCTGCCGCTTATCAGGCTCGAGAGTATCTTCGGGGTCAAGAGACGGAACGAACAGGACAATTTCTGCTATGTTGTTGTTGTCGGGACTGCCGAGAAACGGATGGGCCTGGTTGTATCCCGTCTGGTGGGACAGCAGGAGGTTGCCATTAAATCCCTCGGTAAATACCTTGCCAATATTCCCGGAATCGCCGGCTCGACTATCCTCGGTGATGGTCGTGTCGCTCTGATCATTGATCCGGTTGGGCTGGTTGATGGCGGTGATACAGGCGGTCGTTAGCAGGCTGGGAATCATTTTTTGCTACCAGTGTAAAAAATGATGCGCTTACGGACGTTTCCTGAACCCTGGGTTCAGGTTGGGAATAACTCTACACAGCTCCACTGAAGGGAACCAATCGTGGCGATATCAGATAAAGACTTCGAACAGCTCAGGGATTTCATATACAACATCTGCGGAATGTACTTCCACACGACCAAAAAGTATTTTCTTGAGAGCCGCCTTGCCCGCAGGATGGAAGCCACCGGGGTCAAGACGTATCAGGATTACTACCTGTTTCTCAAGTCTCCGCGCGGCACCGAGGAACTCAAGTTTCTGATGGATGAGATCACCACCAACGAGACCTATTTTTTTCGGAATGTGCCGCAGCTTAATGCGCTTGAAACCAAACTCCTGCCAGAAATTGTCGAGATCAAGAACAAGATGGGCTTCCGTAAGTTGCGCATCTGGAGCGCCGCCTCATCCTCGGGCGAAGAGGCCTACACCATGGCCATGATCCTGCTGGAAAAGCGTGCAACGCTCCTCAAGGACTGGATCATCGAGATCGTCGGTACCGACATCAACGAGACGGTTGTTGCCCAGGCCAAGGAAGGGATCTACAACGCCTATTCGGTCAGGAACATACCGGATGTTTATAAAAGAAAGTACATCAAAGAGGATAATGGAAAGTTTATTCTTTCTCCGGATGTGAAAAAATTCGTCACCTTCAACAAGCTGAATCTGTACGATGATAACAAAATGATCTTTATGAAGACCTTCGATATTATTTTTTGCGCGAATGTTCTGATCTACTTTGATACCGCTTCAAAATCCAAGGTTGTACAGCACTTCTACAACAACTTGCAGCCGTATGGTTATTTCTTTGTCGGCCAGTCTGAGTCCCTGCACGGGGTCAATGACAAGTTTAAAACCGTCCATTTTCCGGGCGGCTTCACCTACAAAAAATAACCTGAGAGGTTTACCACATGGATAAGAATGCAATGTTGGAAAAAGCGCGGCAGTTGGTGGATAAAATCGATGACCTGCCCACAATCCCGGTTGTTGCCACACAGGTTTTGCAGCTTCTCGACCAGCCGGACGTGCAGATTGAAGAAGTAGCCGATCTGATGCTTTCCGATCAGGTCATGACCGCCCGGGTGATGAAGATGATCAACTCGCCGGTCTATAAACCCGAACATGAAATAACTTCGCTCAAACGGGCACTGGTCTTTCTTGGACTGCGCCATATCCGCGAAGTGGCCCTGACGACATCCTTTATCAATGCATTCGACGAGAACAAGGGCGCAATGGAGATTGGCGCTTTCTGGGAACACTCCTTCGGTGTCGGCATGGTGTCAAAAATCATCGCCAAAAAAGTCGGCTATCCGGATCTGGAGAAGGCCTATATTGCCGGTATCATCCATAACCTGGGAGAGGTGTTTCTCAGTAATTTCATGCGGGACGAGTTTCAGGCAGTGCTGGACAGCATTAAAGACAAGCCGGTCAAGCTGGTGGACGCTGAAATCGAGCAACTGGGCACCAGTCACTGTGAAATCGGTCTCTGTATGGCCAGGAAGTGGAATTTCCCCGAGGTATACTGCGAAGTCATTTCGCTTCATCATACCCCCTCCGAGGCGGTCATCGATCCGGTGCTGTGTGCCATCGTCAACCTCTCGGATCTGTTTTGCAGTGTTCGCGAGTTGAATTTTGGCGGACGGGAATGGATCAGTTTCAACCTGTTCGAGGAAGAGGCGTGGCAGATTCTCAAAAAGCAGTCCCCCCAGTTTGCGGAAATGGATGTAGAGCGTTTCTGCTATGAACTGGATGATGCCATTCCGGATGTCAAGGCGCTGGTAGATTCAATTTTCAATTCCAAGGAACAGGCGGAACCCTGATGCTTATGTCACCAGCTGGCAAGATACGTGTGCTGATTGTCGATGATTCGTCGTTCATGCGTATGGCTATCCGCAGCGTGCTTTCCAAAGACGCAAATATTGATATCGTTGGAACAGCAGCTGATGGGATCGAGGGTGTGGAGAAGGCCATTGCGCTAAAACCGGACCTGATTACCATGGATATTGAGATGCCCCGTATGGACGGCATTGCTGCCCTGCGCCAGATTATGGCCAAAGCGCCCACCAGGGTCATCATGGTGTCAACACTGACGAACGAAGGGGCCAAATCGACTTTTGAGGCCCTGGATGCTGGTGCTGTTGATTACATTCCCAAGAACGTTACCGATTCTTCCGAGGCCCAGAATATCTTCCGAGAGGAATTACTGCGCAAGGTCAAGGAAGCTGTCAAATCACGCTTTGGGCGCGTGGCCTCATCTTCTCCAATCGTTACCGCTATGGCTTCGAGCCGGCCTGCCTCAGCATCTGTCACACCGGCACGGCTCTCGACCAAACTCAGCGGCAAGAAGATCAATTACGTTGGGATCGGTGCCTCGACGGGCGGCCCTGTGGCGCTTCAGGAGGTGCTGTCCCGCATCCCGGTCAATTTCCCCTATGGCATTATTGTCGGCATTCATATGCCCAAAGCGTTTACCGGGCCGTATGCCGACCGTCTCAATGCCAAATGTTCCATGACCATACGTGAGGCCGTGGATGGAGATGTCCTCAAACCGGGGCTGGCGTTGATCGCTCCGGGCGGCATGCATACCACCCTGGTGCGCCAGGGCGGGCAGGTGGTGGTTAAAACGGTTCCGACCAGTGCCCATCCACAGTATGTGTACATACCTTCAGTTGATTTACTGCTGTCCAGTATGGCGGAAGCAACCCATGGATCCATGCTGGGAGTCATTCTGACCGGCATGGGAAACGATGGATTCAAAGGGATGCAACTGCTGAAACAGAAGGGTGGGGTGACGATTGTTCAGGATGAAGCAACCTCGACCATCTATGGAATGCCCAAGGCCTGTGTAGACGGCGGCGTCGCGGACGAGGTCCTGCCGCTGGGACAGATCGGTTTTGAGATATCGAAGTTTATGGTGTAGTGCCGCTTCGGCATTCAGTTGTGGTATACGTAAGGGGTGTCCCGGCCAGGGGCACCCCTTTTATTTTTTATCGATGGGCATGTACAACCAGTCCTTTGTCAGAGACTGTCACGTTGCAGTCTGAGTACCCCAACTGTTTGAGCTTTCTCAGGATGAAAAACGAGGCAATCGGATGCGCACCCGGCAGGATCAGCGGGAAGTGGGAGACCGGAAGGAAGCGGATAGCCCGCCAGGTGGCACGGATGGAACGTGTTGCCGGCTTTCCAGCGCGAAGCGTATTGCGAACGCTGCTCCCCATCAGCTGTGCTCGCTGGTCTCATGAAATTCCAGGCCCTTCCACTGTTCCATGGTGTTGTCGAGCCGCCACTGGCTGCCGGCCATATAGGTCAGCTTGGCTTCGCCATCGATATAGACGTGCATGGCCTCTTTCTTCTCAAATTCCTCGATCTGCTTCTTTTCTCCGGTTACCCAGCGGGCAGTGACATAACTGACCGGTTCGAAGGCCACCTTGACGCTGTATTCGTACTCAAGACGGTGCATGACCACCTCGAACTGCAGTAAGCCTACCGCGCCAATGACCCAGTCGGCGCCCATCAGGGGTTTGAATACCTGCGTGGCACCTTCTTCGGCCAGTTGCACCAGCCCTTTCTCAAGGGCCTTTGATTTCATGGGATTGAGCAGGCGTACCTTGCGGAAATGTTCAGGGGCGAAGCTGGGTATGCCGGTAAACTTCAGCTCTTCGCCCTGTGTGAAGGTGTCTCCGATCTTGATGGTGCCGTGGTTGTGGATACCAATGATGTCGCCCGGCCAAGCCTCTTCAACATTGGTACGGTCCTGGGCCATGAAGATGGTGGCGTTTGCGATCTGTACCTCGCGCCCCAGTCGCACGTGTCTGACCTTCATACCGCGGGTGAATTTGCCGGAACAGATGCGGAAGAAGGCTATCCGGTCGCGGTGGGCCGGATCCATGTTCGCCTGGATCTTGAAGGTAAAGCCGCTAAAAGGCTCCTCATAGGGTGAAACGGTTCTCGTGGTACTTTCACGCGGAAGCGGTGCCGGGGCATGCTCCACAAAGGCATCCAGAAGTTGCTGGACGCCGAAGGTATTGATGGCGCTGCCGAAAAACACCGGAGTTTGCCGCCCGGCCAGATAGGCCTCTTTGTCGAAGGGGTGGGCGGCGCCCTCCAGCAGTTCGACATCGTGACGCAGTTCTTCGACCTGGCTGCCGAGCAGCTGATCAAGACGAGGATCATCCAGTCCGGTAATGGTGATAATGTCGCCAGTGCCATTAGCAGCCTCGGCGTCAAAAAAGATCAGCTCTTTTGTGTACAGGTGATAGGTCCCGCGAAAGCGTTTCCCCATACCCACCGGCCAGGTCATGGGCGCAGTCTGCATCTTGAGGTTCTTTTCAATGTCGTCCAGCAGGTCAAACGGGTCCTGCCCCTCACGGTCCAGTTTGTTCATAAACGTCATGATCGGCGTATGGCGCAGACGGCAGACCTCCAGAAGTTTTCGTGTCTGGCTCTCAACCCCCTTGACCGAATCGATCACCATCAGCACCGAGTCAACGGCGGTCAAGACCCGATAGGTGTCTTCGGAGAAGTCGTTGTGTCCGGGAGTGTCCAGCAGGTTTATCTCGCACCCGTCGTAGCTGAATTTCATAACCGAAGATGTAACCGATATGCCGCGCTGCTTCTCCAGTTCCATCCAGTCAGAGGTGGCATGACGTGCTGATTTACGGGCACGTACTTCTCCGGCTTGCTGGATAGCGCCACCAAACAATAAGAGCTTCTCGGTGATGGTTGTCTTGCCGGCATCAGGGTGGCTGATGATGGCAAAGGTACGCCTTTTCTCAACTTCCTGCTGGTTATACTTGTCCACGGTGACGACTCCTTTATGCAATCGAAAGGCGGGTGGATACCCGCCTTGATTTGAACTATATCCGCTGAATAATGATGGTTAGGCCCTGAAAACCAGTCGGTCGAGACACCAGCGGCCACCACCGGCAATCATCAGGTAGAGTGCTATCCCCAACAGTGCGAAATCATACTCGAAGCCGTGACCACGCCCAGGTGAGCAGTAATTGTTCAGAAAGAATCCATTGGCCCAATGGATTTTGTAGATGGCCACCAACATGACCGCCGAGATGCCGGCAGCTGAGAGGCGTGTCAAAAAACCGGTCAGGACACCGAACCCACCGCCAAATTCCGCGATGATTGCCAACAGGGTAAAAATGGCGGGTATCCCCAGATCCTTTTCAAAACTTGCAAAGGTCGCAGTCAGGCCTTTGCCGCCAAACAGGCCCAGCAGCTTTTGGGAACCGTGCGCCATAAAGATCAGCCCCAGGGGGATTCGCAGCATGAGCGGGGCAATCAGATCGGTTGAGTCAAAACTACCTTTAGCCAAGGGTCACCTCCGGAGACTCAATATGCAGCAGCCTGTTCTTGCCGCTACGTTTAACTTCATACATGAGCATATCCGCCTTTTTGATAACCTCATCCACCGTCGGGGGTGATTTGGGATAGGTTATGGCGCCGATACTGAAGCTAACCGGCCAGTGCTTGGCGGACATGGCAAGATCCAGTTGATGCTGAAGTTTCTTCAGGAATGTTGCGGCCGCATCAGCCGGTGTTTCGGGTAACAGGAGGACAAACTCGTCTCCTCCGAAACGTGACAGGATATCGGTGCTCCTGATAGCTGCAATAATGGTTTTGGTGACCGTTATCAGGAGCTTGTCGCCGATGGTATGACCAAGATGGTCGTTGATCTCTTTGAAATTATCCAAGTCGATGTACGCAATGGTTATGGCGTGTTCATAGCGGTGCGATCTGTTAAGCTCATACTCGGCAATATCAAAAAAAGCGCGACGATTGAGCGCCCCGGTCAGAGCATCGGTATTCGCCCTGGCCTTTTCGGAGTCAAGGTTTTTGTGCAGGGCCGAGAAGAGCAGGCTCATGATCAGCAGGAACAGAAACTCGATAAACAGATTCCAGTAGTGGAGTGCGGCGTTATTGAGCGTGAAGGCATTGGCGGCCTCGTCGGCTGTGAAGCGGGTAATTAGTGAGAGGATGCAGAAAAATAGCCCACCACGCGAAGATACAAACCAGGATACCAGTGATACCGGAATCAGATAGAAAACGATCATTGAATAATCACCCGTCAGATAGTCGATCCATCCGAGCAGGGCAAGTATAAGCAGGCATATGGATATGATGGTAACGGGGCTTCGCGAGGAAAAGAGATGGACTGTTTTATTGTGGACGCGAATGACCATGTTGAATTCCTGCAGGCAGGCCGGTACAACGAGTGGTCGTTATCGGCTGAAATTGGCGGGCGATGCGGGATTCGAACCCGCGACCCCAGGCTTCGGAGGCCTGTACTCTATCCAACTGAGCTAACCGCCCGCACAGAACGGTCGTGCATGGCTGCTGCAACGAATGAATATGATTACACCAATTGCGGTGTCAACTCAAGTCAAAAATCTGTTATTCTAACAGTTGCTCTGTTAAGATGTGCTCGTCAGAGAGGGCGATCATATGTGGAGACGGCCTGTGCTCAAAATATTGTTGGTGATACCATGAGACCCGCTGGAGTCCGTGTTATTGGTCTGACGGGTGGAATTGCCAGCGGCAAAACCAGTGTCGCCCGTTTTTTCCAGGGTCGGGGAGCCGTGGTGATCGATGCGGATCAACTTGCGCGCAGTGCGGTTCAGCCGGGCAGCCGAGGACTTGAGCGTGTGGTTGCCGCATTCGGTGCGGATATCCTGACACCCGATGGGCAGCTCGACCGCAAGCGTCTGGGAGCGCTGGTCTTTTCTGACACGGACAAGCGTGCCCGCTTGGAAGGAATCGTTCACCCTGAAATCAAACGGTTGGCTGAGGACCGCATCAGGCAAGCCGCCGATCATGGCGAAAAGCTGGTGTTCTATGTAGCGCCGCTTTTGATTGAAGCCGGCATTACGGATCGTGTGGATGAGGTTTGGGTTGTGACGGTCCAGCCGGAGGTGCAGTTAGAGCGTTTGATGCGCCGCGATGGCATTGCTCGTGACGAGGCTCTACGGGTAATTGCCAGCCAGATGCCGTTGGCCGAGAAGGCGACCTATGGCAAGATCGTGATTGACAATAGTGGCACACCACAAGAGACAGCCAGTCTGCTGGCTGAAATATGGGCACGAGAAATAGAGGGCGGTCATGAGTGAAAAAAATAATATTCCGCAGATGAGTGAGATTCCGGATCCGCAGCCAGATACCGTCTGGGAGTGCTTTGCCGCAGTCCCACGGGGTGCGGAAGAGATTGCTGCTGCTGAACTGGAGTCAGTGGGCGTCCGAAGTGTTCATGCCGGCCGGGGAGGGGTGGCGTTCCTTGCCGACCGGGCCGGTTTGTACCGAGCTAATTTATGGCTCCGTACCGCCAGCCGGGTTCTAGTCCAATTGACGGTATTTCCCTGTGCGACCCCAGCGGAGCTTTATGCCGGGGTTCATGCTATTGATTGGGTGAAGTATGTCACCCCTGATATGACCTTGGCTGTGGATTGCAGCCTGCGCGATTCGGCCCTGACCCATTCCGGTTTTGTAGCTCTCAAAACCAAGGATGCCATCGTGGACCGTATCCGCGAGGCCTGCGGCAGCCGCCCGAATGTCGATACCACTGCCCCGGATGTCCGCATCAATGTTCATCTGCGCAAAAATGTCTGCACGGTCAGTCTCGACAGTTCCGGGGACCCTTTGGACCGTCGCGGTTACCGGTTGGAGCGTAACGAGGCGCCGTTGCGGGAAACACTGGCTGCAGCGGTGGTGGCTCTGACGGGATGGAACGGTGCAATGCCTTTGGTTGACCCCATGTGTGGCTCAGGCACCATACCGATCGAGGCAGCCCTTGTTGCGGGGCGGGTTGCACCGGGGCTGCAACGTTCATTCGGGTTTCAGCGTTGGCTGGATTATGATGACCGGTTGTGGCAGCAACTGCTTGCAGAAGCTGGCGGTCGGATTCATAAGCTTCCGGCAGGTCTGATCACCGGCTGCGACGTGGACAGCCGGGCACTCAAACTGGCGTCGCGGAATGCAGCCAAGGCCGGTCTTGAGGGTCAGATTCATTTTTTTCATGCAGCGTTGGAAACGTTTCAGCCAGAGGGTGAGGCGGGTGTGGTGCTTATCAATCCCCCCTATGGCAAGCGTCTGGGAGAGGAAGAACATCTGAAGGAATTGTATTGCCAGATTGGCGATATCATGAAAAAAAGATGCCGGGGGTGGACGGGGTATGTCCTGACCGGCAATCTGGAGCTGGCCAAGTATATCGGTCTGAAGGCCTCACGGCGGTTTGTGCTCTTTAACGGTGCGATCGAATGCCGTTTGCTGAAATACGAATTGTATTAAGCTCAATACAGAAAGTTACTGATTGACAAACTTGTGACAGAGTAAACAGCGGTTTTTGGGTGGATGGTTGGGGGGGAACTTGATCACATTCTCGTTGTGGCAGGTTTCACACCCCTTCTCTGTTTCCTGTTTGTCGTGGGTCTTGGCGTAGGTTTCGTAGAAGGGCCTATGTTTATCGTCGAGGGGGACTCTTTTAGTTTTTTCTTTGCCGGATATGCCAATAAATATTGCCAGCACGACCACAATCAAGCCTACGAACAGCCCGTCACGTTTATCTATTTTCATGGCAGATCTCTTTCTTGAATTCAGGATTTTATCATTGAGAAGTAAATGATGACGCCACCGATCACAACTCCGAAGCCAATGAATGGGCCTATCGACGACAGACTCAGTTCCTGTCCTGGTGGAGGCATGGCATAACGCATGAAGACGATCATGGCGATCAGGAAAAACAACGTCAACAAGACTGGGGTGGATCTTTTAATTATGCCGTAGAATAGTACTAAAACGATAGTAATCAGTACTGCCGGATGGGTAAAAATCTGGTGAAGACTGAGATTTTGGATGGTCGTCATCAGGTTGGATGTTTCAAACGGCCGCAGAGTCTCGATTGTTTTATCAGTAAGCTGCTGTTTATCCATCGACGGACTCCACTTCTTGATAGGATAGCAAGGGGTGAATATTAAATCATATCGCGATGATCATCAAGGAAAATGAAGGGGCCGTAATTGCTACGACCCCCAGAACAGGCATTAACTCAAAAAATCCATTACCTTGTCCAGAAAACCCTTTTTCATGGGATGGATATCCTCACCGCTGATTCGGGCGAATTCTTCCAGCAGCTCCTTCTGTTTCTTGTTGAGATTGGAAGGCGTTTCCACGCGGATAACAACCATCTGATCTCCACGGCCGTAGCCTTGCAAGGAAGGGATACCCTTGCCCTTGAGCCGATAGACCTTTCCGGACTGGGTGCCTTCAGGAATCTTCATGGCAACCTTGCCATCCAGGGTCGGAACCTCCATCTCGCAGCCGAGTGAAGCCTGAATGAAGCTGATTGGAATCTCGCAGATGACATTGGTGTCTTCACGCTGGAAAATCGGGTGTTCCCGGACGTTGATTGCGATGTAGAGGTCGCCGTTGGGACCGCCCTTGCCTTGGCCGCCTTCACCGGTCATCTTCAGGCGTGAGCCGGTTTCAACTCCGCCCGGAACCTTGACTGAAAGCGTCTTGTTGTCCTTGGTGCTGCCTTTTCCACGGCAATCAGGGCAGGGATCGTCCACCACTTTTCCTTCGCCATTGCACTGGCCACAGGTTTTGCTGACGCTGAAAAACCCCTGCTGATAGCGTACCTGGCCTGCACCGCGACAGGTGGGGCAGACCTTGGGATCTGTTCCCGGTTTTGAACCGGAGCCGTTGCAAGTCCCGCACCGTTTGGCAAAGGGAACTTCGATCTTCTTTTCAACACCAAAGGCGGCTTCCTCGAAACTGATCTCGAGATTGTACAGCAGGTCATCGCCGCGTCGGCCCTGGCTGCGACCGCGTGTACTGCCGCCTCCGCCGAAAATATCCCCGAATATATCCCCGAAAATGTCTCCGAATGGGGTGCCTCCACCGAATCCTCCAAAACCGCCTCCGAAACCGCCCGCACCTGAAACGCCGGCGTGACCAAACTGGTCATACTGGGCACGCTTCTGCGGATCGGAAAGTATTTCGTAGGCCTCGGTGACCTCTTTAAACGTATCCTCTGCGGCCTTGTCTCCCGGGTTTTTATCCGGGTGATACTGAACCGCCTGCTTGCGGAAGGCTTTCTTTATCTCCGCCTCGGATGCGTTGCGATGCACATCCAGAACTTCGTAATAATCACGTTTTTCGCCGTTAGCCACAATAATTCCTCTGAATACGGCAAAAGGCAAAGGGCAGACCCTTCGCCTTCAGCCGTGTGTTGTACGTCAGCCAGATATGTTTACTTCTTCTCGTCCTTGATCTCTTCAAAGTCGGCATCCACAACCTTTTCGTCCTTGTGGGCATCATTCTTTGGCTGGTCGCCGGCGGCACCTTCCGTATGCTCAGTGGGTTGCTCCTTGGCATACATGGCTTCCGCCAGCTTGTGGGCCGACTGGGCCAGGTCGTCGGTAGCCTTTTTAATGGCCTCGGCATCCTCGCCTTCCATGACCTTCTTCAGCTCGGTGATCTTGTTTTCGATGTTCCCTTTTTCCACGGCCTCGATCTTGTCACCGAACTCCTTGAGGGATTTCTCGGTGCTATAGACCATGCTGTCGGCATGGTTGCGGGCTTCGATAGTTTCGCGCTTCTTCTTGTCCTCATCGGCATGTGCCTCGGCATCACGCACCATCTTGTCGATCTCTTCCTTGGAAAGCCCCGAAGAAGCGGTGATGCGGATGGATTGCTCTTTGCCGGTGCCAAGGTCCTTGGCGGAAACGTGTACGATGCCATTGGCGTCAATGTCGAAGGTGACCTCGATCTGGGGTACGCCGCGCGGTGCTGGTGGAATACCGGCCAGCTCGAAATTGCCGAGGGTCTTGTTGCTGGAGGCCATCTCACGTTCACCCTGCAGGACGTGGATCGAAACGGCCGGCTGGTTGTCCGCAGCCGTGGAGAAGGTCTGGCTCTTGCGGCAGGGGATGGTGGTGTTCTTTTCGATCAGTTTGGTCATGACGCTGCCCAGGGTTTCGATACCCAGAGACAGCGGCGTCACGTCCAGCAGCAGCACATCCTTGACATCGCCCCTGAGCACGCCGCCCTGGATACCGGCGCCGATCGCAACGACCTCATCCGGGTTGACCCCTTTGTTGGCGGTCTTGCCGAAGATGTCCTCGACCTTT
Organism: Deltaproteobacteria bacterium; assembly: GCA_021780495.1. GTDB lineage: Bacteria > Desulfobacterota > Desulfuromonadia > Geobacterales > Pseudopelobacteraceae > CAIPTY01. The sequence continues at coordinate 32,860 of JAJXYO010000066.1, forward strand.
TTCTGTACTGACGGCATACGGGTCATGCCGCCGACCAGAATGACCTCGTCGATCTCGCTGGCCGACAGACCGGCATCCTTGAGGGCCATGCGGCAGGGGCCTTCCAGTTTTGCCAGCAGAGGGGCGCAGATCGACTCCAGTTTGGCGCGGGACAGCTTCAGGGTCAGATGTTTTGGGCCGGTGGCGTCGGCGGTGATGAATGGCAGGTTGATGTCGGTCTCCATGGAGGTTGACAGCTCGCACTTGGCCTTCTCGGCCGCCTCCTTGAGGCGCTGCAGCGCCATCTTGTCTCCACGCAGGTCGATGCCCTGGTCCTTCTTGAACTCGTCGGCAATCCAGTCGATCACCAACTGGTCGAAGTCTTCGCCACCCAGAAATGTATCGCCATTGGTGGATTTGACCTCAAATACGCCATCGCCCAGTTCCAGGATGGAGACATCGAATGTACCGCCACCCAGGTCGAATACGGCGATCTTTTCATCCTTTTTCTTGTCCAGACCATAGGCCAGTGCCGCTGCCGTCGGTTCGTTGATGATACGCAGCACGTTCAGTCCGGCGATCTTGCCGGCATCCTTGGTTGCCTGGCGCTGGGAATCGTCGAAGTAGGCAGGTACCGTGATGACCGCATCGGTCACCGTTTCGCCCAGATAGTCCTCGGCGGTCTTCTTCATTTTCTGCAGTATCATGGCCGAGATTTCGGGGGCTGAATAGCGCTTGTCGCGTACCTCTACCCAGGCGTCGCCGTTGTCGGCCTTGACGATCTTGAATGGTGAAATGGCGATGTCTTTCTTGACCGCTTCCGTATCGAACTTGCGGCCAATCAATCGCTTGATGGCATACAGCGTGTTTTCGGGGTTGGTGACTGCCTGGCGCTTGGCCTGTTGTCCCACCAGACGTTCGCCACTGTCAGAAATGGCCACCATCGAAGGGGTTGTGCGGCTCCCCTCGGAGTTGGCGATAACGACCGGTTCACCGCCTTCCATGATTGAGACGCAGGAGTTGGTGGTCCCAAGGTCGATTCCGATTACTTTACTCATGATGCGTTTCCTCCCTTTCAAATCTTCTTAACTTCAAACTAGTCATCATTATTTTAAAAAACAAGGTGCAGCTGAAATTTATTTTGCCGGTGCCGCCACCGTTACCATGGCTGGGCGCAGCAGCCGTTCTTTCAATAAATAGCCTTTCTGGAATTCCTCTACGACCGTGTTGGGCGGTTGCTCATCGGTTGCTACCTGCGCCATGGCCTGATGGAAGGCGGGGTCGAACGCGGTTCCGAGGGATTCGATCGGGGTGACGCCGAACTTTTTCAAGGCCGTCACCAGCATGATGTGGGTCATGCGGATGCCCTCCACGACTGCTGATTGGCCATCTTCGGTGGCATGGGTCAGCGCGCGCTCCAGGTTGTCAACGATCGGCAGGATTTCCTCGATCAGTGATTTATTGCCATAGTTGAGCAGTTCCTCTTTCTCGCGGTTGGCACGTTTGCGGTAATTCTCCAGATCGGCCCGTTCGCGGACAAAACGGTCCCAGTTGTCGCGGACCTCGTTTTCTTTAGCTGCAAGCTGCTCCTGCAGCCGGATGATCTGCTCTTCAGGGGTGGATGGCTCAACCGGAGCTGCCGCTTCGGCGGCATCAGGCCCGGTTTGGACTGGCGTGGTTTCGTGGGTGTCGTGTTTTTTCATATATCGTGTATCCTTTTCAGTAGTGACAGATACTCTGTCAACGTTAGGTGTTGTGCAACAGCCTGCTTACCAGGCGGGCGGTGTAGTCAACGATGGGGATGACGTTGGAATAGCCCATCCTGGTCGGTCCGATAACGCCCAGCAGCCCGATGGTGTTATTACCGGTGGTGAAGCGGGAGGTGATGAGACTCATTCCGGCTGAGTGACTGACGGGGGTCTCGGAACCGATATAGATCTGAACGCCATCGGCTGTCATGCAGCGTCCCAGCAGCTGGAGCATCGTACTTTTCTGCTCGAAGGCCTGGAACATTTCCTTCATGCGGGTAACGTCGCTGAATTCAGGCTGATCGAGGATTCGGGCCTGTCCTTCCACGAAAATCTCTTCTTCGCCCACGGTTACCGCCTGTTTGCTGATACTCAGCGCCTGCGACATCATGCTGTCGTACTGGGTTTTCTCGTTCTTCATTTCTGCCAGGATACGTTCACGGGCCTGGTATATCGTCAGGCCCTGCATGAGCTCATTCAGGTAGTTACTCATCCTGAGCAGGTCTTTTTCAGGGATGTCATCGACGGTTTCTACCAGTCTGTTCTGGACAAGACCGTTGGTGGAAACCAGGATTGCCAGCACTCTGTGGGTGCCGATGCGTATAAACTCGATGTGGCGGAAGATGTCGGACGTAAAGCTGGGTGTCACGACGATACCCATATAGTTCGATAACGAGGAAAGGGCGCGGCTGGTTTCTTTGAGTATCTCCGGTAGTCCTGAGCCCGATTGACGGCAGCGCCGGATGATGAGCTTCTTTTCCTCACGGGAAATCTGGCGAAGTCCGATCAATGAGTCGACGTAGAGTCGATAGGCCTTTTCCGTGGGAATCCTGCCGGCCGAGGTGTGCGGGGATGTCAATAGCCCCATCTCCTCCAGATTTGCCATGACATTTCTGACTGTTGCGGATGAAAGTGTCAGGGCATGGCGCCGCGCAACAGCACTGCTTCCAACTGGTTCTGCGGTTGCAATGTAGTCCTCGACGATGGCTTCGAGTATCTGTCTGCTTCGTGCTGAAAGTTCAACGCTCATGGCCAACCTCAAAAAAATAGCACTCATTGCTGACGAGTGCTAATTCATGGTAACAAGGTAATCAGCGCTCCGGAGTTTGTCAAGGACAAATCAGCATGCCTCACGGGTCCGCCGCTACGGGTAATAACCGTCAAATGGCTTGCTTCCCGCGCGGAAAAAAGTATATAGTTAAAGGCTGATAAATCGGATACGTGCGTAGTCGGACTCATTTTTCCGTCACAATATTTCAGTAATTGAGTACGCACGGATACATTTCAAACAATGTCCATTCCATCCGGTTGAGGAGAACGAGCTGTGACCTGGCAGGCGGTTGGCATATTTGATTCCGGGGTTGGTGGACTGACTGTCCTGCGTGAGATAGCCGGGGCGCTTCCCCAGGAAGACACCATTTATTTTGGCGATACGGCCCGTGTGCCCTACGGAACCAAATCACCGGAGACGGTAACCCGCTATGCCCGGGAAATTACGTCGTTTCTGGTTCGGCGCGACATAAAGCTGCTGGTGGTAGCCTGCAATACCGCTTCGGCTGTTGCACTTCCCACCCTGAAACGTTTGTTTTCGATTCCGGTGGTGGGGGTGATAGAGCCGGGCGCCAGACGGGCGGTGGAGGTGTCCCGCAGCGGACGCATCGGCGTTATCGGTACAGCCGGCACCATCAGGAGCAGTGCCTATACCCGGGCCATCAAGCGCCTCGATCCGTCTGCCGAGGTTCTCACCAAGGCCTGTCCGTTGTTCGTTCCTCTGGCTGAAGAGGGCTGGGTGGATAATCAGGTTGCGCGTCTCACGGCCCAGACGTATCTCCAGGAACTTATAGATGCCGGTATTGATACATTGGTGCTGGGCTGCACCCATTATCCCCTGCTCAAACCGCTCATAGCCGAGGTTATGGGCAGCGGTGTGATACTGGTGGATTCCGCTGCCGAGACCGCCCGGACCGTAGCTGAAATTCTTGCCCAGAAACAGTGTCTCCGCCCGGATTCCGAAACGGGAAATCACCATTATTATGTAAGCGACATACCTGCCGGTTTTATCCGTGTCGGCAACCGTTTCCTCGGCGAACGCCTGGGGGATGTCTACCAGGTGAACCTGGAAGATGACGAGGAGGAGTTTTAATATCCATGGCACCCATTCGGCGTAGAAAAATAAGCATCAGTATTCTGATACCCTTTGTGATTGTCGCTCTGGTATTTGGCGTGCTGATCTGGAAGAAGATGCATGACAGTCACGACCTGCAGCCTCTGCCTCAGGTCAATGAACCTGCTGCCGCGACCCGCAGGGTGGTGCTTTTCTTTGTAGCCGACGGAACCAGGCTGGCTCGCGAAGCGCGTGAGATAGATTCATGCGGTGAAACAGACGAGTGCCTTAAGGACCTTCTGGATGAATTGCTTGGCGGCCCGGTGGGAGAGCTGTCCGAGGCCTTGCCGGCGGCGGCTGCGCTCAACAGCGTCCGTCTGGAGGGGGATCTGGCCGTCATCGACATGAACCGGGCTTTTGTGTCCGGAATGCCATCCGGCAGTTCGGCCGAGATGATGGCGGTCTATTCGCTCGTTGATACCGTGTGCGTCAACTATCCGCAGATCACCAGGGTTAAAATCACCGTTGAAGGTAATCAAAACACGGTACTGCAGCACCTCGATCTGAGCGATCCGCTGGTGCCTGATTTTTCACTGGAGCAACAGCCAGGCCAGCAGAACGACGCCGCGTCTCCCGATAATTCGAATACTCCAGCCACAAAGAAGGGATATCCATGAAGCCGTTTCTCCAAGCCATCCGCGAGCAGGTTCTCATTCTCGATGGTGCTATGGGCACCATGCTGCAGGAGCGTGGCCTGAAACCCGGCCAGTCACCCGAGGAACTCAACCTGACTATGCCGCAGGTGGTTGCCTCGGTGCATCGCGACTACCTTGAGGCCGGTGCTGACATCATTATTACCAATACCTTTGGCGGTTCCCGTTTCAAGCTGGCCCATTACGGCCTGGAGGGGCGGCTGGCCGAGATCAACGCCCGCGCCGTGCAGATCGCCCGTGCCGAGGCCGGAGGCAGGGCGTATGTCGGGGCATCAATCGGCCCGACCGGCCAGTTTGTTGAGCCATTGGGCGAGGTCTCGTTCGACATGATGAAAGATGCCTTTCGCGAACAGGCCCAGGCCTTGGTGGATGCCGGCGCTGACCTGATCAGCCTGGAAACGTTTCTGGATATCAAGGAATGTCGTGCCGCAGTGATCGGTATCCGCGAGGTTTCCGCCAGCATACCGGTCATCGCCATGCTGACCTTTGACGACAACGGCCGCTCGGTGCTGGGCACTTCGCCCGAGGCCGCCGCCATTACCTTGACCGCGGCCGGTGCCGATATCGTCGGTTCTAACTGTGGCCTGGGTGTGGACGGTATTTTTGATATTCTTTGCCGTATGCGCACGGTGACCCATCTGCCGCTGATCTCCCAGGCCAACGCCGGGCTGCCGCAGTTAATAGACGGCAAAACCATCTTCCCCGGCACCCCTGACGAGATGACCGCCTACCACGAACGCATGATCGATCTTGGCGTCCGGGTGATCGGTGGCTGTTGCGGCACAACGCCCGCCCATATCCGTGCCATGAAGACTGCCCTTGCCAGCCAGCAACGGACATGGTCGCCACGGACTGCATCTGCCGGCGTCACCTTGCTCTCCAGCCGTGCTGGCTGGTCTGCCGTCGGGGGCGATAATAAAACCGCAATCATTGGCGAACGGATCAACCCTACCGGCAAAAAATTGTATTCTCAGGAACTGTTTGACGGCAAAGTGGCCTACATTCGCCGTGAGGCAATGGAACAGGTGGCGATGGGAGCCACCCTGCTTGACATTAATGTTGGCGCTCCGGGCATCGATGAGCCCCTGGCCATGGAACGGGCCGTGTTCTGCGTTACTGCCGCCGCAAGTGCGCCGGTCGTACTGGACTCGTCCAGTCCGGCCGCCTTGGAGCGCGGCTTGAAGGCGGCTGACGGTAAGGTGCTGATCAACTCGGTGTCCGGCGAGGCCAAGAGCTTGCGACGCGTGTTGCCGCTGGCCAAGAAATACGGGGCAGCGGTGATTGGTCTGACGCTCGATAACAAGGGGATCCCCGACAGTGCCGAGGGGCGCCTGGCCATTGCCCGGCGCATCCGCAACGCTGCCCGGCGGCAGGGTATACCCGATGCCGACATCATCATTGATTGTCTGACCCTGACGGTTAGCGCCGAGCAGAAGCGCGCTGCCGAGACCCTGCGCACCATCCGGCTGGTCAAGGACAAACTGGGGTTGTCCACGGTGTTGGGGGTCAGCAACATCTCCTTCGGACTGCCGCAACGCCCTCTGATCTCTTCGGCTTTTTTTGCCATGGCCATGGCGTCCGGGCTGGATGCGGCCATCATCAACCCCAAAGACCGGGCCATGATGGATGCCTGGCGATCCGCCATGGTTCTGCTTAACCGCGATCACCAGGCTGCAGTCTATATCGAGGCCTACCGCGGTGACCAGCCAAGCAGCGCCGTAATGCCCGCTGTTTCCGATATACCTTATACTATCCGTGAGCGTCTGACCCAGGCGGTCATAGATGGCGACCGCGACGGCATTGTGGCACTGGTGGAGCAGGCCTTTGTCGAAGGGATGACGCCCATGCAGGTCAGCAGTGAAGGTTTTCTGCCGGGACTGGAGGAGGTCGGACGGCGTTTTGAGAAAAACATCTTCTTTCTGCCCCAGGTGATGCAGTCAGCCGATACCATGCAGGCCGGGTTCGCCCGTTTGAAGGTGGAAATGAAGGGGAAGAGCTTTGAAAGCCGTGGACGGATTTTGATGGCCACGGTGGAGGGGGATATTCATGACATCGGCAAGAATATCGTCTGCACCCTGCTCGAAAACCATGGCTTCGAGGTCTTTGATATCGGCAAGAACGTGTCGGCTGCCACCATCATTGCCAAGGCAAAGGAGTTCTCGGTCCAGGCGGTTGGACTGTCGGCCCTGATGACCACCACCATGTCCGAGATGGATAACGTCATCAAGAAGCTCCGGTCTGCCGGGGTCAAGACCTTTACCATGGTCGGCGGGGCGGTGGTGACCCAGGAGTACGCTGACCGTATCGGCGCCGACCTGTATGCCCGCGATGCCATGGAGGCGGTGGCCAAGGTAAAGCAGCTGTTCGCAATCGAGGAGTAGCGCAGGCTTTGCCGGTGTTCAAAAAGCCTTCTGACCCTTTTTTCATGGGAGAGGGAAACGGTTCGTAGCTCTGGTTACTTAACACGTTGCAATCACCTGTTCTTATGTGCTAGATTTCAAAGTACGTCATTTCGCGTATAGGTGTTTCCGATGGTTCTCGGCTTTAATCACAATGTCACATACAAGGGAGAGGTCTTCCACGTCCAGACCGAGGATAGTGGCATCAAAAACCCGCACATCATCACCTTGCTCTACCGTGGCGGCGTGATCCTGTGTTCCAAGAAGACCAGCTACGCCGATATCCTCATGATGGAAAACCTTGAGTCGGTGGTGGAAGAGCTGATGAAGGCCCAGCACAAGGAACTCATGCGGCGGCTCAAGTCGGGAGAGTTTGATGAGCGTGCCTTCTCGATCCAGGCCCCTCTGCTGGAAAACTACGAGATTCCTTCCCCCAAACCTGAAACAAACACCGTCCCGTCCCCCAAGCCGGTACTCGAAGCCAAACGGATTGACGAGATTTTCTCCACCCCTCCTGTATCCCAGACCGCTTCTGCCAAATCCGATCTATCTCTTCTCTTTGCACTCCCTGCCCAAAAGACGGCAGCTCCCGCAACACCGACACCCGCAGAAAAGCCAACAAAGGAAGTCGTGAGCCTCGATGAAGCCATTCTTAACTTCTTCGGCGCCAATGATAAATAACCCGCTGACAACACCATATAGTATCCACCCGTTTGGTTCGCTACTCCGGTCAGGAGACCTGCCTTGTTTAAAAGTCTGACGACCCGCATCATAGTAACCACCATCACCCTGCTGGTGTGCGGCATATTCATTTATGCCACCTTTAACGTTCGCTATCAGCAGTCGCAACTGATCGACACCGCTCGTGAGAGCACCGAGTTGCTGCTTCATACGGTTGAGAGCAGTATTTACAATACCATGCATCTCGGCAATGTTCAGGATGTCAGTTCAATACTCTCCATGGTTGGCCAGCATAATCAACTGGTCAGCGTGAGGATCTTCCACCCTCACGGGATTATTCTGCGCTCTTCCAATCCATCCGAGGTTGGCAGAGTCGTTGGTGTGGATGATTACAAGCTCTATCAGAGCCCCAAAAATTACGGCATATTTGATCTGCCTCCCTATGGCGAGGTACTGGGCATGGTCAAGCCGATCTATAATGAACCGATTTGTCATACCTGCCACGGCACAAAAACCAAGATTATCGGTATCCTCAATATAGATTACTCGCTGAAGCGCACCAAGATGCAGATGGTGGCCGCTTCGCGGATCTTTATCGCCTCATCCATTGCCATAACCGTCTTTCTGGCCATCACCATATCCTTGATCCTGCTGAAATTCGTAAAGAAGCCGCTGGACAGGATTATCGAAAAGATGTCGCAGGTTGAAAAGGGCGATTTGAGCGTGCGCATCCAGTACAACGGCAAGGATGAAATCGGTCGCCTGATCAGCAGCTTCAACTCCATGGTGGATCGACTCGATGTTGCCAAGGTCGAGTTGGAACAGTTTCATTTTCAGCAATTGGAACGGGCAGACCGGCTGGCCTCTATCGGTGAAATGGCTGCCGGCATTGCCCATGAGATCAAAAACCCGTTGGCCGGTATTTCGGCTGCAATCACGATCATAAGGGATGACATCCCTGTCGTTGACCCGCGCAACTCTATTCTGGGTGAGGTGCTGCAACAGGTGCAGCGGCTGGACAAGACCGTCAACGACCTGCTGTTTTTCGGCAAGCCGTCTCTACCGGAGCTTTCATGTATCGATATCAACGAGGTACTCAACATGACCTGCAAATTTGCCTCTCAGCATCGCAGCGTCATGAATATAGAAAAGCAGATCAACCTGGCGCCTGATTTACCTCCGGTCTACGCGGACGGTAAGCAGATGCAGCAGGTTTTCCTCAATCTTATCCTGAATGCCTTTCAGGCAATGGCTGGCGGCGGCACGCTCACAATTACCACATGCAAGGCATTTCGTCAGGACAAGGAGTTTGTCCGGATCGATGTGGCCGACACAGGTTCCGGAATCCCGCCGCAGATTCTGGAGAAGATATTTACGCCGTTCTTTACCACCAAGGCCCAGGGAACCGGTCTGGGGTTGCCGATCTGCTGTAAGCTGGTCAATTTGCATAATGGAGATATCCGGGTCACCAGCGACGATCACAATGGGAGCGTCTTTACCATAGAGCTTCCGGCCTGCAATATGAATGATAGCGATGTACCAAGGAGAGAGGATGAAACTCAACAAGATACTGGTTGTTGACGATGAACACCTGATACGCTGGTCGCTGGAACAGAATCTCAAAAAACAGGGCTACGACATCATTACGGCCGGTACCGGCGAGGATGCGCTGCGTATGGCCCGTGAACAGCAGCCCGATCTTGTCCTGCTGGATATCCAGCTGCCCGGGATCAGCGGCATCGAAGTCCTTGAAAAAATCAAGGACTTCGACGACGAGATTATCGTTGTCATGCTGACGGCCCATGGCGGTCTGGAAACGGCAGTCAACGCCATGCGCCTGGGGGCCCACGATTATGTCAGCAAGCCGTTCAATCTCGACGAGCTCTCCATCATCATCAAAAAGGCCCTGGAGAACTGTGACCTCAAACGCGAGGTAGCCAGGCTACGTACGGAAACCAAAAAAACCGCCCCCAATATAATCGGGCAAAGCCGTCAGACCAAGTATCTGATGGAGGTGCTGGACAAGGTTGCCCGGAGTGAAGCCTCCACCGTGCTGGTGCAGGGCGAGTCGGGCACCGGCAAGGAGCTGGTTGCCAAATGGATACACTATAGTTCAAACCGGGCCGAGAAGCCGTTTATTGCCATTAACTGCGCTGCCGTACCGGCAACGCTGCTGGAGAGTGAGCTGTTCGGACATGAAAAGGGTGCCTTTACTGATGCCAAGGCAACCAAAAAAGGACTCTTTGAGCTGGCCGATGGCGGCACGGTCTTTCTGGATGAGATTGGCGACATGGAGATGGGTATGCAGGCCAAGCTGCTCCGCTTTCTCGAAGACCGTTCATTCCGGCGCATCGGCGGCGGACGCGTCTTTACCGTTGATGTGCGTATTATCTCAGCTACCAACAAGGATCTGCAGAAATCCATAGAGGAAAAAACGTTTCGCAACGACCTCTACTACCGGCTGCAGGTTATTCCGATCTTTCTGACGCCGCTGCGGGAACGTAAAGAGGATATCGTAGATCTGGCAACACATTTTGTGGATATGTATAATAAGGATTTCAATAAAAAGGTTCAGGGGGTTGCCGGAATGGCCGAGCGTATGATGCTCGATTACAGCTGGCCGGGCAACGTGCGTGAACTCAAGAATGTCATCGAACGCGCCATCATCCTGGGAAATGACGATACACTCCTGCTGGAACATCTTCCGCTGGAGATTGTCGCCAAATCCTGTCCGCAGGTAGCCGGTACTCCCACGTCGGTCTTCCGTCTTCCGCCGGAAGGTATCGATATTGAAGAGGTTGAGAAGGAACTGATTCGTCAGGCCCTTGAAATTACGGAATGGAATCAATCCAAAGCCGCCAAAAAGCTTAATCTTGGTATAGACGCGTTCCGCTATCGCATGAAGAAATTCGGTTATCTGAAATAAGTTTCGAGCCCGGTGCCCGGAAAAAATAGGCAGAGGGTTATAATTACACGTGTCTGGGGACAGAATGGATGGGTGCATTATCTGGTAGCAGATGGTGCACCCATTTTGGCATCACTGTTGCAGATATGGTCTTGTGCATGCTGCATGCAATGCCGGTGTCCTCGGGGGCGTGCAGTAGTATTGTGAAGGATATCAAAGACATGTGTATGGGCGGTGTGCTCGAAATGCACTTTGGGTAAGCGACGTCTGGCAGGTCACCGCGGTTATTTAGCGGTCTGACGGTTATGCTGTAACGCCACTTCACCGAGCTTGCTTCATAATGGTTAGTAGTACCGTTTCAAGTGGATTGAGATGGAAATGGCAGGTCACTTTAACAGGAGAGAAAAGGAGAGAGGTATGACGAACAGGAAGCCCCAGAAACAGCTGCTTCAGTTTGTTATGCTGGCATTGTTATCGGTCGTCTCGGTAGTAATGACAGCTAACGAATCATTTGCAGCGCTACAGTGTTACAGCTGTCACGGACAAGGTACGACAGATATTCGTCCGCAAGACACACCCGCCGGTTCCCTGAGTTCGTACCGGAATATCACGACCGGTGCTGTCAAGGGAAATCACTCGGAGCATGTGGCCCTGACAACCTCACCGGTCTATTGCGCGCGTTGCCACTACAATCAGGCTACATCGACATCGCCTGTAGCGTACGCCTCCGGCCACCGCGACGGTCAGATCAACTTCCAAGCCAATATCAACAGCTCCCCTGCCACAGGTACTTACAAGGGCGGGGTTGCCTTCGTCAATCAGACCTCGGTACCGACACTCGGGACCTGCTCCAACGTTAACTGCCATTTTGAAACAGCTACCCCGACCTGGGGTGCTGACCCGGCAGCAACAACCTGTGACACCTGTCATGCCTCCCAGCCATCATCACTGAGCCATAGCGCGCATACGGCCCAGTATGGCGGTACAGCTTCCTGCGCCAAGTGCCATGGGGCTAAAACAACCTTCCAGCATGCAACCAGTGCAGGCAATGCCGGCCGCAATATAGACCTGTCGCAACTCCCGGCCGGTTCCGTGTATTCCGGTTCAAACTATCAGTTCCTGCCCAGCCAGTCGGCAACACGTGTGGCTGGCCAGTGCTCCAACGTCTACTGCCATAGTTCCGGCCAGTCCGCTGACGGTAAGAGTGCGACCCCATACTCATATTCATCACCGATTTGGGGTAATGCCAGCTCGGGCGCTTGTGGAACATGTCACGCCATCTCGACGCTCAATACCGGCAGCCATGCAAAGCATATCGCCTCGAATGCGGACTGCAGTACCTGTCATGCCGGTGTCGGTAATAACGGCGCCACTATGACCTCGCCGAATCACGTCGATGGTCAGATCAACGTCGATTATGGCACCTACAACGCCGCCGGTGCTCCCGGCAACAACTACGGTACATGTTCGACAGCTACCTGCCATAACAACGGTCAGCTTGGCGGTCAGCAGGTTACCCCGACCTGGGGCGTTGCACAAACCGCCTGTACGGCCTGTCACGCTGCCAGCCCCACCACCGGCTCGCACAGCAAACACTTGACCGGTACCTCGTATCATCAACCGGTCTGCGGCGACTGCCATACCGGCGCAGTTGGCGGTACAGTCAATCCAACCGGTGGCGCCAACCACCTCAACGGCAGCGTCAATGTTGCCGCCGGCCTGGGGTACAATACCACTATTGCCGAGCACGCAGCCGGCAACTACACAACCGGCGGCAGCTGTTCAACCACCTACTGCCATAGTTCCGGCCAGAGCGCCAATGGCACCTCCATCGTTCCCGTGTACCAAGTACCGGCTCCGACCTGGGGCGGCACGGTCGTCTGCGGCACCTGCCATGCAACAACAACGCTTACAACCGGTAGCCATACGAAACACTTGGCCGCCAGCACAAACTGCGGTAGCTGCCATGTTGGCGCAAGTGCAACCGCCTATGCTTCAACAAATCACGTCAACGGTTCTATCGATGTAGATGCAACACTGGGCTACACGGCAGCCGGCGCCCCCGGCAACGGTTACGGCACCTGTAGTGCCGCCTCATGCCACGCTACGACAACGGCAGCTGCGCCGGTCACCCCGACTTGGGGCACGGCCGATAACTGTACCTCCTGCCACGCATCGACTACCATTGCAACCGGTAGCCATGCCAAGCACTTGACCAGCACTATCGCCATCACCATGAGCTGCGGTAATTGTCATGCTGCTGCTGTTGCCAACACTGCTGGCGGTAATCATCACATCGACGGGTTTGTCAGCGTATCCACTGCAAACGGTGGTCATCTGAGCGTTGCCAAGCACGCTGTCGGCACCTACACGACAAACTGCTCGACCAGCTACTGCCACGGTGGCGGTAATCCAAGCAGCGCGGATTCAATACTCCAAAAACCACTGCCTGCCGGTCAAAGCACCGCCAAGACGTCGCCAACCTGGGGTGCTGCCGCTATGACCTGTAGCTCTTGTCATGGCGATCCGCCAGCGGATTCGAATCACGCGTCAGGAGCTGGTTATGTTACCACTACCTCCTGTAATGGCTGCCACAGCCATGTCAATGCGGACGGCTTGACCTTCAATACTCCGGCGCTGCACGTCGACGGGATTATCGAAGGCGGCAATTGTAATTCATGCCACGGTTATCCGCCTGTTCAGTCAATGGTCGGCCTTGGCACCAACGCAAATTACTCTTCCGCCAAACTCCAGAACTACTCCGGTGGTGGTGGCGTTCACAGTGTTGCCGGTCACTTGGCTCTTACCCTTAAAGTCAGCCAGGGTCTGAAGGGTTCAGCTTGCTTGACCTGTCATCCGGATCCATTGGCATCGGGTAGTAATCATAACCAGGCTGGCGGTGCTTTCTTGACCTCCAACGTACAAGTTGTTGTCAATCCGAAATACAAGTTTGACAAGAACCGTCCGATTGTTTACAATGCCAAGCAATCTGGAACCGGCAAAACATCAGGCAATTGTACAAACGTAGCATGTCACTTCCAGAAATCACCAACCTGGAGTTCACAGGCTTACACGCAAGGCCATTAACAGCATGCTGAAAAGGGGGGCGGGCAACCGCCCCCCACCAGATAATTATCTAATATTTAATTTATAACGTACTTAGCCATAGATGAGGAGTTACGCATGAAGACATGTCAAAGCACGGGTTATTTCCAACAAGCGCAGGTTATCTTGTTGCTATGTTTAGTTTCCTTGTTAGTCTTCGGAGGCTCGGCGTTTGCGCTGACAGGAAACCACATTGATCAGTGCTATGACTGTCATGGGACTCAGGCGGTCCCAGGTCCTGCAGACATACGGCCAAATGATCAGACCTACAGAAATATATCGACCGGCGCTTTTGTCGGTAGCCATCGCACCCACATCTCAAACATAACGACATCATCGACCGTTTGTACACCCTGTCACGGCCCCGCACCTTCATCTGTTGACCATCGTACCGGCCAGATCGCCATGCGGCAGCACATTAATTCCTCTGCCACGATCAGGGCAACTTATTCGAAACCTGTGTTCTTTAACCAGACATCAAACCCTACACTCGGTTACTGTTCCAATGTTAACTGTCACTTCCAGAAAGCGGCAACCCCGACCTGGGGAACTCCCACTCTTTATTCCTATACGAACGCAACCACCAATGATTGCGACCAGTGCCACGGAGACGGAATCTCGCTGGCAGCCCCGCAAGACGGCAGCCACCCAAATACGACAAATAAGCATGGCCTTTATTACGGATCAACTGTTGCCGTGTGTGCAAAGTGCCATGCCGATCATACAGCCGAAACCAATAAATTCGCCCACGCAACCAGTGCAGGTAATCGCGCCCTGATCCTTCAGGGTACCAGCTTCCCCGCCACGGCCACCTACTCGAAGGCTGCCGACCTGGCATACCCGGCTTACCTGACCACGGCAGCCGCTAATCGTAACGGTACCTGTACCAACCTTTACTGTCATAGCCAAGGAACAGGCGGAACCAATCAGGCTGACGGGCGGGCTGTATCTGCGGCTGCTATTGCGCCAACCTGGGGCGGAACCGTGACCTGTGCCTCCTGTCACACCGGCGGTACAACCACCGGCCCGACCTACGTTAATAATACCCTTAAGGCCAACATGCATGCTTCGCACACCAAGGCCGGGGTTGCATACACCTGTGATGTCTGCCACTTTAATGTCACCAGCAACGGCACGGCTATTACTAATTACAGCAAACATGCCAACGGCTTTTATAACATCTCCGCCAACACCACAAAGACCCCGGCCTTCCGTTATACCTTTGCCGCAAGCGGCGGTACCTGCAGCAACACCGCTTGTCATGGTTCGGGGGCTCCATCCTGGGGAACAGCCATGGCGCCGGCTAGCGGTAACGATTGCCAGAAGTGCCATGGCTCACAGACCGCAGGGTTCACCTCTTTCTCTGGCGCTTCCATTGCTCCGGGCGCCAATAATATCGATACCGCCCGCGTAACCGGCGTCACAACCCGCGGTGGCGTCCACCAGAGTCACTTGTCCTCGACGGCAGGTATTAACAGTCCTATTCATTGCGGTGAATGTCATACAACCATCACATCCATTACTATGGCCCCGCATCTTCAGTATTCGTCTGCACGTATAAACTTTGGACCATTGGCCACAACTGCTGGCAAGACACCTGTCGTAACTCGAGTCGGTGGCGCTATACAGTGTGCTAATACGTATTGCCACACCGCCAACCGCCCAGCAGGGTCTGCAGCCGGCCAGGCTGGTACAGGTTCATCGGTAGTGCCCGCTTTCAATACTACTCTGCTTGACAACACGACCGTCAGCGGCACCTGTTTGAATAAATGCCACGGACTGCCTCCTGGTGGCGGACTGTCAGGTGATTCACATTCGGCGCTTCTCGCTTCAGGTTCCTACACGACGCCTGCCAGCCTTGCGGCATGCAGTTCCAACGCTCCCGCGACCGGCTGCCACCCTTCTATAAATGCTGCGCCAACCTCGATGGCGACTATTTTTAAAGATAATACTCTTCATATAGATGGTAAAGTTGAGGGCGGTTCCTGCACAGGCTGCCACGCCTCAACACAGGGAAAACGCGTTGCTGCAGCAGCCCAGTTCACCGGTGCTGGCAACTCTCATCACTTCCAGAGCACAACCGCCATCGATGGCAAGACCTGCTATGCCTGCCACTGGGAGGCTGATTCAACCGGAAGTCCTACGGCATGGCACAAGAATGGCGTCTCCGGTTCGCCGGTGGCACTGGTTGTCTGGAGTAGTGCTACCACCAGGCCTACCACTGCAAGTGCTGCTACCTTGCAATACTATTCCAGTGGCGGCGCCAGCGCCTCGTCTCGTGGCGCGATCGCCAAGATCAATCGGGTCTGCCTTGGATGCCACAGCGCTAAAAACGCAACTACACAACCCTTCAGCGCAGGCGGCGATACCAATACCCCGGTCAAGTACGCCTGGGACGGCCTGAGCATCGGCGCCCGCTACTCGCAGACCGGCACCACTCCGTGGGGCAAGTTCAGCGGCAATGACACCAATAACAAGTCAACCCAGGCCAAGGCCTACTCGGCACACGGCAATGCCGTCAACAATCAGATGGGCTGGTCCACTGCTGCGGATACCTTCCCGAGTTCCAAGGCCACATCGAACGTCATGTGCTTCGATTGTCATAACTCGCACGGCTCCACCACAGCCGCGGTCGCCAATGCTATTACCAGCAGCTACTCCAGCGCCACCGGCCGGCGCAAGGGCGGCATCCTGAAAGACACCACCGCCGGACTGGGCGGCTACACTATGACCTATAAACCGGCTGCAGCAACACCTTCAGCCTTGAACCCTTACAGCTCTGGAGCCGGTCTCTGTTTCGACTGTCACATGACCGCTACCTCAACCACCTTGCCATGGGGCTATAGCGGCACCTTCGGCTTTGCCCTGCCGGCCGGTCAGACCGCAGGGACAGGCGTCTCCGGCTACTTCGATACGCCGTACTTCGGTACAGGGACTTTTGCACAGACTGTAACCTATCCCTACAAGGCCGCTCATGGCACCAACCTGGGTGGACATTTGAAGGCATCGTCCGGCCTCTCTACGGCGATCACCAAGCGCCCATTTGATCCGGCTACACCGACCGGCACCGTTATCCAGGGACTCTGCACACCGTGTCACGACCCGCACGGCGTCAGCCCCAGTCTGACTACCAACCAGCAGTACGGCGTACCACTGCTGAAGGGCACCTGGGTAACCTCGCCCTACAAGCAGGACAGCGCCCCTGCAAACACAAATGAGGCGCGTGGTGGCAGCAGCCAGGGCCCTGCGGCTCTCAGTGTCGGCAGTACGCCGAACTACTTCCTTGACCAGCGGGCCCTGCAGGCCGCCTCTACCGGCAAGCCGACGACTGCAAAATATTGGAACTTTTTAACCAGCGCTACGTCATTGCAGACCACCAATGATACCCAGTTTGCCGGCCTCTGCACCGGCTGCCATGCCAAAGCGGTCCTGAACTCCACCGCTGCCGCATCTTCAAGCAACTGGAAGACCATGACCCGTATCCACAACTCGGTCAAGGGCTGGGCCTCCACCGGCGGCGGTAATGCCGGCAATGTCAAGCACGCCTATACCTGCTCCAAGTGCCATACGCCGCACAACTCCCGCCTGCCACGGCTGCTGGTGACCAACTGCCTGGATGCCAAGCATAGGGGTCGTTTAGCATCCGGTGGCGTTGCACCGGTATCTCATTCACAATCGGGCAGTAGTGGTGCCGGTTCGGGCCGGTTCCCGGCCGGTGGCGGCGGGGCCACTGGTCGTTCTAGTGCGACCAACCCCGGTCCCTGGTTCTTCGGCGTCAGCAACGGGACTAGTAACTCGGTTCCAGCAGTTAAGAGCTGCCATGACTCCGCAACAGCGGGCGGCGCGACCTTCTCAACCGGAGCAGAATTGTGGAACACCAAATCACCGTGGTAATGGATAGTTGAAACGGACAGATAGATAACAATGCACGCGGTCGTGCAGAAAGGAGATGATATCATGACAAAGCGCACCTATATCAAACCTCGTGTGGTTGGCTCGGCTGATGTTCATCCGTGTTGATCTGAAGTAGACCCGGGGTGGGGATAGCTATCCTCACCCCGCACCTTTTTATGTAGCTTCCGCCGGTTGTGTGCTTCGCACACCGGTGGAAGCTTTTTTTATTCAAATCAAATCCCCCCTGACCCCCCTTTTTCAAAGGGGGGAATTTGTGTGCCTGCCCTCGTACCCAGTAAATATTTATTTTATTGCGGTTAACCCCTCTAAATCTCCCCATATCTAAGGGGAGACTTCAAGGCTTCCCCCCTTAGGTAAGGGGGGACTGAGGGGGGTTAGATTTAGATGTTTCATGGTACTCAAGTCCCCCTTTACAAAAGGGGGATTTAGGGGGATTTGCCTTTCCGTTTATGATTCACCGTCTGCCAGAGAGGTACAGCGCTCACGTGAACCGTTCCAATCTGAAAACAACAGCTTCAGTCGGCCGCTGGCTGCTGGCCGGTGCCGCCTTTGCAGCTGCCGCGACCCTTTTCATCTTCTCCTTTGCCTGGAACAACGGTTTTGTCGATCTGGATGATAGCGGCTACATACTCACTAATCGTCATATCAATTCATTGAACTGGAAGACCGTCGTGTGGGCCTTTACAAGCTTTCACGAGGCAAACTGGCATCCTCTGACCATGCTTTCACTCGCGCTTGATCGCCGGCTCTGGGGCCTGTTTCCGTTTGGGTTCCATGCCACCAATGTCCTCATCCATTGCTGCACGGTTTTTCTGGTCTGTTTTGTATTCAGGGACCTGCTCACGCGTGTCTCCGGTGAGCTGCCAGCCGCGATTTCGGTCTGGTTTACGACCGCCGGGAGCATTGTCGCTGCACTGTTTTTCGGTCTCCATCCCTTGCGGGTCGAGTCGGTGGTCTGGGCGAGCGAGCGGAAGGATGTGCTCTGTACCTTTTTTATCGTCGCCACGCTCTGGTGGTATCTCAGATATGTCAGCGCCCGGGCCGCGTCTTCGCCGGAATCCAAAACGAGATCCCGGGCATACGGGATGGTGCTTGTAATGGCCGGCTGCGCCTTGATGAGCAAACCAGCGGCGGTCAGCCTGCCCCTGATTCTGCTGATTCTGGATTGGTTCCCGCTCTCTCGGATTATTGGCCGTGAAAGCCTGCTGGCAGTGCTGAAAGAAAAACTGCCGCTGTTCCTGATGGCGCTCGGGACTGCGCTGTTGACGATCCGTGCCCAGCAGTATCCGATGATGAAGGCCCCGGATGTTGACGCCCTTTCCAGGTTTTTGGTGGCCTGCAAGGCGTTGCTGTTCTATCTCTGGAAGATGCTCTGGCCGACCGGTCTGGCGCCGTATTATCCGCACCCGGGACGGGTCGCCCAGGGAAGACTGTTCGAGTTTCTGCCGTATGCCATCGTCGCCGGACTTGCCGCCGCAGCTGCAGTCATCGCCTCCCTGAAACGCCGCCCGCTGTTCCCTGCGCTCTTTCTTTTTTATGGTGTGACCCTGGCCCCGATGCTTGGGGTTGTCCAGGTGGGCGGCCAGTGGATGGCCGACCGTTACAGTTATCTTCCGGCCTTGGGCATTTCCCTGCTGTGGGGCGGAGGCGCCGCCTGGATAACCGGCCAGCTCTGGTATTCGGGGCGTAGATTGGCCGCACTAGCTGTTGCCGGTGCGGTGGTGTGTCAATTGACCGTGTATTCGGTGATGACGCAGCAACAGATCAAGGTCTGGGGGTCTACCGAGACCCTGGCCAGCCGCGAGATCGAACTGTTTCCGGATCATGCCGGTGCGGCCTATGTCGCGCGATCACGGTACCGGATGGAAAACGGGCGCTGCGAGCCTGCGCTGGAGGATATCGACAAGGCCATGTCAATAGCACTCCGCAACACCCTGAGAGACAAATATGCGCCGTTGTCGATGGCTCGCGCGCAAATCCTGATCTGTCTTAATCGTACTGGCGATGCGCTGGCTGCGGCGGATTGGGCCGTCCAGACTGCGAGCCCCGAACAGTTGCCGGAGATCCTGGAGTTCAGGAGAACAATACCGGGTCATTCGCAGCATCCGGCACGTTGAGTACCAACTCCATGGCAAATTTTCGGTATCATTTTAGGGTATAATTCATTAGCATCAAAACTGCTGCAGATGATTCATGACAGGGAGAAGCAGATGAGCGGAAGAACTGTTGTAATGTCCATGGGTTTTGTATTGCTGGTTAGCTGTTATCCGGTCTTCGCCAGTTCTGATGAGGATACGAGAGTAACGAACAGGGTCAAGGATATGATCGTCGATCTGGGCGGTCACAATTCCAGCGGGGACAAAAGCATAGCCATTCCCTGCCGCGACCGGGGCACAAGGAAAATTTCAGTAGTCCATAGCGGAGAAATTACCACCTATACCGGAGATTATCGCAACTGCCGTGAGAATGGCATTATCCGGGACGGGGTATACACGGTGGAGCTTAATGGTGACTATATTGTTGACAGCAGCTCAAAGCGCTCCATTAATGGCGAGCTGTTCGATGCCGTGATCGCCGGCGACGCCGGCAAGGTCCGCGCGCTCATCCGGTCAAAGGCGGATGTGAATTATACCGAGAGTATTTCCAGTAAAGATGGCGCCTACCTGGACGAGTGGTCACCCCTGATGTCATCGGTGCTGGCCGGTAATCTGGAAATCATGAAGCTGCTGGTGGCGCACGGTGCCTGGGTGAATTACCTGAACAGCAGGGTTGTCAATGCGTTATGGCTTGCGGCGAACAACGGCCGGCTGGATATGGTGAAGTTTCTGGCAGGGAAGGGGGCGTACATCAACAACCGGAATATCGAGGATGTCTCGCCGCTCATGGCTGCAGCGATGAATGGACATGATGCCGTCGCCGCGTATCTGGTTGGTGTCAAGGCAGATATCAATCTTCGCAACAAGAATGGCGACAGCGCTCTGATGTTGGCCATAGAGAATGATCACACGTCGATAGCCCGTATGCTCATCACATCAGGGGCCGCAATAAATATCCGGGACCGGTCAGGGGCAACCGCGCTCATGATCGCCGTGGTTGAAGGGAACGCGGAGATTGTCGGGTTGCTCCTCGAACACAAAGCCGATCCGACGGTCAAGAGCGCTTCGGGCAAGACAGCGCTGGATTATGCAACGCTGAAGGGGAATGCCGTCATAGAGGCTCTGGTGAAGAAAGCGCTACGCTGATTTCAGGTGTGGGCTTTTTTTTTCAGTGCCAGTTCCCGGTTGCTGCGCGCATCGAAAAAATCCGGTTTGAGCTTCAATGCCCTGGTGAACTGAACGACGGCTTCATCAAACCTGCCAAGTTCTGCGAGAGCAACTCCGAGATTGTTGAGGCAATGAACATCATCGGGATCAATCTTCAGCGCTTTGTTGTAATACTGTATCGCTTCATCGATTTTTCCTGTTTTGGCCAATTCCATCCCGAGATTATAGAGGGCCGCCTCCGACTGCGGGTTGAAGTCGAGAGCAATCCTGAAGTTGCGGATGGCATCCTCATGCCGGGCCTGCAGACCCATGACTATTCCCAGATTGATGTGGCCGGAAACAGTCGTCGGATTCTGGATGATGGCCTCGTTGTATTTGAAGATTGCCGCGTCGAGCCTTCCACGGTTCATCAAAATAATCCCTTGATGGATTTTTGCATATTCATACCAGGGTGCTATTTCCAATGCTTGGTCGAAGCGCTCCAGTGCTTCATCCAATCGCCCCTGCCGTTCCAGATGCCTTCCCAGCACGGCGAGTGCCATGTAGTTGCCCGCGGTTGAATCCAGCGCATGGGTGAACAGAGTTGTCGTGTCCCGCCAGTACGATATCTGACGCCAGGAAAGCAGGATGCAGGCTGCGATGACTGCTGCCGTCATGCTGTAGAACAGCCTGCGCAGTCTCGCGCTGCACTCCTTCAGCAGATCTTCCATCCCCCAGGCCAGCATGATGAAGATGCCGGTGAGCGGCATGTAGGTATAGCGGTCTGCCATGGCCTGCAAGCCGACCCGTACAATCCCGATAACCGGTACAAGGGTGATGATGTACCAGGACCAGCCGAACAGCAGGTAGGGATGACGTTTCCGCTCCCGGTAAACGACGACGGTGATGGTGCCCAACAGGCAGGCCGCGCTATAGATTTTCCAGGCAGGGAGGCCGGTCTGGAAGGGATAGAAAACTGCCAGGTCCGTCGGCCAGAACATTTTCCCGAGATAGCCGGCATAAGCGTTGAGGGCGTTTTGGACCCTTTCAGTCAGAGGGGAGGCCACCAGAGGGGTCATGGCATTGCCCTGCTGCTGGGCAAAGATCGTGATGGCAGCGCTTGCCACACCAATCAGCAGGAATGGCAGTTTCTCCAGAACCAGGAACCGGATGGTTTCAGGCTGGGTCGGCACGGTCGTTTCCGTACGCCATAAAGCCGGCCGCTGGAATGGCCAGAAATCCAACAAGAGCAATACGAAGGGCAGGGAAACCAGCATCGGTTTCGACATGAGGCCCAGACAGAATGCCATTACTACGTAGATATAGCGGGATAAAGCCGGGTTCTCCACATAGCGCGCATACAGGTGGAGAGTGATTAGCCAGAACAGGGTGCTCAGGACGTCTTTCCGTTCTGCCACCCAGGCCACCGATTCCACATGCAGCGGGTGCAGTGCGAAAAGTGCCGCCACAAGAGCGCTTTTCCAAAGTGCTCCGGTGATTCGCGACATGAGCGTGAAGAGCAGGACCGCATTGACGGCATGAAGGAAAACGCTGGTCAGATGGTGCCCTGCCGGGTTCATGCCGAACAGTTCCACATCCAGCATATGAGAGATCCAGGTGAGTGGATGCCAGTTGGCGGCATATACGCTACTGAAAGCCCATTGTATGTTTTCCAGTGAAAGACCGCTGCGGACATGGGGGTTTTCGAACAGATAAATCTGGTCGTCGTATTCGATGAAGGCATGCCCCCTGGTTTGCCAGTAGATGGCAAAAACTGATACGACCAGAAACATAATGATCCCGGTGACGGTGCGTGTTGAATGTGTGTGCTGTGCGTTCATGCGGCAGGTCTGCTCTCGGGAACGTGAATTTTCGGTCATTGTAGCTTTACCGTAGTTTGCAGATATGACCGTTGCTGACAATAGTACATAAATTACGTGTGCAGTTCAATGCATGACATATCTTGTCCTTGTGCTCATAAGATGTTGGATCTGTCACGATAATGCGATAAGATTAGGAAAAGCGCGAGTAGTGTGGAATATTCCAATCTCTGTCATGAGTGTGTCTATTTACCTAATGAGAGTTGTCCGTTTCAGATCCCAGGTATGGAAAGTGCATAATGACGTGGGAGAACACGGGCTAGTACCCGGTTCGACTCGTGCCATAGAGGGTGTAAAATAGATTGTGTAAATGGCCAAAATCGGTTGAAATCCCAATTCACTGGAGGGACCGATGGCCACGACCGACGAACTGCTCGACATTTTGATGAAAGACTACAAGAAACCCGAAGAT
>JAJXYO010000018.1 GCA_021780495.1 Deltaproteobacteria bacterium
AGCCGGTTCAATTCCGGCATCCAGTCCATTGCTCCATATGACCTTTCCACTGTTGCCGCACAACCGGCCGGATTGCGCAGGGCGCTCACATTGCCGTTGACGGCGCAATCTCCCAGGCTGATCACGACCTTCGTTCTCTGCCGTATGATCTGCGCCATTCCCCGATTCTCCTCATTGGCTACAGCACCTTCAACCAGAACGATATCAACTCCAGGGGGGTACTCCTTGAGGTCCATCAGCGGGGAGTACACCAGATCAAACTGCGCCAGAATTTCCAGCAACCCCTGGTGCAGGTTGAGCAGACTCATGTGGCACCCGGAACAACCCGAGAGCCAGGCTGTCGCCAGCCTGATGGATTTCATCTGTTTCGCCTCCCGCGCCATTCCAGCAGTCTTTCCAGGCCGAGCGAGCCTTTGCGGGTTTTTTCGGCGCCCTGCTCGAACAGGGCGCCGGTCGGGCAGATCTGCACGCATTTACCACAACCGGTACAGGTCGCGCTGTCACCCCAGGGCTCGGCCAGATCGCTGATGATCCTGCTGCTTGCCCCACGAGCACTCACATCCCAGGTATGAGCGCCCTCGACCTCGTCGCACACCCGCACGCAGCGCCGGCAGAGGATACAGCGGTTATGATCGATACCGAAGCGCGCCTGAGAGATGTCAACCGTCAGCTGTGGCGCGATAAAGCCGTAGCGCACGTGGTCGATTGCCAGGAGTTTTGCCAGGGCCTGGAGTTCGCAACCGCCGTCCATCACGCACACCGGGCAGGTATGGTTGCGTTCCGCCAACAGCAGCTCAACGATCATGCGGCGGGCGTTCAGCAGGCGTTCCGACTCGGTGTTGACCACCATCCCTTGTTCTGCCGCGGTGGCACAGGCCGGGAGCGGCCGTGGATACCCTGCGACCTCGACGATACAGACCCGGCAGGCCCCGAGTGGCGACAAACCGGCAAAATTGCAGAGGGTTGGAATGGTTATCTGATGCTGTTGCGCCACCTGCAGCAGGGTCTGTCCGGCGAGTCCCGTGACTGCCTGCCCATTGATGGTCAGCTGGATCCGTTTCATGACTCACCACCTTGATTGCAGACGCCTGTTGGACAAGATCCTGCCCGGATGTGTGCCAGATACTCGGTGCGATACCAGCGCAAGGTGCTCAGGACCGGTGTGGGCGCTGCCATGCCGAGCCCGCAGAGACTGGTTTCCTGCATCAGGTGGCACAGCTCCTCCAGCTGCAACAGTTCAGTTTCAATTCCACGCCCGGCACAGATGCGGTCCAGAATACGGAGTGCCTGTTGTGTGCCCGCCCGGCAGGGGGTGCATTTGCCGCAGCTCTCGTCGCAACAGAACTGCATGAAAAAACGGGCCACATCCACCATGCAGCGCTGGTCGTTGAGTACGACCAGTCCGCCGGAGCCCATTATGGTTCCGATGCCTCTGAGCGACTCATAGTCGATCGGCAGGTCGATGTGGCTGGCAGGGATGCAGCCGCCACTGGCGCCGCCGGTCTGAGCCGCCTTGAACCCGCCTCCCGTCACCCCACCGGCCAGGGTCAACAGCTCCCGCATGGTTGTCCCCAGAGGCACCTCGACGACTCCGACCCTGGCAACATCGCCGGAGATGGAGAAGACCTTGGTGCCGCTGTTGCCGGCGGTCCCCAGGGACCTGAACTGCTCACTGCCCCGGCCGATGATGGCGACGATGTTAGCGAAGGTCTCCACGTTGTTGATCAGGGTGGCATGACCCCACAGCCCCTTTTGGGGAGGATAGGGTGGACGAATGACCGGTTGTCCGCGTCGCCCCATGATGGATGCCATCAGGGCGGTTTCCTCGCCGCAGACAAAGGCGCCGGCACCGATCCTCACCCTGACATTGAATGAAAACCCGGTGCCGGACAGATGGCGCCCCAGTACGCCTGCTGTTTCAGCCTGGGCGATGGCTTCGCGCAGCCGTTGTGCTGCCAGCGGGTATTCACTGCGTACATACACAAAGCCGGAAGCTGCTCCGACGGCATAGCCGGCGATGGCCATGCCTTCCAGTACACGGTGCGGATCGCATTCCATCAGGGTGCGGTCCATGAAGGCCCCCGGATCGCCCTCATCGCCATTGGCCACAACATACTTGTGTTTCCCGCGACCCTCCCTGACCATTTGCCACTTTGTCCCGGTCGGGTAGCCTGCTCCGCCGCGTCCTCGCAAGCCGCTGGCGGTGATCTGCCGGCAGACGTCTTCCGGTGTCATTTCCTGAACGGCCCGGGCCAGTGTGGCGTAAGCCCCGGCCGCCCGTGCTCTGCTGAGTTCTTCCGGGTCCTGATTGCTGCAGTTTTCCAGCACGATGCGGCTGTGGACGGCGCCATAAATATCGACCGGTAGGAGCGTAGTTCCTGCGGGTGGCGCTCCCTGCATAACATCCTGCAGCAGCTTGATAATCTGTTCAGGGTGCATGTCGGCATGGAAGCTGGCCCGGCCGTTGTTGCCCTCGATCCTGACCAGGGGAGCCATGCCGCAGGCTCCCAGGCAGCGGATCTTTTTCAGCGCCAGGGTCCCATCGGCTGTCGTGGTCCCGCTGTGAATTTTAAAGTGCTTTTCCAGCTCGTGTAGCAGGCGGGAGCCACCCTGCAGGTGACAGGAGGTGCCGGTGCAGACCGTGCATGTTTGCTGGCCACGGGGTTCCAGGCGGAAGGCGTGATAAAAGCTGGCTACGCCGTACACAAGGCTGGGGGGCAGTTTCAGCTCATCGGCCAGACGGCCCAGCAGAGGTCTGTCCAGCCACCCGTAACGGATTTGCACGGCATGGAGTATCTCGATCAGGGCATCCGGCCTGTGCTTCCATATTTCCAGCACATCTTCCACGTCAGGAGTCATCATGGAAGCTGCCGTTTGATTGTCGGAAACGCGGGGCGCGCTATGCCGTTCTTTCTGGATGTTCATGTCGTAAGCTTACCACCGGATGGCAAAGTGACAAGTTGCTGCCGGGTTGAATCTTGATTCACGCTCCCCTTACCGGTAAATTCCATGTTGCATTCATCCGGCGGCGGGATTACATTAAGCCAACTCGATGTGGAGGGATATGCATGCTGGAAACCGTTGATTTTTACCGTGAAATCCTTGACAACCTGTACGATGGCATTTTCTTTGTTGATACGGATGGCCGTATTACGTACTGGAACAAGGGCTCCGCCAGTCTGACCGGTTACAGCGCCACAGACGTTGTGGGCAGAAACTATTGCGACCTCTTCAAGCCATTGGACAAGCATGGCAACAATCTCTGTGAAACCAGCATCTGCCCGATCCGCAGGGTGCTCGAATCATCGCTGGTGAACGAGGTCGAGGCCTACGTGTGCCACAAGGAAGGGCACCTGCTGCCGATTTCCATCAGGATCGCACCCGTGCGGGAGGTCGAACAGCACTTCGTGGTGGCGGTCGAGATTCACAGTAGCAATTCCCCCCGCTATGCCATGCGCCAACGCCTGGAAGAATTGCAGGAAATGGCCATGCATGACCCGCTGACCGGTATTGCCAATCGGCGCTTTGTCGAGATAAGTCTGGCGGCCCGGCTGGAAGAGCTCAGGCGCTACGGGTTTTCATTCGCGCTCCTGTTTACGGATGTTGACAATTTCAAGGCGGTCAATGACACCTATGGCCACTCGGTTGGCGATCGCATCCTCAAGATGATCAGCGCCACACTGGCTCATAGTCTGCGTTCATTTGACGTGATCGGGCGCTGGGGGGGCGAGGAATTTGTGACACTGCTGGTAAATATCCAGCCGGCGGATCTGTTCACCCTGTCGGACCGTTTGCGGAGATTGGTGGAAAAGTCGATGCTGACGATCGAGAATGGGGAGACGATTGGGGTAACAGTCTCTATCGGAGCTACGGTTGCCAGGGTGGGGGACACCATCGAGACGCTGGTCGAGCGGGCCGACAAGCTGATGTTTGAGAGTAAACGGCGGGGCAGGAATCTGGTTTCGATCGAGCTGCAGGAAGGGTGACGGCAATCCTTCCCCGCAGATACTATTTACGGCGGCTTGCCTGCGATTTTCAAGCTTGCAGTCGCGCACTTCCGCCGCCGTATTTCAGGCACGATTCGAGGTCGGATTTACAGATCGAGGATCATGGCGTTCTCATCGCAGTCCGGAAACTTGACGCACTTGATGCAGTCACCCCAAACCTTGTGGGGCAGTTCTGATTTATCCACCAGGTGAAAGCCGTGTTTGCCGAAGAAGTCCGGTTTGTAGGTCAGGCAGAAGATGCGTTTCAGGCCGATTTCACGGGCTTCGGCGATGCAGGCCTGAACGAGTTGGCTGCCGAGACCTTGACGCCCGACATCCTCGGAGACTGCCACGGATCGAACCTCGGCCAGATCATCCCAGACGATATGCAATGCTGCCGCCCCCAGGATAGTGCCGCCTTCCTCATAGACGTAGAAATCACGCAGGGATTCATAGATCTCCGACAATGAGCGCGATAGCATGTCGCCCCGGCTGGCAAAGGTAATCAGCAGCTTCTGGATTTCCTTGACATCACTGATCTGTGCCTTGCGAATCATGTTTGTTCCTTCCTCAGCGGATGCCGACCGTTACCACGATGGGATGTAGTACCCTGACCAACTCATCAGGCGCCATGCCGACCAGATAGCCGCGCTTGCCGCCATTGATGTAGATCCGTTCCAGGGCGGCGATGCCCGCTTCCATGTAGACCGGCATCTGGCGGCGAGTTCCGAATGGCGACGTCCCTCCCACCAGGTAGCCGCTGTTTTTGTGTGCCACGTCCGGTGAGCAGGGACCGACCTGCTTGACGCCGATGATCCGTGCCAGCTCCTTGGTTGAAACCTGCCGATCTCCGTGCATCAATACGATACAGGGTTTTTTGTGCTCATCTTCCATGATCAGGGTTTTTATCACACAGTGCTCGTCCACGCCCAATTCACGGGCAGAGACGGCAGTGCCACCCTTTTCTTCGTAGCTATAGGGATGATCAGTAAAATCAACCTTTTCCGCACGAAGCTGACGGACGGCCGGCGTGACTGGGCTCTTTTCTTTCGTCATCTAACAGATCCTCGGCAGCTGTTCTCCAGCCAGCATCTCCACCGCCCGAGTGCCGCCGATGGCGGTCTCCATGCGTACCCGCCCGGCTTCACCAGCAGATACCTGGCCGATTATGGCGGCTTTTGCGCCGAGCGGATGTTGCCGGATGCGTGTCAGCACCCGTTCGGCAACATCCGCAGCTACAAAGGCCAGTAGCTTGCCTTCGTTGGCCACGAAGAGCGGGTCAAGGCCCAGGATGGAACAGACGCCCCGTACCGCCGGATCTACCGGCAGGTTTTCTTCTGTCAGGGTGATTGATACGGCCGACTGGGCGGCGATCTCCTTGATGGTTGTGGCAACGCCGCCC
Organism: Deltaproteobacteria bacterium; assembly: GCA_021780495.1. GTDB lineage: Bacteria > Desulfobacterota > Desulfuromonadia > Geobacterales > Pseudopelobacteraceae > CAIPTY01. Next base: position 5,389 of record JAJXYO010000018.1, read on the forward strand.
CGGGTCGGGTCGCGCAGCACATGCAGGCTGTCCCCGGCTTCGGTGAGAATCTCGGCAACGAGTCCGTTCAGGGCTGCAGAATCGCTACGAATGGCGGTGCTGACGTTGAGCCCCTCACGACCGGCCATGACGGCAATGCCGTGGTCGCCGATCGTGCCGTTGATAATAATCGCATCCCCCGGCTGTGCATTGGCGCCGTGGATGGAGATGCCATGATCGATGACGCCGATGCCGGAGGTGGTGATGAAGATTTTGTCGGCTTTGCCACGGGGGACGACCTTGGTATCTCCGGTGACAATCCGGACTCCGGCTTGGTCGGCCGCCTGTCGTATGTCCTCCAGGATGCGTTTCAGATCTGTTTTGCTGAAACCTTCTTCCAGTATGAGTCCTACGCTGAGCCAAAGCGGACGCGCACCCATCATGGCCAGGTCGTTGACCGTGCCGTGTACCGCCAGGCTGCCGATGGTTCCGCCGGGGAAGAAGATCGGGTCCACCACGAAAGAGTCGGTGGTATAGGCCAGCTGACCGGTAACCGGATCAAGCAGGGCGGCGTCATTCTGGCCGGCCGTAGCGGTTCCGCTCAGGAGGGGAATGATCAAGTCGTCCAGAAGTTGGTGGGAAAGCCGGCCGCCGCTGCCATGACCGAGAAGGATGAGGTCGTTATCCACGTTATGTTGGATCTCCTGGGTAGTGTACCTGATATGAATCTGTTTCTTGTTTAACAGGGGTAGACAGATGGTCACAATAGCACGATTCAGCACCCTTGTCACGCCCTCTGCAACCGCTTTTTTTGTTCACATTCCAGCCCGGTTCATGGTATGAATCAATACTTGTTTCTAGGAGCAGGATCGAATATGGGTGGAGGAATAGATGACCGGATACAAAGCGATGCAGCAATTGCCGGAGACGGCAGGATATAAGGCCGGAGATGTGCTGGTGCTGGCAGGTGAGCTGTTTGGGCGTGGTTACGCAAATGGGCTGGTGGATGAGGCCAAACGCCTCGGCATGACCGTGATTGGCACCACCGTGGGGCGACGGGATCCGGATGGTGCGCTGCGCCCCTTGAACAGTGATGAATTGGCCGAAAGCGAGGCCCTGCTCGGAGGGAAGGTCATTAATGTTCCGCTGGAGGCTGGCTTTGATATGGAAGCTGCCGCCGGGCAGGCCTCGGTGACCGAACAACTCAAGAAGGCCCGCCCCGACGACTGGAATTCCATTACGTTCGCAGAAGGTTTTATTGAGCAGGCCCGTGCAGCCGGAACGGCACGTGTCCGTGCTGCCCTGGCGCGGGTGGCGAAAGAGCTTGAAGGGCTGATCCCGGCCGGGGCCAATGTCCTCTTCGCCCATACCATGGCCGGCGGCATCCCCCGGGTGCGGGTGTTTATGCCGCTCCTCAATCGCGTGTTCAAGGGCACTGGTGATAAATACCTGTCATCGGGGGAATTCTGGAACAGTGAACTTGGCCAGTTGTGTGAAGTCAGCTTTAATGAGGTGACTGCCGATACCCTCCGTTATCTGCTGGAAGAAACGGCTGCTTTGCGTGAGCGCATCTCTGCTGCCGGAGGCCGGGTCCGCTATAGCGCCTACGGCTATCACGGCACCGAAGTGCTGGTGAACGGCGAGTACCGCTGGCAGTCATACACTCCGTATGTTCAAGGGATAGCCAAGATGCGCCTTGAGGATATAGCCGCCGAAGCAACCGGGCAGGGTGTCGTGGCGACCGTCTTCAACTGTCCCGAGATCCAGACCAATTCCAGCGCCCTGTTCCTCGGTGTAGAGATCTCGCTGTACCCCCTGCTGACCGCCATTCGGCGCGAAGTGGGTGAGCTTGCCTCCCAGCCGCTGTTTGCCCGGTGCCAGGCCATGCTCAGGGAGGGTGAGAGCGTCGAAAGGCTTTTGGAGCGGGCCAACAGTTATCTGTCGTCGCCGATCCTGTCTGCGATCGTTAGCTATGACAGTTGGCCGCAGCACAATACGCTTGAACAGGCCGAGCTTATGCTGGCCGCTTCAGCCGAATTGATGGGTATGCATGCAGACCAGAAGCAGCTGATCTGTGCCGAGCTGTCGCGGATAGTTTTTCTGTCGACCGGCCGCTTGATGCTGCATGCTTCGTGGGATCCGTCCGCTCCGACCCTGTGGTTGAATCACGATATAATTGCCCGTCTGGTAGCTGGAGATCGCGGACTTGACATACTCGACGCCTGACCTAACCCGGATGTTTTGAGGTTCCCATGAAAATTCTTGTCAAAGCCGCATGTCTTCTGTTCATAACTGCTGCCCTGTTGGAGGGATGTGCCGCCACTACAAAAATCAGCGGCCCTCCGGATGTCGTGTTCAAGGAAGGCGAACGATCCTTTCAGAAAGGCAACTATGAGGATGCAATTGCCCAGTGGAAGGCCGTCAAGGAGAGCTACCAGTCCCCGGAGCTGTCGGCGCGGGCCGATATCGGTATCGCCGATGCCTATTTTCTGAACAAGGATTTCATCGAGGCAGCCGCGGCCTATGAGGATTATAGAAAGCTCCACCCCAGTCACAAACAGGCTGGTTATGCTCTCTATCGTCAGGCGATGAGTTACTATAATCAGATTCACGGAATCGATACCGACCAGACGCCGGTCAAGAACGCCCTGATCACCTTTGAGTCATACCTCAAGCTGTATCCGGCTGGTCAGTATCTGCCCGAGGTGACTGAAAAGATCGCCGCATGCCGCGACAAGCAGCTTCAGTATGAGATTTACGTGGGGAAATTTTACCTTAAAACGGGGAAATACCCGGCGGCCATAGGACGTTTCGAGGAGGCGCTCAAGGCCTTTCCGGGGCTATCCCGCCGCGACGAAGTTTTGTACTATCTGGGCCGTTCTTACCAGCAGGCGGGGCAGGCGTCCAAGGCCCGCGAGACTTTTGAGCGGCTCGTAAAGGAATTTCCGGCCAGCCAGTTTGCTGGTGATGCCCATACGGCGATCGGCAAATAATTCAAGCAGTGCAGCGAGCGGGTAGATGCCACACGAATATGCAATAATAGTAATCTTACTGGTACTGGCGTACCTGATAGGCTCGGTCCCCACCGGGTTGCTGCTGGGAAAGGCCTGCGGTGTAGACGTACGTAAAGAGGGCAGCGGCAACATCGGTGCCACCAATCTCTATCGTACCGTGGGGCGCAAGATTGGTGTCATAACGCTGGTTGGGGATTGCCTGAAGGGGATGATACCGGTTCTGCTGGTGAAGTTCTCGTCCCTGCCGTCTGGGTATGCCGCCTGGGTAGGGTTGGCGGCATTCTGCGGTCATGTGTTTTCCGTGTTTCTCAGGTTCAAGGGGGGCAAAGGTGTTGCAACCGCCTTGGGGGTGTTTCTGGCGCTTGCCCCGCTGGCCGTAGGTGCCGCTTTGCTGGTTTTCATTACATTGATGCTGATCTTTCGCTACGTCTCTCTCGGCTCCATCGCCGCGGCAGTTGTCATGCCGCTGGCCGTAATATTACTAGGCGGCAGCAAGGAACTAATTGCCGTGACGTTGGTTATTGCAGTGGTTGTGGTAGTAAAGCACCACGAAAATATACGGCGCCTGCTGGCCGGGACGGAAAGCCGGTTTAAGGCCTAGCCCTGTTCCTTATCCCCCACATAAATGCTGGCAATGCCGAAGGTGAGCTCCTTGATATGTACGCTACGAAAGCCGGCGTCCTCTATAGTGGCAGCAAATTCCTCGTGTGAAGGGAATTCCAGCACCGAATCGGGCAGGTACTTGTAGGCATTGTACTTTGAAAAAAGGCCGCCGATCATCGGCAACAAGCGCCTGAAATAAAAGTAGTAGATCTGTCTGAACAGATGTGAGCGGGGAGTGGAAAACTCCAGGATAATCATTCTGCCACCCGGTCGCAGCACCCGCCACATCTCTGCCAATCCCAGTTTTCTGTCCACGACGTTTCTGATCCCAAAAGCGATGGTAACCGCATCAAAGGTGTTGTCCGGAAAGGGCAGGTCTTCACAGGGGGCTACCCGAAAATCGATCCTTCCGGCGTAGGGCGACTGGGCGACCTTGATCTGTCCCAGATCAACCATCTCCTTACAGAAGTCTGCTCCGGTGATCTTTACGGATGCAGGAGTTGACCGGGCTATTTCCAGAGCTACATCACCGGTTCCGGTGGCAACATCGAGAATCCTGGCACCTTCGCGGCATGTAATCAGTTTGACTGCTTTTTTTCGCCAGCGTCGGTCAATCCCGAAACTGAGCATGCGGTTGAGGAAGTCATAACGTGGGGCAATGGTGCCGAACATCTGCTGGATTTTCTCACCCTTATCAGAAAGCTTAAACATGTTTGCACTACCCTTTAGGTCAATAAAGTGTTATATAACAAAATTTTCGATGCTTTGTGTAACACAGTTTCCGGGCTTAGACCAGAAGAATTAAGTGGGGTTTATCACGTCAGGTGAAACGCTTCCCGAGCCGAATCCCTGTCCGCCATTAATGCCGCATGGCTAGAGGGAATACGAACGCGAGAAATGGTCACGTCTGGGTTTGAACACCGCTCCACTGCTGTCAGAAAGAACCGGCCGTCGATCGCTCTGCCGGTCAGAAAGTAAAAGGAACAACCGTGCCGCCATTTATCCGCATTCAAGATCTGGCAGATATCCTGATCATGACATTTCTGCTGTACCAACTCTATTCCTGGTTTCGAAAGACACGCGCGATGCAGGTTCTGGTTGGGCTGGGTGTGGTCTCTCTGATCTACTTCGCCACCCGCTTTTTTGATCTGTATATGACCAGCTGGATTCTGCAACAGCTGGGCACCGTTTTGATCATACTGATAATCGTGGTCTTTCAGGCAGAGATCAGGCAGGCGCTCTATCGCTTCAGTCTGCTGCGCAATTTTTTTGACCCGCAGGACAAGGAACAGTATAGCCATTTTCAGCTGATCGCAGATACACTCTTCCGGCTCGCTGAACAGCGGACCGGAGTACTTCTGGTCTTCAAACGCAGTGATTCTCTTGTTGACCTGATGCTGAACGGGGTGCGGCTGGACTGTGAAATTACCCCCCAGATTCTGGAGACGATTTTCACAAACGGTACCCCTCTCCATGATGGCGCAGCCCTGGTCAAGGAGGGGCGCATATCCCTGGCGGCATGTCATCTGCCGCTGTCGTCGAATCCCGACATCCCGCAGAATTTTGGTACCCGCCATCGCGCTGCTTTGGGGTTGTCCGAGCGCACAGATGCCATTGTGGTGGTGGTTTCTGAAGAACGGGGAGAGGTCTGTCTGGCTGAAGCAGGCGAGTTTCAAAAGGTATCCAGTTCTGGAGAGTTGGTCACAACTCTGGAGGAACGCGTAAGCCCGGTCCGCGAAAAGACCGGTATGACTTTACGACAGAAACTGTTTTCCAATTTGTTGCCTAAGACTGCAATCTTACTCACTGTAACAGCTTTCTGGGCACTTATAACCTCACGCCAGGGACAGATTACAACGGTTACAGCCCCGGTTAATTTGAGAGGCATTTCGGACGAACTGGTCATAGTGCGTAGTTCTCCCGAGGAGGTGGAGGTCCAGCTGAAATCACTATCGAGTCTGGCACCCGCGCCCGCCAAGCTGGATCTATCTGCCAACGTTGATGTTTCGGGTGTCCGTGAGGGCCAGGCTACGGTCAGAATAAAAAATTCTGATTTCTCGCTTCCGTCCGGCATGGCAGTGTCTTCAGTCACTCCGTCGGCAATAAAGGTTGTGGCAGAAAAAAAGGTACGCAAAAGGGTCCCGGTAAAGGTGCTTTTAAAAGGTGTGCTGCCATCTGGTATGCATGGTTACGAGGTGCTGTCCGATCCGGAGACCGTCGTGGTGGAAGGTCCGGCCGGGCAGATTTCCAAGGTTGAGTTTGTCGCCACCGAGGAGATCGATGCGCGGCGCCTGGCAAGGGATAAGGTGTACCGCAAGAACCTGCTCCTGCCGTCTAAGAAGGTCTCGTTGCTAAACGATGAGCCGGTTGTGATTAAGGTCGTTTCGCGTCGCAAGAGGCACTGAGTTGCCGTGGATTGGCCTGGTTATTGCTTGAATGCCGGCAGGGTTTGGGTAGAGTGGTTGACATTTTCTTTTGGATGTTATATAAAGCGACAGTGTCCTGTGGAAGACTAAAACAAAGGAGGGAAGATGGCGCTAATTCGATCACTATTTTTACTCTGCATCTTGTTACTCGCTGTTCCGCATCTGGTGTTGGCATCCAAAACCCATGTTGTGCGCAAGAGTGAGTCGCTACATTCCATTGCCCGTAAATATCATGTTTCTGTTGAGGAGTTGAAGTCGATAAATAACCTGAGTGGAACCCGCCTTGACAAAGGTGCCAGGATTATTATTCCATCTCGAGCGGCCTCAGAGATAAAAAAACATAAAACAACAGAAAAAGCTAAAAGCTATAGAGTTTCCAAAGGCGATACCCTGCCAGGCATCGCAAGGAAAACCGGTATTAAAATGTCAATTATCCGACGATTGAATGGCATTAAAGGAAATCGTATAAAGGCAGGTCAGGTTCTTGCCTTGACGGATACATCAACTGTAGCCGAGCAAACTCCTCGCACCACCACAGCTACGAACCGCCTGCAGCTGGTCAATAGCGATCTGCTCAACGAACAGGAGTTCACCAACACCCTTGCCGAATTGACCGATATCGACAGCGAACGTCCGGTTGACCTGGCCAAATCGCTGGAAGATAACAATGTCGGCGCCAACAAGATTAAAAAAACAGCCTATAGCTTTCTGGGTGCTCATTATCGTTTTGGTGGCAGCAGCCGCACGGCACTTGATTGTTCGAGTTTTACCCAGCAGGTATTCCGGGAACAGAAAGTCAACCTTCCTCGTACCGCTCGCGAACAGTTTCATGTTGGTAACGAGGTCAAGCGAGGGGATCTGCAGAAGGGTGACTTGGTGTTTTTCCAAACCTATGCCCCCTTTCCGTCTCATGTCGGTATCTATCTCGGCAATCGCAAAATGATCCATGCCTCATCTCGTGACCGTCGTGTGGTGGTCTCCACCATGGATACGCCATACTACACCTCACGTTATCTGGGTGCTCGCAGGATCGTCAAGGCATCAGCCGGTTCCATTAATTACGATGATCTGCTTCAGGGGGTTGAAGAAGAGCGTGAGGGTGATGTGCTGTCCAATGACACCCTCGGTGTGTCCCTGAGTCAGAACAATTGATGTTTGCACATATTCTGTAACACAGCATCCGGGCCTCATAGGCCCGGATTTTTTTGTTGTGCGCCCGGCAGGGCGCGTGGGGCGCAAGCCCCATCGAATCAGCCATGGTAGCTGATTCGTGACTTGGAGGTGCAAGTCCTCTACGGACCCTGATGGTGGGAACCGTTAGCCGAACG
>JAJXYO010000050.1 GCA_021780495.1 Deltaproteobacteria bacterium
AAGCCAGGAAGCATATGCGAACCCTGCAAAACGACCGACTCAAAACAAAGAATTTTTTCAAACATCCATGTATCACCTATGCAGCTTAATTCAGCTGAATTCAGCTGTTTAATTGCCGGAGTAATACCATCATGTCATACACGAACTATCTCTAAAAAAATGATGTGACCTATACTGGTATAAATGTTGAGTGATATTCCTCGCCTAAGAAGTGAAATCGTTAGAGTGAGAAAGGGAAAAAAGGATGAGAAAATTATATAAGTTATCAGATGGGTTCTTTGAAACACTTATTTTTTTGTCAAATAATGGAAGTACTACGATTAGGTTGTTATTAATTTTATTTTTATTTCCTACACTTGTATTTGGTTATGGTTCACCAGGTTATGTGCCTGATGGGGCGCATCCTAAATTATTTTTAACTTATAATGTATTGTCTCAGCTTGCTAACAAGGTAGCGACCAATGAAGCCAGCTGGGTAGCTCTGAAAGCTAAAGCTGACATTTATGTAACAGACACAGTGATGCCTTATTCAGATGCCACAATTGGGTCCGAACCGAATAATACTATTTTTTATTCTTATCAGGGGGCGGGATGGTTGGATGCCGCTGAGGTTTTAGGGCTTGCATACAAAGTGACAGGTAACACTGCCTATGCTGATAAGTTGGTGGAATTGTCTGACGTGATGGCAACAGCTACATATCCAGCGACTCTCGCAATAAGTAAAGATTCATATTATCCGACACGTAATATTCCTATAGCGGCGGCACTGATCTTCGATTGGTTGTATGACTATGCACCCTACACCGCAGCGAAAAAGGCGGCTCTTATTTCAACCGTCAATGGGTGGTATGATGCTTTCCAGGCTAATGGGTATCAACGCACTGGCCCAGGGTATGCTAACTATTTTGGTGGTCATCTTTTAGGGTTTGGTTTGTGGGGGATGGCAACCTATGGGGACAATACCAGATCCGCTGAAATTAACACAGCCATGAGATCCTTATGGAATAGCCAAGTTGCTACAGCGTTTAGCTCTGGGTTTTTCCTTGGTGGGTATCCGATACAGAGTTTTAACTATGGCCCAAATCACTTTATACGGCTATTGGAATATGCAAATGGGGTTTTAACTGCATCAGGGGAAAACATTTACCCTGCCAACACAAATCACATAGCTCAATCTCTGCTATACAACTTAATGCCAGCTAGATGGCAAAGTACTGATGAAGGTACAATGCCCTCTGCTGGACGCGGTGTTATGCCGTCTACTTTAGGGTATGTATTGGGTGGGATATTATCAAACAGTGACACGATGGGAGATCAGGCAGCTTACTTCGCAACACATTTGGCTACACCACCAGCCACCTCTAATGCTCCTTTCTTATTTGAGTGGGCATTATATGGCAACAACAGGACTCAAACTGATTACAGAACGGTGCAACCTCTGTACTACAGGTCGCCTGGAGACGAACACCTATATTATCGCAGTGATTGGACTGACAATGCTGTGTGGTCGTCTTTCGCTGGAACGGGTGCTATAGACGGAGATCACCAAAGCAAGGGGGCTGGCCATATTGCGTTGACAAGAGGTGCAGATTACCTGTTGGTCAATGCTGGACAGTGGAAGGGGGTGGCAGGATACACTGGAACACCATCATCAGATGATAAATCATCCAGTGTCTTGAATACCTTATTTTTTGATGATGCCGGTGCTTATATGTATACAGGTGCCGCCTATAAAGGTGGTCAGGGTTTGTGGGGCGCCCCTGCTATTTTAAAATCAGAGCAGACAACTCCATATGTTTACGAAAAGACGAACCTCACACCTGCTTATTCAAATGGACTCGGTGCTTCCGGCTTGAATTATTTCCATCGCAACTACGTAAACCTGGGAGGAACTACAATTGTTCTCTATGACAGGATACAAGCTAAATCTGCCAGTTACGCTAAAGAATTGCGGTTTCATCTTAATAACCAAGCCGTTGCTACAAATTCTGGTGGAGTAATTCAAGGAACCGTAGGAAATTCAAGGGTATTTATTGTACCTATGTCCCCAATAGGTACTTTAACGCTGGATACATCTGATGTTGTAACTACAATGCCGCGTGTAAGGATTCTTCCACCACCGTCGGTTACGGACTGGAATCCTCTTACTGTTATTGCTACAGGTTCAAACACTGCAACGCCACCGTCGTCAGAACTGCTGCTAAGTGTTGAAGGGAATATGATTGGCGCTTACATTAGAGACATAACCAATTCAAATGTCGTCATGTTTAGCACCACTCAGAATGATGTTGTCGGCAACGTCACTTACACCCTTTCCACACCAGCTGCAGGCAAATCCCCCTGGCATACAATAGTCAACCTCCCTCCAAGCACCGATTACACCGTCATTCGACCAATCAATGCCACTGTGGCGCAAACGTATCAATTACTTCTGGGGTGCTTTCCTTTACAAGGCGCCGTCTATAAAACCTCCAGCCAAGGTGTCTTACGACTCGCACCGAATATCTCCATTCAAACACCTGTTGATGGGGCCACCATCGCCGGTAAAAAAAAAGTTAGTGTTTCTATCCCTGATACCTTTGTTGTTACTGCTCTGGAAATACTTGTAGATGGAAATCCAACTTCCGCAACATTTATCGCACCGAACAGTGTCGAACTAAACACCATCCTCTTGTCGGAAGGTGCTCATACAATAGCTGTCATTGCTTCCGACGCAGATGGCAATACATCACAATCCAGTTCAATCTCTGTCACGGTAGTCCGTGATACGGCCGCGCCAACGGTGAATATAACCGATCCTGTTGCAGGCCAGACGGTTTCCGGTAACAAAACCGTCGGTATCTCTGTAATAGAAGCTTTCGATGTGGTTAACGTAAACTTTTATGTTGATTCTGTTTTACAAGCTGTAATCGGGGCTCCCCCTTATAATGTTTTGTGGGATACAACATTATATCCCAATGGAAATCATATTCTTTCTGCTGATGCCACTGATAGCTCCGGAAATACGGGAACTGCTCCGCCAGTCAATGTCACGGTGAGCAATGAGTCAATACCTCCTGTTGTTTCTGCGTTCACCCTGCCTGCTACAGCCACAAGCCTCGCTGTTACGGTTACCTTACTCACAGCAACCGACAATGTTGCCGTGACCGGATACTTGCTTACTGAAACGGCCACCAAGCCGTTGCCATCAGACGCCGGTTGGTCTTTCCCGGCTCCTCAAACGTATCAGTTCGGTTCTTCGGGCAGCAAAATCCTCTACGCCTGGGCCAAAGACGCCTCAGGGAATGTTTCTGCCAGTGTCAGCGCAACCGTGACGATCACATCGCCCCTGACAAACCCGACCATGAGTGACGCACTGAAAGCCCTCCAGGGTGTTATGAACATAAACTCGCTGACCGCCTCCGAACGGTTTCTCTATGATGTGGCGCCACTGGGAACCAACGGGAAACCTCTCGGTAACGGGGTAATCGATGCTGCTGATGTTATTTTGATCTTGCGCAGAAGCATTGGGATTGGGAGCTGGTAATGACTGTATCCAAGGAGAAATCTATTATGAAGAATAGTGTAATCTATTGTGCCGCAACTTTTATCCTGTTGACGCTTGCCGCCTGCGGTGGCGGTGGGGTAATTAATCCGCCGGCAAAAACTGCTGTTACCCTCAAAGTAAACCTGACCGGCACACTTCCGGCTGGTACCTCCATTTCCGGGGCCGCTTTTACACTGACCCTTCCGGCCAATGTCACCCCGCTCATAATCAATAACAGCGTCGCCGGCAGTGTTGTATCCCTGTCCGGGACCTTTGCCGGTGGAACTCAGACGCCTCCTGTATACACGGCGGCAACGGCCAACTCCCCTGGCACTCTCCAGCTATCACTTGTTAACGGAGTTCCAGCCGGTATCACGCAGGTTGGTGAAGTCGCTACAATTGTTCTACAACTTGCCAACGGTGTAACGCCAACTGCTGGTGATTTTTCGGTGAGTGCGGTCAGTGTGATCGATGCGCAGCTCTATAATACGATCAGCAATATGGGAGCGAACGTCGCTGCTGTGACGTTGCAGTAATTTGCATCCGGTATTGGCGGGTATTATGATTCTGGTGATCCGAACATGGTTGAAGCGTGGTAAGGAGTGACCTGGGGCAAAATGGCGTCTGCCATGACAGCTCTTCTGCTGGGGGCAGTGGCAATCTTCGTTGCGGTTGGCCGTTCGGCGCTGACGGTTTCCCTGCCGCTTACCAGATCTGATGCCATTGTGCTCCTGGCGGGCAGTTATGAAGAACGGTCACCGGTTGTGCTGTCTCTTTATCAGGCTGGTTATGCCGGGCGTATTCTGCTTACGGATGATGGCGTCAGAAGGGGATGGTCACGAGAGCATCAGAGAAATCTTTATACGAACGAATGGAGCGAACTGGATCTGGTTCGACGGGGCGCCGCACGTTCGGCGCTGGTCAGTCTTTCGTTCCAAAAAAGCGGTACGGTTTATGATGCACTGGCGGTACGGGACTATGTCATCAAACATACTATTCACAGCATTATCCTGGTTACATCAGATTACCACACCCGCCGTTCTCTCTGGATATTCCGCAGGGTTCTGCATGATCTGCCCGTCACTATCGGCATCCTTGCGGCGCCTTCCCGTGCACGGCTCATCCCTGATATTGCCCTGGAATATGTCAAGCTGGCGTATTATCGACTGCGTTTCGAATTGATGGACCCCCAAAAAAGTCAGTCATGAAAAAGCGGGAAGGTTCCCTATTATGACATTCAGTGAAGCACTGAAACAGCAGCGCCTAAAGCTTATGTTAGTACTCCCGCTGCTGGCTGGAATGTATTACACGATCGTTCCCGATATGGTCAAGCAATGGTATCAGGATGAAAACTACGCGCACGGTTTTTTCGTCCCGATCATAGCCGGATACTTTCTATGGCAGCGCTGGCCCGACCTGAAGACGCGTCTGGTTAAACCGGATGTGCTTGGTCTCGTGGTGATTATGTGGGGTTTGTTGCAGCTCCTGGTTGCCTGGTTAGGCGCAGAGTATTTCACCATGCGCAGCTCGCTTATCATTCTTTTGGCCGGTATGACTCTCTTCTGGTTTGGCCGTGAAATTCTGAAGGGCATGGCGATGCCACTCGGGTATCTGATTTTCATGGTACCGCTGCCCTATATTATTTATGACATGCTTGCCTTTCCGTTGAAGCTGTTTGTCACCAAGGTGTCGGTTGCGTTCCTGAAACTTGTGGGGGTTGTGGTGATGAGGGAGGGGAATATCATCATGTTTCCCACTACAACGCTTGAGGTAGCGGATGCCTGCAGCGGTATGCGGTCACTTATTTCACTTCTGGCAATCTCGGTTGCATATGCATGTATGCTGAGAACATCTCATGCGCGTCGTTGGGTCATCATCTTTTCCGCTATTCCAATTGCGGTTGCAACAAACATGCTCCGGGTGATCGTGACCGGCATACTGGCCCAATGGTGGGGGGCAAAGGCCGCAGAAGGTTTTTTTCATGAATTTGCCGGGCTGGCGGTATTTGTGTTGGCCCTTGTGATGCTGTTTGCGTTCGGTCAGATGCTGCAGCGTTCCGGAGGGGCAACTCATGAGTAGCCTGATGCGCTTTGTGATTGTTTATGTCCTATTCACGGTTGCTGCTCTGGTTATTCACTTCCACAGAGATACAAATGTACCGATCAACCACTCTTTCAGTGATTTTCCGATGCAGGTACAGTCATGGCGGATGACAAATCGCAGCGAGTTCAGTGCAGCTGTTCTTAATGTACTAAAACCGACCGATTACCTCTCCTGTCAGTACAAGGATGTGGCAGGGGAAACGGTAAATCTCTATATCGGCTATCATGGTGGTGGCAAAGGGGCAGGCGAGATCCACTCCCCCAAGCATTGCCTGCCCGGAAACGGCTGGCATGAGGTGTCATCACGCAGTGGAGTGCTCGGGGTTGCCGGTGGCACAATCAATCTTGTGCGGTCTGTCTACCAGAAGGGAGAGAACCGTGAGGTTTTCCTCTACTGGTATCAGGTCCGGGATCATTCCATATCAAACGAATATTCTCTGAAACTTGCAGAAATAATGAATTCAGTGATGTACCGGCGTCGGGATGCTTCGTTCATACGGGTGTCAGTGCCCGTTGAATCTGATGTTGACCGGGCCGTAGCCACGGGTGAGCAGTTTATACGTGATTTTGAACCGTCGTTCAGAGAGTTTTTGCCGAAGTAGTCATGTGGCAAAACCAAGTGTTAAAAATTATGCGTTACGCTGATATGACAAATAAACATCAGGAGTATCTATGAGCAGTGGAAGAATTATTTCCGTAATCGGACTTGGTTATGTTGGGTTGCCTGTTGCGGTAGCTTTCGGCAAGGTACGCAGGACGATCGGATTCGACATCAACCAGATGAGGATCAAAGAGCTGAAGAGCGGCTACGACAGGACAGGCGAGGTAACTGCTGCAGATCTGCAATCAGCGGATATCCTTTTTACCGAAAAGCTGGAGGAGCTTGCTCACGCTGATTTCCATATTGTGGCTGTGCCGACTCCGGTTGACGAGGCTCACCAGCCGGATCTTAGCTTGATGTACCGGGCGTCGGAAACAGTTGGTAAGGCGCTGAAAAAAGGCGATATCGTTGTTTATGAATCAACGGTTTATCCGGGTGTTACCGAAGATGAGTGTGTACCTGTGCTTGAACGGGAATCCGGACTGGTGTGCGGGCGAGATTTTACGGTAGGCTACAGCCCGGAGAGAATCAATCCGGGTGATAAAGAGCACACCTTTACTAAAATCAAAAAAGTTGTATCGGGTCAGGATGCAGAGACCTTAGAAATTGTAGCTCTCGTGTACGAATCGGTTGTGACTGCCGGAGTTCATCGTGCTTCATCTATAAAAGTAGCAGAGGCGGCGAAGGTCATCGAAAATACGCAACGCGACCTGAATATTGCCTTGATGAACGAGCTTGCTTTGATCTTCGACCGCATGGGCATTGATACCAACGATGTTCTTGAAGCTGCAGGCACCAAGTGGAATTTTCTCAAATTCAAGCCGGGTCTTGTTGGCGGGCACTGTATCGGAGTTGACCCGTACTACCTTACGCACAAGGCGGAGAAAATCGGATATATCCCCCAGGTTATCCTGGCCGGACGCCGGATCAACGATGGAATGGGCACGTTTATAGCTCAGCGCGCCATCAGGGAGATGATTCACTCCGGACACACTATTCTGGGGAATGTCGTGACGGTCCTGGGTTTAACCTTTAAGGAGAACTGCCCTGATTTACGCAATTCCAAAGTGATTGATATTATCCGAGAGCTTCAGGATTATGGTGTTATGGTCCAGGTATGCGACCCGATGGCCGATTCTGCAGAAGCTATTCATGAGTACGGAGTTACGTTGGTGCCCATAGAGGATCTGCAACCGGCTGCGGCAGTGGTTGCGGCGGTTGCCCACCATCAGTTTCTTTCATGGTCTCCGGAAGACATCGGCCGTTATATGGGTGATAATCCGGTGCTGATTGATGTCAAGGGAATGTATGACCAACTTGCGATGGCAGCGGCTGGAATAAGGGTCTGGAGACTGTAAAAGAATTGCAGTGAAAACTGATCAAACCTGGGCGCTCTTGAAGCGTCATGATAAAGGGATGGTATGAACCGCTACGAAACAGTGCTCAAACAATTGCAAGCACACCCTGAAACCTGGCTGGTTACCGGAGTGGCCGGTTTCATTGGATCCAATCTGCTGGAAAAACTTCTGCGGACGGATCAACACGTTATTGGTTTAGATAACTTTTCGACGGGTAAGCGTAGAAACTTGAATGAGGTGCAGAACTCGATCTCAGAAAATCAGTGGCAACGGTTTCGTTTTATCGAAGGAGATATTCGCGATTTAGCCACCTGCCGTGAAGTCTGCCAGGGTGTCGATTACATCCTTCACGAAGCAGCACTTGGATCGGTGCCTCGCTCCATCGAAGATCCGATCACAAGCAACGAGAGCAACGTCAGCGGCTTCCTGAACATGCTTGTAGCAGCGCGGGATGCTGGCGTGAAAAGGTTCGTGTATGCGGCCAGCAGCTCAACGTATGGCGATCATCCGGGGCTTCCAAAGGTAGAGGATACCATAGGGAAACCGCTTTCACCCTATGCGGTTACCAAGTATGTAAATGAATTATATGCCGATGTCTTTGCGAAAACCTACGGGATGGAACTGATCGGTCTACGCTATTTCAACGTCTTCGGGCCACGTCAGGATCCGGAGGGGGCCTATGCAGCGGTTATTCCCAGCTGGATCAGGGCACTGATCCAGGGGGAACCGGTTTTTATCAATGGCAATGGCGAAACCAGTAGAGATTACTGTTTCGTGGAGAATGTAATCCAGATGAACCTTTTAGCCGCTACGAGTACGGAGCCAAATGCTGTAAACCAGGTATATAATACGGCAGTAAACGCTCGTACATCGCTCAATGAACTATTTGATGAGCTGCAAGGCCGTCTGTTGCCGCATTATCCACATCTACAGAGCTGTAAACCAGTTTATCGTGATTTCAGGAAAGGAGATGTGCTCCATTCCCAAGCAGATATCAGTAAGGCGGCCCATCTTTTAGGATACGAACCGAGCCATCCGATAGATGCAGGACTTGACGAGGCGCTTTCATGGTATATGGCGAACCTATGAGCCAATTGCAGTATGATTGATGTTACTATTTCCATAGCCGCAGTGATCGTTTTACTGGTCGGGGCGGGATATGCTTTGCATCAGGAACGCTCCCGCGCTGGCTTGTTTCTCTGTGCGGCACTGACCGTTACCGCCTTGCTTGAATTGTTTGACCTGCTCTCCCTTGTTTCCTCCTTACATGCTATTTTCTGGAAAGCATGCGCCCTGTTTGCCGAGTCCCTGCTTCCTCCACTCTGGCTTCTGTGCAGTCTCACGTTTGCCCGTCAGCCGGGGTCCTCAAAAATCGGTCTCTGGGCCAAGACTGCAATCACTTCTACGTTTTTACTCTCCGTTTTACCTCTTGTACTGCCTCTGAGTGCCTTTTATTATGCTCCGGATTTTCCCAGTGAACGGCTTCTCTTTATTGGCAATACTGGTTTGCTCTTTTATATCGCAATAATTACCAGTTTAGTTATTGCACTGGTCAACTTTGAAGTAACACTTACCAATGCTTCACCCGATGCATTCTGGAATATCAAGTATGAGATCATCGGCATCGTCACCATGCTGGCAGCGCTGGTATTTTACTACAGTCAGGCATTGTTGTACCGATCTCTTAACATGGATTATCTGCCTTTACGCTCCTTTCTGTACCTCGTTGCCTCAGCGCTAATAGCTTATTCGCTCATGTGCCGGCGTGGCAAAGTTCGCATCCAGGTATCCCGGCAGGCTGCTTTCAAATCATTTGTTTTGTTCGCCGTGGGTATTTATTTGCTCTTGATAGGTATTTTGGGAGAAGGGATGCGGTACTTTGGCGCCTATTTCCCGCGTAATTTTACAATATCGCTGGCGTTTTTGGCCGGGATTGCATTGCTGATTTTGCTGCTTTCCGAAAGAGTAAGGCGGAAAGTCAAAGTGATGCTGCATAAAAACTTCTACCAGAACAAACATGATTACCGTACACAATGGCTTCGTTTTACTGAGTTACTTGCGACTGCCAAGACGTTGGATGAACTCCAGCAGAGAATTCTATCCGCCTATTGCGAAATCTTCGGGACCGGAGGTGCGGCTCTTTTCCTTTACGAGGAAATTTATGCCGGATATTGCATGACGGCAGGTTATAATATGGATCTGATACCGGATGTATTAACCACAAACAATTCTCTCATCAAATTCATGAAAGAGCGTGCCTGGGTGATTAACATCCGGGATGACACCTCTGACATCCTGGAGGAAAATGGTTATTTCTTCGGCGAACATAGCCTCTTTATTGTGATCCCTCTGTTTGACGGTGATAAATTGGAAGGTTTTATTGCTCTCGGGAAATCTATCAATACGAGTGAGTCCTTTATTTATGAAGACTATGATTTGATGAAAACCATTGCCCGGCAGGCTTCTTTGGCACTTATACATCAAAAACTGTCTTCACAGATCACCCATGCTCGTGAAATTGAAGCTATCGGCACGGTTGCCACCTACGTTGCGCACGATCTGAAAAATCTGGTATCAAATTTATCTCTGATTGTTGAAAATGCAGCCAAGCACATCCATAATCCTGATTTTCAGAAAGATATGCTTGCATCGTTAGGGAATACGGTTGTTAAAATGCAGAAGCTGATCAGCAGGATGAATAATTTAGGGGAACAGGAACTTATCAACCAGCAGAGAGTGAACTTGCTTGAATTAGCCGAAAGATCATCACAGTTGGTCGTTGCCAACAATATTACCGTTTCCGGAACCGCCGAAATAGTGTGTGCAGATGAAAACGAGATCCAGAAAGTTATCCTGAACCTGCTCATAAACGGGATTGAAGCGTCTGCCCCAAACGATCCCGTCGCGATCGAGGTTGGCTGTGACAGAGTTCCGTATATCAGGATAACTGATCAAGGTTGCGGGATGTCAGCTCAGTATTTACGTACGGAACTGTTCAGGCCTTTCAAGACAACCAAGCCGCAGGGGCTTGGTATCGGTCTGTACCAGTGCCGCCAGATTGTGGAAGCGCATGGCGGCAGAATGGAAGTGAGTAGCGTGGAAGGAGACGGCTCTGTTTTTACTGTATGGTTTTTCGACAATGAAAACCAACAGGGTGCGGAGTCTGTTGATTAGCGGATACTCCTTTTGGTATTGTGTTCAAATAGGCCGTGAATTGGACTGATGATATATTTACAGGTCTTGCGTGGGAGTTGCAGTGGAAAAGCTATTAATTATCGATGACAATTCTGATCTGCTCCAGCAGCTGAAGTGGGGACTGAGCGAAGACTATTCAGTTGTATTGGCCGAAGATGTAAATGAAGGCATTGGCTTATTCAAGAGGCATCAGCCGCGGGTTGTGATTCTTGACCTTGGGCTTCCTCCTCACGTAAATAGTTCTGTAGAAGGATTTCGCGGTCTGTCGGAATTACTTGAGTTGGATCCGTACGTAAAAGTCATAATGCTGACTGGTAACAGTGAGCGTGAAAATGCGTTGAAAGCCATGCGTTTAGGCGCCTACGACTTCTTTCCCAAGCCACCGGTAATCAATGAACTGAGTGTGATTATCGGCAGGGCCTTTCACCTTTCGAACCTCGAAGAGCAGAACCGTTTACTGCAGCGCAAGATTGATCAGAAATCCAGTGAATCGGGTGGGATGATCGGCCAGTGCCCGGAGATGCTGTCAATTTTCTCAACCATCAAAAAAGTGGCGCCCTCCGATGTGTCGATATTTATTACAGGTGAAAACGGCACCGGGAAAGAGCTGGTGGCCCAGGCGATTCACGAAGCAAGTCTGCGCAAAAAAGGTCCCTTTATTCCGATAAATTGCGGCGCCATTCCTGATAATCTTTTGGAATCCGAATTATTCGGCCATGAGAAGGGATCATTCACCGGTGCCCATGCCACCGTGCAGGGAAAGCTGCAATACGCCGACAAGGGCACACTGTTTCTCGATGAAATTGGGGAACTGCCGTTCAACCTTCAGGTCAAACTGCTCCGCTTTCTTCAGGAAGGGGTCATTCAGCGGGTTGGCGGCAGGCAGGATATCCCCGTTGACATCAGGACACTCTGCGCCACCAACGTTGATATCGCCCGGGCGATCAGAGAGGGCCATTTTCGTGAGGATCTGTATTACCGGATCAGTGTCATCACGATACATCTGCCCCCGTTGCGGGAGCGGGGCGATGATATCCTGATGCTGGCCAATTATTTTCTGAGGATGTTCAAGGAGGAGTACCGGAAAAAGGTGCGCCGCTTCAGTTCGGCATCAATGGACTTTCTCAAAAGTTACGAGTGGCCGGGAAATGTGCGGGAACTGCAAAACAGGATTCAGCGTGCGATCCTTTTGAGTGATGCCGCGGCGCTTGAGCCATCAGACCTGGGCTGTAAAGTGGATTTACCGACCCTGGATGAGGACATGCAACCGGTCGTCAGACTGCGTGAGGCCAGGGACAAGGTTGAGCGGGAAATGATTACCGCTGCGATAGATCGCCAGAATGGCAATGTTGTCAAGGCAGCCGAGGAGTTGGGCGTGAGCCGGCCGACTCTCTATGATCTGCTAAAAAAACACAATCTGACACCATTGGGGGGGAGTGGTGAAGGGTGAATCGATAAAGGGGGGCAAAAATGCATGCCCGCTTTCCCGCTTAACCATGTTATAAAGAGTGTAAAGTTTTCCAACAAACAAGAAAAGGCGTTGCCGAAGCAACGCCTTTTCTTGTTGTGCGCCCGGCAGGGCGCGTGGGGCGCAAGCCCCATCGAATCAGCCATGGTAGCTGATTCGTGACTTGGAGGTGCAAGTCCTCTACGGACCCTGATGGTGGGAACCGTT
>JAJXYO010000035.1 GCA_021780495.1 Deltaproteobacteria bacterium
TCGTGATCAGCCTGGGAGATTGCGCCGTCAACGGCAATGTGAGCGCCCTGCGCAATCCGGCCGGTTGTGCGGCAACAGTGGAAAGGTCATATGGAGCAATGGACTGGATGCCGGAATTGAACCGGCTGACAGTGCCAGTCCTGCCGTTGCACCAGGTCGTCCGGGTAGACGCATTTATCCCCGGATGCCCGCCTGAACCAGAACTGATCAGACAAACAATTGTTCAGAGTCTCGGACGCAGCTGACAAAAAAATAGAGCGCCACACGGGCGCTCTATTCTGTTAAAAACTCTACGAGATGGACTGTCAAATATAGTACATAATCCGGGGATCCATCTCCTTCTTGATCCCCATCTCCTGCCCGCGCTGACAGAGGGTTTGCAGCGTAATACCCGCAAACAGCTGATTCAACAACGTACTGGCTTCTTCCCAGACGGTCTGGGTAACGCACTGGCCTTCAAACGGGCATTCGTTCTTGCGTTTACGCCTCTTGGTCGTCGTTCCGGCGCATTCAACCAGTAGTACATCCTGTTCGGTGGCGTTGAGAATATCCAGCACGGTAATTTCGTCAGGCTGTTTTGCCAGACAATAGCCCCCCTGGGGACCACGCTTGCTCTTGAGAATACCGGCACGTTTGAGATTTTGAAAAATCTGTTCGAGATAGCGCGGCGAGATCTGTTGCCGCCGGGATATATCCTGAATCTGCGACGGCTTGTCTCCACAGTTATAGGCAATATCAAACAAGGCACGCAGCCCGTAACGACTTTTTGTAGAAAGGCGCATCTTTCCCTCCATATATCTATATCCGACGGCAAATGATTACTGTAACACACCGGCGCTGTCAACAAAAAACGAGGCGCAATCAGCCCATTCCACACAACACATGGTAAACTTTACGGCATCACTGCAGAGCCCTGGCTACCGTGATAACAGTCACATCGACCGCACCGGCGTTTTTCAGCATGACGGCACATTCCTCGACCGTGCTGCCGGTCGTCAGCACATCGTCCACCAGCAACACCCGGCGGCCGTGTATCGCGTCCGGATTCTGGATAAAAAAGGCGCCTTTTACATTTGCCCGGCGGTCGCTGGCCGACAGATTCACCTGTGGCTCGGTCCAGCGAATACGACGCAGGTTATGACGATCCAGCGGCATCTCCCAATGGCGCGAAAAAAGTTCACCGAGCAAAACCGCCTGATTAAAACCGCGACTTCGCAGCCGTTTTCGATGCAGCGGAACCGGAACAATCAGATCTGAGGCCCGCAACCGGACAAACGCCGAAAGCCGCTCGATCGTGAGGAGAGCCAGGGGGCGCCGCAGGTGCGTTTTGTTGCGGTATTTGAAGGCGTGGATCAGATCACGGCTGGCTCCTTCATAGACAACCGCGGCCCGGGCCGCATCAAAATGATGGTGTGACGTGCTGCAATCACCGCAGACATGGTCATCACCGGCGCCGACAAACGGAAAGCCGCAGACCGCGCACAGGGGGGAGTCAATCGGTTGCAACCGTTCATGACAGGCGGGACAGATATGTACAGGACCGGCGGAGGGGATGTATGCGCGACAGATGTGGCACAGCGGGGGGAAGAGAAAATCAAGAACAGCATGCAGGAACGGCTTAATTTCCATTTTTGTTCACGGAACCTTCGTGGTTTAAAAAAAGAGAGTATATAACCGGAGCCATATACTCTCTTCTGAACGAAATCAAGAGCGGTCGCGCTTAAAAGCCGAGATCGGCATTGACTACAAGCACCCTCACATCCGTGAATCGCGGCCGCCGATCGATGATGGTCGTAACCCGGCACAAGCGGTCGGGAGAATTGCAATCACTGCAGAATCCGGTCGTGGCGCACGGGGTTTTAAAGTTAAGCCGCTTGGAGTTCGGAGGAGTAGCCCGGTTTTTCACACGCACAATGGCATCATGGGGCGTACCGTCCACCAGCTTGTTGCGGCCGGCCACAACAATCACCTTGCGGGGACCGAAAAACATCGCAGCGGCCCGGTTGCCGGTAGCATCGATATTGACCAGCTCACCGTTGAGAGTCAGCGCATTCGTGCCGGAAAGAAACAGGTCGCACGTCAGTTGACCTCGCATGATTTCAATTCGTTCGTCGCGGGAAAGGGCAGGATCCGCATGGTTCAGAATCACCTTGCCCATCTCCCGCAACCTGGCTTCCACTTCCAGAGCCGCGACGGACATGGAACCGCCAAACCCTACGGTTGTGGCATCGCCGGCTTCCGAAACGATTATGTCAAAGGCCTCCTGAGGCGTGGCGCAGTACAGCGCGCCAAAGCCGTTTCCGGCCAGCGATTCAACCGCCTTCTGACATCTTTTTTCATGGCTCCAGGTGACCAGCTCATCGGTCTGTGACATACGTACGCAACCCTTTATTTCAAGATTTTTACAGATTTGATAAACACCGGATGTACCGGCATGTTCTGAAACACCATGTTCACATTCTGCGTTTTCACATTGACGATTTTGTCAACGACATCCATTCCACCAATGACCTTGCCAAAGACAGCATATCCGGCACCATCGGGATTAGGCCGATTAAGCATGGCATTATCCACCACGTTAATGAAGAACTGGGCTGTTGCGCTGTCAGGCGCCGATGTCCGGGCCATGGCGATTGTCCCGCGATCATTCTTCAGGCCATTGGCAGCCTCGTTCTTGATAGCGGCTTTCGTGGGCTTCTGTTTACGGTTAGCGGTGAAACCGCCGCCCTGAATCATAAAACCCGGGATCACGCGGTGGAAGATGGTCTCGTTGTAGAAGCCGCTTTTGGCATAATCAAGAAAGTTCTTGACGCTGAAGGGGGCCTCTTTTTCGAACAGTTCAATCTTGATCTTCCCCAGACTGGTTTCCATTACCACAACCGGGTTTTTGGGTTGCGTGGTTGCACCAGCAGCACAGGCAATGCCGATCGAAACGAGTAATGCGACCATAACACACGACAGCTTTCTAACCATGAGATTCCTCCACAATACGTTTAGTGTTTATTCCGAAAACGCTGTCCGCTCCGGAACAGAAGATTTTATACGCCAAGACCGGCTCAAAAGCAACGTCTGAGACCTCACTCAGTAGAAGCGAACAGCAGGTTTTACGGGATAGCCTGTTTTCGGATCATTATCCGCCATGCCGACCGTTATGGTAAAAGAAAACGTCTGACCGGGGTTCAAGACCTTGGGTCCCCATTGCAGGGCAATGATACGATTGGTCAGACTGGCCAGCGGGACATGGTTTTTCTCTGGGGCATACCGGCCGAACTGATTGGAAAAATAGGCTGTATCAGGCCGGCTGTCCGGTTGCCATTCAATGAAATTGGCTTTGCCGGTATAAAAGGCACGGTCTTCTCCGATTAGCGGATTACCGTAATCAAATATTCCGGCATAGCTGTACTTACGGGTATCTATGCCCATTTCTGTCAAGACGGTGCGATCCTTGAGCCAGCCGATATTGCCCGCAGAAGAACCGTAGTCTCCTACCCAAGGCTCGTCACCATACAGATACGCAAACAAAGTAGGTGTTGTTCCGACATTTTTGAAATTTGTGATAAGCGTCAGAAACGTATCACCGCCTTGATAAAACATGTAGCGCTCGACGTCGACCGGAACATTATTGATCAGCACGCGATGATTACTGACTATCGTCAGATCGTTCTGAGAGCTTTCCAGCACCTTGCTCGATACAAACTGCCAATAGGATGGATAGATGGGCGTATTCGAAGCATCCAAGATGCCTTCGTTGACATTGCACCAGATGTGATAATAACGTTTGCCGTCAAAATAGGCCATGCCGGTTTCATTCTTGTCAAAGATTTTGAAATCCGGGTCAAAAGGAGGTAAACCGCCCCCCATAAACAAACCGGACACAGGGCGCCCATCGCTATCCAGGAACCGCCCCAGATTGAACACCAGTTTTCTACCGTCCGGGAATGCAGATTTTATGAATCCCCGGCCAGATCTCTCGTTCCATTCATAGCTGGTGCAGGGCTTATCCGTAGAGCTGCACGCCCCGCTTGATTCCACGTTTTTCAGGTTGCCCAGCGACCGCCCCCACCAGAGACGAGGGCTCTGCTCGGGAAACAGGTCATCGGTCACCTCCAGCCAGGCTCCGTTCTGCCCCTGCAAGAGAAATATCCCTTCAAAATCGTGCTGGCAATTGAATCTGACCTTTACAGCCAGTAACGCGCAGAGGGCAACCAACACGATCGACACAGCTATAAAAACCCGACGCTTACGCATAAACGAGAACCGTGAGTACCGGCTTGCGCCAGTCTTCCATTCGCCTGAATTAAACACAACTTCAAGGCATTGTGATGAGAATCCCTTTTGAAATCAACATATTGAATTTTAATGATACTGCAATAACTATTTCGCGGATCGAACCAGATCCGCCAAGCAGGCGATAAAGAGCGGCGAGCTGTTGAGTGACTCCATCCTTCGGAAATCCGTGATGCCGAGCTTGTGGGCCTCTTCGCGATACTCGATGTCAATCTCATGCAGCGTCTCGATGTGATCGGACACAAAGGAAAGCGGCACCATCAGCACCTCCCGGTGCCCCTGGGCGGCAAGCTCCTTCAGTTTGTCCTGCGTGGAAGGTTCCAGCCACTTGACCGGACCGGCCCGCGACTGGAAGGCCAGGTGATGCGCGACGCCCTCGAAGCGTTCCATCACCAGTTTTACCGTAGCCTGGATGTGATCAAGGTAGGGGTCACCATCCGCAATAAACGATTGAGGCAGAGAATGGGCTGAAAAGAAGAGTTGAACCCTGGAACGGTCCGAAAACCCCGCCAGCCCCAGCTCGATATTTTCAACCAAGGCCCGTATATAGAGCGAATGGTTGTAAAACTGACGGATATAGGTAACCTCCGGCCGGGGCTTTGAGCCGGCCAGGTATCTCTCCAATTCATTAAAGCTGGAGCCGGAGGTTGCCCGTGAATAGTGAGGATACAGCGAGAGTGCAATAATGTGCTGGATGCCTTCCATGCGGATGGCATTCAGGGCTTCGTCGGTAAACGGCTTCCAATAGCGCATGGCCACAAAACAGCGATAACCGTCGCCCAGCACCTTTTCAAGCTCTTTTGCCTGCTGTTCGGTCAGTTCACGGAGGGGCGATTTCCCTCCGATATCACGGTAATTGGCAGCACTCTTGGGAGCCCGGCGCTTCACGATCATCCGGGCGATGATGGGCTGCAGAAACCGCGGCCCGATGCGGATGATATCCCGGTCGGAAAAAAGGTTATACAGAAACGGCTCCACTGCTGCCAGCGAATCCGGACCTCCCATCTGCAGCAACATCACGGCGGTTTTATCTGACATTGTTCAGGACCGGATCATGATCAGCAGCATCTTGAACGGCTTCACTGCCTTGAGCTCATGAGGGATATTGGCCGGCATGATGATCATCTGCCCCGCGCTGACTGTGTGCGCAGTTCCAGCGATGGTAACCGCTGCTTCGCCATCGACTATCTGAACAAAGGCGTCATACGGCACGGTACGCTCGCTCAGACCCTGACCGGCGCCAAACGAGAACATCGTCACGGTGCCGGCCTTCTTGTCGATCAGGGTCTTGCTGACGACCGAGCCATCTGCATATGCCACCAGCTCACCCATGGTCAATGCCTTTCCAATCAGTTCCATATCATCCTCCTCTGTAGCAACTTTTCGTTCAGCCTGATAGTAGGGATACATCGCATGACTGGCAACGTTTTTCAATACAAAAGGCCGGAAGCTTGCAGCCTCCGGCCTTTTGTCGTAAATACAAGCAGCATCCAAGGGAACGTCGATTTTTCGTCAGATCAAGGCGCCGAGGAAGAACGCGGAGGCGTAGCAACGCTACGCCGCACAAGTGACTGACGAAGGTAACGCCGAGCTGGCGTAAAAGCGGCGTTTCCCCTGCCCTGATAGACAGGATAAGTGCGTTAACGAAATCGCTCTCTGCTTAACTAAATGCAGAAAGCGATTTCTAACGCACTAATTACATCATGCCGCCCATGCCGCCCATGCCGCCCATACCGCCAGGCATACCGCCGCCCATGCCGCCCATGCCGCCATCTTCCTTCGGTTTCTCGGCGATCAGCGCTTCGGTGGTCAACATCAGGCCTGCGATGGAGGCTGCGTTCTGCAGCGCATAACGCGAAACCTTGGTGGGGTCGATGATACCGGCCTGCAACATGTCAACATAGGTATCGTCGGCAGCGTTGTAGCCAAAGGCGTCCTTGCCGTTCTTGACTTTGTCGACCACGATGGAAGCGTCGATGCCGGCGTTATCGGCGATCTGACGGATAGGAGCTTCCAGGGAAGCCCTGACCACGTTGACGCCGAACTGCTGCTCGGTAACCAGCTTCAAACCGTCCAGAGCAATCATGGCACGGATGTATGCCACGCCGCCGCCAGGGACGATGCCCTCGTCAACTGCAGCGCGGGTAGCATGCAGAGCATCTTCCACGCGGGCCTTCTTCTCTTTCATCTCGACTTCGGTAGCAGCACCGACCTTGATAACGGCCACGCCGCCAACCAGTTTGGCCAGGCGCTCCTGGAGTTTTTCCTTGTCGTAGTCGCTGGAGGTTTCTTCAACCTGAGCGCGGATCATCTTGACGCGGCCGGAAATAGCATCTTCCTTGCCGCCGCCATCGATGATGGTGGTATTGTCCTTGTCAATGGTGATGCGCTTGGCTGTGCCGAGCATATCGATCGTGGTCTGATCGAGTTTGAAGCCAACCTCCTCGGAGATCACCTGTCCACCGGTCAGTACTGCGATATCCTCCAGCATGGCCTTGCGGCGATCGCCAAAGCCGGGGGCCTTGACGGCACAGACGTTCAGCACGCCGCGCAGTTTGTTCACAACCAGGGTAGCCAGGGCTTCGCCGTCGACATCTTCGGCGATGATCAGCAGCGGACGGCCGGACTTGGCGCTCTGCTCCAGAACCGGGAGCAGGTCCTTCATGTTGGAGATCTTTTTGTCGTGGATCAGGATCATGGCGTTTTCAAGCGTTGCTTCCATGCGCTCCGGATCGGTGACGAAGTAAGGGGAGAGGTAGCCGCGGTCAAACTGCATACCCTCGACGGTTTCGAGGCTGGTTTCCATGGACTTGGCTTCTTCCACGGTGATGACGCCTTCTTTGCCGACCTTCTCCATGGCCTCGGCGATGATATCGCCGATGGTCTTGTCGTTGTTGGCAGAGATGGTGCCGACCTGAGCGATCTCTTTATGGTCCTTGATCGGCTTGGAGATTTTCTTGAGTTCCGCCACGATTGCTTCGACCGCCTGATCGATGCCGCGCTTGATTTCCATCGGGTTGTGGCCAGCGGCCACCAGCTTGGAACCCTGCTTGTAGATGGCCTGAGCCAACACGGTAGCAGTGGTGGTGCCGTCGCCGGCAACGTCGGAGGTCTTGGAAGCAACTTCCTTGACCAGCTGTGCACCCATGTTTTCGAACTTGTCTTCCAGCTCGATCTCTTTTGCAACGGTTACGCCGTCTTTTGTGATCAGCGGAGCGCCGTAGGATTTGTCGATAACAACATTGCGGCCTTTGGGACCGAGGGTAACCTTAACGGTATCGGCGAGGATATTGACGCCCTTCAGGATGGCATTGCGCCCTTCCTGGTCAAACTTGATAATCTTTGCACCCATGCTGGTATTCCTCCGTGTATAGTTTTAATGTTTATATTGATTCATCTCAGAAACGAGGATTTTTTTGTCCTGGGTCTGCCGATTGTGCAATATCGCGGAGCCGTACCCTTCGGTAGGCCGCACAAGGCATTGCGGAAATTGGCGAGACCAGGGCGGAAAAAGACCGTTTCTTTTATTCTACAACAGCCAGGATGTCGTCTTCGCGCATCATCAGGTAATCGTCGCCGTCTACCTTGATTTCGGTGCCGGCGTACTTGCCGAACAGGACTACATCGCCAACCTTGACATCCAGCGGCAGAACCTTGCCGTCTTCGGTTTTCTTGCCATTACCGGTAGCCACAATCTCGCCGCGCTGCGGTTTCTCTTTTGCGGTTTCGGGGATGAAAAGTCCTCCGGCGGTCTTGGTCTCTTCTTCGACCCTTTTGACAATGATACGATCCTGCAGTGGTCTCAAATTCATGTTATCCTACTCCTTTCGTATGGTGACTTCTGTGTAAAGTCGAGATAAATTTAGCACTCGAATCAACTGAGTGCTAACATGCTGGGAATATAAACAGCGGCCATTCAAAAATCAAGGGGTAACTGAAAAAAATCAGCGGCGGTTTTCATTTTGACTTTTGGCTGGATGGCTGTTACAAGACAACAAATTTGATTTTACCGGTCTGGTGCCGCGCTCTCAATCCGGGCGTGGTTAAAAGGGAAGGGGGTGCAACTCCCTCGCTGTCCCGCAACTGTAAGGGAGTACCGACTTCGCATCATGCCACTGGGGACACCTGGGAAGGCGCGAACAAGGGCTGATCCCCGAGCCAGGAAACCTGCCATGCCGCTGCTGTTTTGGAACCTCCGTGGAACGAGGGGCCGGAACCGGAGTGCGTCTGCACAACCACGTTTTCGAGCCCCTTCCGATCAGGACAGGGGCTTTTTTAGTGCGATAGAAATCATTTTCTGCTTCTTTTGCAGAGAATGATTTCGTAAACGCACGTATCCCGATTAGCAGAGACAGGAGGCACTGTATGAGCCAGACACTCTTCATCACCGGCGGTACCCGTAGCGGCAAAAGCAGGTTTGCGGAACAGTTGGCCTCCAGCTATGGCGCGCCGCTCTGTTACCTGGCAACCGCCCAGCCCCTGGATGACGAAATGGATCAGCGCATCGCGAAACACCAGCAACGGCGCGGTGCCGCCTGGCGCACCATCGAAGAGCCGCTGCATCTGACCCAGTCCCTGGCGGCCAATGACGGCATGTCCAACATCATCCTGGTGGACTGCCTGACGCTCTGGCTCTCCAACCTGCTGTTGCTCTACGAAGAGCTGGGCGAAGAAACCGAATCACGGGTCATGGATGATGTGCAACGGCTGGCAGCAACCCTGCGCGGCATGACCACCCCGGTCATCATTGTCTCCAATGAGGTCGGCATGGGCATCGTACCGGACCACCCTCTGGGACGCCTGTTTCGCGATATCGCCGGGCAGGCCAACCAGATCATCGCGGCGGCCGCCTCGGAGGCCTGGCTGGTCGCCAGCGGGATACCGTTGCGATTGAAATAGAGTCATCAAACCTTACCACCCCCGTCCCCCCTCAATCAGGAGAAGGACGGCGTGCAGATTTTACAGGAGCACACCATGGATATCGTACAAACCACCCTGGCCCGCATCAAACCTATAGATGCGGAACTGCTGGCCCAGGCCCAGACAAAACTTGACAACAAGACCAAGCCACCCGGCTCGCTGGGGCGACTGGAGGAATTTGCCCGGCGGATCGTCGCCATCAGCGGCGCGCTGGAGCCGGATCTGAGCCGGAAGGTCGTCTTTACCTTTGCCGGCGACCACGGCATCACCAAGGAGGGGGTTTCCCTGTACCCACGGGAGGTGACCGCCCAGATGGTGTACAACTTCCTGGCCGGCGGGGCCGGGGTCAACGTCCTGGCCCGCCATGTCGGGGCCGAGGTGCGCGTCGTGGATGTGGGCGTAGATCACGACTTTGGGGATACCGCCGGAATGATCCACCGTAAGGTCGCCCGCGGCACCCGGAATTTCACCAAGGGGCCGGCCATGACCCGCGATGAGACCCTGGCCGCTCTGCAGGTCGGCATCGACCTGGCAGATCAGTGCAAGTCAGAAGGGATTGGTCTGGTCGGCACCGGCGAGATGGGCATCGGCAACACCTCCCCTTCGTCGGCTATTATCACAGCCATTTCCGGAAAGTCCGTAGCCGAGGTTACCCACCGCGGTACCGGCATCGACGATGCTGCCCTGGAGCACAAGATCCGGGTTATCGAGCAGGGCTTGGCGCTGAACAGGCCCGACCCGTCAGACCCGCTGGACGTGCTCAGCAAAGTAGGCGGTCTGGAGATCGCCGCCATTGCCGGCCTGGTGCTGGGATGCGCCGCCAACAGGGTCCCGGTGGTTATCGACGGTTTCATCTCCACCGCCGGGGCCCTGATCGCCTCGGAGCTGCATCCCCATGTACGCGACTACATCTTTGCGGCCCACCAGTCGGTAGAGATCGGCCACAGCTTCATGCTGGAGCGCATCAATGTCCGGCCGATCCTGGATCTGGACTTCAGGTTGGGCGAAGGTACCGGCGCGGCCCTGGCCATGGGCCTGATCGAGGCCGGCGTCAAGGTGCTGAAGGAGATGGCAACCTTTGAGCAGGCCGGGGTCTCGCACTAAGAGAACTGTTGCGTTTCACACGAACTGAATGTATCTTCAATGTATATACAAACAGGAGGTGGACAATGGAAGCGCGCGTACAAAAATGGGGACATAGCCTGGCGCTACGAATTCCCAGTTCTTTTGCCAAGAAGTCCAGGATTCAGTCAGGTAGCAGGGTTGATCTGTCCGAAGTCAAGGGGAAACTTGTTATCACGCTGCTTGAAACAGAAGAGCCTACCCTTGACATGCTGCTGGCAGGCGTTACCGATGAGAATCTCCACCACGAGGTGTCTACCGGAATCGTAGTCGGTCTAGAGTCGTGGTAGCCGCGGACGTGCCGTACACCCCTGAGCGTGGTGACATCGTCTGGCTGACCTTTACACCGCAGGCGGGCCATGAACAGGCGGGCAGGCGTCCGGCGCTGGTTTTGTCTCCCAAGGCATATAATGGCAAAGTCGGTTTAGCGATTTTTTGCCCGATCACAAACCAGGTCAAGGGCTATCCTTTTGAAGTCGCACTCCCGCAAGGTTTGACGCTAGCTGGGGTCATCCTGAGCGATCAGGTAAAAAGCCTGGATTGGAAGGCCCGCAAGGCAGAGTTCATTTGCCGGTTGCCGGATGGTCTATTGACGACGGTACTGAAAAGATTGGGGACGCTGGTGGGGTGCTGAGCAGACCCTCTGACTGGTTTCCCGCAATGTTTCGTTTAATGATCACAGTCTAAATGTTCCATGTGGGTGGATGACCGGTTTACGCGCGTGCGCGTGAACCGGTCAATAAAGCGTCGGTTGGGTGAATAAAGGGAAAAATGAAAAAGAACCGATTGATAGCAGTAGCGGCATTTCTTGCAATCCATTCCGGCATTATTGCCGGGAACGTTCTTCGCACCGGAGAAATCTCGCGCTTTTCTCAGCAAGGATTCAGCGCCTTCTCGACGCACATCATTTCCTTCCTTGGCCTCTCTCTTCTGGTTCTGACAATAAAACAAAAGCTATGGCGCACCGGAGGAATACTGGCTGCACTGTCCGCACTTCTTCGCTCCTGCACTACGAGTTTCCCAGAACAAAAGATAGTCTTCGGAATCATCACGCTAATTCTCAGCGTCGGTTCAATAGCTGCACTCTTCGCTTCGTGGCGGATTGAGACATTTGACCTGAGTTGGTGGGAACGGAGCAAACAGAAAAGTGCTATGAAACCCATTCTCATACTCCTTGTCGCACTTGGAGTAGTCGCAATATTCCTATACTGGGGAAGGCCGTAAAGCACCCAAACCGGGCCTTTGACCCGCACCTGATTACCGAACACCATAAATTGATAAAATCCGTTGAACCACCGAGCCTATGCGCCTCTACCTGATCGCCATGCAGTTTCTGACCATCATCCCGCTTCCCTTTGACACCCGCTGTCAGAAGGAGGATCTGGGGCGGGCTACGGCCTGCTTCCCGCTGGTTGGATTGACGATTGGCGTTCTGCTGGCCGGCCTGTACTGGCTGGTTGCGCCCTGGCTGAACCGCCCTCTGACAGCGGCCCTGTTGATCGCAACCCTGGCCGCGGTCACCGGCGCCCTGCATCTGGACGGCCTGGCGGATGTCTGTGACGGTCTGGCGGCTCGGGGTTCGCGGGAGCGTTTCCTGGCAATCATGAAGGACTCTCATGTGGGAGCGGTCGGCGCGGTCGGCCTGGTACTGGGTCTGCTGCTGAAATGGCAGGCCCTGGTGGCGGTGCCGGCCGGGATCACCTGGCAGGCGCTGCTGCTGTTTCCCGTTCTGGGACGCTTCGCCCAGGTGCTGGCGTTAGGCGGCGCCCGGCACGCCCGCCAGGACGGCCTCGGCGCCACCATCATCCAGGGCATGGCCACCCGGCACCTGCTGCTGGCGCTGTGCAGTACGGTGGCAGCCTGCCTGCTCCTGCTGCCGGTTAGGGGCATGCTCGCCCTGACCGTGGTCTTTGCCGTCACACTGATCGTCAAGGGCTACTTTCAGAACCGTTTGGGCGGCCTGACCGGCGACATCGTCGGCTGCATCAGCGAAATCGCCGAGATAGCGGCCTTGATCGTATTCTCCGCCGGGCAGCAACCTTGAACGGACAGGGACAGCCGGTCGTGCTGCTGGAATCATTCGCCGGGGGCGCACACCCTCGTTCCTACCGTTTCAGCGTCTGCGAACGGGTCATACGGGCGGACCAGCCCGATCAGGTCGCTGCTGCCTTGGCCGAGGTTGAACGAGCCGTCGCCGATGGCAGGCACGCCGCCGGATTCGTCGGCTACGAAGCCGCTTGCGGACTGAACCCCGATCTGCCCAGGATGGATAGCGGCGCGCTGCCGCTGGTCTGGTTCGGGATCTTTGCCGAACGGATCGAACTGAGCGCTGAAAGCTCGGACGTTGAAACCAGCGACTGCCAGGTTTCGGCGCCCGCACTGGCTATCGCTGAAACGGACTACCTGAAGGCGGTGGCCGGCATCCGCCAGGCCATCGCCCGGGGCGAGAGCTATCAGGTCAACTTTACCACCCGGCAGCGCTTCCGCATCAGCGGCGATCCCTTTGCACTCTACCGCAGGATGTGCCGCAACCAGCAGGCCCCCTTCTGTGCCTGGCTCGACATCGGGACACACCGGATCCTCTCGGCCTCTCCCGAGCTGTTTTTCGCCTGGGACGATGACCTGGTGACGATGAAGCCGATGAAAGGCACCGCCCCGCGCCGTCCCGGCGCTGAAGAAGACCGGCTGCAACGGGAGTGGCTGGCCGCCAGCCCCAAGGACCGGGCTGAAAATCTGATGATCGTCGATCTGGTGCGCAACGATCTGGCACGCATCGCCGCAACCGGCACGGTCCAGGTACCGGCGCTGTTTGAGGTGGAGACCTACCCGACCATCCACCAGATGACCTCCACGGTCACCGCCCGGGTCAGACCGGAAGTCGGGTTGACCGACATCTTCCGGACGCTGTTTCCCTGCGGTTCGATCACCGGAGCCCCCAAACGGCGCAGCATGGAGATCATCCGCGAGCTGGAGGGGCAGCCGCGCGGGGTGTACTGCGGCGCTATCGGTTATGTCTCACCCGGCCGGGAAGCGGTCTTCAGCGTGGCCATCCGTACCGTCGTGGCAGACGCTGATACAGGCGCAGCAGAAATCGGCATCGGCAGCGGCATCACCTGGGATTCGGACGCCGGGGACGAACTGCGCGAGTGCCTGGACAAAGGGGCCTTTCTGACCAGGGACAGCGACGCGTTCAGCCTGATCGAATCCCTGCGCTACGACCAGCAGGGCTATCTGTTGCTGGAGCGGCATCTGCAGCGCCTGGCCGCATCGGCGGCCTACTTCGGGTTCCACTTTGAGGCCGCTGCCCTGCGTAAGAGACTGCACGGCCTGGGGCAGGGACTGTCCGGCTGCCACAAGGTGCGCGTGCTGCTGGCAGCAGACGGCAGTATCAGCGTGGAGTCTCAGCCCATCGCCGCAACGGACCGTGCCGACACCGCCGCCGTGACAATATCAGGGCACCGGGTGGATTCTTCCGATCCGTTCCTGTACCACAAGACCACCCGCCGGGCCCTGTATGACGGCCAGCTGCGGGCGCAGCCCGGCTGTTACGACTGCATCTTCCTCAACGAGCGGGACGAGCTGACCGAAGGGAGCTACAACACGCTCGTCTGCGCCCTGGGTGGAGAGCTGCTGACGCCGGCGCTGGAGTGCGGCCTGCTGCCGGGGGTGCTGCGGGCAGAGCTGCTGGAGGCCGGCGCGGTGCGCGAAGCGGTGCTGACGCTGGACCAGCTAAAGGCAGCCGATACGATCTGGCTGGTCAACTCGGTGCGCGGCTGGCGGGAATGTACAATTCATTCCCCCCCTTTGAAAAAGGGGGGCTAGGGGGGATTTGCTTCTACAGCTTCAAAGGCAAATCCCCCTCAATCCCCCTTTCGTAAAGGGGGAAGCTTAAAAACATACAAGGAGAACTACATGCTGACCCAGATCGAATCCGCCCGCCAGGGCATTATCACCCCCCAGATGCAGACCGTTGCCGCCAACGAGCAGCTGGAGGCCGAGTACATCCGCCGCATGGTGGCGGAAGGCAAGATCGTCATCCCCTGGAACCACGTTCGCAAACCGTCCCGCATCGCCGGCATCGGCAAGGGACTCTCCACCAAGGTCAACGCCTCCATCGGCACCTCCTCGGACATCGTCGATTACGAGGCCGAGGTCAAAAAGGCGCTGGCGGCCCAGGAAGCGGGGGCCGACACCCTGATGGAGCTCTCCGTGGGGGGCGACCTGGACCGGGTCAGGCGCGAGGTGATCGCGAGCGTGGAGCTGCCGGTCGGCAACGTGCCGCTCTACCAGGCCTTCTGCGAGGCGGCCCGCAAGTACGGCGATCCCAACAAGCTGGACGAAGAGCTGCTCTTCGACCTGATCGAGCAGCAGTGCGCCGACGGCATGGCCTTCATGGCGGTGCACTGCGGCATCAACCTCTGCACGGTCGAACGCCTGCGCAAGCAGGGCTACCGCTACGGCGGCCTGGTCAGCAAGGGCGGGGTCTCGATGGTGGCCTGGATGATCGCCAACAACAAAGAAAACCCGCTCTATGCCAAGTTCGACCGGGTGGTCGCGATCCTCAAGCGATACGACACCGTGCTCTCCCTGGGCAACGGCCTCAGGGCCGGGGCGATCCACGACTCCTCGGACCGGGCCCAGATCCAGGAGCTGATCTTCAACTGCGAGCTGGCCGAGATCGGCCGCGACATGGGCTGCCAGATGCTGGTGGAGGGTCCGGGGCATGTACCCTTGGACGAGATCGAGGGCAACATCCAGCTACAGAAACGGATGAGCGGCGGGGCGCCCTACTACATGCTCGGTCCGATCACTACCGACGTGGCCCCCGGCTTCGACCACATCACCGCCGCCATCGGCGCGGCCCAGTCCAGCCGCTTCGGGGCCGACCTGATCTGCTACATCACCCCGGCCGAACACCTGGCGCTGCCCAACGAGGAGGATGTGCGCATGGGGGTCAAGGCGGCCAAGATCGCGGCCTACATCGGCGACATGAACAAGTACCCGGAGAAGGGGCGCGAGCGCGACAAGGAGATGTCCAAGGCCCGCCGCGACCTGAACTGGGAGCGGCAGTTCCAGCTGGCGCTCTTCCCGGAGGACGCCCGCGCCATCCGCGCCAGCCGCACCCCGGAGGACGAGGACACCTGCACCATGTGCGGCGATTTCTGCGCCTCGCGCGGGGCGGGAAAACTGTTTGCCTGCGACCTGAAGGGCGACAAGATCTAGCCGGAAGCCTATAAATGAACGCATAAAATCACAGCTGTGATATCAAATTATGAGGCGAAGCAATCCATATTTGCTTCGCCTCTTGTCATATATGCTGGGAGTTTTGTCACTCGTGCAAAACCACATTAGAATCATTGACTTGACCGGGTAAAAGTGCCATAAAAAGCGCGGTTTTAGCCACGTGTCTGACATTACCTACCTGGAGATCATAACTTGTATATCCGCATCACAATCTTTACTACATCACCTCTGTGGAATGGGATTTAACAGCCCTCCAGGCTGTGTTGCAATCGGGCATTGCAAAGCTCTTCGTTTCGATTTATTCAACTCAGATGCGTGGCGGCTGCCGGGAAGGTGCTTTTGGAGAATAGCCGCGCCCTTTCGTTGGCTGGATGATGATGCTTGAGGAAACCAAAGGCTCCAGCTCCCCTGTGCGGGATGCTTCTCCTCATTTTCCAAGTTGCTCCCTGAATTTGCCGGGGCTTCCTACGCTGAGCGGTATAACATCATGTGTCGGAAGCTTTTGGCCGCTAAATATAAAGCAATAAGGCAAGCCTGACCATCCTGCTGGCTGCCCTTGGTTTTTTTCTACTAAAGAATTGCTTTAAGGAGAAAGCGGCATGAGCAACATAAAGCTGTTTGAGTCAAAGCAGATCCGTTCGGTATGGAGTGAGAAAGAACAAAAGTGGTTGTTCTCGGTTGTTGATGTCGTTGGCGCTCTGACCGGCAGTCAAAATCCTCAGGTGTACTGGCGTGTGCTGAAAAAACGGCTGCTTGCAGAAGGGAATGAAACCGTTACAAATTGTAACGGTTTGAAAATGACCGCTCCTGACGGCAAGATGCGGCTTACCGACGTTGCCGACACGGAGCAGCTGCTACGGCTTATCCAGTCCATTCCTTCCCCCAAGGCCGAACCGTTCAAACTCTGGCTGGCGCGTGTAGGCTATGAGCGGCTGGAGGAGATAGAAAACCCCGAACTGGCCGCAAAACGGATGCGCGAACTGTATAAGGCCAAAGGTTACAGCGACGAATGGATTGAAAAGCGGGTGCGCGGCATTGCCATCCGTGATGAGTTGACCAGCGAATGGCAGAAGCGCGGGGTGAAGGAACATCTTGAGTACGCAATTCTAACCGCCGAAATCAGCCGGGCGACCTTCGGCATGTCACCGTCGGAATACAAGGTGTTCAAGGCGCTTGACAAGAAAAGTGAAAATCTGCGGGACCATATGACCGACCTGGAGTTGATTTTCACCATGCTGGGAGAAGCATCGACTACCGAAATCGCCCGCAACAAAGATGCCTTGGGATATGACGAAAACCTGGAGTCAGCCGTGGAGGGGGGAACCGTTGCCGGTAATGCCCGGCGCGATCTGGAAAAGAAGTCAGGACGGCGCGTTTCCACGAAGGAGAATTTCAAGGAGATCCCGGAAGCGGAGAAGCGTAAGCAGCTTAAGGTGGTTGCCAAGCCGGAGGAGTAACAGAAGTTGATGCACGACAACCAGCTCCTGAAGATCGCCAAGTTGGTGGACAGCAAGGGGATTCAGTTTGTGGCTTCGATTCTGAAGGATAAGTTGCCGGAAGAGTTGAATCGGGAAGAGTTTTTTGTGGTTAAGTTGTCGCAGGGGGATAAGTTGTTTAGGATTGAGGGTTGAGTGAGGCAGGTAACTTTATTTGGAAGCAGATGGACTCTTTATCAGAAATAATCGCAATAAGGCAAGCCTGAACATCCCGCTGAGGTCTGGTTTTTTCAAAGATTTATAAGTCACTTAATTATAAACAAATTTTAAAAGGTATGGGGCCATGGTGTTTAATAAGTTTGATGATATGGCAATAAATACAATTCTTTCGCAATGGCAAATTGACTTACAGCTTATGCCACCTAAGGCTAAGCCGTCTTACGATCTTACAGAGATTGCTCTTATTGACCTTTCGACTTTCAATTACATCAGCTTATTCGATCTTATCAATCTTTATTTGATTATAGATTTCGCTCAAGCCGTACGTGGAAAAGCACATGTAAGATTTGCTGGACTTGGACCATACTCTTTGCATCAAATAATGCCAATAGATGAATATAATTCCTTAAAAAAACAGAATAATAAGTCAATTTCTGAAGATACAAAGTTGAACCTTGAATATGCAAAACAGATTTATCCATTCATATCGTTTTGCCATCATTTTGGATTATTTGAGTCACTTGCTTACCAAAAAAAAGCTGGATCAGTTGTATTTGAAGGAATAAGCGATCCATTATTAAGCAAACTACATACTTATAAAGGTGTTAATCAGGTTGGAAGTAAAATCCTCAAAATGATTCCAATCAGAGCACATAATGATATTGATTCTTTCCGAATAAATAGCATCATAAGTAACTGGCTTGGTTCTTTGCCCAAAGAAGTTGCTTCAGCTCCAATATTCAAAGATGGAGAGTTTTCACATGTATTTGGATATCAACTTGGATTAAATATTCTTGAGCATTCAGGAGCTTCTTGGAGGGGTGAATATGGTGCAAATGGTATAATTGCTATGCGAGTAATATCACCATCAGGCTATTGTGATTTACGTTCAAGCTTTAAAAACGTAGACCACATATTTGACGTACAAAACGACAGAGGAATTCTAGAAATATGTGTCGGTGATAGAGGAAATGGAATTGCTAATACCTTAAGAGATGCTTTTAGTTCATTTAAGTGCAAATATGGTGTCAAAGGTAATGACCGCATTGACGATATAATTGCTTTCGCTTTTGATGAGCTCGGAACCAGAAAAGATTATTCTGAAAGACTTGGTGGTGTACATGCATTGCATAGGATTTTAAAATGCACTGCCAAATATGGTGGTATTTTAAAATTACGCACATCTGGACATGAGTTTATTTATGACGCTACCAATAATAACTTTTTTGAAAGAAGTCCAAATGGCATCGGGATATATCCATCAAAAACTTTAAGCACCCTCCACCCTTATGGTTCTCAGTTTCAGTTATTATTGCCACTTTCAAATCCTACAACTCAGAAACACGTCATCATAAAGCGTAAAATTGAGCCGCATATTTCACAATGCGATAAAAAAATATTTAAAGTCATTCAAATTGGAGCATATTTTTCAGGATTAATTGACCAAGAAATCAACTTAAAATTGGGTATGCTTCGAAATTCACTTATGGAAGAACTCTCTAGTACGATTATAGTATATGATTTTGGTAGCATGCAACTTAATGAGGACGATGTTGTATTAATTCTTTCATCACAGAAGCCAGTGCTTCACACACATACATGCATCTGCATTGAAGTTCCTGCATCGCTAGCGCACAGCCTACGTGATAGAGAAAAATTAAATATCGATAGCATTGATATCGCTAATGAAAACAAAGAATTATTTTATGTTTTATCAGTGAAACATAGAACATTGCCTATGATGGATACAGAACAGAGAATTTGGTGGTTTGGTCTAGGTAAATATGCTTTTGATTCAGTTATTAATAAAATATTTCAAAGTAGCACTGGTGTTAATAATAAAGATATCATATCTCTGGCTAAACCAGAAGATACCGAAATTATGGATCTTTATTTAAAGTCAAATGAAGATATATTTGAAATGATTGTCGCCTCAAACGGCATTTCATGGAAGTGCCGCCTCAATATAGATATTTTCCTAGAAGCTCAAAAGAATCTTGTCAGGTTGAAACTCCCAGAATTGATGAAAGCTGTTGGATGTATTGAAAACAGCGGATTTTATAAATTACCTTCCAGAAATGATTATTCTGATAGGTTTATACAATCAACGCCATTAATGCAGACCAGCTGTATTGCAAATCAAATCACAGATTGGCTTATTTCAGCAATCAAGGATTTGATTGGAAATTCGCTAGATGTCTTGCTAATTGCTGCGACAGGTCCCGCTGAACTCATAGCAAGATCGATAGCTAGCAACATGATTGGCTACAATGCGCATGTTATTAATCTAGGATATTACTCAGCGATAGACCATGACAATCTCTTTTATAAAGATGATTGGGCTGGCGTTCCTTCGGTAATAATTTCTGATATTATTGACAAAGAAACCACCTTAAGTCAAATAACAGCATTTGCATCATCTAACAATTTAAAGATATTCGGAATAATTGCAATATTAAAGCTAACGGACTTATCTGAGGAAACTAACACACTATTTTGGGACACTAGCCCAAGTAGCGTTTCAGGCGATTTACCGCGTTTTTTTATTGCAGAATACCAGAGGCCTTTATCACTAAACGAGCAAGAAGTTGAGAGCCTTGATAAAAGTATGTTTTTTGTTGAACCTTATTCGCTTGAAGTTTTTAGTTTTTCGTCATTATCGGGGAAGTATGAAGAGAAATATCCGAGAGAGCAGTTAAATCGTTCTCGTCTTCAAATGTTGGAAGAAGCAAAGGCACTGCGTTCAGGCCACTGGATATATGGAACGCATCATTTTAGTGTTACAACGTGCTTAAAGAAGCTGTTAATGGATGATTTTATTGGAGGTGAAATATGCGGCGAAATTTTAGGCATCATAATTTCAAAAAAAATTGACCACGTGTTACTTCCGCTACATTCACATATATGTGACATAGTCCAACGGATCGAAACCGCCGTTAAGCTTACAGTTAAACATGACGTAACATTTACTTACTGTTTATCGACAAAAGTTTTAGCGACCAGACCTTTCTATGTTCTTCCAAAACCAATAAAAAAATCAATTTATGATAATTGCAAGTTGCTAGAAAAATTCCCTGACAAACAGTTAAGTATTCTCATTTTAGATGACGCGGTTGCAACAGGTCGTACACTTGATACAATTATGCGCTCTCTGATGTTATTCGGTAGAAACTGTATATCTGAGTCCAAGTTGCTTGACCCCAAATTCTCCCTGGCCTGTTCTCCTTATAAACATATTCACGCTTATGCAATTATTGATAGGCAAGGTAGGGCCAAAAGTACGATGTTCTCTGGTATAGAGTCAATTTCTTTATCTGATGAAAACGTAATTTCAGATGAGAATACAAATTTTTCATTTTCGTTTAAATATGATAGATGGCTTGATGTAGATATGCCAGTCGCAGAAAAAGGGGCTTGCGAATTATGTGATGAAATCTCACACTTAAAATCAATGCGATCTTCTTCGTTAATCCCATCAGATCATAGTGCTGCTACAGAAATTGAAACACGCTTAAATGAAATACGACCACAATCCACAGAGATCCCGTCTTTTTTGAATTCGGATGGAAAGAAATTACCAGCTCCAATAAATATGGGTAGGATTATCGGGGCTGAAACGGTTGAACTCGTCCTTTGGGAATATTATATATTGATACATAGGGGCAATCCTTTTTGGGGTTTAATTAAGGAATATGTATCTATATGTGAAGATAGGCCTAAGTCGGTTCCTGATTTTGAACATAATCTCGAATATTTAAAAACAGAGATGGGCAGAGCGTTATTTAAAAATTGGGATAGGATGAATAGCCAATGGGCTGGGTCGAGTTGGATAGAATGTTTGAAGTCAGAAATTGTAAAGGGTACTTCAGTTTCAAAACAGATGCTTTGGGAATCTGGCAGAACCCTTGCTTTGTCAAGCAAGCAACATAGACATCTGATCTATGATTTATTCGATTTCTCAGTTGAGACATTGATCCAACTATCTGATAAAGAAGATGCGTCAGGTATTAAGCGAAATAGCATAGGTACTGGTCTTTCCTTGATGGTTATATCTGCTAATTACTATTTAAACAATGTTGCACAAATTGACTCTAAAGATATATTAACTATTATCCGCAGATTATCTACAACACTAGAAATTGCGAGTTCCATACCTAACAAGTCATTACTTTCTTCGATGTACAATGACGAAATACTATCAGCACTGAGAAAGTCTGACAATCAAGATTCATTTATTCCTGCACTCCTTACACTACTAAACCATACAATACGACCCAGCAGGCACCCTCATCCACATCTTTTACCAGCTTTATTGTCATCTTTACTAGAATCAAAGGTCAATATCGCTGAAATAAAGCTTATTAGGGATATAGTTGCTGATATAAAATATTGTTTAGAGATTGTTGAAAAAAGGTACCTAAACGTTTTCGACGATAGAGCACGTGAAGAACTACCTGTACTCAAGAAATATCTAACTCAATTAAACTCTGAAATTTCTATTACTAAAGATCTCATTTCTGAAAAATCAAAGTCAATCGCATTAAAGATACTGAATCACTATCCTCATCAACACTCCAATCCGATATTTCA
Organism: Deltaproteobacteria bacterium; assembly: GCA_021780495.1. Lineage (GTDB taxonomy): Bacteria > Desulfobacterota > Desulfuromonadia > Geobacterales > Pseudopelobacteraceae > CAIPTY01. The sequence goes on from JAJXYO010000035.1 coordinate 21,819, forward strand.
ATCTCTCAAAAACACGCAAATATCAATTAAACACATAGTCGAACTAATTAAACAAAAATGTAATGATGTAACTCCTAAAATTAGTCTCGAAATCGAGAGCGCACTGCCGGACTTTGAAAACATATTTATAATTGCTCCAAGTATCATGACGTTAGAAGAAGTGATAATTAACTTTACATCTAAAGCTAGTTTCAATGTGAGTACTTGTAATGTACCTAAAATGAGAATTGCGATTCGATATGATCAAGAAAGTGATTCAATAAAGAAATTAATAATAGAAATTTTTTCAAATTCGGAAAATCCAGAGAGTGTTTATAGGGGGGTTATATCCGGCCCGGGAGTTAAAGAAACAAATACAAGGGCGTTCAGGTTGTTTCGCATTAATTCATTTCCGAAAAAAATATCAGATTCTGAATTCACATTAAGCATAGCACTCGATTTTTGTATAGGCTATTCACATTAAGGAGGCAATAGAATGGAATCCTTTAATATTCTTTATCTAGAACATGATGATGAACGAATTTTTTATAAAAACGCTATGGAGTCTGTACCAGGTGTCAAAGTTCAAATACTGACATATCCTGATAGCGAAATATTGAAAACTTATATTACTAATAATCGCTACGAATTAGTTATTACAGATGCGAATTTTCTGCGCGAAGATCAGTCTCATGATAACGATGCGCAGGGTGAATATAAACTTGATACAGTCCTTCAAGTTGTTAGAGGTATTGATAAACGAACAAAAATTGCAGTACTCACTAACTATTCTCCAGCTCTGCTTAAAGAACATGAAGACGACCTAAACAAAGTTGATTATCTATGGGACAAAAAGTCTACTCCAGATGACTTTATTAAGTGGCAGATACATGCACTAAAGAGAGATTTAAGCCGTTCGTATCCAGAACATGCGTTATTGAGTAAATTGTCAATATTGTTGACATCTGACAAATTTGTTCACCCATGGAAACCGCATTTAATTAATATGATAGATCGTTACAAATCTAAAACAAATGAAAAGGACCAGATCGATACTATCAGAAAAAATTTAGCGAACATTGCTGGTCTAGTAAGCGTTAGAGTTGAATTTGATCAAATGATGAACACAATCGTTGACATGGAATTATTCAACGTTGCGAGTAAACCGACATCGTTTGGTCATCTAAGACATGTTATAAATGTCTTCTGGCTTGGTTTTTATATTATTAATAGTGGTATTATTAATAAACAAGCATTAAGTACAAAGTTGGGTTTAGCCGATGAGTCTGAAATTGATACTATCTGGTTTCTTGCGTCTATTTTTCATGACATTGGCTATCTTGGTGAAATAGCAGACAAAATAATTGAAAAATGCAATAAACTAACTGAAATATACCCTGGTACCCCTATTGAATTCCTGCCAGTAAATAAATCACCTTCTAAAATTAAAGAGATTCTATGCAGTATTCAAACAAAACTACCTCCTCATTTATCAGTTTTTGTTGGAAGTAATGTATCAACAAATCATTGTTATGATCATGGAGTTTTGTCAGCTGTGACACTAACAAATATCTTTTCAAAGTCAAAGATCGACAATTTAGCCTTATTTGCATCCGCTGCCGTGGTAATCCATAATCTGATTCCTCCCAAAGTAGCTGTAACTGAGGTTAACAATATATCTTTCAAAGACTTTCCGCTCGGAGCTTTACTTATAATTTGTGACCAAATACAAGCATGGGATCGAGAGACGGGTAGAGAATCATTTAAAAATGATATACCTATAGAAACTATAGAATTATCAGCACTTGATATTGATATCGAAAACAAGAAGATCTATTTAGAGATAAATTATTTACCATTTAAATATATTCTTCCAACGGATATTGCCATGCAACAAGCAGAAGAAAAATTGAGAGATAATTTGACTACTTATGTATTACCAGCGTTGTCGATAATTAAATTAGACCCCATCAGCGAATTTACTATTTCAATAAAGTTCACACTAGATGGTAGATCTGAAATTATCCCATGGAATTCTTAACGCACAATTAATTTACATGAAAATATTTAGGCTGGCTTGGCGGGACATTCTTTTCTATTTATCTATTGAAGGTTTTACCTCTTTCAGAGACTCCACCACACCTCACCTATCCCCCTAAAACCATTGACACAATAACCGTCTATCGTCTATATTGCAATTGTAATGCAACTTAGACGATAGGCGACTTCCATGTATCTCACCCGCACTCTCGAAAACTGGTTCAAGGAAGCCTCACGGCAATTCCCGGTATTGCTGGTCACCGGCGCCCGCCAGGTCGGCAAAACAACCTTTCTGCGCCATGTAAGCGAACCGGAGCGAACCTATGTCACCCTGGACGATCCGCTGGTACTTGCCCTTGCCAAAAGCGACCCGGCCCTGTTCATGCAGCGTTTTCCGCCGCCGGTGTTGATCGACGAGATCCAGTACGCCCCGGAACTGCTCCCCTATATCAAGATGGCCTGCGACCAGCGCCGTACCCCCAATCTCTTCTGGCTGACCGGCTCCCAGCAGTTTCAGATGATGCGGGGTGTGTCGGAATCCCTGGCCGGACGGGTCGGGGTACTCCAGCTTCTGGGCTTTTCCCGCCGTGAACTGCTCGGCATTGGGGATACCTCCAAACCATTTCTCCCGCTGCCGGAGACGACAGAAACAAGCGCACCCCTCGATCTGATGGAACTGTACCGCCTGATCTGGCGCGGCTCGTTCCCGGCCATCGCCTCGGGTGAACAGGGTGACCGCGACCTCTTCTACAGCTCCTACATCCAGACCTATCTGCAACGCGACATCCGCGACCTGGCCCGTGTGGGGGATGAAATGGCCTTTCTCCGTTTCCTGCGGGCCGCGGCGGCACGCACCGGGCAACTGCTCAACATGGCCGACCTGGCCCGCGACGCCGACGTGGCCTTCAACACCGCCAAGAGCTGGCTTTCCATCCTTCAGACGTCCGGCATTGTCTATCTGCTGGAACCATACCATAGCAACCTGACCAAACGCCTGGTGAAAACCCCCAAACTGTACTTCCTGGATACCGGCCTCTGCGCTTATCTGACCCAGTGGTCCACCCCGGAAACCCTTGAGTCTGGGGCCATGTCCGGCGCCATCCTGGAAACCTGGATCATCGGCGAACTGCTGAAGAGCTACTGGCACAACGGCCGTCAGGCGCCGTTTTTCTATTATCGTGACAAGGATAAAAAGGAGATCGACCTGCTGATCATACAGGACGGGACGATCTACCCGCTGGAGTGCAAGAAGAGTGCATCGCCGGGCATGGGCGACATCCGTAACTTTGGCGTATTGGCAAACCTGAAGATGCCGGTCGGTCCCGGCGCCGTCATCTGTCTGGCGCAACAATCGCTGCCGCTTGGGCCTGTTGTGCGTTCGGTGCCGGTGGCTTCATTATGACTAGGAGTTCCATGAAAATTCTCCCCTCCGACAACTCCTACCGCACCTTCTGCGACCTGACCAGCGGCTACCGCCTGTTCTGCGTCATGAATGAGGCGGTCAACTCCGGCATCATCGATCTGCTGGATGCGGGTGAACGCACGCTGGAAGAACTGCTGCAGGCGACCACCCTGCTACCTGAAGAGGGGCAGCGCTTTATCGAGCTGCTGGTGGGGGTCGGCCTGCTGGAGCGCTACGACGACCGGCTCTACCTGTCGCGTTTCAGCCGGAGCTACCTGGGCCGGACCAGCGCCACGACCCAGCGCCATGTGCTGAAGTTCGAACCGCTCCTGATGGAGAACTGGCGCCAGCTGGGGACCGTACTGGAGCAGGGCCAGGGTTCCCTGGTCCGCGAACAGGCCCCGCCGGAATACGGCCAGCGGCTGCAGCTCTTTCAACAAGCTATGGGCGAGGCGGCGGTTGTGCGCTCCCGGGAGCTGTGGGATGCCGTCACCGGGTTGCCGGAACAGGGCACCATCATCGACATGGGCGCCGGGGACGGCACCTATCTGCGCGAGTTCCTGGCGCGGCATCCCGGCTGGCAGGCGCTGGCCTGCGACCTGCCGGACGTCTGCGCGCGGTTCGCCGCAGGTGACCGGTCCGGCAATCTGACCCTGCTGCCCTTGAATATCCTCGACCCGCAGGAACTGGGCGAGATGGTCGAGCGTTACCTGGGCAAGGCCGATCTGCTGTTGTTCTCCAACCTGTGTCACTGTTACGGCCCGGCAGAGAATGCGACCCTGCTGCAAACAGCCGGAAAGCTGCTGACCGAAAACGGCCTGCTGATCGTCCATGATTTCTTCCGCGACGCCAACAGCTTCGGCGCCCTGTACGACCTGCACATGCTGGTCAACACCTGGAACGGCCGCAGCTACACCACCGCCGAGACCGCCGCCCTGCTGCAGAGCGCCGGATTCGGACAGACCACCAGCATCGAACTGCCCTCCTCCTCCCTGGCCCTGATCGCCAGCCGTAGCGTTCCCTACCCTGGCAGCTCATCGCTCTTCGACCTGAAAAGCCACGCCCTGGACCACGGTTTTTTCGCCGCGGTCGAGCTGGACCCGGCCAGCATCCGCAGCGAGGCCTGGGTCCGGGCCAAGTGCAGCTACGGCTGCTCCCAGTACGGCAGACGCTGGAGCTGCCCGCCCCATTCGCTGGATCGGGCCGGTTTTGAGGAACTGCTGGGGGGGTACTCCCGGGCCCTGCTGCTGGCCGGACAGCCGCCCTTGCGGGAGTTTCAGGAACATCTGTTGGGACTGGAGAAGGAGGCCTTTCTGGCCGGTTTCAAGAAGGCGCTGGTCTTCAGCGGCGGCCCCTGTTGCTGGTGCGAGGAGTGCCCGCCGGAGCGCTGCAGTTTTCCGGAGAAACGCCGTCCATCGCTGGAGTCCTGCGGCTGCGACGTCTTCGCCCTGGCAGAGCAGTGCGGCCTGCCGGTCGCCCCGCTGCGCAACAGCGACGATTTCGTCCAGTATATCGGCTTGCTGCTGGTGGAGTGACAGGTGATGCGGTGCGGGTACGGCCCGGAAGGGTTCAACCGGCGTGGCGGCGAGGCCCGGCCTGTAGCGGTGAAAGGGCCACTGGGCCCTTTCACCGGCAGCATTCTACAACGCGGGTTTCGGCGTGGCATTGGAATCCGGTGGCATGATCGGATAGACGATGTGTGGTTGCCTGCCGTTCAGGGTCAGGAGAAACGCCACTATCTTACCGGTTTCATCGTCGTTGATGCTGATCCCGATCTGTGCGGTTCCCATGATCTTGACGGCGTCACTGAGTTTCCAGACCTTGCCGGAGTGGAAGTAGGGCGGCGTCAGCTCGATATTGCGGAGCGATGGCGCCTTGAACACATATCTGTCGGCAGCGGTATTGGTAACCTTGAAACGCCCGAGATCTTCCGTGGGACGGACATCGGCCGCAGGGTTCTCTTTAACCCCGAAGGTGAAGTACCCGGCGCCACCGATATTTACCCCATTGTGGCAGACAGAACACCCCTTGGCCATAAACAGCTTCAGGCCTTGCTGCTCTTTGGCAGAAAGCGCTTTCGGGTTCCCCTTGAGGAATCTGTCGAAGCGGGCATCGGGGGTAATGAGCGTTGCCTCGAAAACCTCAATGGCTTTGGCCATGTTGTCAAAGGTGATCGGGTCCTTGTCGCGGGGAAAGGCCTTTTTGAATAACGGCAGGTAGCCGGGGATACTTGTGAGGGTTTCCACAACCCGCGCCGGCGTGTTGTGCATCTCTACCGACGCCTGAACCGGTCCCTTGGCCTGGGCCGCCAGATCTTCCGCCCGGCCGTCCCAGAACTGGGCCAGGTTGTACACGGAGTTCAACACCGTTGGAGCGTTCCGCGGCCCTTTCTGCCAGCCGTGACCGGTGGAGGTCTCCTGCAGATCCACTCCGCCCAGCCCCACATTATGACAGGTATTGCAGCTGATCAGATAGGATGACGACAGGCGCGGCTCAAAAAAGAGCATGCGCCCCAGCTCAACCTTGCCGGGGGTGGCCGGGTTATTCTTCAGCACCGGCGGCTTGGCCGGAACAGGCTTGAAGGTCGCCTGGGCCTGGCTCATGACGGCATCCTTTCCCCAGGCGGCACCTGCCGCCAGCATCACCACCACGAGACTACTCAATAATTTCCATTTCATCGTACCTTCTCCTTTTTTTGGGATCTCAGACAGAACGTGATTCCGTCTGGTTGCGAGCAACGTGAAGCAAGTGCCCAGGCGCTGCCAGGCACACACCTCACGGACAGTAGAGGCTGTAGCTTACCGGAGAATCAGGCGGTTATTTTGGGCGGGGAGAATACCGGGAGATAGACGAGGGGCAGATGACAATCCTGTTCGACCGGATACAGCCTCCCGGCTTGGGGGGAGATCTGCTGCAATAACGCGTTGGAAGGGTGCGCATATTCGGGTTTGCTGACGTGATCGCCATCGAGGGTGTCTTCATCGACGTCTGCAGATTCAATAACCGTGTCGTCGGATTGCTGGCTGAGCTGAAGGCCGGCAGCATCACCGTCACACGGAAACCGGTGCGCAACGTGGTCATGCCTGCCTAGCACAATCAGCAACAGGCATATCACCTGCAGAAAATGCATTGCGGTACTGCGCGATAAAGTAATCATGGCGTATGTCACCCGAAGGGATAAGGACGCGACAACAGGTTCTTCCTGCAAGGTTACCACGAATGCACAACAACTCAAGTGCTGCAATGATTAAGATCAGAAGGATGAGTCAGACAGGGACATCATGTTGGTCCACGACAGACCGGATGGCGGGCGCAGGCGGGCGGCAACGCCGTAGTAACCGTTTAGTGACAAGGTTCCCGATCGTGGCCATATGTGTGCAGGCACAGCGAGTATTACTCCAACAGGTAGCCGCTGGCGAGTCGGGTAAACGCGGTAATCTGCCCAGCCTGCCAGACGCGATCCTGCCCCAGCTCCTGCGCCATCAGTTCAGCGACTACCGGCGCCGCAACAATGCTGGCGCGGGCATCCAGCAGCAGCGCCCGGGTGCGGCGGGCCAGGATATCCTCGACCGTTCGCGCCCCTTCGAAGCGCACCCCCCAGATCACCTGGCCCAGACAATAGGGCAGCGCCGGATGCAGCGCCTCCTGCCAGGCCGGGTGTTCGCTGAGCAGCTGCCTCAGCGCCGCGGCATCGCTGCCGTAGACCTGCAGCGGGTCAGCCGGGTCGCCCCCCATCTGCCAGCCATGGATCTGCAGGCTGCCGGTGAGCGAGGGGCGTTCGTCCAGCCCGGCCACCTGGGCTGCGGCGCTGACCGTATCCTCCCCCATCTGGCGGTAGGTGGTCCATTTGCCGCCGGCAATGGTCACCAGTCCGCTGCTCTCCACCAGCAGGGTGTGATCGCGGGACAGCGAGGCGGTATCCCCCACTGCGGCGCTGCGGACCAGCGGCCGGATACCGGCGAAGATGCTCAGCACATCGGAGCGCTGCGGGTGGCGGGTCAGGTAGCGGGCGGCATGGGCAAGCAGGAAATCGATCTCCTCCGGCAGCGGGCGTGGTTCGATGACCGCCGCCGGGATCGGGGTATCGGTGGTGCCGACGATCGTCCGGCCATGCCAGGGCACCGCGAACAGCACCCGGCCGTCATCGGTATGCGGCACCATGATGGCGCTGTCACCCGGCAGAAACGAGCCTGCCAGCACCAAATGCACCCCCTGGCTGGGAGCGATCAGCCCCTGAGCCCCGGGATCGGCCATTCGCCGCACATGGTCAATGAACGGACCGGCGGCGTTGACCACGGCTCGCCCCCTGATCCTGAATACACGCCCGCTTTCCGTGTCCACGGCCTGCACCCCGGCCACCAGACCGCCTTCACGGATGATACCTGTCACCGGCAGGTAATTGAGCGCTACCCCGCCCAGATCGGCCAGGGTCAGGGCCAGACTGATCGCCAGGCGGGCGTCGTCGAACTGGCCGTCGTGGTAGATTACCCCGCCACGCAGACCGTGCGCTTCCACGGTCGGGATGTGACGCAGGGTTTCCTCCCGCGTCAGCAGCCGGGACGGCCCCAGCCCCAGCTTGCCGGCCAGGGTGTCGTACAGCTTGAGTCCGATTCCGTAGAAGGGGCCTTCCCACCAGTCGTAGAGCGGCACCACAAAGGAGAGGTTGTGAACCAGATGCGGGGCGTTGCGGATCAGCAGGCCGCGTTCCCGCAGTGCCTCCAGCACCAGCGACAGGTTGCCCTGCTGCAGGTAGCGCACCCCGCCGTGGATCAGCTTGGTGCTGCGGCTGGAGGTGCCCTGGGCAAAATCGCCCTGCTCCAGCAGCAGCGTACGGTAACCACGGCTGGCCGCCTCCACCGCCGTGCCCAGGCCGGTGGCGCCGCCGCCGATCACGATCATGTCCCAGACCGTGTTACCGGCCAGTTGTTGCACAAGGTCCGCACGTTTCATGGCTGGACCCACCCCTTGGAGCGTTCCAGCGCCCGGCTCCAGCTGCGGCGCAACTCGGCCGCCTGCCCCTGATCCATGGCCGGGGTAAAGACCCGCTCCGCCTGCCAGAGCTGCCCGATTTCCCCACGATCCCGCCAGTAGCCGACCGCCAGACCGGCCAGGTAGGCCGCGCCCAGTGCCGTCGTCTCCCGCACCAGCGGCCGCACGACCGGGCACCCCAGCAGATCGGCCTGGAACTGCATCAGCAGATTATTGGCAGTCGCACCGCCATCTACCCGCAGCTCGGCCAGCGGGGTGCCGGCGTCCGCTTCCATGGCTTCGAGGAGATCGGCGGTCTGGAAGGCGATGCTCTCCAGGGTGGCGCGGGCGATGTGCCCGGCGGTCGTGCCGCGGGTGATGCCGAGCAGGGCGCCGCGGGCATAGGGGTCCCAGTGCGGCGCACCCAGACCGGTAAAGGCCGGAACCAGGTAGACGCCGCCGTTGTCCGCGACCTGCGCCGCCAGCGTCTCGACCTCGGCCGCGGAGCGGATGAGCCCGAGACCGTCCCGCAGCCACTGCACCGCCGCCCCGGCCACGAAGACGCTGCCTTCCAGGGCATACTCGGTTTGGCCCCCCAGTCGGCAGGCCACGGTGGTGAGCAGGTTTTGCTGTGAGATCACCGGGGTTGTCCCGGTATGCATCAGCATGAAGCAGCCGGTGCCATAGGTGTTCTTGACCATCCCGGGCCGGTCGCAGAGCTGGCCGAACAGAGCCGCCTGCTGGTCGCCGGCCATGCCGGCAATCGGCACCCGCGTGGCCAGAAAACGGGCCGCGGTCCGGCCATAGAGCTGGCTGGAATCAACGATCTCGGGCAGGACCGCCGGCGGGATGCGCAGCAGCTCCAACAGGTGCGGATCCCAGCTGTTATCGTGGATATTGAACAGCAGCGTGCGGGAGGCGTTGCTGGCATCGCTGATGTGGCGTTCGCCGTTGGTCAGGTTCCAGACCAGCCAGGAATCGATCGTGCCGAAGGCCAGCTCCCCGGCCTCGGCCCGGGCCCGGGCGCCGGGCACATGGTCGAGCAGCCAGGCCAGCTTGGTGCCGGAGAAATAGGGGTCCAGCAGCAGCCCGGTCCGGGCGCGGAAGGTCGGCTCGTGTCCCTGGGCCCGGAGCAGGTCACACTCGCCGGCGGTGCGCCGGTCCTGCCAGACGATGGCATGGTGGATCGGCCTGCCGGTGGCGCGATCCCAGACCACCGTGGTTTCCCGCTGGTTGGTGATGCCGATGGCGGCGATATCGGCGGCAGTCAGACCGGCCCGGGCAATGGCCTCGACCGCCACGCCCAACTGGGAGGCCCAGATCTCCTCGGCGTCGTGCTCCACCAGTCCGGGCGCCGGAAAGAACTGGCGGAATTCCTTTTGGGCCAGACTGCGGATCGTGCCGTCATGGTCGAACACCAGGGCGCGGGAACTGGTCGTCCCCTGGTCCAGGGCAAGGATAAAGCTCATCGTTTCTGACCTCCGGCATCGTAGTACGGGCAGGGTTTCGACGCACCGGTTTCCGGGCGAGGTCGTGAGCCTTGCCAGGCGCATCCAGATTATCAACCGCTTAGGGACCGAAACATATAACAGCAACCTGGCAAGCAGCGTTCCCGGTGGGGCGCCCGATTGTACGAGGTAACGTTATATCTCCGCATGGTAAAACCGGCAACGGATCAACCTTGATACGGCCGTTAACCGCAGATAAACCCTACGAATTCCAGGAAGCATCCTTAACCTGTTTGGTTAAACCTGATAGTGTTGCAGGCCTATGATCTATCTGCGGCCATCTGCGGTTAAATGCTTTTTATAAGATCAATGACAGCGAAGGGAGAGGCCCGGGGGCGGGGACGGGACTGAAACGGTCGTTCCGGAATGTCTTCCTCTCACGCCCGAGGCGGCGCAGCAGGATCTACTCCACCTTCCCCAGTGCAAAAGACAACAGCAGCAGACACAGCACGACCGTGGTAATGAGCGTAAAAAGCCGGTCGCCTTGATAGACAAAACCGAGGATCGATACCGCTACACGCATCACCGGTGTGGCGATCAGAAGCAGCAATCCGATGATGACGATCGATTGCCCGCGCAGGGCAGACAGCCCGCTTGCGACGTCATGCCAGGTATGGGGGAAGGCGGCCCCCGGCCTGGTAAGCCTCAGCAGTGCATCTGAGGATGACAGGTAGTCGGGATGATGCAGAAAACTCATAAACGTGCCGACCGCGATGAGCGCCAGACTGGCTGCAATACCCAGTCGCAGCAGTTGACTGATCATTAATTCCACACGCCGGACGCGCTCTTCGTCCAGCAAAGCTTTTTCTTTTATCGATTGAGGGCTTGTCATCCACGGACCCCTTTCAGAAGCATCTGCACCGAGATAATCAGCAGCACCGACACAAAGATCTTTCGCAGGGTTGTGCTATGCAGGTGTCCCATCAGATGCGGCCCCAGAGCAGCCCCTATCAGCACTCCGGTCGCGACCGGGGCAGCTATATAGGGGTCGATGTCGCCACGCATGAAATACACGCCGGCGCTGGCTGCTGCGGTAACTCCGATCATGAAATTGCTGGTAGCCGTCGAGACCTTGATGGGTAAGCGCATAGCCAGATCCATCGCCGGCACCTTGAGCGCCCCGGAACCGATTCCCAGCAGCCCGCTGACAACGCCGGCGATGTACATAAGTCCCAAGCCGATACGGGTACTCACCACTCGATAGCTTACCTCCTGGCCCGTGGCCCTGTCGAAATAGCTGCTGTGCAGCCGGAGATAATCCGCCCAAGGCGCCGATTTGACCATCACCGTCGTTGTTTCGTGACGCTTGCGGAACATCATCAGCGAAGAATAACCCATCATGACCCCGAAGATGACATACAACCAGCGCACGCTGAGGTGCCCGGCCAGATACGCCCCGGTCAACGCACCGGAAGTCGTGGCTACCTCCAGCACCATGGCTACCCGCAGGTTGGTCATCCGCTCCCGCACGTAGGTCGCCGCTGCACTGCTTGAGGTTGCGATGACTGAGACGATGGAAGCGCCGATGGCGTATCTGATGTCGATATTGAACAGCAGGGTCAAGGCGGGGATCACAATGATGCCGCCGCCCAGCCCGAGTATTGAGCCGAACAGCCCGGCGATTACGGAGACCAGCAGAATCAGCAGGTCAAATTGAAGGAGGGTCATGTATGCCGTCACAAGGTTTGATAGCAGCGAGGGGTGCCGGTTCACGGCACCGCCTCGCCTGGTCGGAGTAAACCGCTTTCCTCATCTGTATCACATGAGTCGGGCGATTTCTAGCTATTCTTCGGACGGGTGGACGGGGTCTCGTTCATACACGTCCGGGGCTGCTCGATCGGCGCGGGCATCATTTCGGCCACGGGTTTTTGCCCGCTGCGCGTGTTCATTTCAACTTCAGCCCGGCGCGGTGCTGCACGGCTCAATTGGTCAAGAGCACCTGGGATTTCAAGTCCTGAATCAGATTGCGGGCGGCTTTCTTGTATGCTTCCATGAACGCCACGCTGCAGATATTGGTTGCGGTCTTGTCCTGCAATTCCCGTCTGATGGTCAGGGTATTACCGGTTTTCCGATAGGTAGCCGTGTAATTGATGGCAGGGGTTGACAGGCTGAAATCCTTTGGCACTCCCACCACGTTCAGGGATGCCGGGAATTCGTACACGAACTCCTCAATACTCCGCCCGCCCGAACAGAGCGACGGCTTTTTTTCTATCGGCTCGTACGCCCCCCCTAAAAAAGAGGCGATCGGGAGAACGCTGGAGACAACCGGCCGTATCAACATCCCGGTTGTGCTTGAGATTGCCAGCAGATCATCCAGCTTGAAGTCGATACTGAACCGGTATACATCCCGCAGAGCGGCAGGATCGTCCTTGTGCAGCTTACCGCTTCCATGAAAGCCCTGACCTTCCAGGAATTTTCTGGCCACCAGATCCTCCTGATCACCGGGTAATTTCCGCATCAGGCTTCTCATTTGAATTGCCGGCAATCCTTTAAGGCTTATCCGGCTCGACCCGCTCGCGGTCCCGTCCGCATTGACCCGGATCCGGGTTTTCATGATCTGTTCATGCCCGTAGGTGGAGGTCGAAGGTATCTTCATGCCATCGCGGAAATGCGACACCAGCAGGACAGGCTTTTCACCAAGGCTGTTCGGGATCATGCCAAACGGCACTTCCGCTGCGGTGGAATCGAGGAACAGCTTCATGCTGGGGATATAGTTGATCACATGATTCACTGAAGACACGACCGGAGTTTTGGGTAGGTAGTACTGCGAGCCGGCATTGACAAGGGCTTGCTCCCCCTCGATGTTTGTGGCTGCCAGCAACGCCTGCAGTAGCGTTGCATGGTCTTTGCAGTCGCCCATCTTGTTGTCCAGAATGACGCTGATATCGCGGGGAACCACGGCACCGATGCCGATACAGTTGCCGCCATAGGAGATATTCCGGGCCACCCAGTCGTAGATCGAGCGGGCTTGGGCCGCGGGTGAGGCGTTACCCTGTACAATCTTCGAAGCCAAAGCCTTCACCCGCTCATCGACAACAGCCTTCGGAATCGCCCGTGCCCCATACAGCTCCGCAATCTGTTTGTAACTGTCGAAGGTGGACACATACAGGCTGGGCTCGTCACCCACCGCCGATATCCCGCTCTCGGCAGGGGTCCATTTCTCAGGGGTCTTGTTGTTGAACGTCCACTCAAACCACTGTTTCCCGTTTTTCTCGCTCGGCTTCAGTTCGGTAAGGAAATAGGACTCGTGGCGCAATTTCATCGACAGTGGTGCGGATATCGTCACACGGGCATCGTCGTAGGCCTGGAACCGTGAAAAGCTGGTGGAGAATGAAAACTGGCCGGGGAAGATCCCTACCGAATTCGTCACCCGGTATGCAAAGACAACGGTGTCCCCAACCGCCAGATCAGGGAAAATGACCGTTATGGTCGTCTCGTCGGAATACAGCGGTTTGCCGCTTTCGTAGCCATCATTCGTAGTCACCTGATAACTGCTTTTGGGCGCATCGATTCGTTTGCCCGATTTTTTGAGGGTGTACGCCTCCAGGATTTCGCCTTTGGCAACGCTGGTACTGAAGGTAACGCTGCCCTCCTTGAATCTCTCCAGGGCGTTTTCTTTCAGGATTCGTGCCTTATACCCCTGCGTTTCGACATACGATCCGTCGGCATTCACGTCGTATGACAGACGATACGAGCTGTACCTGACGGGGATATCCTGTTCTGAAACCGGCTCGGCAGCCGCAATCGACAGATTGGACAACAACATCAGCAAGACCAGACAGATGTATTTCATAGTGCCTCCTCAGCAGAGATTCCCCGAACAGGGGCATTGAATGCAGCGTCTGCGCCGTTGCCCCGCCAGCCAAGCTGTTTCGGGCGGGGGGGCGCCCAACATGTTGGTGGGAGTCGCCACTCTCCGTATTCCAGAATCGAGGCGACTCATCTATTTCCCCAGCAGGCTAAAACCTGGCATTAACGACAGGAAAAAACGGCACGTTACTTTCTGTTATGATATTAACCAAACCAAGCTGGATGCCGTGCATCTTATTGCACACATTCACGAGCCCCAGCTGCAGCCCTTCCATTACACGGGCCTGATTGTATATAGTCCCTATTTGAACGCCGCTCATGTTCTTTACCAGGTTAATGCCGAGGTAACTCCCCGCAATCTGCGCGCCGCTTACATTTTCGGCCATGTTTATTCCCCCGAGAGCTCCGGCAACCTGCACTCCCTTCAGGTTACCCGCCTTGTTTATGCCGCCGAAGATGCCTGAAAATTGCAGCCCCTCCACATCCCCACCGGCAATATTGACACCGCCTAAAATACCGCCAAACTGCATGCCGTAGAGGTTTTCGCTCATATTGACCCCACCGAAAGGAAATGCCCCTAGTTGCACCCCTTGAGTCGTGCCTGTTGTCCGGTTAACAACGCCATAATCCACTCCATTCACCTCTTTATTGACGCCATACAGCAGATTGATTCGCACACCATCCACTGTCGTCTGCTCCGGAAACAATTGAACCGGATTAACAAGAGCCAGCTGGAAAGGGGTCCACTCCGCGGCATGGGCCGAAATGGCAAAAAATGACATAACAACAACAAACATTGAATTTCTAAACAGCTTCATTACATTCTCCTTTGAGTTGGTTATTCGCTTACATGCTTGTTTTTCTAATAACACATCACACTTCGTCCGCTCGTGTCCCGTCCGTTCATCATGCTCCCCCGGTGCAATTGTCCGGGTACTACATGCTGTTGTTCAGATAATATTCCAGATTTTCCGCAGAGAAACCGGACATCCTGTTTTTACCGATGATGATCAGCGGCACGCCACGACCACCCAGTGCTCTGTGGCGCTGTTTGGCGCTGCTGTCTTTTTCGATGTTGTACGCCACGAACGGGATACCCTTGCTCGACATATAGCTCATTGCCTGTTTGCAGTAGCCGCACCAGTCCGTGACGTAGATCTCCACGGTCCCGCTGAAGCGCTTTTTTTTGGCAGGCGCGCTCGATGACGCTCTGGCAGTATTCGTGCTGTGATGCCCCACCGATGCAGCCTGCGGGGGAGGCGCCGGGTCAAAGTCGCTGTCGTTGTAAACCTTAACCTTCGTGCGTTTTTTCGATGCAGGAGGAGGTGTATCCTTGAATGTCACCGAACCATCCTCGGCAATCCATTGATACATCTCGGCCTCGGCAAGAGCAACGGATAGTAGGATGGTGATAATAATGAGCACGGTTTTCATGGGCATTACTCCGGCATGTATGTTAGTGGGCCCTGGCGGTAATTTTTTTGAATTTTGGTTTCTGCGGAACGTTACAGTTCAGCGGTCTGCGCCCTTGACCCGCACTGGGGCGTTTCTCAGCCCCGGTCGGTGTCCAAGAGCCTGGTTATGCCTTGCCTTGTTTATCTGCTTGATTCCTTATCTTTTCGATTTACGACACAACTCATAATAAGAATCAGCAATTCAGTTACGACGAGGAATCCTACCAAATAGTCACGCACCTGATGATCGATGTTGATGAATGGTTCTCCGTTTATTCTATGTCTGTACAAAATTGGACAAAGCAATAACACTCCGAATAGTAGGCCACCTAATGTTCTGAGATTCTTACTTTTCCTATTAACTTGATCCGGTTCATGACCTTTTTTACCTTCAGTCCCTTCTGGAAATAGGTCTGAAACATTTGCGCCGGCTCCAACAGCCTTACCAAACGCGGTAATAATCGACATTGCGATTATTACTACGACAAGGATGATAATAATCGCCAAGTTACTCATGGTACTTTGACTTTTTCATGTTCACATACTCCGCACCGTGTAGGTAGAGTGCTCTTAAAGGGGTCGCGTCTACACTGTTCACTTTGTGCAATCATGTAAACGCGACCCATATGACACGTTTTCTGTGATCGGTAGATCCGACACATTTAGATTATTTAAATTCATGGAAAGTTATCAACCTATATAATTTTTAAAATTTTCAGGATAAATGTTATTGTGGCCAGCAAAATGTAAAGATACAAGAGAGATTTAATCCAATGAAAATCACCTCTTCTTCTGCTTGTCATATACATTACACCTAGTCCAATTGCTATAGCTACACTAGCTCCAAAAATACTGGAATTATCTTTTTTATCTACAGCCAAAACCAATATGACAACAATTCCTATAAAAAATGATATAATAACGTGCTTCACAATAACCCCTAATTCAACATTAGTCCTTTTATCTTCTTGAGTTGCGGAAGACAAAAATCTGAAGTATCATCGCAAACTGTAGAGCCATTCGGGTCAGGCATGCAATACTGCAATTTAGCCTGACCGTTCCAATAGATCCTTCATGTTATCTGCCAATTCGTTATCTTCTTCGCCCTTATTTGCATGCGCTTTGCTGCGGAGCTTAACGTTGTGGGGGCTCTTCCCGCAGACCAAGTATTCTCTAACGCATCCCGCAACATCAATCAAGCGCAATATCAGCCAATTAAACATTCATGGCGATGTAAAGATTCTTTACACCTTTTATTTTATTCAATCATATCAGTCAGTTACACAATGTGTAAAATTTCTTTACACCCTCATAACCAACTGTTTTTTATTAACATTTGACAATCGTTCAAATATTGCAGTGTGCGCGTATAAAATGTATGTCAGCTGTCGTCGTGTGAGCCGAGGCAACACTTGCCGCTATCTCTGGGTCCAGTCTATACGGGTGTTGACAATCAGCCTCATATTTCAGATAACCAATCCCATGAAGATCGTCATCGTCGAAAATCCCCGCCCCCTGACCATCGAGCATTACAACGATGTAGCCAATGCCCCGCTGTCGGCCAGCCTGAACAGCGGCTATGCCCTGGCCGTTGCCCGCCAAGCCGGCTGGGACACCGCCTACCTGGATTTCACCTCCGAAGATGGCGACGCGGCCTCTATTGCTACCCGCATCCTGGCCGAAGGCGGCGACCTGGTCCTGTTCCACTGGGTCTATGCCTGGGGGTATGAGCAGGAGGTCTGCGCCATCCTTGACCTGCTGCAACAGCACAGCCCCGCCCTGCTGGGGGCCTTCGGCCTGTTCCCCAGCCTGGCCCGCCAGCGCCTGTTGCAGTTCGCACCACACCTGGACTTTATCCTGGCCGGCGAGTTTGAAGCGACCCTGGCCGAACTGCTGCAGGTCTGCGGGGAGCAAGGCGCGCTCGCCACCCTGCCCGGTGTCGTCGTGCGGGAGGAAGCGTTCGTGGCGCGTCCGCTGATCAGCGACCTGGCCCGGCTGCCGCTACCGGATGATGTGGGCGCCAATTGCAGCTACAGCTCCCTGAACATCGCCGCCAGCCGCGGCTGTTATGGCGCCTGCAGCTTCTGCTTCATCCAGCGCTTCTACGGCTGCAGCCGGCGCCGGGTTCGCCCGCTCGTGTCACTGGAACAGGAGCTGGAGCGCCGTCTGGCCCGCCGCAGCATCGACAGCCTGTATTTCATCGATCCGAGCTTTATCGGCCCGGGTCTCAAGGAACAGGAGCGGGTGCTGGCGATCGGCCGGCTGGCGCAGGGGCTGGGCCTGCCCTTCGGTTTCGAAACCAGGGTGGATACGATCGAGCCGCAGCTGGTGTCCCGTCTGGCGGCTAACGGGGCCCGCTCCGTTTTTCTGGGCATCGAGTCCGGCTGCGAGGCGGTGCTGCAGCGCATCGGCAAGCGGATCACCACAGAGCAGATCGGCAGGGCGGTGCGCACCGTCCGGGATAGCGGGCTGCAACTCACCATCGGCTTCATCATGTTCGAGCCCGATACCAGCCTGCCGGAGCTGGAGGAAAACTATCGCTTTCTGGACGGACTGGGACTGCTGGCGGACCATGACCTGACCGCCAACCTGCTCTATCACAACCAGATCGTGCTGTACGGCTCGGCGGCCTGGGAGCGTTTTGAGCGGGAGGGTCGCCTGCTGCTGGACCCGCGCCTGCCCTTCGAGGCCCGCTACCGTTTCCGCGACGAGCGGGTAGGCACGGTCTGCTCGGCCATGGGGCGGCTGGCAGCTGCCTACTTCAGCAGCAGGGACCGTATCCGGCTGGGCCCTAGCGGCCATGAGCGGCCCGGCTGCGCAGCCGGGCCGCTGTCAGGCAACACCAGTGGGGATATCAACCTGCTGTTGAAAGAGGCCTTCCGCGCCTTCTGTTCGGCCGCCAAAGGCATGCAATCACATCAGGTTGTCGGACTGGAAGAGCAGTACCAGCAACAGTTGCGCTGCATCTTTCCGGACTGACAGCCCCGCCTGTCGTCCCGTCCTGGCGAGCCGGCTATTTCCATTTCCGCCAAATTCTGATAGGCTGGCTCCCCGTTTCAACCACTCTAATCCGGAGAACCTGCCACCATGACACCACACACCCGCATCCATCTCATCCGCCACGGCCAGGTGGTCGGATACGACCAGAAACGTTACAACGGCCAGTATGACGTGGCCCTGACCGACCTGGGGATCGAACAGTACCATCGTCTGAAGGAACGTCTGGCCGATGCCCCGATTTCGGCCTGCTACACCAGCGACCTGACCCGCTGCACCACCGGTGCGGACATCATCTGCCAACAGTTCGGCATCGAACCGGTCAGACGCCGGGAACTGCGCGAACTGAACATCGGGATCTGGGAGGGGCTGACCTGGCAGGAGATCCGGACGACCTGGCCGGATGAATGGCAGGCCCGCCTGGCTGACCTGGTGCACCACCGGGTGCCGCAGGGTGAAAACATACTGGATGTGAATGCGCGGCTCATGCCGGTCATCCATGAAATCGTCGAGCGGCACCAGGGGCAGGAAGTGCTGGTGGTGGGGCATGGCGGGGTCAACCGCATCGTGCTGCTGAATACCATCGGCGCGCCGCTGGCGGGGATGTTCAACATCGAGCAGAGCTATGGCTGTTACAATATCATCGACTACTATGCCGACGGCCGGGCGACCGTGAAACTGTTGAACGGGTAAGGAAACGTCTGCCGGAACATACCGGGGTCTCGCACCACCGAACAAAGAAAGGCTTGCTGTCATGCGACAACAAGCCTTTCGTTGTTCGGGCAGCTGTTATCTCCTATGCGGCCAGGCGTTAAAGGTTTACAGTGCTTACCATCGCTGTGCTCTTTGAATCCAGAATATGGTGACAGATGCCTGTAGCTGTCGCAACCACTCCGTACCCCGAGGGGAACCCACATGCCCGTAGCGCCGTTTCCCCGTCTTCAGTCCGATCTCAACCTCGGCATCCAACAGCAGATGATTGATGCCAATCGCCGCGAGTACGGCCTCCAGTACGACGCACTGACCTTCGCAAACCCTGCGCAGCTGGCAGCAGCCACCGCAGAACGAAAAGAACTGCTGCTGTGGCTGGGTCAGCGCGCCGCTTTCGGCTACGCCGGCAGCAAGCTGGACTGTAACGGCCTGTCTCCCGGTTGCCGCAGTTGCGGCGCTGGCGGCTGGTCCTGCCTGTTCATCAATGGCCGCTGCAACGGGCGCTGCTTCTACTGTCCCACGGCACAAGACGATGACGGGCCGCCGGTTACCAATGGCCTGGCGTTCGGCAACCCGGAGGAGTATGCCGCCTATGTGGCTGCCCTGGGATTCAGCGGTGTCAGCATCAGCGGCGGCGAACCGCTGATGACGCCCGATCTGACCCTGGCCTATCTGCGGGCGGTACGCACGCGCTGTGGTGACCATATCCATCTCTGGCTCTATACCAACGGCACCCTGCTGACGGCCGATCTCTGCAGCCGCCTGCGGGATGCCGGCCTGAACGAGATCCGCTTCGACCTGGGAGCCGTGCGCTACAATCTCAAGAAATTGCGTCTGGCGGTGGGTTGTATTCCGACGGTAACGGTGGAAATTCCGGCCGTGCCGGAGGATGAAGGGCTGCTGAGACTGAAGATGGTGGAAATGGCCGCATCCGGGGTCACGCACCTCAACCTGCACCAGATGCGCTTGACGCCCTACAACCTGGGGCCATTGACGGAGCGTGGCTATATCTTCCTGCATGGCGAAAAGGTCACGTTACTGCAATCGGAACTGTGTGCCCTGCGCAGCGTTCGTTTCGGACTGGAGCAGGGCATCCCCCTGCCGGTAAACTACTGCTCATTCCCCTACAAACGCCGCTTCCAGCATGCCGCCGCCCGGCGGCGGGCCGCCCTGACCGTCTGCCTTCCCGGCGAGGTGGTGACGGAACCCGGCTATCTGCGAACCCTGTCGGCAACGGGGCTGCGCTACTGCGAAGCCGTGCTGCTGCAGAATCCCAGCTATCACCACCCCTTTGAAAAGATCGTGCTGGAAACCGGACGGGCCCTGTATATGGAGCGCCGGCCGCTGACCGCCGAACTGGAACTGACGCAAGCCGAGCGGACGGACCTGGAGGCGGGGCAGCCGCCCGAGCGGGTGGCCCGGTTTGAACGGATTGAGAGCGGACTGGCTGAATATTTTTAGCCCCGCCCATGCTGCCCGGCGTCCGGGTCGGGGTGATATCCGGGCGGCCGGCTGGCTTTGTGTGTGATGCGGTAACCCGCTCACAGCGGGGCTTCATACTTTAATGAGAAAAAATGGGGTGGCCATCTAGCATTTGTCGCCGGATTGAGATAGTATAAATAAAGTTTGTATCCTGACCGGCAACCTGGATCGCGACCATGTCCCCTACCAACCACAACAACGATTACAGCCGTTACTTCAGCCTGCGACAGAAGGTCTTTCTGATCAATATGTCGGCGGAGCGCAACTGCGATATCTATGAGTCGCTCAGCGGCGTCGTCACCTCCAGCAGCCTGGATTCGATCGCACTCATGATCACCCACGCTGAACCGGGTATCACTGAAGCGGATATCGGCAAAGCCACCTACAAGCTGACCAGCGAGGCCTTGGGGAGCGGTATCCAGGTGTTGGCCAACCTGACCGGCATCGTGGGCGGCAATATCTTTCAACTCCGCTTGCATGGCGCCCTGGAGATGTTCCAGCGCCGCATCGCCCCGCGCATAGAACTCACGGTACCGATCTACCATCTGCGCAAAAACTTCTCGCTGGAATTTTTCAAAAAGGAGTGGAAGCGGGTCATGGTTCATCTGGGCAAGAGCAGTACGCTGCCGGGACTTAGCCTGCACGATACGGAGATCAATCTGAGCGCCGGAGGGATCGGGCTCACGCTTGAAGCGACAAACAGACCGGCGCCGCTTTCCATGTTTTTTATCGCTCTGGACCAGGGCCCGCCGATCTGTGCCCTGGCGGAGAGTGTCTGGGAGCAGCATATTGACAAGGGGCTGCGCTGCGGATTTCGCTTTATCCATATCCTCAAGAAGGATCAGGAGCGCATCAACAGCCATATCAGCGCGGTGATACGAAGCAGCGGCGGCACCTACCTGGACTACAAGCGCAATTGGGTACTGGTGGACAAGATGGTGACCGATGACCGCAAACCTGAATGAAGGCCATGGGGCAGGTGGGCGCACACAGTGAAACCGGCTTTACACGCCATAGCGATCTGTAACAATCCATAAGTACCCACCACAGGAAATGTGAAATGAGACCACGAGCCCCCCGTACCGTCATCCTCCCCAGCGCCGACGAGGCAGCCGCCATCCTCAAGAAAATGCGTGGCGAGACCGACAGCAACAGTAACTACCGTGCGAAATCGCTCAAGATCCACGGACCGGTCTGCGCCAAATGCGGGCGCGAATTCGATGCCACCAATATCCACCAGCTGACCGTCCACCACCGGGATGGCAATCATCACAACAACCCGCCCGACGGCAGCAACTGGGAGAACCTGTGCAGCCATTGTCACGATGACGAGCACAGCCGGGGCATCCTGGGGGAATATCTGAATTCGGATTCCTGAACCGCAAACGGCCCTGTCTCAGGGCCGTTTGCGGTTCAGGGGGTTTGTTTCCTCTGCGGCCAGTAACTGCCGCCCACCAGCGTAACCGCTATACTGCCGATCCTGACCTTGGACTTCATCAGCACCGGGATACGCCGGTCATCATCGGTCAGCCAGATGTACATATCGCCGGTGCGGGCAAAAATCCCCTCGGATTTCAACAGCGGCCGGATGACGATGGTATTGAATGTCCCCAGCGGCGTCGTGAGCCTCTCCCTGCGCAACACCTGCACCTCGGTATGCCACAACCGCTTGCAATCAAAGATATCGATGAACGATGAGGCGCCCACCTGGAGCGCTACGGTGCGGAAGTAGAAAAAACTGGACAGGGTATCATAGGTCCGCCGGGAAATCTTCTGGGTGGTCACGGTATTCTTGATAAAATCCCTGGTGTTGACCTGCAGCAACTCCCGATCAAAGACCGCATCCTTCTCAAAGCGTGTCCAGCCTTCATGAATCCTTTCTCGGTACAAGCGCGGGACGCCGATAAAAAGCGGCGGAACCCCTTTGATCAGTACCGATTCAATGCGATCATTCACCGGGAAGAGGTACTTCAGCCAGTCAGCCGAGGTGGCCGTGGATACGATGTGTATCTCGCTGCCCTTCAGCGTCACTTCCTGAACCGCCCGCCCGGCGATGACACCGGCATAGGATATCTCGAATTCCAGCCGTTCCGGAATAGGAAAGGCCGTGGCTGGCCGATTCGTAAAAAAACCGCCCAGCACGGCCAGTACGACAACGATCCGGACCAAACGATCAGACACGAGACGCACCTCCAACCCGGCGCCCCTCCTAGGCCTGCCCGGCGGCAGGGGCGCTTTCAAAGGCTGTCCGCGCCTTGTTCATCTCCTCTACCTCGCGCAGTTTGTCGCCCAGCCAGGCGTGAAACACGCGGGCGTTCTCGTAGTTCATAACGACCCCGGTGTCGATATAGCGCACCATGCTCTGCGCCAGGTCAGCGGGCGTCACGGCGGTTTCGTTGCCGATGGCGCCTTCCGGGGTGATCTCGTGGCTGATTGACTCGGGCAACGGTTGTCGTTCGAGATAGAAATTGATCACCATTTCACCGCGCGGTGAAAAACCGCCCTGTGCGCCGTTAACGTAGCTGGGGTTGTAGCCGTAGTTGAAAACGTACTTGAACGTGATTTCAGGTTTCTTCTTGGTCATCGTTGATCTCCTGTCGTGGGGAATTGATTTCTGATTCATGTATCACATTCCGCTGGATTGATAAAAATAAAAACGCGCCCGGCATGAAAGCAGCGGCATTGACAAGCCGGCCGGCAGCTGCTACAAGACCTCTGAAATCCACATCAGGAGGTACACCCATGAAAAACAGCATCATCAGGATTGCCCTGTCCGCAGCAACAGTGCTGCTGGCAGTCAACATGGCCTTTGCCATCGAGGTCACAACACCTGACTTCAAGGGTGCCGCCAAAGCCAACGCCGATGCCGCCAGGGCAACCGCCGACAAAGGAAAGGCCGCGGTCAAGGGTGTTGCAGCCAAAACCAAAACCAACGCCAATGCCAAGGCCAGGATTATCGACATCAACACCGCCAGCGAGGCAGAGCTGAAGGCCATCCCCGGTATCGGCGGCACCTATGCCGGCAAGATCATCGCCGGCCGGCCCTATGCCAACAAGGCCCAACTGAAATCACGCAACATCCTGCCCTCGCTTGTCTACGAAAAAACCAAGCATCTGATCATCGCCAAGCAGCCCAAAAAATAATCCCACCCTTTCCATCGTTCGCTTGAAGGGGGCCGCCCGGGCGGGTTGCCCCCTTCACACCCCGCCGCAACCGTCGCGCGTAAACCTTGACATAACAACCATATATCTATAAATTAACTCTTTTGCGAACAGCACTAAGGAGTTATGATGAAACCGCTTTTTCTAAACCCCCCCACCTTTGAGGACTTCGACGGCGGAGCCGGTGCCCGTTACCAGGCGTCACGCGAGGTTACATCCTTCTGGTATCCCACCTGGCTCTGTTTTCCGGCCGGGATGATCGCAGGCAGCCGGGTGGTTGATGCCCCGGTCCAGAAGTTCACCCTGGAGGACTGCCTGACCATCGCCAAGGATTTCGACATGGTGGTCATGTACACCTCCACCCCCACCCTGCTGATCGATATCGAAACGGCCCGCCGCATCAAAGAGGTCAAGCCTGCCATCGTGACCGTGCTGACCGGCCCGCACGTCACCATCCTGCCGGAGGAATCCCTGCGCGCCGGTAAGGGGGCCATCGACATCGTCTGCCGCGGCGAGTTCGACTATTCCACCAAGGAACTCTGCGAAGGCCGCGCCTGGGGTACGGTCGACGGTCTCAGCTTTCTGCAGGACGGCAAGGTTGTCCACACCCCGGATCGCCCCATGATCGAGGACCTGGATGCACTGCCCTTTGTGGCGCCGATCTACAAGCGCGACCTGCCGATCAGCGAATACGTCATCCCGCACTTCAAGAATCCCTATGTCTCGATCTACTCCAGCCGTGGCTGTCCTTCTAAATGCATCTACTGCCTCTGGCCCCAGACCTTTTCCGGCCAGCGCATGCGTACCCGCAGCCCGCAGAACGTCTATGAGGAAATCAAGTGGATCACCGAGAATATTCCGGAGATGCGCGAACTCTCCTTTGACGACGACACCTTCAGTGCCAACCGCCAGCATGCCCAGGAAATTGCGCGCCTGATCAAACCACTGGGTATCTCCTGGACGATCAATGCCCGCGCCAACACCGACTATGAGACGCTCAAGGTCATGCGTGAGGCAGGACTGCGCCACGTAGTGGTCGGCTTCGAAAGCGGCAATGCCCAGATCCTCAAGAACATCAAAAAGGGTGTCACCAAGGAACAGGCGGTCCAGTTCAGCAAGGACTGCAAGAAGTTGGGCCTCTCCATCCATGGCGCCTTCATCATGGGGCTGCCCGGTGAAACCAAAGACACCATCCGCGAGACCATCCGCTTTGCCAAAGACATGGATCTCAACTCGATCCAGGCCTCGCTGGCCTCACCCTACCCCGGCACCGAATTCTACACCATGTGCAAGGAGCAGGGCTGGATCAGTTCGGATAGCTTCCTGGACGCGGGCGGCCACCAGAAATGCGTGATCAATTACCCGCACCTCTCCAATGCCGAGATCTTCAATTCCGTGGAAGAGTTCTACGACAAATTCTACTTCCGTCCCAAATACATCCTGCGCAGTATCGGCAGGATGATCGTTGACGGCGACGAACGCAAGAAGCTGCTCAAGGAAGGCAAGCAGTATCTGGCCTACATGCGCAAGCGCAAAGAATCCTGCGCCGACTGCAAGTAACACATGCCAACACCGCAGAGACAACTCATCATCACCTCTGACGACTTCGGACTTTCCCGGGGGGTCAATGCCGCGGTCGAACAGGGCTGGCGCGACGGCATCCTGACCAATGCCTCGCTTATGCCGGGGGGCGCGGCCTTTGACGAGGCGGTGCAGATCGCCCGCCGCAATCCCGGCCTGCAGGTCGGGCTGCACCTGACCCTGGTGCAGGGCACAGCCGTGTTGCCGCACGCTCAGATACCGGACCTGGTAAACGAAGCGGGTGAATTCAGTGACAACCCGGTCTCGGCCGGCATGCGCTACTTTTTTGACAAGGGTCTCTACAAACAGCTGCTGCAGGAGATCGAGGCCCAGATCCAGCGGGTCGCAGACAGCGGCATCCCGCTTTCCCATGTTGACGGACACCTCAATATCCATCTGCACCCGGTAGTCTTTGCCTTCCTGACCGAGCTGATGCCGCGCTACGGCATCACCAGCTTTCGGCTGTCCCGCGAACGGCTGTGCCACAACCTGCGCTTTGACCGCCAGCGGCGGATGGGAAAAGCGGTTGAACGGATCATCTTCGGGGCCCTGGCGGGCCATGCCCGCCCGCTGTTGAAGCAGCTCGGCATCCGGTACGCCGGCGAGGTCAAAGGCGTTCTCAATTCGGGCCGCATGACCGAGGAGTACATCCTGCAGATCCTCGACGGCTTGCACGACGGCCTGACCGAGCTGTATTTCCATCCCGGGGTCCTTCCGGATGCCGAGATAACACGCCGCATGCCGGATTACCGTCATGCGGAAGAACTGGCCGCCATCACCAGTCCCCGTATCAAACACAAGCTGGCGGAACTGAACATCGGACTGGTAAATTATCGAGGAGACACGAAATCGTATGTTTAAGACCATGATTGTCATGTTCCTGGCGGTAAGCGCCGGGACCGTGGGTGACATATTGCTGGCCAAGGGTATGAAAGAGATGGGGGACATATCGGCCATGAATCTGCGCGGGATCCTGGACACGGCCACGCGCGCCCTGACCAACCCCAAGCTGATCTTCGGCACCTCCATGCTGGCCGTTTTTTTCTTCCTCTGGCTGGCGGTACTCTCCTGGGAGGACCTCTCGGTGGCACTCCCCATGCAGGCCCTTAATTACGTCCTGGTGGCCTTCCTGTCCCAGTATTTTCTGGGCGAGGTGGTGTCGCCGCTACGCTGGGCAGGCACCGTGCTGGTCTGTGTCGGGGTGATGATGATCACCAAAAGCAGCGTACACTAATTGATCGGGGAGGGACTGGACCATGGCTGACATCAAACGTATCGCCTTTCTGGGTGGCGGTAATATGGCTGAAGCGATTATCAAGGGGCTGCTGCGCGAGAACTCCGGGGTACCGCTGATGGTCGCGGAAATTTCTGCGGAGCGGCGCGCTTACCTGGCCACCGCCTACCCGAATATCCGGATTGTGGAAAACAGCTCCGAGGCGGCCGCCTGGGGCGAGATAATCATCCTGGCCATCAAGCCGCAACAGGCCACCAGCGTTCTGGCCACCCTGGAGCGGACACTGAGCCCCGACAAACTGTTCGTATCGATCATGGCCGGTGTGCGCACCAGCTCCATCGAGGAAGCCCTGGAAAACGGAACGCGGGTCGTACGCGTCATGCCGAACACCCCGGCCCTGGTAGGCCTGGGGGCAACCGCCATCTGCCCGGGCCGGAAAGCCGCGCCCCTGGATCTGGACCGGGTCGAATCCATCTTTGCCCAAACCGGGCTGGTGGTCAGGGTCGAAGAGAAACAGATGGACGCAGTGACGGGACTTTCCGGTAGCGGCCCGGCCTATGTCTTCACCTTTATCGAAGCGCTCTCCGATGCCGGCGTAAAGAACGGGCTGTCCCGCGAGATAGCCTCCCGCCTGGCCGTACAGACCGTGCTTGGCGCGGCGCACATGCTGTCCGAAACCGGTGAGCACCCGGCCCTGCTGCGGGAGAAGGTCACCTCGCCCGGCGGTACAACCATCGCCGGTCTGCACATCATGGAAAACGGTCGGTTCCGGGGTGTCGTCATGGACGCCGTGGATGCCGCCACCCAGAGATCGAGGGAGCTGGCCGGTAAATAGATCTGCCGCTGGAACCAGAGCACGGAGCAATGAGCTGACCTGTCAAGAGAAGACACTCACCCCCTCCCTGGACAAGAAGCTGGAATCGCTCGCAGGGCACTAGCCGTGCGCTCAGGCTCGCCGGTTGTTACCGGTTCCTACCGGTTTTTCAGATCATCGGGTGGTGACTCAGGCGGGTTGAGGGAATCGTAGAGACGAATCTGCTCGGCCAGAGACAGTTTCCTGTTGCGGCAGCAGCTGGAATCGTTCAGACACAGCCGGCAACGGTCGTCGGAGCACCACTGGCAGAAGGTGCAGTCGGGACAGGGGTGTTTTTGGGATGCAGCTTTGCTCATTCAGTAGACGACGTTCCGCTTGACGGCGTTACCTTCGAGCAAACGCACAAAGGCCTTGCCATTGTCGGCGTTGACCAGCAGATAACGCGGCAGTTTCATGACCGGATCGCTGGCGGTGGCATGGCGGCGGTCGATGGTAAAGGTGGCTAGATAGCCGGCCTCGCGGGCCTTTTCAATCAGATAATCGTCGTAAATCCCGAACGGCCACGCCAACATATCAACATTTCCACCCAATTCCGACTGCAGCTTGGCCTTCGATTTCTGCAACTGGATCATGACGAATTTTTCAAACGCCGGGCCTGACATCTTTTTGCGGTCGTGCTTGAAGTTGGGATGCCAGTAGGTATGGGACTGGATATCAAAAAGACCGGATTTCTTCAGCGCGCGCAACTGTTCCCAGGTCAGGGCATACTTCGCATTGGAAATGGCGGACGGGTACACGAATATCGTAACAGGATAACCGTATTTTCGGATCACCGGGAGCATCTCGCTGTACACGGACTTATGGGCATCATCCTCGACGATCACGACCGATTTCGGCCTGGGCGCGGGTGCCTTGCCACGGTAATAATCAACCAGCCGGCGCAACGAGATCACTGTGTATCCGTTATCATGCAGATACTTCATGTGGGATGCAAAGACCGTGGTGGTTATAGTCATACCGTCGACCACGGTCGGCCCGAGGCGGTGATACAACAGGATCGGAACCCGGAAGGAGTCGGCACAGCGGGCGGAAATCACAAAGAAATGAAGAGCTGCAGCTATGAGAACAAAACGGAAAAGAAGCTTACGCATGTATGTCGTGGTACCTTTCAGGATATATATTTGTCAAAATCTGTGCCCTGGTCAGGTCACCCTCGAACAATGTAGACAGAACAGCCGGCAGTCGAGGCGACCCGATGGGAGACACTGCCCTTGATCCTGCGCTGAATGAAACCCTTTCCGGAACTTCCGATAACGATCACATCCACCTGCTCGCGCTTGGCAAACTCGATCAACTTGTCGGCGGGCTCACCGTACTCGACGATCATCTCCAGAGGGATATCGCTCTCAGAGGCGCTTTTCTCGACAACATAAAAGATTCGACGCCGGAGTTCATCCCATTTCTCGGTCTCCGTTACCGGAGCGGTCGGAACAAAATCGGTATAGGTCGATGTGGGGGCATTTGGCAAAACCAGCATAGCGTACACACAGCTTTTAAACTGGCTGCGATTGCAATCCGCCATCCTGACCGCCTCCTCAGCCGCTTTGTCGGATTGGGGTGAACCGTCGATCGCGACCAGGATTTTTTTCCTTAGGTTAAGCATAGTTACCACCTTTATCCCTATACAACCACTACGCGACTCAACCTGACATAATCAACCATATATGGAAATAATAAAGCATTTTTTCATACTTGACAATTATAAAACAATATTCTAAGATTAACCGTATCTGGTGGAATTACTGGTGATTTTGATTTTATTTTTTAATTAACCATATATTCAGACAGGTTAGCAACACTTTTTTATTCATTACAAAAAACTCACAGGGATCCATCATGGCAAAAAAAGAAAAATCAGACTATCTCATCCAGGCTGTGTCACACGCTCTGGATCTTTTGGAACAGTTTCATGGTGAGGTGGATGAACTTGGCGTCACCGAACTCAGCAAACGCTTGAAACTTCACAAAAACAACGTATTCAGGTTGCTGGCGACACTGGAGTCGCGCGGTTACATTGAACAGAACAAGGTGACGGAAAACTATCGGCTTGGCCTCAAAACCCTCGAACTGGGGCAGACATTCATCCGCCAGATGGGTCTGTTACGCCAGTCAAAACCGGTGCTGGAGGCCCTCGTAAAAGAATGCAACGAGACTACCTATGTCGCAATACTCAAGGACTTGAACATCATCTATCTGGACGCAGTCGAAACCGATATGACCGTACGGGTCGTGCCACGTGTCGGTTCACGTCTGCCGGCCTACTGCACGGCGGCCGGCAAGGTGCAGATAGCCTATATGAGTGACGAGGAACTGGAGAACTACCTTCCGGCCAAAGAGCTCAAGCGTTTTACCAATAATACCATTACAGATCGCGATCTCCTCAAGAAACAACTCAAGGTTATCGCAGAGCAGGGTTACGCCATTGACAACGAAGAGCTGGATATCGGCGTCAGGTGCGTCAGCGCCCCGATTCGGGACTACACCCGGCGGATCATCGGCGCGGTCAGCATCTCCGGACCCTCCATGCGCTTTCCCGATGAGCGCGTGGAGAAGGAACTGATTCCGCTCGTAAAAAAAGCCGCCGAAGAGATTTCAGCAAAACTCGGTTTCCAGAAATAGACACCATCGGACAGGGTTACAAAAAGAGCGGCTTCGAGCCGCTCTTTTTTTTACTCGTCATGGACAACCAGACCTCGACGGCGTCCTGCCCCTGATTACCAGAATCAGGGCGGCGCCTAGAACCACGCCTTCCCCTTCATTGCCGTTTCTCAGATTCATCCTCCCGCCTATTGTGTCTTGGCTGACGGGCCTGACGAAGTCTTTTCGCGGACAGTCCGCACCAGCCTCCTCTACCATACAACCTAAAACCGGCAGTTGACTTCCGTTATCCTGTTGCCGGCAGTAATTTGAGACCATCTGCCGGGTTCAAGACGGGTAACATTTTTCTGTAAGCTCTCTTGGCGATCAGTGCGATTCTCTCTGCAA
>JAJXYO010000043.1 GCA_021780495.1 Deltaproteobacteria bacterium
TGCGGAAGCAGCGGGCGGGTATCCCGAAAGGGAGATTACTTTGGAGTGCTTGAGCCGTATGACGGGAAACTGTCACGTACGGTTCTGAGGGGGGTTGGGAGCCGGAAGGCTCCCCGCCTACCCGGTGACAGCATGAATAAATAGGAACTACAATGGAATCAAAATGGTTAATAGCTTTATTAGTGTTACCGGTTGTATTTGCCGGAGGTTATTTTCAAGGATGGTTTTTTTCGGATTTTAGGAAAAAAATTGGAAATTTTTGGTTCTCTACGTTAATTTTGGCATGTATTGGATTACTGATAATTGTCGTCACGTATCTTTCAAGATAGCAATGGAGATGTTTACCAAGGGAAAGTCAAAGGCGGTCAGCCCTTGGTACGAGACATTTTAAACTGAGCTAAAGAATCACAGACCAATTTCACTATGCGAACCGAGACGAACCAAGTCGAGATGATCGTCATCCGGTTTCCGGTAAATCAAGATCAAATCAGGCTTGATGTGGCAGGCTCTGTGATCTGCCCAATCACCAGAGAGTGGATGATCAAAGTTACGACGGGGCAACGGTGTATCGGCGACGAGCAGAGTCACTACATCCATAAGGGCGACATCAAGTGTTTTTCCATGTCGGCCTGATTTTTCCCGTTTGTAATCTCGCTTGAAGCGACCGACGTATCTAATCTTCCGCATTTAGCATCTCAAGGAGGTTATCCGCGGAGCCAACCGCAACGAGTTCTCCACGTCGCGCTGCCTTCATTGCCTCAATAGTTTCGGAATTAGGAACAAGTGGTTCAAAGGGCAATACCTTTTCTTTTGCAATCCGCATCATCATCATACGAAAAGCATCAGAAGAGGTAAGACCGATACAGGCAAGTACTGCCTCGGCCTCAATCTTAATATTTTCGTCAATCCTCGCACGAACAACAGAGTTCTGAGTAGCCATAATATATTTCTCCTTTGAGCTACATTGTAGCCCAAAGATTATATGTGGGCAAGATTATTTCCACTACGAAAGCGAAAGCGACGAATGTCCAACTTGCGGCTCGACCAGACCGCCCGGAAAAACTGGGCGGGCTGGTCAGCCTTGCGACCGTTACGCAATTCGCTTCAATGGAATCACCTTCGCCCCTACCTTCAATCCATCCAGGTAATCAGCCCAAAGCTGCATCATTTTCTTGCGTTCTACTAAATGGGCCGTCCTGTTGTATGCCCTACCGTTCGGGTCTTTGACGGCGTGCGCAAGCTGGTGTTCAATGAAG
Source organism: Deltaproteobacteria bacterium (assembly GCA_021780495.1). Taxonomy (GTDB): domain Bacteria; phylum Desulfobacterota; class Desulfuromonadia; order Geobacterales; family Pseudopelobacteraceae; genus CAIPTY01. The sequence continues at coordinate 1,257 of JAJXYO010000043.1, forward strand.
TCAGGCCTTACTTGCAATACTTCATCAAGAATTGTTCGCGCCATTGCTCGGAATCCATGTGTTGTAATCTCTGACTTTTCAAAACCCATGCGGCGCAATGCAGCATTCAAAGCATTGTCACTCATGCAGCGCAACGGTGAACGGTGGCCAGGAAAAACATATTTACTGTGTCCTGTTAGCGGGTTTAGTTCTATGAATATTTGAAGTGCCTGTTTACTCAATGGCACTAAATGGGCAACTTTCATCTTCATTTTTTCGGCGGGAATATTCCATTCAGCAGATTCAAGATCAATCTCCGACCATTCAGCCGCACGTAACTCACCAGGACGTACAAACAACATCGGCGCAAGCTGCAAAGCACACTTGACCACGAAGGAACCTTGAAACTCATCTATCGCACGAAGAAGTGGCGCAACTGATTTCGGGTCTGTAGGTGCGGCATGGTGACCATTTTTTACAGGTGGCAATGCTCCTTTAAGGTCTGCTACAGGGTCGCGATCGGTACGTCCAGTTGCGACTGCATAACGGAATATAGCACCGCACTCAAAACGTACCCGGTGAGCAGTATCAAGAATATTTCTAGATTCCATGCGGCGTAATACCGCCAGCACGTCCGGCGCAGTGATCTCTTTAATCGGGCGCTTGCCTATCCAGGGAAAAACATTCTTTTCTAGACGTTCCAGTTTGTGCTGCGCATGGCTCGGTACCCAAGTGTGCGCAAACTTGCTAAGCCATTCACGTGCAATAACTTCAAAAGTGTCAGTGTCCTGTTCGCCCTGCGCGGCCTTTTGTGCCTTCTTCGTTTCTCCTGGGTCAACACTATTTGCAATCAGCTTCTTTGCATACTCGCGACGCTGTAGTGCATCGGCAAGGGTGATCGTTGGGTATGAACCAAACGAAGATGTTTTGCGCTTATTATTAAAACGGTAATCCATACGCCAGAGTTTTCCACCCGTCGTAGTGACAAGTAAATACAACCCTCCACCGTCTGCCATCTTGTAATCAGCTTCTTTTGGCTTAGCCTTGTTCACCTGGATATCTGATAACGGCGCAATCCTTTTAGGCATAGCGTCTCCTCCTTTTTGACGGTATCCATTTTAGCAGCATGACAACATACCGCCATACATACCGCCAAAACTCATGGATTCAGCCATACCAGAATGGACTGTAAAAGACAATAGATAATAAAAAAGCCCCTATTTCTAGGAGCTTTAATACTTGTCTGGATTAGGCCAGACCCTTAACTGGTGCCCGGAGCCGGAATCGAACCGGCACAGCCTTTCGGCCGAGGGATTTTAAGTCCCTTGTGTCTACCAGTTCCACCATCCGGGCTTCGGACCGGATAGTCCGGAATACTGAATTACTGGCAGTTGACCCGTTCTTTCAGGTCCTTGCCCGTCTTAAAGAACGGCGTCTTTTTGGAGGGGATACGGACGACCTCACCACTCTTCGGGTTACGAGCCTCACGACCTGTTCGCTCCCGGATGGTAAAGCTTCCGAACCCGCGTATTTCAACCTTATCGCCGGCTTTCAATGCATCTTCAATAGAATCGAAGACGGTGTTTACCAGCATTTCCGACACCTTCATGTTCAACATGCCGTGTGTCTGAACAACTTTTTCGATAAGTTCGCTCTTAGTCATGACAATCTCCTGCTAATCAGCTTGATTATTTTTTTTATTATCAATTTCCTGCTGGAGCAACTCTCCGAAGCTGGAAGTAGCCTGACCCTGTGATCCCATGTATTGCTCGAACTCAGCCTTTTCCACGGCGGCATGCATCGATTTGATCGAAAGGGAAATTCTGCGTTCCCGTGAATCACAACTGAGCACAACCGCTTCGAGTGCGTCTCCAACTGCCGCAAACTCCTTGGCAGAAGCAACCTTTTCACGGGATAGTTCTGATACGTGAATCAAGCCTTCCACACCCTCTTCCAATTCTACGAAGACACCAAAGTCGGTGAGCGAGGTAACTTTACCTGTGACGACCGTTCCCGGGCGGTAGGTATCCGGTGCCAGACTCCAGGGATCAGGCTCAAGCTGCTTGATGCCCAGCGAAAGACGCTCGTTCTCGATATCGACCTTAAGAACAACCGCCATAACAAGCTGGCCTTTAGCATACACATCGCCGGGATGCTTGATACGCTTTGTCCAGGAAATATCCGACACATGCACCAGGCCATCGATACCTTCTTCAATACCAATAAACATGCCGAAGTCGGTCATGTTTTTGATCTGGCCCTCAATCTTTGTGCCGACCGGATATTTATCGGCAATCGTGTTCCAAGGATTATCGGATATCTGTTTAAGACCGAGGGAGATCTTGCGGTTACCCATATCGATGCCGAGCACCACCGCTTCGACCTCTTCGCCGACAGCAAGAACATCGGAAGCACGCCGGACACGCTTGGTCCAGGACATTTCGGAGACATGGATCAAACCTTCAACGCCAGGCTCCAGCTCGACAAAAGCACCGTATTCCATCAGACTTACGACCTTACCCTTGATGCGTGTTTCAACCGGGTACTTGGCGGGCACATCAATCCACGGATCGGGTAGAGTCTGTTTGATGCCCAGTGATATCTTGCCTTTGGTGCGATCGAACTTCAGCACCTTGGCCGTCACCGGCTGGCCCGGTTTAAGTATATCGGAAGGCTTGCCTACGCGGCCCCATGAAAGATCGGAAACGTGCAGAAGGCCATCAACGCCACCCAGATCTACAAAGGCGCCGTAATCGGTCACATTCTTAACGATACCTTCAACAATCTGCCCTTCTTCGAGTTTTTCAAGCGTTACATCACGGATGGATGAACGTTCTTCTTCGAGGACCGCGCGGCGGGAAAGAACAATGTTATCACGCTTCTGATTCAGCTTGATGACCTTGAATGTTGCCTTCAGGCCGATATAGCTGTCAGCATCGGATGATGGCCGAATATCAACCTGAGAAGCGGGAAGAAAGGCCTGCAGACCGATATCAACCGTGTAGCCGCCGTTAACGCGGGCAGTAATGGTGCCTTCTATCATGCCGCCCTCCTGGCCGGCATCACCTATTTTTTCCCAGGCCGCCAGATAATCGGCTTTACGTTTGGAGAGAATGTATCCTTTTTTACCATCTTCTCGCGTCATGAGAACCTTGATGCGATCACCAACCTGTACGTTCATTTCTCCATCGGGGCCACGGAATTCGGATGCAGCCACATGGCCTTCCGATTTGAGACCGATATCAACGAGTACTGTATCCTGATCAATGCGAGCTACCGTTCCCTCGATAATTTTATCCTTCTCTGGCCTTTCTTTAAGGCTTTCAGTGTAGAGATCTGCAAATTCACTGCTCTGCTGCTCGGCATCCAAATCTTCATGTTCGCCGCTGTCTGCAGCATCGAGCCTTTTGAAATCAACCATTAAACCATACCCCCTGGACGTTTTTCTTGATCATATCGCCAACACTATTGCGATTGAAGCGTGATAATGTAGCACATTCACATAAAAATTCAATCGCTTTTATTAAGCTCCTCAATCGTAGCCATGACTTCATCAATAATCCACTTGGGTGTTGAGGCCCCGGCAGTCACTCCTACCCGTTCGACACCCTCGAACCAGGACGGGTCAATCTCAGATGCGGTTTCAATATGGTGGGTGCGCGGCTGAATCTCGGCACAGACCTCGGCCAATCGACGCGTGTTGGCGCTGTTAAAACCACCGACGACAAGCATGCAATTAACCTGGCACGCCAATTCTTTGGCTTCTTCCTGACGCACAGCCGTAGCATCGCAAATCGTGTTGAAGACCCTGATCTCTCCTCCGCGCTGGAGACATTCCGATACGACATTTTTAAGATTTTCAAAGGACTGTGTCGTTTGGGCAACGACGCCGATCTTGTTCATCTTGGGGAGTTTTTTGACTTCATCCCCCGAGCCGACCACAAACACCTTGTCGCCGCCATATGACACAATTCCCTGCACCTCGGGGTGATCGGCATCACCAACCACAACAACACCGTAGCCTGCTTCTGAAAGACTTTTGACATGTTCCTGGGCCTTTTTGACAAATGGGCAGGTGGCATCAACGATTTCAAGATTTTTCTGCACGGCCTCGTCGATCTCTCCCGCAGCAACCCCGTGCGACCGGATAATAATAGTGCCGCTGTCCATGCTTTCGAGGCTCTTGAGGACCTTAACGCCCATCTCCTCAAGCTTGTTAACCACCTGGGGCGAATGAATGATCGGACCAAGGGTAAAGGTCTTCTTGTCCATGCTGGCGGCTTCAAAGGCCATTTGTGTTGCACGCTTGACCCCAAAACAGAACCCGGCCCGCTTTGCGAGTATAATTTTCATAGCTCAATTCCTCGTGTGAGTTGTGTTTCGACAGACCATGACCATGCTGTCGAGCACCTCTTCGATTGTTCTGCCCGAAGAGTCAATGGCAATGGCATCCTCTGCCATTTTGAGCGGCGCCAGGTCCCGCTGCGAATCCTGCTGGTCTCGCAGGGAAACCGCCATGATGGTGTTTTCAAGGGTTACCTGCTCACCCTTGGCAACAAGCTCCATGAAGCGGCGCTTGCCCCGCTCTTCAGCCGAGGCGGAAAGAAAGAATTTTACATCGGCATCCGGAAATACGACCGTGCCGATATCCCTGCCTTCCAGCACCACGCCCCCCTGAGCGCCCATGCGGCGCTGGGCCTGCATCATTGCCTCACGAACCGGTCGGAGTGCGGAAATCCGGGAGGTCAGCAGCGACATCTCGGGTGTACGGATGTGACCGGTGACCTCCTGACCGTTGGCAAACACCCGTTGAAAACCGTCGGACCGGTCCAGACGTATATCGATATCACGGCAGAAGCGTTCCACGGCATCCCGGTCTTCGGTATCAACACCAGCTTGGTGCATCAGATACGCCACGGCACGGTACATGGCTCCGGTATCGATCTGGAGATACCCCAGACGCTCAGCCAGCAGATGCGCCACCGTACTCTTGCCGGCCCCCGAAGGACCGTCAATTGCTATGACCAGACCGGCTGAACGGACCTCCGGGGCCTTATCCACGGGCGACTTTGTCAAGCAGCGGGAAGAATGCAGGGAATGAAGTCGCAACACACTCCGTGTCCGAAACGGTGATACCATCCTCGGACACCAGAGCGGCCACTGAAAGCGACATGGCGATGCGGTGATCGCCAAAGCTCTCTACAGTACCACCCGAAAGCCGTTCCGCTCCGGTGATTGTCATGCCGTCATCGCTCTCGTCCACCTGAACCCCCAGGCATCGGAGGTTCGTTGCCATGGCAGCAATTCGATCCGTCTCCTTGACCCTCAGTTCACGAGCATCACTGATGGTTGTCGTTCCCTCGGCGCAGGCCGCTGCCACACAGATAGCCGGAAACTCATCGATAGCCCTCGGGACAACATTGCCGGCTATTGCGCAACCTTTGAGCCTGGAGGAGCGCACCAGAATATCAGCCACCGGTTCACCGGACACCTCGCGCTGGTCCAGCAGTTCGATGCTGCCCCCCATGGTGCGCAGGATATCAATCGCCCCGGTACGGGTCGGGTTGACGCCGACGTTACGTATCAGCAGCTCGGAGCCGGGTGTAATCAAGGCTGCCACTATAAAAAAGGTGGCTGATGAAATATCGCCGGGAACGGAGATTTCCTGCCCCTGCAGCTCAACGCCGCCTTTGACGGTGACACCGCTATTGAATGTCTCCAGGGACGCTCCGAACAAACGGAACATACGCTCGGAATGGTCACGGGACAGACTCGGTTCACGCACGGAGGTATCACCATCGGCATAGAGTCCGGCCAGCATGATGGCTGATTTGATCTGGGCACTGGAAACAGGCGATTCATAGCCGATCGCATTCAGGGCGCCACCACTGATAGCCAGCGGTGCCAAGCTGCCCTGATTACGCCCCAGAATGCGAGCCCCCATACGGGAGAGCGGCTCTACCACGCGTTTCATGGGACGTTTACGCAGATACTGGTCGCCGGTCACGACCGAAAAGAAGGACTGCCCGGACAACAGGCCGGTTATCAGGCGGATGGTCGTGCCGGAGTTGCCGCAGTCGATCACATCACCCGGCTCGTTCAAGCCGTGCAAGCCTTTGCCATGAATGATCAAGGTTTCGCCATCATCGTCGATTTCAACCCCCATGGAACGGAACGCGCCCATGGTAGCCATATTATCCCCGCCACGCAAAAAGCCGCGTACGGTCGTTGTGCCATTAGCAATGGCGCCCAGCATGATGGAGCGATGCGAGATGGACTTGTCGCCCGGAACTGTTATCTCGCCCTTGATGGCAGCTGCCGGTTTTACTGTTATGGATGTCACGGAAACTCCTCTGCAATCAAAATTAAACGATACCATCACGAAACTGCTTGGCGATGGTGAAAAACTCCGCCAACCCCTCCGAGTCACCTCGGTCAATCCGCAGGCGTAATTCGTCCAAACTCCTTGAAAATCCGTCAATACTGGCCAGAAGGGCCTTGCGATTCATCAGCGAAATGTCCCGCCACATGATCGGGTCGGAGGATGCGATCCGGGTGAAGTCCCTGAACCCGCCGGCTGTGTAGGAGAGGACGTTTTCCCCTTCCACATCGGCGGTACCTACGGCATGAACCAGGGCATAGGCTACCACATGGGGCAGGTGTGAAATCTCGGCAAAGATCCGGTCGTGATGACCCGGCTCCATACTGCAAACAACCGCGCCGGCCAACGTCCAGAGCCGGGAAACCAGCCCCAGGGCAGCGGCGTCGGTATGTTCCGTGGGAGTCAGGATACAGCGTTTGCCACGGTACAGAGTGGCGAACGAGGCGGAGGCCCCGGAATGTTCGGTGCCAGCAATTGGATGCCCTCCCACAAAGTGGCAACCGGGGGGCATAAGCGCTTCGCATTCATGTACTATCGCTGTCTTGACACTGCCACCGTCGGTGACTATGCAGCCGGGAGAAAGAAATGGGGCGATCTCGGCCACCACTGATGGGATGGAACAGACCGGAACCGAGATAAACACCAGCTGGGCGTCCCGCACGCCGGTGGCGGCGTCCTGGGTGATTTCGTCGCAGATTCCGAGCGACAGCGCCTCATCCAGGTTGGTGCGGGACCTGCCAACACCAACGACGGTCTTGACGGCGCCAGCCTCGCGCAGTGCGCGAGCCAGGGATCCGCCAATCAACCCCACCCCGATGATGGCCAGACGTTCAATAACAATCAGTGACATGGCATTGATTTCCTACATCGACCGCGGATACGATCCGAGGACCTTCAAGAACTGGCAGCAGCCGTTAAGTTCTTCGAGTGCCAGAGCCACGTCCGGGTCGGAGCTGTGGCCGTACAGATCAAGAAAGAAGATGTATTCCCAGGCCTTCTTCTTGAAGGGGCGGGACTCGATCTTCGATAGATTGATGCCGCGTCTGGCAAAGGGTTCCAGCATGCGGCAGAGAATCCCCGGTTCGTCCTTGACCGAAAACATGACCGAAGTTTTGTCGTTGCCGGAGCGTTCGGTTGCCGTGCGGCTAATCACCAGAAAGCGGGTAAAGTTGTTGACCTGGTCTTCGATCCTGCTGCGAACGACCTTGAGATCGTAGAGTGTGGCAGCCAGCTCACTGGCAATGGCCGCAGCAGTATAGTCGTCACTGACGATCTGGGCAGCGGTTGCGGTGGAAGCAACGTCCACAACCGGGACGCCGGGCAGATTCTCATCCAGCCACTGGCGGCATTGGGCCAGCGGTTGCGGATGTGAATATACCTTTTTGATATCCTCCAGCCGTCCGGTACGGGAAAGCAGGTCGTGATGGACCTCCAGCAGGATCTCGGCGGTAATCTTGAGGCTGCTTTCCATAAACATGTCCAGGGTATGGGAAATGACCCCTTCAGTGGAGTTCTCAACCGGCACCACCCCGTAAAGTGCCTTGCCCTTCTCAACCTCCTCAAAAACCGCCGGTATCGATTTGAGCGGCACCAACTCGGCAGACAAGCCGAATTGCTGCATGGTTGCCAGATGACTGAAGGTGGCTTTGGGCCCCAGGAAGGCTACTTTCATGGGTGATTCCAGGGCCAGGCAGGCCGAGATGACCTCACGATAGATACTGCGCAGAGCATCATTGGGAAAAGGTCCGGGATTGCTGGAAAGCAGACGTTCATAGATTTGACGTTCGCGGCCGGGTACATGAAACTGCAAATTATTACCGGACTTGAGCCGGCCAACCTCCAGCACTACCTGTGAGCGCTCATTGAGAAGCGCGACTATACGGTCGTCGATACTGTCTATTGCGGTTCGAAGTTCTTCGATTGTATGTGTCGTCTCTTGCATGGGGATCACCTGACAGGCCTATATATCTGTGGGTAAAATGGAAGGTTTTTATACGTCAAAGGTGCCTGAAATGCAACAACTTCGTATCAGGCCGAAGCTAGCAGACGGGCGCCGGCTTATCATGGACCGGACCAAATCGCACCAACCACTCGTCAAAAATTTGAACTTTGTGATCACCAAAGCCGGCAAGCTTGCTTCTCACCTGCTCCGTCGATTTTTGCAGGGTAACTTTGCCTGGATTCTTTGAAAAAAACAGGTCGGCAAAGCAGACAATCTGTTCGGGAAGTGACAGCGGGATCATGTCCCGCTGCGGCAAGGGCAAGCGCCGGTCGACGATATCGCTCACCGTGATGCCGACACCGATATGCCGTTCACACACCAGAGCATGCAGCGGGAGATTTTCTGCCTCAAGGATTTCCCGGCCAACGACACCGTGCATGATGTAGGGGAGTTCGCCATGCAGCCCCAGCCTGGGGGCATGGATACGACAAACCCCGATATCATGCAGCAACGCGGCCTCCTCTACAAACCTGCAATCATTCTCCGCCAAGCCAAGTCTATGGCAAACATTAACGGCAAGAGCGGCCACAGCCCTGGCGTGACCGATGCTAACGACCAGGGCTTCACCCTTGAAATACCTTCCCAGCAGCTCAAATTCCCAACACATTCCGGCTACCTCTGTCAAAATATTGTTTCACACCATCGGTTTTCCGCCCGACACCTTGTCAATTTTATGACTTCAACCAATAACATGCTGTATTTCATACATTTAATCATTGGCACACAACATGCTAAGAATTTCAAGTCATCTATTCAGTCAGAGAGTATCACAACGAGGTTGCGACCATGTATGCCAAGTTTCCATTCTATTCCATAGCCCAGATGTATGCAATAACACTCGATACGCCCGTATCAATCCTGCTTGGCAGGGACAATCTCTATTGGGTTGTTGACCAGGGTATGACGGTCCAATACATGGGTGAAGGGTGCTCGCTGCTCTACGGAAATGCCTGATACTGGTTCGTCCCCGGCTTGACGTACGAATGCCGGCATGGATCCATGCCGGCATCGTACGTTCCGCATTCCACACGACTTGCCCCGAAAAACAAAAACGCATACGCCACGCTATTAATAACTGAGCCGCAAGACCTCTTCCGCAATTTTCTGCAACGGCAGACTTTTATGAACACCGCCCAGCTTAACCGCTTCGCAGGGCATCCCGTACACTACGCAGGAAGCTTCATCCTGAGCTATGTTGATGGATCCGGCGTCAAACATCTCCTTCATGCCTCTGGCGCCGTCGTCCCCCATTCCGGTCAAAATAACGCCAACCGCATTCTTGCCGGCATAACGAGACGCGGAGCGGAAGAGTACATCCACCGAGGGACGGTGACGTGATACCAGCGGTCCGTCCTTGATCTCAACATAATACCGGGCGCCGCTTCGTTTGAGCAGCGTATGATGGTTTCCCGGAGCGACCAGGGCCCTCCCGCGAACGACCGAATCGTTGTCAGCGGCCTCCTTGACGGTTACTCGGCAGATAGAATCCAGCCGTTTGGCAAAAGCCGCCGTGAAATGCTCGGGCATGTGCTGGACGATGACTATGCCGGGTGCATCCTCCGGCAGCATTTCAAGAAACTCCTTCAGCGCTTCGGTGCCGCCAGTCGATGCCCCAACGACAACAACCTTTTCGGTAGTCTGGACCATGGCCTTGCTGGTCGCCTTTTCGATAATCACATCGGCGGTAAGCTTGGGAGCAACTTCACGTACCTGATGCATCGGACGTTGCCTGCCTTTTGTCATGGCAGCAGCTTTTACCGTGTCGCAGATTCTGACCCGCGACTCCTCGAGAAACTGTTTGGTGCCCATCTTGGGTTTGACAATAATATCGACCGCGCCATACTCCAGCGCCTTCATGGCGGTCTCACTGCCCGATTCGGTCAGAGTCGAACACATGACAACCGGGATGGGATGCTGATTCATGATCTTCTGGAGAAAGGTTATGCCATCCATACGCGGCATCTCCACATCCAGCGTAATCACATCGGGGACGCACTCCCGCATGCGCTCCGCAGCCACAAACGGATCCGGAACAGCGGCCATAACCTCGATTTGCGGGTCTGACGAAAGGATTGCGGTTAGTGCCTGCCTGACAAGTGCAGAATCATCGATAATCAGCACCTTGATTTTTGGCATGTGTTTTCTCCCTACGACTTCAGGCAGGAACTTGATTCATTGAACGCCTGACGGGTTCAGCAATTTGAATTACCGAGCTTTTTAAGAAAGACATCTCCGGTATGCGAATGAAATAACAGCTTGCGACCATATCTACCGCCTACATCGGAGGCCTTCAGGACAATACCGAGGGCAACAAGTCTGTGCTGAGTCTGCAGAACATTCTGCCGGCCAACCGACAGCCTGTCCCCCTGCCCTTCGCGAGGCAACAGCACGTCGGCACCACCAAACATCTTCACCTCGCACGCCGCAAGCCGTATCCCCATGGCGTTAATCTTCGCCACCATGTATCCAAGCGTTGAATCGACAAATTTGAATCCATTATCCAGCGGACCGGACGGCAACATCACGTGGCACATAGCCCCCAGAGTCGTTGACGGATCAAAGATTGTGATTGAGACGCATGAACCCAGAACAGTTGAAACAATTGCCGGCTCACGCGACAGGAATAACTCCCCCGGTTTCAGGAAGATATGGGGCAGGTGTTCGTGGTGATGGTTGCTCATAATTTGCGATAGACGGTTGATGCCACCGGTGTCAACGGGACGTTCAAGCCGCTCAGGGTTTCGGAATGCCCCAGAAACAGGTAACCGCCCTTGACCAACTGTTTGCAGAACCTGTTCAACAGGCGTTCCTGGGTCGGCTTGTCAAAATAGATGATGACGTTGCGGCAGAAGATCACATCCATTTGTTCATGCAGGCCAAAATCTTCCATAAAATTGAGTCGCTGGAAGTGGATCATGGCGCGAAGTGCCGGGGACATCCGCACAAGCAGTTTACTCTTATCCTTACTCTTCAGCAGATATTTCTTCTTCAGCTGTAGTGGGATGGTATCGACACGCTCCTCGGCGTAGATGGCTTTTTTTGCCTTGCTGAGCACAACCGTCGAGATATCCGTTGCCAGGATAGAGGATTTGAAACCCGGTTGCGCCGCGGCAAATTCCGACAGCACCATGGACATGGTGTACGGTTCTTCACCAGTAGAACAACCGGCACTCCATATTTTGAAAGGCCGGTCGAAACCGGCGTTAAAGGCATAAATCAGAGTAGGTATCGCACTTTTCACCAGATATTCAAAGTGAACGGGTTCTCGAAAAAAATCGGTTTTGTTGGTCGTAACAACGTCTATCAGATTAACAAGTTCCTCATTGCGACCCACGTCACTGAAGACATAGTCGGCGTACTCTTCAAAGCTCCTGAATCCGAGCAGCTTGAGACGCTTGTTAAGTCGGGCTTCAAGCATGGTTTTTTTAGCAGGTGGCAACTTGATGCCAACTTCGTCATAGATGAAGCGGCTGAAGTGACCGAAGACCTTGTCATTAAGAACGGCCGGTATCGTGGCCGAATGTGATGTCTGTGAATGCTGCCTCATGTTCCGCCTTCTTACCTCTGCACATCTGTCAGCTCATCAACGGTAAAAACTCTATCGATGTCCAGGATCATGATAAAGCGTTCGCCGAGCTTACCCATTCCCTTGATGTAGTCAGTGTTCAAATGTGTCCCGATGTGCGGTGCTGCTTCGATCTGTTCCGGCTCCATTTCGACGACCTCCTGAACGCTGTCAGCCAGAGCGCCCAGCACAATGATCTCATCTTCCATCTGCACTTCGGCAACGATGATACAGGTGTTGACGGTCTGCACGGTGGCCGGCATGCCGAACTTGAGTCGCATATCGATAACCGGCACGACACTTCCGCGCAGGTTGATGACCCCCCGCATGAAGTCCGGGGTCTGGGGGACTTTGGTGATATTGCTCAACTCCAGTATCTCACGGACTTTTGCCACATCCAGGGCAAAGGTTTCCTCAGCCAGCTTGAAGGTCAGGTATTGAACTGTTTCGTTTATATCGGTAACGCTCATAGCGTAAAGCCTCCTTTAGCAAGTGCAGGGAGAATCACGTCCTCGCTTCTCCCTGCCCCGGTCGTGCCACTTTTATCTCTAGAATTTTTCGAATTCATCATCCAGATGATCCACACCCATATCAAGTGCCACACCACCGGTCTGTGCCCTGCGAGCCGGTGCAACAGCTTTGTGACCTACATGGGCGATCTGGGTATGTTTTTTCTGGGGCGGCCGGCGTGAACCGGCGGCGGAACTGCGCAGACTGCTGCTGTCAATATGGAAGAAGCTGATGGTGTCTTTCAACTGCTCGGCCTGGCCGGAGAGTTCTTCCGAGGTGGAGGCCATCTCTTCCGAGGCCGAGGCATTCTGCTGGATGACGCTGTCCAACTGCTGAATGGCCCTGCTGATCTGCTCGGCGCCGCTGTCCTGCTCACGGCTGGAAGCAGAGATCTCCTGCACCAGCTCGGAGGTCCGCTGGATGTCCGGTACCATCTTGCCCAGCATCTCGCCGGCGGTCTCGGCTACCTGCACGGAGCGTGACGAGAGGGTGCTGATCTCGCCGGCCGCGGCCTGGCTCCGTTCCGCCAGCTTGCGCACCTCACTGGCAACCACGGCAAAGCCTTTGCCGTGCTCGCCGGCCCGGGCGGCCTCGATAGCGGCGTTCAGGGCCAGCAGGTTGGTCTGGCGGGCGATCTCTTCGATGATCGAGATCTTGGTGGCGATCTCCTTCATGGCGCTTACGGTTTCGGTGACGGACTTGCCCCCTTCTTTGGCATCGGCAGCGCTCTTGACGGCGATCTTCTCGGTCTGGGACGAGTTGTCCGAGTTCTGCTTGATACTGGAGGACATCTCCTCCATGCTGGATGAAATCTCCTCGGCGCTGGCGGCCTGCTCGGTGGCACCCTGGGAGAGCTGCTGGGCCGTGGCCGAGAGTTGCTGGCTGCCGGAGGCGACGTTGTCCGAGGCGCTCATGACATCGCCGACAACCTGTTTGAGCTTTTCCACCATGGTGGCGATGGAAGCCATCATGATGCCCGTTTCGTCCTTGGACCTGGATTCAACCGTTATGGTCAGATCACCCTGGGCCAGAGAGTTGGCAACCCCGACGGCCTCATTGATCGGACGGGTGATGGTCCGGGAGATCAGCACCCCCAGAGCAATCGCCAACAGGGCGCCACCGATGGCAAGCCCGGTCATCAGGCTGGAAGCGGCTTTGGCTGTGGCCGAATTGTTATCCGACGTTAGGCTGCCTTGCTTGCGCTTGGATTCCATGAGCTTGGCAATAGTGGCCTGTTCTTCGCCCGCTGCCTTGGCTCCGTCACCTTTCATCAAGGCATACGCCTCCGCCGATTTGTTTTCCATGGCCAGCGCAACCATCCGGGTGATCATCGGCCCGTAGACCTCACGGGTTTTTTTGAACTCTTCGAACAGCCTGCGCCCCTCATCGGACTGGATGGTCTTTTCAAATTTGGTTGCGTTCTCATCAAGCGTTTTTCTAAGGTCTGCTATCCGGCCCGCATACTTCTGCTTTTCCTCCACGCTGGAGGCCGAAATAATATCACGGAGATTGACCCGGATGCGTTGAAAGGCTACCGAAAATTCGGCAATATCACCGAGCGGAACGACTATCTTTTCATACATCTTGGTGTCTTCTACATTGATCACGTGGATCTTCTGTATCCCGATGGTCCCGATGATCCCAGCAATGAGCGCGACGGTGATGAACCCGGAAATCAATTTGGTGCCAATCTTGAGATTACTGAACCATTGCATAAAAGCCCCCCCCTTTGAGATTAGTTTATATGCTCATGAAACACTACCAGCCCCCCACGAACGCAAGACCCTGCATGATTGATTCATAGGCCTTCAAACTTTTTTCTGTTCAGAACGATGCGGTCAGTTCCTGCGCCTCGACCACCTGCAGCAGCACCCCCATATCCAGGATCAGGGCCACCGTGCCGTCCCCCAGGATCGTCGCACCTGAGACACCCTTGACATCGCGGTACATGCGGCCCAGCGTCTTGATCACGGTCTGGTGTTCACCAATGACGCTATCTACGACAAAACCGATCTTGTTGCCATTGATACCGGCGATGACAATCTGCTCGATCTCCGGACGGTTGCTGCCGATCTCGAACTGTTCCCGCAACGGTATGTAGGGTATGATAGTGCCGCGCACATTAGCCAGGTTGCGGCCATGGGCATTTTTGATATCATCACGGGTCAGCTCAACACACTCCTCTACATGGGACAGGGGCAGAACGAAATAACTGGTATCGATACGCACCAGCAGACTCTCGATAATGGCCAGGGTCAGAGGGATTCTCAGGGTAATGGTACTGCCGGCACCTTTGGTGCTGGCGATATCGATCGAACCGCGCAGGGCCTCGATCCCTTTCTTGACCACGTCCATGCCCACACCACGACCAGAGACGCTGGTTACCTTGGCAGCTGTAGAGAAACCGGGCGCAAAGATCATGTTGTAGATCTCTTTATCCGTCAGCTCAGCATTGACAGATATCAGCCCGCGTTCGATGGCCTTGTCGCGGATCCTGTCCCGGTCCAGTCCGGCGCCGTCATCACGAATGGTGATAAGGACGCTGTCTCCGGAATGTACAGCCCCGAGGTGCACCGTCCCCTGGGCCGGCTTTCCGGCGGCGAGACGCACGTCGGGCATCTCGATGCCATGATCGATGCTGTTGCGGATCAGGTGCACCAGCGGGTCGTTGAGCTTTTCGATAACGGTTTTATCCAGTTCGGTCTCGGCCCCCTCGGTCTCCATCTCGATCTCCTTGCCGAGTTCCTGGGACAGGTCGCGCACCAGACGCTTGAACTTGGTAAAGGTGGAACCGATCGGCAGCATGCGGATGTTGAGCGCCGTGTCCCGCAGCTCTCCGGTCAGCCGCTCGACCTCCTCGGCAATGGCGGCAAATTCGGCGTTATTCTGGATTGCAGCGGTCTGGCTGAGATGGGCCTGGACGGTTACCAGCTCCCCAACCAGGTTTACCAGTTGATCGAGTCTCTCGGCCGGCACGCGGATGCTGGTGGTGGCATCCTGGGCAGCCCGTTCCTGACGGACGTTCTTGACCTGCTGTTGCTCCACCAGTGCCGACTGGATCTTGTCGGGGGTCACGGCGCCTACGGCAACCGCCAGTTCTCCGAAACGCTTCTGCAGACCGAGGATCTTGTTCATCTCCACCGGGCTCAGGTCGCCGCGCTCCACCAGGATATCACCCAGCTTCTTGTAGCTCTGGTCGCTCTCCTCCTGGCCGTCATCGACCAGATCGATCTTCAGATCACAGTCGTCTTCACAGAAGATGAATACGTCCTTGATGGCATCCAACCCGCGGTTGGTCGTCAGGATAACATCCCAGTACAGATAGCAGTGCTCCGGGTTCATTTCGTTGAGATGGGGGATCAGGTCGGTGTGGGCGATCACGTGGCAGGTGCCCAGATCGCGGAGCTCATTGATCAGGTTAAGCGGATTGGCGCCCGAAAGAAAGATCTCCGGGATCGGTTTGAAGCGGATACGCCAGGTTTTACGGTCACCGTCAGCGGCCTGGGCAACCGGCGCCGATTCCTGGGCGGCACGGACTGCTGCTACCGGTTCCACTCCGGGCACAAGCTGCTTGAGGCCTGCAATAACCGCATCGCCATCACTACGGTCGATTGCGGCACCGGTCACCGAGGCGTCCAGCAGGGTCTTGATATGATCGCGGGCCCGCAGCGTCAGATTGAGCAGCTGTTTGGTCACCGCCATCTTGCCGTTTCGCACCAGGTCAAAAACCGTCTCGACTTCGTGGGTGAAACCGGCGATCTCATCAAAGCCGAACATGGCCCCCGAACCCTTGATGGTGTGCATGGCCCGGAAAACACGTCCGATCAGTTCAGCATCGCCGGGGGTCTCCTCCAGTTCGAGCAGCGACGTTTCCAACTCGGCCAGCAGCTCAATGGCTTCTTCACGGTAGGTGACAATATGCTGTTCGATCATGTTTTCACCCCAGAACTTTTTTGATCACCGCAATCAATTGCTCGGGTTTGAAGGGTTTGACGATCCAGCCGGTTGCTCCGGCGGCCTTACCCTCTCCCTTTTTCGAGTCCTGGGATTCGGTCGTCAGCATGACGATCGGGATAAACTTGTTCAACGAACCGGAGCGCACCCCCCGGATAAGGCCGAGGCCATCCAGGTTGGGCATATTCAGGTCGGTGATCAGCATATCGACTTTTTGCGAGCCAAGCTTGGCGAGGGCGTCCTTGCCGTCCACCGCTTCCAGCACATCATAACCGTTTTGTTTGAGGGTGAAGCTTACCATCTGCCGCACACTCGCCGAGTCATCTGCCGTCATGATCAATTTAGGCATTAGCGTATACCTCCATACCAGATACAGGGCTTATTATCGTTCTGACCGCAGGGCAGGCCTTGCGGACCGCCTATGCTGCTGCCAAAGGACAGCATGCAACCAGGCATGGCATCTGGTTCGCATTCATACCCGCGACCCATTTTAGCCGCGGTTTTGCAGCCGGAGCAGATGACCTGCATGCTGGTCATGTCGATGCTCTCAACAGCCCGGAGATTCAGCATAACCTGCTGCGACCCGTCAAGTGACTCAGCCAGAGCCTTGAGCAGCTCACCGCTCGTCTCGATTGTCAGCGCCCCCCCCAGAACGAGTGTGATCGATCCGTCGGCATTAGAGTTCCTGGCTATCGTGTAATCGCTCATAGCGTTCCCCCGGCTCAATACTCGTTAAAACAAATCGACATTGTCACCGAACTCCGAATCATTAGCGACAACAGGGACCCTGCCGTTCGTCATAGCAACACTCTCGGGCGTACCGCTACGCTTGCGGGCGAGTGACTCATGAATACTTCGCTCACTCTCCATGGTGTAGCGTTCTTCCATGTGACGGAGGTTATCCTTGAACTCCAGGCTGGCCGGCTCAAGTTCCCGTGCCTGGGCAACGATTCTGTCCAGAGCATCCGTGACATCATCTGACATGCTCTTTACCCGCACATGCACATCAATGTCTGAGGTCGCACGCTCGATGTCGCCGGTCAACAGGCCGACCCTCTCGCCCAGGCTGGACAGAAGACGCATCAGGTCGCTATTCATGCTGACCAGCGCGGCCAGAATAGATGCCAGCTCTTGTTCCATGACCGAGATGCGGGCGCCAAGCTGATTCGACTCATCCGTGGCCTCATGAAAGATATGGGTCGTGGACTGGTTAATCTGCAGCAGGGTCTGTGATACCAGTTCAGTCTGGGTAATAGCCTCAACCGAAAGGCGTTTGATGGCCTCGGCCAGAACCCCGAGCGCCGCACCTTCCTGGCCGGTGTGAGCAGCTTTCACCTGCGCATTGAGCGCGATCAGATCAATCTCTGTGCCAATCTCCTCGATGTCCGTTACAAAGCCGGACACTTCCTGCATGGTATCGGCCACCTTGGAAAGCGTACCCGACATTTCCCGGTCCGACTGGGCGCATGAGGCCAGCACTGCAGTTACGGCCCCCATACCCCGGCTGATGGCATCCATGAAGGATCCCCCCGATGAGTCGGCAACACCGGTGGTAGACAAAGACTCGGATGCCATCAACGACTGCTTGCTGGCAACCTCCCGCAGGTTTTCAACGATAGATAACACGGCACCGCACAACTCAGAAGCCGCGTGGCGAAGCTGCGCCGATTGCAGTTCACACACATCCCCGGCCTCAATGACCAACTTTCGATAGCTTGCAGGATCAACCAGCTCAGCAGAGGGGCTCTGCAGTTTGGTCAACATCCGCTCCAGCGCTTCGTCAATATGTTCAATCTGCTGGCGGGACATGTCGTGCATCTGCATCGACGAAACCACCTCACCGATATTGCTGCTTACCTCGCTCGAAACGGACGAGACCAGCGACCCGAAATTGCTGCACCGGCTGTTCACCGACACCAGTTCTTCCAGGCTGGAGGCGGTACTGACCAGCACACCACTGACCTCCCTGTCTTGGGCAGCCTCATTTATACGCACCCCCCGCAGATTGTCTCTGATCATTCCGGCTAACAGCTGGCGATGTCCCAGAATATTGGAGGATTTTTCGCTGACAAGATGAGCAAGTTTTTCAACATCGAGCGCCAGAGTCTGAAACCCAAGACCGTTTTCCCCCAGTCGCGAGCTTTCGATTTTGGTTGAAATTCCCAGCATGCGCAGGGTTTTTGTCATTTTCTGAAAGCCTTCCAGTGGCTGTGAAACCTGATCAAAAAGCACCAGTATCCGCTCCAGGGTTGTGCAGCTTTCATTGCTTTGGCTGCGTGCGCTGGCAAGGTAGGCCTCCATATCAGCCATCATCTGGCGCAGACGTTCAATCAACACCTGCACCTGTTCACCGGAGACCAAATCCACCAACTGATTGGACATGGTAGTGATTTCGGACGAGCGCTGGTAGAAGTTCTGCATCTGAGAGCCGATATGAAGGAATTCATCCTCGGTTGTGCCGGCCACTCTCTGCAGCGTTTCCCGGGCAGGCGCAATGGCGGCGGACCATGCTTCAAGCACGCCGGTATCAGTATGTGAGGTTGTATCGATGGACATGTGCTGCGGTGACCTGATCATGACAATTCCTTGCAGAGAATTTTGCTTCCACACCACCTTCGGTGGGGTCAGGTCAGCAACCCTAAGGCGCGCAATTCACGCACCAGCTTCTGTTTGCTGACCGGTTTTACCAGATACGACGTTGCGCCACCCTTGTAATAGGAATTGATCACCGTTCTGGGGTCGTCCAGGGCGGTGGTCATGATCACCTTGACCTCATACTCTGACGGTATCGCCATATCAACCTCTAACCGGCGAATCGTTTTAAGCGCTTCAACCCCGTCGACATCAGGCATCATGATGTCCATGCAGATCAGATCGTACGGCCGTTTACCCTCATGCGCCAAACGGAAGGAGGTCACGGCCTCCTCACCATTGACAGCTATATCGCACTCACAATAGGACGAAAGCAGTTCCGTCAAGATACGGCGTGAAATAAAATCATCTTCGACTATCAGACACTTCATGGGGTAATCTCCTCTTTTCAGGCTTGAAAACAGGACCGATGCGGTCATAACATGATTAGCCGTAAAAACAAAACTAAAATTTAACGAAACTAATCAACGTCAACCTGCATGATCAAGTTAAAACAACTCCCCACGCCGGGCCAGCTTTCCACAGAGAGCTGGCCATTGAGCACCTGTGCAATCTGGCGGGCGATGCTCAATCCCAGTCCGGCGCCTCGGTAACGTCGGGTTGTTGAGCCATCCACCTGGGTAAACGGCTCGAAAATTCGTTCCAGCATGTCTGCCGGGATACCGCTGCCGCTATCAGAGACGGTCACCCGGATAACCGCCATGTTATCTTCCATCCGTTCCAGGGCCATATCCAGCCGGGCGCCCCCTTTTTCCGTGAACTTGAAGGCATTGCACAACAGGATGTCCAGCAGGCGGGTGAACTGCTCACCGTCACACCTGATATGACGTGGCACACCGGGGGCCATCTGCACATCAAAGGTGAGCCCCTTCTGGGCGAATCTGGCGCGATGATCCATTGTCACCGCTTCGATGGCGACCGGCAGATCGATGGCCTCCAGGCACACGCCCCCCGCCCGGCCCGCAACGTCACCAAAGGAGAGCATCCGCTCAACCAGCTCCATCATATTGTCAGCGGCCTGACGGGCCAGCAGCAGGTACTCACGCTGTGCACCAGACAACCCGGCATCTGCCAGCAGGTCAAGACCGCCGATGACACCGTTCATAGGGGTACGCATCTCATGGGTGACAGTTGCCATGAACTCGCATTTATCATTGGCAGCCTTCAGCAAGGCCATTCTGGTCACCTCCAGCTGCGCCACCGCAACCTTCAGTTCATCGGTGCGTTGCGCCACCGTCCGTTCGAGTTCGGACAGGTAGTTTTTTTCTATACGCAGCAGTTCGGCATAATTCACCGCCTTTTCGACAACCTTGCGCAGATAGTTGAAATCGAACGGCTTGTGGATAAAATCGAAGGCGCCGTTTTTGATCGCATTGACCGCCATCTGAAGCTGGGCATGGCCGGTCATGATGATGACGGGAACGTCGGGCAAACGCTGATGAACCCTTCCCAGAAAGGCAATGCCATCCTCACCCGGCATCATGACATCGCTGATGACAACATCGAACGAGTTCCTTTCCAACAGCAGGTAGGCCTCCTCGGCACTCGCGGCCATACTGACCCGGAAATCGAGCTGCGTAAGACCGTGCGAAACCATCGTGAGGAGTTCCGGTTCATCATCCACAACGAGAATATGTGGTGCTTGCTCAAGGGACACTGTCCGTATGTCACACGCTTCCGGCATGTCGCGGCCTTTCCCTACCAATCGAAGATCGTGCGGTAACCCTGTATGCTCTCCTGCCGGAACAAAAAAAACGATGCGCAGCGTACTATCGTTTCATATCCTTGATGGTAGTAATGACGAAATCACGCTGGGCGGCATCTTTTTGATGGCAGCCGAAGCAGGTAGCGACCGGGTCCAGACCGCTTGGTTTGCCATTGGCATCGTAACCGGCAAACAACCAGCCACCGGTTTCTTTTTTTCGCTTGTCCTTGCGCATCATCACAACCATGTTCTTGGCTCCATCACCTGACGAGCCTGGCTTGATGTTGAAATAATCGACAACGATCGTACTGCCTTCGGGAAATTTATTACCGGCGCGATAGCCCTTCATAGCCTTTTTATCGGCATAGATGTAATGGATGCCATAAAACAGAGAGCTCTTATCAGTCACCAACTTGCGCTCGCTTTTCTGCCAGCGGGTATACCCTTTGGGCAGGTGCAGCACAGACGCAGCCGCCACCAACGGCAGCAGCAACACTACACTGAGTACGCTGGAAGTCAGCTTCAGCGTTTTTCCGGCAGCAAAGGACTTTGTAAACGTAGATATCCTGCTTGTCAGGTCCAGGGCTTCACATATTCGCTTCATCATCTGTACATAATCTCCTTGAAATAAATTACTTGAACTATACCACTAGATACTGGGATTAACAGCTACTTACCTATTATTTTCAAACATCTCAACAGTCGCAAATCACAAATGAATCGGGTGCTTGCGGGCAGCTTCCCTGATAAAAGCCATCTCGATATCGGCTGCCCGGACATCCAGACTGGTCATAGACAGAAAGCGCAATCCGCCTTCGATGGTGTTTTCAATAACGCTAAACGGCCCATCCCGCTCATCAACCTTTTCTTTGGCATTCAAGCCGACCCGCACAAAGGTATTATCATACAGGATCGACTTGACATTAATTTTCGGATTGGCCTTTTCAGCAGAAAGGGTGCGAATTGCCATCAATTTTTCCGTCAACTCCGCCCTGGTATTACGCAAGACCTCCAGATCCTGAAACGAGCTCGTCTGCTCCATCTGGACCGTGTTTTTTTCTAGTTCGCCGGCGATCCGTTCAAGCTCGGGCATGTCGCGATAATCAAAACCGGCCCGCAGGGTCGTTCTGATTGATGACGCCGAACCGGCCTTCCTGGTCTCAATGCCTTGTAAGGCCGTGTAACTGCCGCCAGCGATAGCACCCTTATTCACCACAATCTTTCCAAGCGCTTTGACATGACAGTTATGCAGTTCGACATCGGCAATCACATCTCCGGCGCACTCTACCAGAGCACAGTCGTGAATGAAGTTCGCCTTGATTGAACCGCCACACTCAATTGTCCCCTTTTCCATCCCGTCCATGCCGCACAAGAAAATATCGCCATCACTCTTGATCTGACAGGCGCCGATATTGCCGTTGACGCGCAACCCTTTGACGGCAGTGACATTAAAACCATCCAGGATATCACCACGCACTTCGACATGTCCGTTAAAGACAATCGAGCCGACCCTGAAATCCACATCTCCCGCCACAACGTATTCCTGAGCTACCGAAATCTCCCCGGAGCCGGTACAGACCCTGCCGGCAACATCGGCAAAAAGTTTCGTGCCGTCATCGGAGGTACGAATATTGTCTCCGATCTTGATGTTAAGGGGCTTGGGTGGTGGCGGCAAAATGGCCTGTCCGGTCACGCTCCGGCCGGCGGTTCCACTTTCGGGGGGGATGATGCGGCCGATCTCATCGCCAGGCATAACATTGATAAAGGTCTGCACATTGTGCAGATCGATGTTTTCCGCTTCATCAACAACCTCAGATACGGTCACGGAGGGCTGGGCTGTGTAGGAAAGCCAGCCATCCTTGCCCGGTACCGGCGGTATGCCGGATGCGACCAGCATCATACTGAGTGCCTGACCGGCGGCAGCCTTGACGGCAAAAGCCTCAATCGCTTCTTCGATGAAGCCCTCTTTCACACCTGACGCAGCAAGAAAATCCTTCAACTCGTCAAGCGTAATCATACTGCCCTGTTCATGCGGAACGTAACTACAGCGGCACTCCAAGCTGTCATCCGAGACCCAGATATACAGGCTGTAACCGAGTTTTCTGCATTCCTTCCCCGCGATGCCGCCACTGGTCCCGGCAGCTGCCGCCACGGGTGCCTGAGATGTATCAGCCCCCATTATTCCCCCTCTATCCTGAGAATCTATCCAGAATCCAACACGGGAATAATTCTAGCATGATAAATCCTGATGAGCATCAATCTTCTTCTAAATTTTTCGTCCGCTGCCACTATCCATAGATGTCGTTGGCCGGCGCTCCTGCCGGTATCGATACAATGGCGCCTCAGACGCACTACCCGCCCCGGTGGATGGTTTCCAGCTCATTCGAGCTGAAGACCTTGTCGATATCCAGTATCATCACGAACTGGTTATCCTGCTTGCCCATGCCCTTGATGAAGTCGGTATCGAGTCTCGTGCCGATATGAGGCGCGGCCTCAATCTGTCCCGGCTCCATCTCGTTCACCTCCTGCACCGAGTCGGCCAGGGCGCCCAGCTGTATCGTTTCCCCATCCATCTCGACCTCCGCCACGATGATGCAGGTGTTGACACTCTGTTCGGTGGCGGTCATGCCGAACTTCAGGCGCAGGTCGATTACCGGAACCACACTTCCCCGCAGGTTGATGACACCCCGCATGAAATCCGGGGTCTGGGGGACCCTGGTGACGCTGCTGAATTCCAGGATCTCCCGCACCTTGGCCACGTCCAGTGCAAAAACCTCCTCAGCCAGCTTGAAGGTCAGGTACTGGGTTGTTTCCGTTATTTGCGCGACGCTCATGACTTCCCCCTAGAATTGCTCGAACTCTTCGTCGATGTGATCGGCGCCGCTCTTTGTTCCCAGCTGGAGATGGACTCCGCCGCCCTTGCTCTCTTTAGCCCCTCCTTCCTTGCGACCGATGTGGGCCACTTGGGCCTTGTGCTGCGGAACACGCACGGTGCGGGCAGCCTGACGGGAACCGCTGCTGTCTATCCGGAAGAAGGAGATCGTGTCTTTCAACAGATCGGCCTGGCTGGCAAGCTCTTCCGAAGTGGAGGCCATCTCTTCCGAGGCCGAGGCATTCTGCTGGATGACGCTGTCCAACTGCTGGATGGCCTTGCTGATCTGCTCGGCGCCGCTGTCCTGCTCCCGGCTGGAGGCAGAGATCTCCTGCACCAGCTCGGAGGTCCGCTGGATGTCCGGCACCATCTTGGCCAGCATCTCGCCGGCGGTCTCGGCCACCTGAACACTCCGAGACGAAAGGGTGCTGATCTCACCGGCTGCGGTCTGGCTCCGTTCGGCCAGCTTGCGTACCTCACTGGCGACGACGGCAAAACCCTTGCCGTGCTCTCCGGCCCGGGCAGCCTCGATAGCGGCGTTCAGGGCCAGCAGGTTGGTCTGGCGGGCGATCTCTTCGATGATCGAGATCTTGGTGGCGATCTCTTTCATGGCTGCTACGGTTTCAGTGACGGATTTGCCCCCTTCTTTGGCGTCAGTGGCGCTCTTGACGGCGATCTTCTCGGTCTGGGTCGAGTTGTCCGAGTTCTGCTTGATGCTGGAGGACATCTCTTCCATGCTGGACGAAATCTCCTCAGCGCTGGCGGCCTGTTCGGTCGCCCCCTGGGACATCTGCTGGGCCGTGGCCGAGAGTTCCTGACTGCCGGAAGCGACGTTGTCGGTAGCGCTCATGACGTCACCGACCACTTTTTTAAGTTTTTCCACCATATGACTGAGGGCGGCCATCATCTGTCCGGTCTCGTCCTTGCTCCGGGACTCGATCGTTACTGTCAAGTCACCGCCGGCCAAACTGTTGGCCACTGTAACGGCTTCTCTGAGCGGATTACTGATTTTTCCGGAGATAAACAACGCCAAACCGATACCTAGCCCAAATGCAACGGCGATGAACGTGATCATAACCTTGTTGATTTGTGCCACAATCGCAGCACTTTCTTCATGCGCCTTTTTGGCCTGTTCCTGGTTTGCGGTGACAAGATCCGTCAACAGGTCGTCCGACACCTTAAACAGCTTGTGGGTCTCAGTGTTGAAGATCCGCATGGCCTCATCATCTTTCCCTTCGTAGGAGAGCGGAAGGATCTTGTGCACTGAGGCCATATAGGGTGGCCAAGAGGCATCGAACCTGGCCAGGAGTTCCTTTTCCTTGTCAGTCAGCTTGGTCTTACGGTATTTGTTCAACAACTCATTCATCTTGGCTTCATACGTGTCCATCTCCGCCTTGATCTTGTCCATTTCCTGCTTCTGTTTTTCGATCACATAGGCATAGAGCGCCCGGTTGTGGTAGATGGCCTGCATATTGGCATTGGCAATGTCGGTAATCGGCACCAGATTGTCGCTGTAAACCTCACCCAACATAGTGTGAAGCTTGCTGATATTGCTCATCCCCAGCACGCCCAAGGCAGCGGCAATGAGTGTTACCAACAAGAATCCGGACAACAATTTTGTACTGATTTTCAAGTTATAGTACCATTGCATGGCATTTCTCCTTTTCCTTGGTTGCTTGCAACGAATGGATACGTCTCACGAACAGATTTCACGCCAACTGCACTCACTCTGTCCGCAGGTGGCGGACCTTCCGGTTTCAAAACATTGCTCGTTCCATTCGGCCCTCTGGATGGCCCGCACCAGATCAGCCTTCTTCATCTTGCTCACCTTAATGCTGTGCAGTTGTGCCAATGATTTGATCTCTTCCAGTTTCATGATCTCCATCCTCCCTTGGTAAGTTGGAAGTGATTTTCTGCGCTGTCCGGCAGAAAATAACTTCGTTAACGCCTGAATCCTGCATAGCGCAGGTGATGTGTTGTGCGATATTTTTTGTCCATGCCCTGATCATATGTATTGTATCCCGAAGAACATCAGACGTCGTGCTCACGTGGTAGTCGCACCAGCGACACCCGCTCCGGCTTATCGAGCAACATACGCCGATACAGACCTGTTCGGTACCCGGCATGGGCCGCCAGTTCGCAGCAGCGTCTCAATTCATCTTCTGCCCTGACCAGTGCTGCCGATATAACTTTTGCAGACAACGAACGCATGTCCGCATCAACAACTCCGGTGAGGGCCAGCCATTCTCCCAGTTCTTCAAAGCGCTCCTTGTTAAACCACTCCACCCCCCTGCTTTCGTGGACCGCCAGAAACGACCGGCAGGCTGAAACAGAAAAGAGCTGCGCTGACGGTGTAGATAGCGAGGGCTGCGTCAGCAGGGCGGCAAGCAGACCAAGCCTGTGCCGGGCGCCATCTGCGTCCAGCATCCGGCGCAGGGTGCAATCAAGACCGAACTGTTCCAGGATACCGGCTTGCATGCCGGACAGCAGCACCCAGGCCATAAACAGCCTGCTGTTGTCTGCGGAACCGGAAAAAGCGGTTACCAGTTCTCGAAAGGCCCTGGCGACCTTGGAACCCGGCGTTGCATGCAACAGCGCCGCAAGCCGTGTGAGCCGCGTTTCAATTGTTCTGAGCTGCACATCCAGCGAAGACACGCTCTCTCGATCGTCCGTCAGCCTGTGCATCTCGATGAGGAAATCTCGTGCGGCCACAACCGCTGAGGAACAATCTCTCATGGACTGCAGTTCACCCGGCAGCAGATCGATCCAGGCCTTAAAAGCCTTATTCAAGACTCCATAGCGCAGCTGTTTCAGCTCATCCTCCAGGCTTTCCACCCCCCGGCCGTCGAGCCTCTGACAGAGCCGGCTCCAATTGCCCTCGCCATCGTCACGGATCTCACGAAACGCCAAAAACACATAGAACTGGTACGCCGTCAGTTCCACATAGAGACCCTGTTCGCACAGCTCGCGGGCGTTGCGCAGATACGTCAGACCGGTGACATGGTCGCTAAATGCGCAAAAAGCGCCCTCTTCGCCGCTGAGCCCCAGGGCTCTGCCCAGGGTTGTCCGGTGGAGTTCCGGCTCTCCATTGCCATTCTTTACGGCAAACCCGGCTGTCTCCCTGATCCATCCGGCGGCAGTCGAAAAGCTGTTGTGGTAGAGGACCAGCGACCGTTGATCTCCGGCCCGGTTGGAATAGGCAAAGACGTTCTCGTTGATACTGTCACAGGCATGGAAGTCGTAGAGCATGAAGTTTTCGGAGCCGGAAAACAGCCAGCGGCGCCGCAGGAGCGGGAAGATCCACAACTCGTGACCAGACACCAGTCCTTCGTCAACCTGTTCATCCCAATAGGCCCGCTTGTACTCCATGCCGTACTTTTCGTGGAAGCCCTCGATCTGACCGTGACCGAACATCGGCAACCCCGGCATGGTGGCCAGCAACACACAGGCGCCGAAATATTTACCCTGGGTGCCGAACTGCTCGACGGCGGTTTTCTCGTCCGGATTGTTCATGAAGTTGACAAAGCGCTTGAGCACCTCGGGATTGAACTCCAGCACGTTCTTGATCGTCTGGCGGTATTTGCGGTTCTCTTCCATCTTGAGCATGTTCATGAAGGCGCTGTTATAGACCCGGTGCATCCCCAGCGTCCGGACAAAATAGCCTTCCATCATCCAGAAGGCCTCGGCCAGCAGCAACGTGCCGGGGGCCTCCAGCGCCACGCGGTCCACCACTTCGCGCCAGAATTCAACCGGGAAGACGGTATCAAATTCCTCCTTGCTCATGCCGTGCTCGGCGCGCGACGGTATGCCGCCTCCGTGGCCGCGCGGGGGGAACCAGAGCCGCTCGTAATGTTTCTTGGCCAGGGTCATGGCAGCGTCGAAACGGATGATCGGGAAGTTGCGGGCTACATGGAGGATGGTCTGAATGACCGCTTCGCGCACCTCGGGGATCAGGTAGTTGAGCTGGGCGGTATCGTTCCAGGGGATGCTGGTGCCGTCGTTGCCGTGGTAGATGTAGCGTGTACGCCCGCTCTGGCGATCATAATGCTTGAAGACCACGGCAGCGTCATGTTTGCTCCAGTAGCCGTCTTCGATCTGGAGACAGACATTGCCGTCGTGGGACAGATCCTCGCCATTGAACTGATAGGTCGGAAAGGGTGGGTAGTCGGTCTGGACAAACCAGTCCGGGTGCTGGACAACCCAGCGCGAATAGATGCCGGTATGGTTGGGGACCATGTCGCTGGCCAGGCGGATACCGCGTCTGGCAGCCCGCTCCCGTAGGTTGGCCAAGGCATCCCAGCCGCCCAGATCTGCGGCGACCTCATAATCGTACAGGGAATAGGCCGAAGCGATCGCCTCCGGGTTGCCGCAGATCTGCTTGATGCGCTGCGAGGCCGGTGAGCGCTCCCACAGGCCGATCAGCCAGAGTCCGGTGAAGCCCCGTGCCGCCAGACGATCAAGCTCGGCATCTGGTATTTGATCGAGGCGGGAGATGGTAAATCCATGTGAGCGGCTGAGCTGATCGAGCCAGACATAAACCATCTTGGCCATCATCACGACATTGGACATCCAGTCGGCATCCTGGGAAAAACGCTCGTATTCGGGATAGTCAAATCCGCCAAAGATGGAATCTCCGCGGCCAGGCCCCGCCCTTTGTCCGGCACGTCTGAATTCAAGCACCGGCGGTGGCCCCGGGTCGCCGCCCCAGCCCCGCTCGCGCTCTTCCTCAAGCAGAATATCGAGAGCGGTTGCCAGCTCCGCCAGCAGTTCAGGGGGCAAAACGGCGCTCCATGTGTCGCGCACAAAGCGGATCTGATCTGCCAGCGAGTCGGGCGAAGCCTGAAGCGGCGCCCACAGCGCTTCACCCAGCGAGCAACCCAGCGGCTTCACAAACGGGCTCCCGGCCAGTGCGGCGTGGGTAGTAACGCTAATCAGCTTATAGGATGATGACCGCATCAGCTCCTGATCGTCAAAGATAGCGCGGAAGCTCCCTGTGGCCGGATTCTCGGCGGCAAGATGCAGCAGCAGCATCTCCCGCAGCGCCGCGCGCCGCCGGGTGTCCCGTTCCTGCAACCATACGGCGGCAGATCTGTCGCCGGAAAGCAGTTCGGCAGGCGGAAACAGATCAACAAATCGTTCCACTGACTGCGTGACGACACTGCCTGCCGGATCATACCCACCACGTCGCAGCGCCTGCTCAAGTACGTCAGGCTCCGCATCCTCGGCAAGCACATCGATCATGTATCGATACACCCTCTGCAGGATGGCAAACAGATTCAGGTGTGAGGCGTAAACCGTTGGAGCAGTGGCCGGACGCGCCCTGTTGAGAGATAATGCCAGTTGGCGATAAAAGACCACCGGGGGTAAGCGCCGCTCATCGACAAGCCGCGATGTTTTTATCAATCCCAGAGTGTGCCATTGCCGGGCGGAAATCTGAATAACATGCCGGAAGTAACCGGAAGAATCGTCCTGAACTGTCATGCCTGCATCCTGTCGTTCTCCTCATATGTCAGAAATCAGATTTGGCCTGATAATGTGCCTTTCGGCGGGAGAAAATTGACTGCAAACTGCAACTGTCCCGTTCGTTTCAATATCCTTTCCGCATACCGGTAGCTCCTGACGGGGGGTGTCGATCCACCGTTGTAGCGCGCCAGCGCCTCTTTCCTGTTCCCTTTGACACTGATCAGGAGGCTGCGGATGATTCTTTCGGCCTGACCGGCCTGGCCACGGATATCTTCGGGTACGGCCCCCCAATGTGAGGCGATTACCTGCCAGGCCCCTTCTTCGCCTGATGAACCCTTTGCAACCGGATCGCCAAGGCTTTCTTCTATTGCAACGTTGATCAGCAGGTTAGCCATCGGGCTGTGCCTGACCGCTGCGACGAGAGCGACCGGGTCGGCTACTCCGTGCTCGGCAGCAAACCTGATCTGCAGTTCATGGACGACATCAAATCGGGCGATGTGTTCGCCTGACCGGTTTTTTGCTGCGCCACCAATACCTCCCGCCTTTATTGCAACGAGCCCGCCTGCGGTGGCAGTCACGAGAAGTGAGAACATCCCAAGAGTCGGTGTTATGAACGATTGCAGGTATCTTTTACGCATATACGGGATCTCCATGTGCTTTACCGGGGCAAAGTCCGAGCTGTCGGCAGGTCACAAGCCGGTTTGATTATGGGAATCGAAGGCAACTCCGATTAACCGCGCAACAACAGCTGTCAGAATTATGTTCGGGGTTTCCTTAAGGATTAATCTCACACCGCCGGATTACAACCGTTACCTCACTCTCGGATTCCGCTCACAACCCGCCATCGGCAGGGACACTCTCAGGCGGGTTCCCCGGTCCGTGTCTGGAGCAATCTCGATAGTTCCGCCATGGGCAGTGACAAAACACTCGGCAATTGTCAGGCCGAGCCCGAAATGCTGGCCGTCGATTTTTGTGGAAAAGAACGGCTCAAACACAAGAGGCCTGATTTCCTCACCGATTCCCGGCCCGGAATCGCATATTTCGCAGTAGTGCCCCGTGTTGTAACAACCGGTTTTAATCGTGATCTCCCCATGACTGCCGACCGCATCGACGGCATTTTGCAGCAGATTTTCAAATACCAGGTTCAACATGCCCAGCGTCCCCATGACCGGCAAGGGAGTCGAAGCGAGTTCGTGCAACAGCAGAACGCCCTCAGGCATCTCAGGCCTGATGACATTAATCAGACTTCTGATGATGCTGTTCAACTCCTCTTCCCGCACCTCTCTGCTGACGCTGATGCCCTGTTCGAGGTTTTTGAAACATCGTACGATACCTGCTATCCGGTCAACGCCCTGCTGGGTCTCGTCAATCAGGGGGTGTAAATCCCTCCTGGTATTTTCCAGCTTTCTGCCGTCGATCGCCGTATCCTGTTCTGATTGGAGTGCCCCCCTGACACAATCTGCGCCATCCCTTCTGTTCTCCTTCAGACAGGCATCAACGCTACCCAGGAGAAACTCGGCATACCGCCCCAGCATATTCAGATTGCTACGGATAAAACCGAGCGGGTTGTTGATCTCGTGTGCCACCCCCGCTGCCAGCCGGCTGATTGCTTGGAGTTTCTTTTCTTCAATCAGTCTGGTTTGAAACTCATCAGCCCGGTGGCATGCATCCGACAAGGTTCGCTTTAAGGCAACCGTTCGCTCTGCTGCGGCAACCCGAGCCAGCAACTCTTTTTCATTAAACGGTTTGACGATATAATCATCAGCTCCGCGAGTAAATGCATCCACAATCAGTTCCATCTCGGAATGGGTAGTACATATGATGATGGAAAACAGATGCTGCTGTCCGGCCAACCTGTCCAGCACTTGCAGGCCGCTCATTCCCGGCATTTCCACATCCAGCAGGATCACATCCGGTTCATGCAGTGCAACCAGTTCAAGTCCCGCGACACCGTCAGGGGCCGCCTCGGCATCGTAGCCGGCTTCCTTCAGCAGGCTGACGACAAACGCCCGTATTGAGCGGCTGTCATCAATAACGACCACCCGGGCCTCCGGCAGGGAATATTGGACTCCCAAAGATGTCATCGGCTAACACTCAAACGAAACCCCGCCCTTGCAACTCGTTTTCAATGACCCGTACTGCACGCTGCCGTTCACGGGCTTCACACATCCATTTAGGCATATTGACCAGTTCGGGGTGAAAGCCTCTCAACTGGATGCAGTGAATCCAGACATATAACAGCTGGAATCCGTTCAGGTCGATCCGGTCGATGCCGCTGCAATCAATCACAACGGTGTCGCCGGGGTGGACGCCGTTGTTTTCAAAATTTGTCAAGCTGGCCACCTGCTGTACGATTCCCGTAAGGGTCCAATCTCCGATCAGATTAGTTTTTGAAATCGAAGTGTTAGACATCGGGTAGTACCTCCTTGTTGCAGAACCATATGATTTCCCTGAAGATCCCATTCGCAGTACGGCGCGCCGGTATGACCTCTGGATCAAATGACTTCCGCTCTCTTCCGGCAGCATGTTTTGGCTGTATCATGATCGAATCGGCTTTTAACGAAAACAATACAGAGCAGTAAGCGTATCGCAGTATTTGAAACTGTCAATATTGCATATGTCGAATGTAGAAGGGCGAATGGGATGAAAAAGGAGGAGGTGTCTGAAGAGCTGGCATTCGCGCTTCGTTCAGATAAGGAGGAACATCCGTGCAGATGCGACACCGTACCCATTCATCCGAACCGGGTATCGGCGAGCCCGCCTTACCGCACCAGGCTGAATATTTCCTCAGCCAGAGAATCGGGGGCAAACTTGGCCACAAACCTGTCGGCACCGCACTGTTCGGCCTTGACCCGGTTGGAGGGGTTGCTCATGGAGCTGTGCAGGATGACCTTGAGATGTTGGTAATCTCCATGTTCACGAATGGATCGGGTAAAGGTAAATCCGTCCATGCCGGGCATTTCGATATCCGAGATGACCAGATCGACCCGGCTATGTTCCTTTTCCAGAAAGTCCAGCGCCTGGGAGGCCGACATCAAAGCGGTATAGGTAAACCCCAACCGGTCCAGAACCGATTGCAACATCAGGATGGCTGTGCGCGAGTCGTCCACTACAAGTACATGCAGCCCGCTCCCTTTTCCTTCCGCCTCTTTCATGACAACACTTGAGAGATCTCGCTCGATACCGACGATCTGTGACAGTATCGACTCAATATCCAGCAGCATGATGGCCTCGCCGCCGTCAGCATACGCGATTGCCACCAGGGAAATGGCCTTGACACCTTGCGGCTTGTGTATATCCTGCCAGCTGCGTGTCAGGAGCGTATCCGGGCTGTGGACAATAAAGGCGGTCAATCTTTGATTGTATTCACAGATGACTATATAGGCCAACTCATCATGAAAATCCTTGGCGGGGAGCCCGACCGCTTCCGACAGATCGATGACAGCCAGGGCGTTGCCGCGAAAATTGAGCGCCCCTTTGACCGCCGGGTGAGAGTTGGGCATACGGTCGATGTGACGTGGGCATTCAATGATTTCAATAATTTTGAACACATTAATGCCATACAACTGCTGGTCAGTCAGACGGAATGTCAACATCTCCATCTGATTGGACTGGGACAGTTTCGTGCGTTGAAGTGCTTCGTCCAGTGACGATGCCATGAAAGACCTCCGCTCGATCCAGATGATCTAAGGTAGTCGATTGCTGTCGACATACGATTTAATGCGGTCTGCAAACTGACAGCGCATAGATCGGCTTACGTCTCTTCATACCTCACATTTTTTGAATGTCAACCAAACCGGATTCTAAGCACTCCCGGGAATAGCTACCCGGCCGGCCGCGAAGTGTTGCAGGGATTAAACAGGTAAATATTGACAAAAACTGCATCAATATTGACCTTATGATCAGAGTGGGGTAATTTGTTGCATCACTTTTCGTAATCGGGGTATCAACCGTACATGCAGAGACCTTCCTGGGATCAGTATTTCATGGGTATCACCCACCTGGTGGCCACCCGTTCCTCCTGCCTGCGCCGCCAGGTAGGTGCGTTGCTGGTCAAGGATCGCAACATTCTCGCCACCGGTTACAACGGCGTTCCGTCCGGGATTACCCACTGCCAGGCGGCCGGTTGCCTGCGCGAACGGCTCAAGGTGCCCTCCGGAGAGCGGCACGAACTCTGCCGTGGTCTGCACGCCGAGCAGAACGCCATTATCCAGGCCGCCAAGCATGGCACGAACATAGATGGAGCCACCCTGTACTGCACCACCATGCCCTGCATCATCTGCACGAAAATGATCATCAACGCCGGCATAACCAGGGTGATCTACAGCGAAGGCTACGCGGATGAACTGGCGCGCGAAATGATCGCCGAAGCGGCCATCGAGGTCGTTCATTTTATTGCAGAACCAAAAGGTGAAACCCCATGAAATGTCCCTTCTGTGGCAATCCCGACAGCAAGGTCATCGATTCGCGGCCCGACAAAGGCGGCACGGCCATTCGGCGCCGGCGCGAATGCGAGGAATGCTCCAAGCGCTTTACCACCCACGAACGGGTGGAAGAGATGCTGCCGCAGGTCTGCAAGAAGGACGGCCGTCGCGAACCGTTCGATCGCATGAAGATCATCTCCGGCATCAAGAAGGCCTGTGAAAAACGCCCGATCCCGGTCGAGGATATCGAGCACATGGTTGATCGACTGGAAGCGCGACTGCAGGAATCGACGGATAAAGAGATCTCGACAACCGCCATCGGCGAATGGATCATGAAGGAACTGCACGGCATGGATGAGGTGGCCTACGTCCGTTTCGCCTCGGTCTACCGCTCGTTCCGTGACATCGGCGAATTCATGCAGGAACTGCAAGATCTGCTGAAAAGATAGGACCCGGCCATGCACACCCCAGATTTGAAATATATGAAACGTGCCTTGACCCTGGCCCGCAAGGGCATCGGCAGAACCTCACCCAATCCGGCAGTGGGTTGTGTCATTGTCAAACAGGGTACGGTTATCGGTGAAGGCTGGCACAAAAAGGCGGGCGGACCGCACGCCGAGATACATGCCCTGCAGATGGCCGGTGACCGGGCCACGGGAGCAGAGGTGTATGTAACTCTGGAGCCCTGCTGCCATACCGGCAAGACGCCACCCTGCAGTGAGGCGCTGATCAAGGCCGGCGTCAAACGCGTAGTTGCCGGCATGCGCGACCCCAACCCGTGCGTCAGCGGCGGCGGTCTGGCGGCTCTGGAGCAGGCCGGTATCGAGACCGCCTGCGGGGTGCTGGAGGAGGAGTGTCGTGCCATCAACCTGCCGTTCATCAAGCACGTAACGACCGGCATGCCTTTTGTGACCTACAAGTGCGCCATGACCCTGGACGGCAACATTGCCACGATCACCGGTGAGTCCCGCTGGATAAGCTGCGAGGAATCCCGGAAATACGTCCACCGCATGCGTTCACGCATGGATGCGGTCATGGTGGGGGTCGATACGGTCCTCGCCGACAACCCCCAGCTGACGGTGCGCCATGTACGCGGCAGAAATCCGTTGCGGGTGATCGTGGACACACGTCTGCGAACCCCCGAGAGTGTCACGCTGCTGAGCGGGCAACTTTCATCCGGTACCATCATCGCCACCTGCGAATCCAACCCTCGTGTGCATCTCCGTTATCTCAAGCAGGGCGCCACCATCGTGGTCTGTGAGGCCGACGAAGGCCGGGTTTCAATCAAGGATCTGATGCAGAAACTGGGGGCCATGGGTGTGCAATCCATCCTGCTCGAAGGTGGCAGCCGGCTGGCGGGGAACATGCTGGAACATGATCTGATCGACGAGCTGGTGTTTTTCGTAGCGCCAAAGCTGATCGGCGGCAATGGTTTTACCCCCTTTACCCTGAGCGGGAGGACCGGTATGGAGCAGGCCGTCAGGCTGGTCTTTACCGACGTGCGGCGCAGCGGCGTGGACCTCGTTATCCACGCCCGTCCGGAGGGTCCATGTTCACCGGCTTGATCGAATCCATCGGCCGGGTAACGGCCTGCGAGCGGCGCGGCGCAGCAGCGGTACTGACCGTAGCCACGACTCTGCCGGTGGCTGAGATCTCCATCGGAGATTCGGTGGCGGTCAACGGCGCCTGCCTGACGGTGACCGCCAAACGCGAGTCAGCTCTGAGCTTCGATGTCTCACCCGAGTCACTGTCCAGCACCACCATCGCAAGCCTGCGGAGCGGCCACAGCGTCAACCTTGAGCGGGCACTGCGGCTGGGAGACCGATTGGGTGGACACATCGTCAGCGGTCATATCGACTGCGTCGGGAGACTGAGCGGGATGACTGAATCCGACCGTAACCGCGTCCTCGAATTCAGTCTGCCGCCTGAACAGGCCCGCTATCTGGTAACCAAGGGTTCCGTGGCCATCAACGGCATCAGCCTGACGGTCAACACGGTCTCGTCAAGCGGATTTTCCGTCAACATCATCCCGCTCACCCAGACATCAACAACCCTGGCAGCCCTGAAGACAGGCGATGAGGTAAATATCGAGACCGATATCATCGGCAAGTATGTGGAGCGGCTGACCGCACCCTGGAAACCGGGCGGCGGATTGAGCATGAAAACACTGGCAGAGAATGGATTTTTGTAGCACGAAAGGAACACCATGTCCGTAGCAACGATAGCAGCAGCAATCGAGGATATCCGTCAGGGAAAGATGGTTATCCTGGTGGATGACGAGGACCGCGAAAACGAGGGCGATCTGACCCTGGCAGCCGAGGCGGCCACCCCGGAAAATATTAACTTCATGGCCAGATACGGCCGTGGCTTGATCTGTCTGACCCTGACAGCAGAGAAGTGCGAGCAGTTGGGCCTGCGTCCGATGGTACGAGACAACACCTCTCCCTTCGAAACCGCATTCACCGTCTCCATCGAGGCCAAACACGGCGTCACCACCGGCATTTCGGCCGCCGACCGTGCCCATACCATCGTTACGGCTGTGGCCGAGGGTGCATCGGCCAAAGACCTGGTCAGTCCCGGCCATATCTTCCCGCTCCGGGCCAAACCGGGCGGTGTGCTGGTACGCACCGGACAGACCGAGGGTTCGGTCGATCTGGCTCGACTGGCAGGACTCAAGCCGGCCGGCGTCATCTGCGAGATCATGAACGACGACGGCACCATGGCGCGCATGCCGGAATTGAAGAAATTCGCCAAAGAGCACGGCATCAAGATCTGCACGATTGCCGACCTGGTGGCCTATCGCCTGAAAAACGAGATCCTGGTGCGGGTTGTGGCCGAGGCGCACCTCCCCTCGCGTTACGGTGGTGACTGGCGGGCCATGGCCTTTGAAAACGATGTGGACAAGCAGGACCACCTGGCCCTGGTCAAGGGCGACGTCAATACGGGCGAGCCGGTGCTGGTGCGGGTCCATTCCGAGTGTCTGACCGGCGATGTGCTGGGCAGCCAGCGTTGCGACTGCGGTGAACAGTTGCAGCGGGCCATGGAGATGATCGACAAGGAAGGCCGGGGTGTGATCCTCTATATGCGCCAGGAGGGTCGCGGCATCGGCCTGGTCAATAAACTCAAGGCCTACGAGTTGCAGGACAAGGGGCGCGACACCGTCGAAGCCAATCTGGAACTGGGCTTCAAGGCCGACCTGCGCGACTACGGCATCGGCGCCCAGATGCTCGTTTCGCTGGGCATCCGCAAGATGCGCCTCTTGACCAACAACCCCAAGAAGCTGATCGGCCTGCAAGGCTACGGCATTGACGTGGTCGAACGGGTCGCCATCGAGGCGGTTGCCACAAAAAGCAACAAGGGCTACCTCAAGACCAAGCGTGACAAGATGGGGCACCTGCTGGAGAACCTGTGATGCGTATCCTGCTGCACACCTGTTGCGGTCCCTGCGCCCTGTATCCCCTGCGCACCCTGCGGTCTGCCGGTCATGATGTGACCGGCTTTTTCTACAACCCGAACATCCACCCCTACCAGGAATACGCACTCCGCCGCGACGCCGCTGTCCGGATGGCGGAGCAGGAATCCATGCCGCTGATCATGCAGGATGACTACGATCTGGAAGGGTTTCTGGCCAACGTGGCGGCGGCACCGCAATTGCGCTGCAGTTACTGCTACGCCTCGCGCCTGCGGGCCACGGCCCGGGTCGCGGCAGAAGGAGGTTTCGACGCTTTCAGCGCGTCGTTGCTCTACAGCCGCTTTCAGAAGCATGAAGAGATCCGGGCGCTGGGCGAATTGATCGGCCGTGAGTCCGGCATCGTCTTCCATTATCAGGACTTCCGTTCCGGCTGGCAGGAGGGCATCAAACTCTCCAAGGAACTGGGGCTGTACCGCCAGCAGTACTGTGGCTGCATCTACAGCGAGAAGGATCGCTACCTGCCAAAGGTTAAAGCGGCATGAACGGACTCGGCCGGCCGCTGATCATCCTGGGATTGATCCTGGTCGCCGCCGGCCTGATCATCACCTTTAGCCCCCGACTCCCTACCTGGCTCGGCCGTCTGCCGGGCGACATCAACATCAAGCGCGCGAACTTCAGCTTCCATTTCCCCCTGGCTACCTGCCTGCTGCTCTCGGCCATCCTGTCGTTCATCATGTGGCTGTTGCGCAAATAGTGTAGAACTGCAACGAAGCATCACCACGATTAAGTACCTTCCAAACCAAACCCACAAACAGCGGCCTCCCAACCGATCACCTGCTTTCTGCAACTATCGCCCAAATTCCTTTTGCAATATAACCGTGTATCGGCTATTATAACACACTCACTTTCACCTTTCATTCCAGCACGTTGTAACAAGACTGCAACAATCTTTAACTTATTAATATAAATTCGACAGTTACTGGGAGGTCACCATGCTGCTGACTAAGACAAGGATCATCTCTGCAATTCTATCCACGCTTGCCCTGGCCACCCTGGCCTTTGCCGGGGTGCCCCAGACCATCAACTACCAGGGGTACATCACCAACAACGGCACCCCGGTGAATAACATGGCCACCAACGTGACCTTCTCGCTCTACTCGTCGAACCCGACCCGCAACAACCCGGTCTGGTTCGACACCCATTCCGTCACACCCGTGAACGGCATCTACAACGTGCAACTCGGCTCACAGAAGGCGCTCAACGCGCCCTTTGACGTGCCTTACTGGCTGGGGATCAGTGTGGCGGGCAGCGCGCTGCCGCTGCAGCAACTGTCAAGCGGTCCGTATGCCCTGCGTGCCGGCGTGGCGGATTCGCTTGCCACAGGAGCGACCGTGCCCGGCGTCACTCCATGGGTCTCTACTACCTCCACGACATTTCAGGCTACAAACAACAATGCCTATATTCTCAACAATTCTACTCCAGCGACCATAACCCTGCCCGGCAATGCCGCCATTGGCGATATAATCAAGGTAAACGCCCAGGGGGCAGGCGGCTATACCTTCAACACGGTTAACGGTCAGTCAATTACCGGTAACGGCATATCAGCTGACTACAGTGCCTGGTTACCGCGTGCCGCCAGCAAAATTTGGCGGTCTCTTGCCTCGTCTGCAGATGGCAGTAAATTCTATGCAGCCGCATATGGGGACTACATCTGGAAATCGGTCGACGGCGGGGCATCGTGGGCGATCAGCGGTAATGCCAGTGTGCAAAACTGGCAGGCAATTGCATCCTCTTCAGATGGGACAAAATTGATAGCTGCCGTAAGCGGTGGACTTCTTTACACATCTTCGGACAGCGGAGCAACGTGGACCCCACGGGAGATAGTTGGTGGAGAGGGTTCTGTTTCACGAAGCTGGCAGGCGGTTGCATCTACCTCGGACGGAACAATGCTGTTTGCAGTAACCAATGGTGCGGGTGGCCAGATCTGGGGCTCCACAGACTCCGGGGCAACTTGGACAAACAAAGGGATTTCATCTAACTGGAGTTCCATCGCCACCTCGGCTGATGGCGCCAAGGTGGTTGCGGCAGCAACGGGCGGCTATGTCTGGCTTTCCGGTAACAGCGGATCAAGTTGGAATTCGACGGGGCCGCAAGTCGGCCAGACAAAAAACTGGGGGGCAGTGGCATCTTCGGCCGATGGCACCAAACTGGTGGCAGCCGACGATTTCTACATCTATACCTTTGACAACCTGGGAAACAACTGGCAACAGGCAAATGTCCCGGCGTATGCCTTCATGAAATGGCGCTCGTTGGCGTCTTCTGCCGACGGCACTATATTGGCCGCCAATGGCTATGTCGGGCCAGTGGGATACCTTCAGGCAAGCGTCTTCGTCTCCATCGACAGCGGTAAAAACTGGAGTCAACAATATTTGTTCGGAATCGACACACAGAATAGCAGCCCCACAAGCCTGCCCCTGGCAATTTCAGCGGACGGCGGGGCGGTTGCCGTCGCACAAAGCAATACCGATTACATATACCTCAGTGGTAAGACGAAATTTACCGGCAGCCAGTACAGCGCAGCCGAACTCGTCTATGCCGGGAACGGGCAATGGGTTGTTAATCAGCCAGGGGCAATCGGCCAGGGCAATGTCACAACCGGAAGCAATGCACTGGTTGGCGGTACCTTCAATACTGTCAATGGCATTAACAGCGTCATCTCAGGTGGGTCAACCAATGTCGTGACAGCCCCTAACGCAACCATTGCAGGCGGGGTTTTAAACACGGCCGGTTCCGGTGCAACGGTCAGTGGCGGATCAACCAATAATGCATCCGGCGGTTCCAGTTCCATCGGTGGCGGAATCGGCAATACATCATCCGGTTCTTACAGCACCATTGCCGGCGGACAAAGCAACATCGCATCGGGTAGCTATAGCGCGATCGGTGGGGGAACATTAAATTCAGCCGGGGGCTCGGACAGTATTGTTTCAGGTGGCAGTTCAAATAACGCCTCTGGCCTCGGCGCTACTGTTTTTGGTGGCACAAACAATAGTGCCAACGGTTGGCGCAGTACCATAACCGGAGGCCTGTATAACACCGCCAGCGGCAATACCAGTATCATACTGGGTGGAGACTCAAATACTGCCAGCGGTCCGTATAGTACTGTTGTTGGGGGGACAACCAACAGTGCAACCGATTGGTACAGTTTGGCTGCAGGATGTTCCGCAAACGCTGCTCATAGCGGTGCTTTCGTCTGGTCGGACTCACAATGCGCAACCTTCAGCTCTACCGCCCCGAATCAGTTTCTGGTTAAAGCCGCGGGTGGGGTGGGTATTAACAAGAACAACCCGGTTGCAGGGGCGCTAGATGTGTCAGGCAACACCCTCGTTTCCGGCAACCTCGGTATTGGTACACTCACACCCAACCGTCAATTACACTTAGCCCACAGTGGTGGTGTAGAAATGAGCATGCTGGTCTCAGACGGATTAGCAAATTTCAGAACATGGAACATCTGGACTAGTGGCGGTGCCGGTGTGGCGCAGAACCTGAATTTCCGCCTGCTGAACGATCTGGGCACCGCTACGACCCTGGATGCCTTCCACCTGAACAGCGACGGCAGCGCCTGGCTGAACGGAACCCTGGCCTCGGGCGGTCTGGCGTCAACCCTGGCGGGCGGCATTGCGGTGAACGGCACGAGCACCAGCAGCTACGGGGTCCAGGGAACGAGTACCAACAGCGTCGGTGTGGTCGGCATCAGCAGCAACAATACCGGAATCTGGGGACAGGCAAATGCCGGTACCGCCGTCGACGGCATGAGTACCAGCGGCGTCGGCGTGCTGGGACGAAGCACCAGCGGGAACGGGGTGAAAGGGACCACCGGCAACGCCATAGCGATCTACGCCGTCAACAACTCGACCGACGCCCCGGCGATAGAAGGATGGAACCAGGGAAGCGGCTATATCTACCGGGGATGGTCGGGGGCATCACCCGCAATTAAATTCTGGGTGGACAATAATGGCAATGCCTGGATTGGGGGTACGCTCACCCAGGCTTCCGACATTCGCCTGAAAACCGATATCCAGCCGCTGAAAAACACGCTGGATAAAGTCCTGCGTCTGCGTGGTGTCAGTTATGTGATGAAGGCTGATAAGAGCAGGACGCGAAAGATCGGTGTCATCGCCCAGGAGTTGGAACAGGAATACCCGGAGCTGGTGGCGACCGACGACAAGGGCATGAAGAGTGTGGCCTACGCCAACCTGACGGCGGTGCTGATCGAGGCGGTAAAAGGGCTGCAGGCGGAGAACGATGCGCTCAAGGCAGATAACGACGCTATGAAACTGCGACTGGAACGGCTTGAAAAAGCCCAGTTCGGTCAATAGGGGAGGCGACTCATGAAACTAGTTACGAAAGCGCTCTTCGCAACCCTGGCCCTCGCCCCGCCTGCCCTGGCTGGCCAGGGGCCGGGCAGCTATGCGATCGTCTCCGATGTCATCTCCGGTGGCGGGCAGGAGGTGAGCGGCGGCGGCTACACACTGAATGGCACCATCGGCCAGTCATCGGCCATCGGCCTGTCCACCGGCACTTCCTACAGCAACCAGGGCGGTTTCTGGAATCTGCGCAGCGGGGATACCATCGCGCCAACGACACCAATTTTTGCCCTGCAGAGCCCGTCACGTTCGTACACCGTACCGATCACGACCTTGACCTCCACCGATGCCGGCAGCGGAGTGACCGGCTATTATATCAGCGCAGCCCCGACGCCCCCCACAGATCCTTGGGGAACGGGTTGGGCCGCGCCGACCCCGGCAAGCCTGATCTCGACAACCAAAGGGCTGAACCAGACCTTTTATGTGTGGGCCAGGGATGCTGCCGGCAATATCTCGGGAGGGGCATCAGCCTCGACCGATATCATTTTTCAATGGTTGTTGAGTGTCGCCTTCGGCGGGACGGGCGGGGCTTCGATCACAAGCGCGCCCGGCACCATTGCCTGCATGGCCGGATTACCTGCCAATTGCAGCGCAAACTTTGACGAAGGCACAACAGTGACTCTCACTGCGGCCCCTGATATAAGATCGCAGCCGAGCAGTTGGACAGGAAGCGACAGCAGCACCTTCAACACGGCTTCTGTGACCATGAACAGTGACAGAACCGTAACCGCATCCTTCGAAACGGTACCGAACATCGCCCGGATAGTCTATGACAGGGGCTATGACTCCTTGCCGGCTGCCATTGCGGCCCTCGCGACAAGCGCCACCATTCAGGCGCGGGACACTTATCCTGGCAGCCTGATCGAGAACCTGGTATTCAACCGGAACTACACCGTCAACCTGAATGGCGGCATGGATGCCAACTGGGATCCGACCGTCAACTACACATCGGTCAAAGGTACCCTGACAATCAGTCAGGGAAAGGTTATCGCCAACAGGATCAAGATTCACCCATAAATATCGTGCCATATAACTCTGTAGCTATTCAGCATGTTCAGTCGTCCCCGCCTGCCCTCCCCTTAGCTAAGGGGAGGAACGCTACGATGTGATTTAAATGAAGTAGTCGTCGAGGCTGCCATCCGGTTCCCCCTCTTAAGCTAAGAGGGGGACAGGGGGGGTATGACCGGTGCAGGGTAGTCAACCTGTGACCTCACCGAAGCGGTCACAAATATTCCTCGAAATAGTCCAGATCCTTGTGGAAGGTCTCCTGCAGACGCCACAGCGAGAGCAGCGCCACGGTCAGACAGATCCCGCCCACCCACAACGCCCCCTGCTGGATACCCAGCGCCTTCCGAGACAACTGGAACAGCATGGTAATAGGGACCACCATGCCGCGCACAAAATTGGGGACGGTGGTGGCCACGGTCGCCCGCAGGTTGGTGCCGAACTGCTCGGCGGCGATGGTGACGAAGATGGCCCAGTAGCCGCTGGCGAATCCCAGGAAGGTGCAGATGCCGTAGAAAACCGCTGCCGAAGAACCTGCGCTCATAAAGTAGGCTGCGATACCGGCCACGGTCAGGCAGAGGAAGATCAGCACGACCTTTTTACGACTTTTCAGCAACTGACTGAGCATACCACTGGCAAGATCGCCGAAGACCAGCCCCAGGTAGCAGAACATGACCGCGTTCCCGGCGCTGACAACTCCCTGGATCTCTAATTCCTTGGCAAACTCCGGGGAAAAGGTGATCAGAATGCCTACCACAAACCAGGTCGGGATGCCGATCAGGATCGAGTTCATGAAGCGCCCGAAGCGCTCGTACGAGGTGAACAGCGACAGAAAATTGCCCCGACGCAGGCGTGTCCCCTGCCCCGCCATCCCTTTGAACATACCGGATTCGCTGACACTGATCCGGAGTACCAGCAGCAACAGGCCAAGTACACCGCCGATGTAGAAGGCGGTCCGCCAATCAAAGCCCTTGGCGACGAAGTTGGCCATTATCGCACCCGAGACACCTACCGATGCCACGATCATGGTGCCGTAACCGCGGACCGATTTGTGCAGCACCTCGCTGACCAGCGTGATGCCGGCCCCCAGTTCTCCAGCCAGGCCGACGCCGGCCAGAAAACGCAGGATGGCATAGGCTTCTATGGAGGTCACCATGCCGTTGGCCAGGTTGGCCAGGGAATAGATGAAAATCGAGCCGAACATGATCTTCAGCCGTCCCTTGCGATCCCCCAGAATGCCCCAGAGAATCCCGCCCAGCAACATACCGATCATCTGCATGTTGAGCAGCATGACCCCCTTGTTGATCAGCTCCGGCCCGGCGATGCCGATCCCCTTCAGACTCGGGACCCGGACGATACTGAACAGAACCAGGTCATAGATATCCACGAAGTATCCCAAGGCAGCCACGATTACCGGCAGACTGAAGACCGTCAGCACCGACACCGTGGTTGTACCTATATCCGCAGTTTTTTCAGACATCACTCCCCCTGTTTTGACTATGCGGTATGTTATCATTCCAACGGGATTCAAGTTAACATACGTGCCCGTTTATCAGGTTTAGAAGAGTTAGTTAATATAGCGAAGGGCCAGGGAAGTCAATATTGAAACAAACCCCACCCATCTCTGATGTGCTGCGCATCCGGCTGTACGTTGTCTTCCAACACGGTAAGCGGTCACCTTGCAGCTCAATTGTCACCAAGTATTCCTTTGACAATAAAACATGTAATATTAATATTTTACAATCATCCGAGCCCCCCAACAATCCATTCAAAAACAGCTTTCCGGGAGTCCATTATGCTGACCAAAACAAGAGTCGTACTCGCCGCCCTGATCACGATCATTCTGGCCACCCATGCCTTTGCCGAGCCTATCCCTCGCACCATCAGCTACCAGGGGTACCTGAAGAACTCCGACGGCTCGCCGGTCAGCGGGCCGAAAAACCTGACCTTCAATCTCTACAGTTCCCGGACCGTAGCCCCGACGCAGCAATGGAGCGAACCGCACAACAATGTGCCGCTGACCAACGGCGTCTACAGCGTGTTGCTGGGGGAGACGACGCCGTTCAGCAGCGCACCGACCCAACAGTATTACCTGGGGGTACAGGTGGATACCGGTCCGGTGTTGACACCGCTGCAGCCCTTCCCCAGCGTCCCTTTCGCCCTCTCCGCCGCTTCGGTGGCCGACAACAGCATCACCACA
Organism: Deltaproteobacteria bacterium; assembly: GCA_021780495.1. GTDB lineage: Bacteria > Desulfobacterota > Desulfuromonadia > Geobacterales > Pseudopelobacteraceae > CAIPTY01. Next base: position 45,806 of record JAJXYO010000043.1, read on the forward strand.
TCAAGCCTGGCGATCACCTGCGCCGCCGGCCAGGCGCTGATCTATAACGGCGCCAACTGGACGTGCGGCATGGTCTGTTCCTGTCCGAGCGATCAGCAAAACTGCAACGGCACCTGCGCCAACCTGACGACCGATATCAACCACTGCGGCAGCTGCGGGACGGCCTGTCCCGCCGGCCAGGTCTGCAGTGGTGGCGCCTGTGCCGTCAGCTGCCAGACGGGGCTGACCAACTGCAACGGTACCTGTACAAATCTGGCAACAGATCAGACACATTGCGGGTCTTGTACGAGTGCCTGTTCTCCTGGCACGGTCTGCAGTGCCGGTGTCTGTGCGGTGTCATGCCCTTCCGGCCAGGTAAATTGCGCTGGAACCTGTCGTGATCTGACCAGCGACCTGAGCAACTGCGGTACTTGCGGCCATGTGTGTCCTGCGGGGGATGTCTGTTCAGCCGGTGCCTGCAGCCTGAGCTGCCAAGCTGGACTCACGGCCTGCAGCGGTACCTGCACGAATCTTTCAACGGATATCGCCAACTGCGGGAGCTGCGCCAAGGCGTGCAATTCGGGACAGGTGTGTGTAGCGGGAGCATGCGCTTTAACCTGCCAGGCTGGAATGTCAGTTTGCGGCGGCAGTTGCAGTAATCTGACCAGCGACAGCAGCAACTGCGGGGCATGCGGGACCATGTGTGCAGCGGGAACAGTCTGCTCAGCCGGTACCTGTGTTGCCAGCTGCCAATCCCCCCTGGTCAACTGCGGCGGTCAATGCAAGGACGTACGGTATGACCCTGCCAACTGCGGGGGATGCGGAGTTGCTTGCTCTGCCGGCAAATACTGTTCAAATGCGAGCTGCATATAACTAATTACAAGGAGATTTATGCGTTTTACGAAAATCCGGACCTTCGCCGCAACCATCATTGCCTTCAGCACCCTGGCCAGCGCGGCCCACGCCGAACCAATGACCAAGGAGCAGGGTGACGCCATCCTCACCGAGCTGCGCCAGATCAAGCAACTGCTGCAAAAACCGCAACAGCTGGCCCAGCCCGCACCCCAAGCCCCGAAAGCGGACGAACCGGCCACGGTCTCCGTCGCCGGCGTGCCGTTTCTCGGCAAGGCCGATGCCCCCCTGACCCTGGTTATGTTCACCGATTACCAGTGCCCCTTCTGCAGCCGCTTCGAAACCCAGACCCTGCCGGAGATCAAGCGGCAGTACATCGATACCGGTAAACTGCGCTTCGTGGTGCGCGACATGCCACTGCCCTTCCATCCCTACGCCTCCAAGGCGGCCGAGGCGACCCACTGTGCCGAGGAACAAGGAAAATACTGGGAACTGCGTGAAAAACTGGTGGCCAACGGCGACAAACTGGACGCCAAGCTGCTGCCTGAGTATGCCAGACAGGTCGGCCTGGATGTCGCCAAGTTTTCGGCCTGCCTGGAGAGCGGCCGGCAGGCCGAAAAGGTCAGGGCCAGCTCGTCCCTGGCAGCATCCATCGGGATCTCCGGTACACCCAGTTTCGTGATAGGCAGGTCCAAGGGGGATCGTGTGGAGGGCGTCACAATCGTGGGTGCACAACCCTTTGCGGCGTTTGACCAGAAGCTGAAGGAACTGCTGGGCAAGTGACTGGGCAAATAAAAATCAATTCGCAGTAGAACGCAGGGAGGTTACATCATGAAACCGTCACCAACCATTGCAGTCCTGACCCTGTTGACGTCACTGGTCCTGCCGACCTCCCTTGCCCTGGCCCTCTATTCGCAGCCAGCCTCGACCTTCTCCGCCGGCGGGGGAGAATCGACCTCCACGAACTACATCAACCTTGGAGTGATCGGCCAGCCGGGGGTCGTCGGCAGTTCCAGCAACGCCTCTTACAAGTCCGAGCATGGCTTCCTGCCGGTACTGGGTGGCTGGCGGATCCTCTATCCGGTCATCGCCACCACCCCCGGCGCCCCGACCTTTACGCTGATGGCCGGATCTACGGGAGGTCAAGACGTCACCATCAGCAATGCCGGCGGCAGTAACCTCAACTGGACTGTCACCAAAAACATCACCGACAGCATCTTCAATCTTAGCCAGTCATCCGGCACAGCTCCCGGCACTGTTACCGTAACTGCCAATGCTGCCAGTCTGATGCCCGGCAATTACAGCAACACCTTGAATATCAGCGGGGCCGGCATCGACCAGATCGCCCAGGTTGTACTCGACCTGACTGTCACCCCGGCCTCCTACACCCTGGCGGTGACCCTCAAACTGGCTACCCCCGGCAAGGGCGGCGGCACCGTCACCAGCACAGTTCCGGATTCGAGCCTTAGTTGCCAGCGGACCGGCGGTAATACCGACGTAATCTGCAGCGCCAACTTCGCTCCGGGCACGATTACCCTTTCCCAAACCCCGGACAGCAACACGACCAGTGCCACCTGGGGAGTACCTGGCTGCGGCAGCAATCCTTCCTGCCAAGTAGTCCTGAACACATATCCGGGAACCGGTATAGATGTCATCTTCCCCTATTCATTCATGGCCAAAGACTCCATTTCCGGTGCAACCAGCGATTCACTTGTCACGGCTTATGGCTCGGCAGCTGCAACAGACACAATCAATTCCAGGGCAGTATCCTTTTCTGAGATTGGCGGCGTGTTCAACCTGATTGGATCAAAAACGATCCATCTCGTTGGCGGGCTGGATGCTTACTACAACGCTCTAACCGGCAGCTACACCACCATCCTGGGCAGGCTGAATATCGGCGGGACCGGCAGGGTAACTGCAAAATACGTCAAGATTCATCCGTAGAACGCATAGACTATGTGTGACAGTACTCCAAACGTAAAAAGGCCCGTCAATGACGGGCCTTTTTACGTTGCTTGATGTGCATCAATGCTGATTAGGCATGGATAGCATTCACGGGACAGGTATCCACGCAAGCGCCGCAGTCGATGCAAGTATCGGCGTCAATAGCACGCTTGCCGCCCTGTTCGCTGATAGCGTTAACAGGACAGGAATCCTCACATGCTGCACAGTTGGTGCAATCGTCGGTAATGGAGTGGGACACGGTTTTTCCTCCTTTAAAGATTGGTCTTCCCTTGGGAACTTTAAAGAATTTACCATAGCCCTTTTCTAAATGTCCAGCAAAGAATATGCCCCGGCCTAACCGTCAATCAGACAAAATGTGTTGAATTCAGAGATATAGTAATGTATATATCAAAAGTGGTTTTATTTTAGCTGTTTGTTTTAGTCTGTCTGTTTGTTTTTTATTGATATTATAAATAAATCTCTGTTTATTCAAGGGAGGAACCCATGATCATAATGGCACTTAACTGTGGCAGTTCTTCGGTGAAATACCAGCTTTTCGACTGGGATAAAAAAGAGGTTGTAGCCAAGGGAATGGTTGAGCGGGTCATCATCGGCGATTCCTTCATCATGCACGAGGTTCCCGGTCGTGAAACCTATCACCACGAACAGGATTGCGTCAATCATCAGGCTGCCATTGATCTCCTGATCAAAACAGTCACCGACCCGGTCCATGGTGTTCTTAAGAGTGTTGACGAGATTTCTGCTGTTGGCCACCGGGTTGTACATGGTGGCGAAAATTTTACCTGCTCGGTAATGATCGATGAGAAGGTGCTCGACGCCGTTAAAGAGGTGCAGCATCTGGCCCCCCTGCACAATCCGCCCAACATCGAAGGGATCGAAGCAGCCCAGGCGCTTATGCCGACGGTCCCCCACGTGGCTATCTTCGATACCGCTTTCCACCAGACCATGCCCGAAAAAGCCTATATCTATCCCCTGCCCTACGAATGGTACGAAAAATACCAGGTCAGACGTTACGGCTTCCACGGCACGTCGCACCTGTATGTTTCCAAGCGCGCCGCGGTGCTGCTGGGCAAGAAACCCGCCGACTGCAATATCGTTACCATGCATATAGGTAACGGCGTTTCACATTGCGCCATCAAGAACGGCATTTCGGTGGATACGACCATGGGGCTGACCCCGCTGGAAGGCGCTGTCATGGGGACCCGTTGCGGCGATATCGATCCCGCCATCCCGGCCTTCATGATGCAGAAGGAAAACCTGTCCGCCAAGGAGATCGACAGCATCCTCAATAAGAAAAGCGGTGTCATGGGTGTGACCGGCCGTTTCACCGACCGTCGCGATGTCATAGAAAACGCCAATGCCGGCGACAAGCGTTGCCTGTTGTCACTGGAAATCGAGTCGTACCGGCTGAAGAAGTACATCGGCGCCTACATGGCCGCCGTGGGCAAACTGGATGCGGTGGTGTTCACCGCCGGCGTGGGCGAGATGGGTGCCCTGATCCGCGAGAAGGCCATCGAAGGTTTGGAACACATCGGCATCTGCCTGGACAAGGCACGCAACAACAGCGCCATGACCCGCAAGCGTGAAACCCTGATCACCACCGATGCCTCGCCGGTCAAGGTCTATGTTATTCCCACCGATGAAGAGCTGGTCTTTACCGAGGACGTGGTCGCCATCCTGAACGGGACCTATACCGACCACATGAATTTTGTATATTCGTTCGGCAAGGCGGACTTTGTCAGAAAATAACGCTTGAAAGCCTGATAACGGATCGGGTAGGAGGCGGGATTACTCCCGCCGTCCTCCCACACCACCGTGCGTACGGTTCCGTACACGGCGGTTCACGTTGAATGTTGAAAGTGGTGAAACTGGTTGAGTAGTGAAAGAAGTCCCAGTT
>JAJXYO010000027.1 GCA_021780495.1 Deltaproteobacteria bacterium
GTGGACGATGCCAATCAGAGACTGGAAGTCAGCACTGAATCAATTCAGCATAATTTTTGAAGACAGAATGCCTGTATTGTAAAAGACCGAAAAAACCATTTACACAAATGGATTGACAGGCCCTAAAATACTCCCTCGCTGCCCCTTGCAGAAACACGGCATTCGTCATGCCGTTCCTTCCCCAGTTCCATCCGTTACTTGCACCGTTGAGGTATAAAAATTCAACGAAATCCGCATCACCATACTCTGGTTCCTTGATGCTTGCCAACAATTCATTCTTCTGGTCAGCCGTGATTCCTTCCGGAAATTCCAGGTACAGCACATCTCTCATCCTGAGCATGAGCGGCGTCCAGGACGCTTTACCCTCTTCATCGCTCCAGGTAAATGCATACAGGTCCAAAATTTCGATAAGCCCGAATCGCTTTGTGGAACTTGGATCAAAGTCAATGATAAGCCTTCGGGTTTGGCTGGATTCTGTACCTGCTGTATAAAGCTGGATTAATTCATCCGCATCCACATGCCATCCCTGATCTAACGGACAACCGCGATTTTGCCACGCTTCATGAATCAGGTTATAGCCCGCCAAACTGAAGGTTTCGCCTGTGAATGTCAGTATCGATGTACCTTCTATTGTCGCTCTTTCAAAGACACAAAATGCCATAGTTGCCTTCGTTCTGTCTAAAACAACCCCATCTTCACATAATCCGCTTCATCCCGCGGAAAGTGATCCTGCTCAGTCCACCCCTCCTCCTTGAGGTCCGAGACGATATGCCGCCGTGCCACCTCTCCCGCTTCCGGGCCGAAGAGGGCCACGGCCTCCAGAATGCCTGATTCATGGTGCCGTTTCCGGCGGTGGCGGAAACCATACTCCGGTGTACCGGCAAATTCATCCAGCCAACAATGAACCTCTTCATACGGCTTGCCGAAGAGTCGGAGTGACTCAGTACAATGGTATTCAAATCTGGGCATGGCTATTGGTTCCTAATTTGATCAACGCGTCAACAGCACCTGAACGGAACCGTCCCCATCTTTTTTGAATGGGTCATATGTTCAATGGGTGTCCAATGGGTAAAGAGATATTTTCCAGGCACATATTCTTCAGGGAGATGTTCATATGTCCACGCCTGGAAGCCGGCCAGCAGCCTGATTGATTTTGACAACGCATCAAATTCAGGTTCGATAATGAAATAGGGTACGCCGCCCCAGGGAGCAAAGAGCAGTGGCTCCACTCTGTATTCATCGAACATAATGTCAAGAATTGATGCCAGTGAGATATCAGTCCATTTGGCGTCCCCGGAATCAAACAATAAATCCCCAATTCCTTCATTCTTCTCAATGAGAATAATGTTTATTCCAAGTTTCGTACATGCTGTCTCATACGCCATGTGATCTTCGGTAAGCACTGAATCTCCGTTATTCATACAGTCTTCCGAAAGAATAATAACATTTACATCTTCTCTTTGCAGCCTTTGCATAAGATCCAATGCGTCTTCAAATCTCCACTCTTCAACGGGCATATAATAGCTCAATGGGGTGTCAAAGGCAGATGAATCTTCATGCTGACAAACAGCCGCAAGACGAAGCGGTTTTGACAATTTATTCGCAAGATGTGGCAGCAGTTTTTCCGTAAATTGGCAAGCGATGTATTGTGAACGAGCGCTGATACGAATATTCATGATTTCCCCTTGGGAATCCAACATGCTATGCTGCTACTTGACTGTTAACTGAGTCGTTTGGCTTTTAGTTTTGGTTGATCTCAATAAACTTCTGATGACGAATCTGAATATCCACCCAAATGGTGCCGATTCCGCAAAGATGTTTGAGCGGCGCTTCTGAGTGCGACTGAAGCCTGTGAAACAGCCAGCAATGGGGAATGTTGAATAATGGATTGTTCCGTATTTCCGGATTCTTTGCACCTCTCGCATCGTTCCAGTTCATTTTTTCTTGTTTTCGTTCTCTTCTAATCCACTTTTCCAGATAATCTGGCCGGGCCGTTTTACTGTAATGATCCTTGAATATGAAGTTATCGTCATCATCGCGGCTCAAAGGATGATCCTCGCGTAGCAGAAAGCAAATTTCCACTTCGATTTCAAAATCGTCCAGAAAAGGATTCTTCTGTTCCTGTCTTGCATGAATTTCTTGATTCAAGCGGTAACACTCTGTGTTGATGTCATGTCCAAGTGTGCACAAACGGTCGTTAAGCTCAATCATGGAACGCACCTCATCATCTGAAAGGCTCCAATCCCATTTGTCTTGGTGATATCGGAGACAGGCGTCAATAGCGGGCTGCATCTGGTCAGAAGGAATCACTTTATAAATCCGCTCGCTACCATAACGGATACCGCACGGTTCTTTGAGTAGAAGTGCAGAAATTTCATCCGGGGTCTCCAAAATGCCAAAACAATAGCAAACTTTGCTGTAAAGAACCGCAACATCCTCGTCACGAAATTCAAATCGAATTTGTGACGGCAGATAATATCGGCGAATATATGCACCGGTCTCACATCTTTTTTGTGTTCCCCAATATGATTTAGCTACGCTTTCCATTCAACGTTCCTTCTCTCTACAGCGTCCCCATTTTCTCCAAAATCCGCACCATTGCCAATGTATCCAGTTTGCAGTATTCCCAGAGCGCAGTTCGGACTCTTGCCAACTCGACCGAGTCGTTTGCAGAGTTCATGATATGCCAGGCGTCCATCGCCGCGCCGCCGTCGGCGATCTCCAGCCCGTCGTAGGTGAGTTCCGGAACAAATGCAGGCAGGACCTCCTTGATGGAGTAGGAACCCTTTGTCCGCCAGAGATAAATGGTCCGGTTGCGGAAGGGAACCATGAGATCACAAAAGTTGGCGATCATCTGCTCGATCCGATCCCGATGAGCCGGGAACATCTCGGCCAAACCATCAAGCACCCGGATTTCAAAAGACTGGTTCCAGGCGATGATGCAGGAAGCTCCCGGGATGAGGCGCAGAAGCATTTTCAGCAGTTCAGCTCGCGGATCACTCCCCGGTTCTCCCAGAAAACCGTGGTGTTCGACCTCACCTCCTGGCTCGTGCTGGATGTGGAGAGAGAATTGGAACGGAACCTGCTGATAGGGACGTATCCCATCGAATGAAGGTATGGGCTCCATAAAGGTTTCGAAGTCGAGGAAACAGAGAGGGTAGTTGATGGAATCGAGGAATTCTTTGACGCCTTCCCGGTCGATAGAGTCTCGTTCCAATAGGGTCGATTCCACCTGGATTCGCTGTGCATCGTTCAGCATGTCCAGCGGAATGTCAGCTTGTCGGACAATACCTTCACGGTAGAGCGCGAAACGATCCGCCCCTCTGCCTCTGAGGTCGAAGACCGAGTCTTCGGGGATATTGCGCCAGCAATGCCCCGAAAAATCACATTCATAAGGGTCGTCGCAGTGGGGGCCGATGCCGATGGCTGGCATATCGCCCACCAGCATTGCTCGCTGGGCGATGATCTCTTGTGGGACAAGCGGCTGAAGCTCTTTAACCTGAACGGTTATGTCCTCGATGGTGAAGAGTTGCCGCAGGTCCAGCTCGCCCGAACGGACATAGCTGTTGTTAACATGAATGATGGAGACCCTGACCGGCTCAATCCCGGCTCCCCGAAGGACATGGAGTTGAAGCGCCGCATCGTAGATATGATAATCCTTTACCCCGGTGGATGCCTTCACCTCGTAAAGCTCCCAGCCGCGCGGACCATGGTGCAGGATATCGGCTTTGACGAAGATGGCATCGTGAAGAAAGGTTGCCTCGTAGATCGTTGCAGTTCTCTCGGCCATCAAGGTCCGGGTGCGTTCCACTTGCTCATCGTGAGAAAGTCCATCGTAGGGCACCTCCACCCCGCCCGGAAAAAGCTCTTGCGCCAGGTCACCCACAGCAAAACCGGTGGCAAAGAGGGCGTCCTGGCTTTCGGAAACCTCATCCTTCAATTCGGGGCTGTGCTTGTGCAGCCAAAGAGACTTGTGGCACTGCCGCCCCCGGATATACAGGGATTTGCTCAGGTAGCTGCTGACCGGTCTAATGTTGTCGTTCATAATGGCTCCTTGGCCTTGCTTACTGTTACGTGTTCAGCTCCAACGCCTGCCGTGCCTGTTCACAGATAAATTCACGATATTCGGGCGGCTCGATAACCCGGAAATATGGCAACCAGCGCGCAACTTGCTGGAAGAAGTCCATCTCGTTTGCCACCTCCAGGGTGACTATGATGCTACCATCTGCCTTATCTTCTTTGATTTCCTGGGCCGGAAAGAATTGCTTCCGGCGAAAAAAGTGCGCTACCTCCTCATCAATTTCCAATGTTACCTTCACAGGGTCCCCCTCATCAAACCAGATGGTGCGGGCCGTGGTAAGCTTGGCTGCCAGCGCTGCAGGAGGCGCCGGAAAGTATTGGTCTGTTTCCGTAACTACATCAATAAAATCGAGGAGGAATTTTTTCAACTTTCCTTCGTGCCCTGCGACGAGGTACCAGAAACCTCCGGCATGGACAACTCGGTACGGTTCCACCGTATAATCTGCGTCATAGCGAGTGTACGTGAAGGAGACCATCTTTCTTTCCCGTATGGCAGATTCCAAAGCCAGTCGAATCGCCACCAAACTAGCAATTTCCATCCCATCTTCCTGAATGACATGGTAAACCTCATTCACCTGGGCAAGTTTCTGCTTCACTTTCGCGGGGATCGCCGCACGGTCAGGTCCGAGAACATGGGCAGCATAATCGAGCAGGACATAGAGGAGCGATATCTCCTGGGTATTGAGGATAGAGTCGTTGATCACATACCCTGGCGAGAGGGAATAGGTGTGCTTTTCCTCGTCGCAGACTACACATGGGAGGACCGAAATATCGTTCAGGTAGCGCTGTGCCGTGCGAACATGGACTTGGAGATCGTCGGCAACAATCCTTGTCGTGATGCTTCTCTTCTCGTTCAGGAGTTGCAGAAGTCTTACCGCCACATGAAGTTTGTTCATTCTTGCCCCCGTCATAAATAAGAAGTATCAGAATGATGCGACAGTTTTTGTCCGACCACAATAAAATATTTAAGATGAGGGTTACGTATCTGATCAGCTGGATAGGACTGTTGTTTCTTAACCCTCAGCACAAGAGGCTGTATTCGGCGGGGTTGGTATGCAGGGGATAAGATTTCTCAGCATCTCCCGCCCAGCTCGGCTATAATCACCCCATGAGCAATGTTGCCTTTACCCTGATCGTTATATCAGCCTTCATGCACGCCCTCTGGAACCTGCTGGTCAAGCGCAGCCGACACAAAACCGTCTTTATCTGGTGGATGTTCGTTGCCTCCGGCGGACTGTTCTCCCTGGTCCTGCTGCTGTTGCCGGAACCGTTTCAGCGTCCCAGCGCCACCACCCTGCTGCTGGTTTCCATCGGCGCGGTCTGTTTTGTGCTCTATCATCTCTTCAATGGCCGGGCCTACCGGGGTGGCGACCTGTCGGTGGTCTATCCGCTCAGCCAAACCTCGATGATCTATGTGCCGATCTGGGGTATAATCCTGCTTGGTGAGCGCCTGTCGATTGCCGGGGTGTGCGGCATCCTGCTGATAATTTCCGGCACCTATGCCATGCAGCTGCAACGACTGTCAGTGAGCGACCTGCTGCGCCCCTTCCGCAACCTGAAGAACCGCTCGGTGCGCGATGCCCTGACAGCCGGTTTCATCTACTCTATCGGTTCGATCGCCGAAAAAACCGGAGTCAGAGACTATTCACCGCTCTACTTTACCTATATCCTGGTGCTGATCATGCTGTTCCTGATGTCCTTCAACATGGTCCGGCCGAAGTACCGCCCCTTGATCGGAGCGGAACTGCGCGAGCACTGGGGCTTGATCCTCTGCAGCGGTCCGATCATGATGACCTCGTTCCTGACCTTCCGCTACGGCCTGAACCTGTCGCCGGTCAGTTATGCCGTACCGGTCCGGCAGATCAGCATCGTCATCGGTGTCCTGATCGGCATCATCTTTCTCAAGGAATCCTACGGCAGGATTCGCCTGGTTTCGGCGCTGCTCATCATGGCCGGTGCCGCGCTGATCCTGCTCGGGTAGGCAGTCATGGATAGAATGATAACATACATCGCTCAGCTGTTTCCCGCCGCCCAGCACCGGCGCATCTTCCTGGTGGGAGGCGTTGTCCGCGATCTCGTGCTGGGCCGGGAACCTGTGGATATTGACCTGGCCGCGGCTCTGACAGCGGAGGAGTTCATTGCAGCGGGTTTCCGGTCGGTGGCCGGCAAAACCACCGCACCGATCTGGTTCCGCTACGACCCGGCTTGCGGCACGATCGAGGTAACGCCACTCCGGGATGTGGCCGAACTGAGCGCAGACCTGCGGCAACGGGACTTCACCATCAATGCCATGGCAATGACGCTGGACGGAGAGATCATCGATCCTCTGGCAGGCAGGGCCGATCTGGTGCAACGGCGGCTGCGGGCCTGCTCCTCCGGGACGTTCAGCGCCGATCCTGTGCGCATCTTCCGGGCTTTCCGCTTCGAGGCCCATGGCTGGGAGATACAGGCGGACGCCGAGCAACAGATTGCGGAACAGGACTGGTCCCTGGCCTGGGCCGCCATCCCGATGGAGCGCTTCAGCCGCGAGATGCTCAAGGCCTTGGCGGCGAAGGAACCGGAGCGTTTTTTCCGGCGCATGCTGGAGCTGGGGATCGGCAGGCTATACCTGCCGGAACTGTTCCGCATGCCGGCTGTCCCGGCCGGACCGCTGATCCATCATCCCGAGGGAGATCTCTTTACCCATTCGGTTCAGGTGCTGCAACGGGTGGCCACGGTGAGCGCTGACCCGCTGACCCGCTTCTGCGCCCTGTTCCACGACCTGGGCAAACTGGCTACCTCGCCTGCCCTGTACCCCAAACATCACGGCCATGACCAGGCCGGCTTCCAGATGGCACACGAATTCTGCCAACGCCTGCGCGTGCCAGCACACTACGGCAAGGCCTTGTCCTGGATCAGCCGTCTGCATGGGACCTTCAACCTGTGGGATTCGTTGCGGGATGCGACCAAGCTGAAGGTAGCCGACCAGGCCATCAAGGCCGGAATCGTGGATATACTGCCCCTGGTGGCGGCGGCCGACAAGCCGGGCGGCAAAGAGCCGGGTGAGTGGCGCGTAGTGGTTGCTATGGCCAGAATGACGGCCCGTGAACTCGGTATCGGCCTCGACTCCCTGGAGCAACGGCCACCGTCGAAACGCGCCGGCTTCATATTTCAGGCCAGGCTACGCTACCTGGGAGCACTGCTCAGGGCCAAGGATTGATAAGCGGCGGGATCTCGGCACAATCGGTACCACAACACAAAAGCCGCCCCGATATTCGGAGCGGCTTTTGTGTTGTCATGAGATCACACCTTCGTGCTACGGCTGCACCTGCACATCCTTCTCCCGCACACTTTCGTCGGTCGATGCGCCGTTCGGCACCGTCAGGTTATTGTTGCCAGAGCGCTTGCGCCATAAAAAGGACACTAAGGCGAATCGGCTCATCACCTTGACCGCTTATTCGGACAACTTCCACCTGAAGATCCAGACAGCCGCGACGAATACCAACAGTGCCGTGACCGCCACCTGAACCAGTGAACCATAAGGGAGGATACCCACGACCAGGGCCTGACGGGCACCTTCAAACAGGGCCGTGGTCGGCAGGGCCCGCACCCAGGGGGCAATGGCGGGTGGATAGGACGACAGGGGGAAGAACAGGCCGGACATGAAGATCAAGGGCATGATAAAGACCGCCTCCACCTTGCCGATAGTCTCAGGCTTGTCCATGATCGTGCCGCAGATCACACCGGCGCAGGAAAACAGCGCCGACCCCGGCACCAGGAAGATCAGGTAGGCAACCAGGTGTTCCAGCGGGAAACGAAAAGGTGTGATGGCAAAGATGACCCCACCCACGACCATCCCCTTGATCAAACCATGGGTAAAACCGGACAGGATCTTGGCGATGACGATTTCGGACACGCTGATCGGCGTCACCCGGTAGGATTCGATCGTGAACTGCACCCGCCGGTGAAACCAGAGGCTCCAGACGCTCTCGTTATAGGCGGCATTGACGGCGGTCATGGTGATCAGCCCGGGGGCGATGAACAGACCGTAGGGGACACCCTCCACCAGGCCGATATAACCCTGCATGCCGATGCCGAAGGCCAGGTAGATCGTCAGGGGATAAGCCACCACCGCCACCAGTTCGGACAGGAGGCTGCGGCGCAGCACGAGCATGTCACGTCGCCAGATGGCGAACGAACCGCGCAAGATCATTCCCGCACCCCCGTGCCGGTCAACGAGATAAAGACATCTTCCAGGGTGCGCTCCTTGAGCGAGATGCGTTTCACCGGAGCGCCATTAAGGATCGTAACGACCTCCGCCAGGCATTCCCAACTGACAAGCTCCACACACACGGAATGTTCAACAATCTCGACCCCCTTCACGCAAGCCATCCCCTGCAACAAAGCCGCATACGCATCAACGTTATCGGCGAAATCAATTTGATAAATCGTTCCTCCCGATAGCTTATCCTTCAGCTCCTGGGAACTGCCTTGATCGATCAGGCGGCCGTGGTCCATGATGGCGATCCGGCCGCAGAGTTGTTCGGCCTCGTCGAGATAATGGGTGGTCAGGAAGATCGTCATCCTGCCGGCAATCGATTTGATATACTCCCAGACGGCCCGGCGGGATTGGGGATCGAGCCCGGTAGTCGGCTCATCGAGGAACAACAGGCGCGGCTCGTGCAGCAGCGCCCGCGCAACAACCAGCCTGCGCTGCATGCCGCCCGAAAAGGTGTCGGGCATGTCATGCTGCCGCCCCGCCAAGCCCATCAGCTCCAGCAGTTCGTCGATACGCCTGCGGTAACGTCCGACCGCCATGCCGTGCAGCCTGGCATGCAGCTCCAGGTTTTCCCGGGCGCTGATGTAGCGGTCGAGACTGTTTTCCTGGGGTACCACCCCGATCAGGCAACGGATCTCGCGACCATGCGTGCGGGGATCAAGACCTTCGATTAAAACCTCGCCCGCATCCTGGCGCATGAGTGTCGTCAGGATGCGGATCAGGGTTGTCTTACCGGCCCCGTTGGGTCCCAACAGCCCAAAGATCGAGCCACGGGCGACCTCGAGATTGAAATCTGCCAGGGCGGTGAGCGCGCCGTAGCATTTGGAGAGCGAGCGGACGGATATGGCCGGTGTTTGAGTGGTCATTGATCGTAACGCCATTTGAAGTTGATTACCTTGCAACCTGGCATCAGCTGGCGGAAACGGTCCAGCCCTGTTTCGGTAATGCCGGTGCCGCTACAGGTCAGCGACTTCAACCCGGAAAGATGGATCAGGTTCAGAAGTCCATTGTCCGTGATGCCGGTATGGTAGATATACAGCCTTTTCAAGCCCTTCAGTGCAGTAAGAAGTCGCAGGCCGTTATCGCTAACCGTGGCATTGGATAGATACAGCTCTTCCAGTGCTGTGAGGTGTGCCAGGTGCTTCAGGGCGGCGTCAGCGGCGTCGTAGAGAAACAGCGCCTGAAGGTCATCGCCCTGCAGGGTTTCCAGGAAGCTGAGGCTGGAGCGTGCTGCACACTTGACATCCAGGCGGACAGACTTATCCAGGTAGACCTCCTTGGCCCCACGTGCAATACCAACCCGGTGCCAGTCCCTGAAATCCAGCGAATGTTTGTTGCGTTCGAAGATGATGCCGCAGGACGTTTCGACAGGGAAACGGATAATACGTGTTTCCAGCGGGGTGCCGCTCCGTTCCCCCGCTTCCATCCCGTCTCCCCGCAACACAGCCAACCGGTTCTTGGCCTTGGTTATATCAAGGTCGAGCGCAGCCGCCATTTCGGCCAGCAGATCGATACCGTCGGACAGGGATTCGTCCACCCGGATCTTGAAATTGCAGATATCGGTCGCCTTGAGCTCTTCGATCTGGCACCCCAGGGCGTGGATATTCTGCTGCATACGTGCGATTTCACGGATGACACGCACCAATTCCATGGCCACGTCCTGCTCGGACACGATCTCGGGACCCTGCTCCCAATCAAAGTAAATATCTTCAAGAACCTTCCGGTCACCCACCTCGTAGGCATGATTGGCAATGGCCATCAACTCCTGCCGCCGCAGACGTTGCTCTTCATCAGGCGCCAGATCGGGGTGAATGGCCTTGGCGACAGCACGATAGAGCGATTTCAGATTCCTGGGCGGGGATGTTGGATCGGCATCAACATCCAGATCATCGTCCAGCAGATCGGTACGATGATGAAAATATGCAAAGGCATCGCTGTTGACCGGCGATGCTGCCGTTTCATCGGCTTCACTGTCGTCCAGCATCCCGTTGAGCTGCCATTCCAGATCTTCGAGGAGCGCGATGCGGGCACCCAGCATATTTGCGTAAAGCTGCTCGAATATGCGGATTTGCGCTTTAAGATACAAAAAATCGGACTCGCGCGCAGCGCACTCTGCTTTCAAGCGGGACAATTCTGCGCGCTTTTTTTCCAACTCGATCTCTTCAGGGGTTTTTAATTGGTTGCGAAAGGGACTCATACCTGCGCGCCCGACAACATTTTTTCACGGGATTCGCGAGCAAGCGGCAGCGATATCTTGCGCTTGCTGGCCATGGAGCAGCGATAGAGAGCTTCAAAAGCTGCGATCAGATCTCCAACCTCACGACTGGTGGTCATGAGAATGAAATCAACCACGTCATCCGGCATGCGAACCTGGCGGTCAGCGGCAATCTTCCTGAGGATCATCTGACGGGAATGATCGTCGGACACATCCACCCGCGCCACCAGTCCCCACAACAGACGCGAAACAAGGTGGTCGTCCAGAAAAGGGAGTTCGCGCGGCGGGTACAGGCCAGCCATGGCTATTTTGCGCCCTGACGAATGGAAATCGTTGAATACCTGCCACAGGGCGACCCGCAGGTCGGAGTCGTCAGGCAGGAGATGCAGATCGTCAACCAGCAAGGCCTCGGCAGCGGCAAATCGTGAGCACAAATCGTCAACACTGAAGGTTTCACGGCAGGAGAGATACGGTATCGGCTGGGGGCGATTCCTGCTCATGAGTTGACTCATGGCCTTTAACAGGTGGGTCTTGCCGGAACCGTGCGGACCGTGGAGATAGAGCAGGTTTTCCGAATCGTCGGGCCGGGCGATGCGGAGCGAAAACTGCAAGGCACCGGCGTTGCCGTCGCAGGTGATGAAGTTTTCGAAGGTACAGACGGAAATTACGGGGAATTCGAAGAACTGCTGCATGGTCAGAACAACTTCCCTTGGGGCGCTTCCGGTACCATCCGGCCAAAATGGAGATAAGCGGCCGGGGTCGCCACGCGTCCACGGGGGGTGCGATTCAGGAAGCCGTTCTGAATGAGAAATGGCTCGTAGACATCCTCGATGGTATCGCTCTCCTCACTGATAGCGGCTGCGATCGTATCCAGTCCGACCGGACCGCCAGCGAATTTATCGATGATCGTCAACAGGATCATGCGATCCATCTGGTCAAACCCCATCTCGTCTATCTCCAGCAACGCCAGGGTATTCTTGACCACAGTGCGGGTGATGATCCCATCGGCACGAACCTGGGCGAAATCCCGCACCCGCCGTAACATGCGATTGGCGATACGGGGCGTCCCCCGGCTGCGCAAGGCCAGTTCACCGGCACCCTGGGGGTCGATTTCCATCCCCAGAATCCCGGATGAGCGGGTAATGATCGTTGCCAGTTCTGCGGGTGTATAGAATTCCAGGCGCGAAATAACCCCGAAGCGATCACGCAAGGGCGATGAAAGCAGGCCGGCCCGCGTGGTGGCGCCCACCAGGGTGAAGCGCGGCAGGTCCAGTTTGATGCTGCGGGCGCTGGGTCCCTGACCGATGATAATGTCGAGCTGGAAATCTTCCATGGCCGGATACAGGATTTCTTCCACCACATGAGAAAGACGGTGGATCTCATCGATAAAGAGCACATCATGGGGTTCGAGATTGGTCAGGATGGCAGCCAGATCGCCGGGGCGCTCGATAACCGGACCCGAGGTAGACTTGATATTGACCCCCATTTCACAGGCCACGATATTGGCCAGGGTCGTTTTGCCAAGTCCGGGAGGGCCGTAGAGCAGGACATGATCCAGCGCTTCGCCCCTGCCCCTGGCAGCATCGATGAACAGGCGCAGATTGCCCTTGATCTTTTCCTGACCGATGTAATCGTCCAGAGCCCTGGGCCGCAGGGTCGCGTCAAGTTGGAAATCGTCAGCTAGTTTTTCAGGGGTTATGGCGAGTTCTCTGCTCATGGTTACTCCATCGGAAATATGGCAGACTATGAACGATTAGCCGGTGATTGTCAAATCAGTGCTGCGGAAGGGCGGGCAAGAATCACGGCGCCCACACAGTGAAGTTATCTACCGAAAACATCAACGGAGACTCTAGCGCCTGCCGGAAAAACGCTTGGCTTTCATGGCTTCGTCGCGGGAGAAATGGCGGGGAATCTTGAGGACCTGACCAGGCCAGAGTTGTCTGGGATTTCGAATTTGATCACGGTTGGACCGATAGATAAGCGGCCACAAGCTAGCATCGTTATAAATTTCTGAACGTGCCGAAATTTGCGGAAGTGTTTCTCCGCGACGTACCGTGTA
Source organism: Deltaproteobacteria bacterium (assembly GCA_021780495.1). GTDB lineage: Bacteria > Desulfobacterota > Desulfuromonadia > Geobacterales > Pseudopelobacteraceae > CAIPTY01. The sequence goes on from JAJXYO010000027.1 coordinate 12,613, forward strand.
GACAGATATTTGCGCAGCTGAGGCCGCTGCTTCGTGTTTTGCCGCAGCAGCGGCTTTCTCTTCCTGGTCAGCCTTCAACTGTTCCTGCTGGCGCAGCCTCACTTCGGCTTCTGCAGCCTGAATCATCAGGCGCTCTTCCGCCTCACGGGCGGCTTCTTCCGCAACACGGGCGGCCTCCCTGGCCTCCCGCTGACGTTTTTCTTCCGCCAGAAGCTGATTGTGACGCAGCAGTTCACCCTTCAGCACCGTTCCTTTTTGAAGGGCTATCAGGTAAAAGACATCCGCTTCCTTTTCATCTTCATGGACATGCAGTACCGCTTCACCATGTTCGAATGTTTCCAGCAGGCTATTATACTCCTGGGGAAACACCGCGCGAGCACCCTGTTGAGCAAGTTCATCGACCAGTGCCGCCGTCTTTGCACGCCAGGTCGGTACCGGCGTTGCGCAGGCAGACAACAGACAAAGAAACAAACCTGCTATGGGTGCTACCCGACGAATCATATATCCAAATCCACTTAGGCCTGTTTTTCTGCCAGACGGATGCCCAGTTCGCGTAACTGTTTATTTTCAACCAGCGACGGCGCTTCTGACATCATGCAGGTACCCTTTTGGGTTTTGGGGAATGCAATTACATCACGGATCGAGTCACTTCCGGTCAACAGCATGATCAGGCGATCCATACCAAAGGCGATCCCGCCGTGTGGTGGCGTGCCGAATTCCAGGGCATCCAGCAGGAAGCCGAACTTGCTGCGGGCCGATTCTTCGGATAGCCCAAGCAGCTTGAACATGAGCGACTGTACCTGTTCCTGATGAATCCTGATGGAACCGCCACCGATTTCGTTTCCATTCAACACCAGATCGTAGGCTTTGGCGCGGCAGCGCCCCGGATCAGATTCAACGTACTCAAGATCCTCATCCATCGGTGCGGTAAAAGGATGGTGGACGGCACACCAGCGACCCTCATCCTCATCCCATTCCAGCAACGGAAATTCGGTTATCCATACAAAGCGATACTCATCCTTGCTGGTCAGCTTGAGGAGGTTCGCCAGATGGTTACGCAGCTTGCCGAGAGAATCGTTGACGACTTTGGGCTTGTCGGCCACGAAGAACAACAGGTCGCCCTCTTCTGCGCCGAAAGAGCTGTTCATGGTGGCGATCTTTTCCGGTGTGAAAAACTTGGCTATCGGAGAATGCCACTCGCCATTCTCGAATTTGACATAAGCCAGTCCCTTGGCGCCGTAGATCTTGACGAACTCGGTCAGGTCATCAATGTCCTTGCGGGAAAACCTGGCACAGCCCTTGGCATTGATACCTTTGATAATGCCGCCCTTGGCGGCGACCTCGGCAAAAACCTTGAAACCGGAGGCCTTGACTATCTCGGTCAGGTCGCATAGTTCCATGCCGAAACGCAGGTCCGGGTTGTCCACACCGAAACGCCGGATGGCCTCGGCATAGGTAAGACGCTCCACCGGCAGTTGGACGGTAGCCCCTTTTGCCTCTGTGAATATGCGAGCGATCAGCCCCTCCATGACCGTGATGATATCCTCCTGGTCGATGAACGACATCTCGCAATCGATCTGGGTAAATTCCGGCTGACGGTCGGCCCGTAGATCTTCGTCACGGAAGCAGCGTACTACCTGAAAATATTTATCAAAGCCGGAGATCATCAATATCTGCTTGAAAATCTGGGGAGACTGGGGCAACGCATAAAAACTGCCCTGGTTAATGCGGGACGGCACCAGGAAATCCCGAGCCCCCTCCGGCGTGGATTTTGTGAGAAAGGGTGTCTCCAACTCTATAAAGCCATTTTCTGTTAAATAACCGCGCGTTAACTGCGATACCTTCGAGCGCAGGATAAGATTGTTCTGGAGCTGGGGTCTGCGCAGATCCAGGTAGCGGTATTTGAGACGGATATTTTCGTTGATCTCACTATGTTCGTCCAACATGAACGGCAACGGCTTGGAGCGGTTGAGAAGTTTGCACTCGCTGACCTGGATCTCAACCTGACCGGTTTTCATATTGGGGTTAACCGTACCTTCAGGACGGGGTATCACGGTACCTTTAATGGCCAGGACAAATTCGCTGCGGACAGATTCGGCCACCGCATGCCCCTGGGCATTGACTTCCGGATCAAATACAATCTGGGCAATGCCTTCCCGGTCGCGAAGATCAATAAAGATAAGGCCGCCATGGTCCCGACGCCGCAGGGCCCAGCCCATTAAAATCACTTCCCGGCCGATATCCTGAGCCGTCAGATCACCGCAGTAGTGTGTACGTTTCCAGTTTCCCAGCATATGCATGGTGCAACCTCCGTATAGGTAAGAAAAAGTGTTTATATTGAACACGGGACAACTACAACCGGTACCCGCAATCGCATGTCTAGTTGATCAACTTTCCAATGCTGCCGAATCGCGGCCGGAATTTTTCCTTATCCCATGACCAGTATTTGATAAAAGCGAGGCCTTTGATTTTATCCCGCGTGACAAAGCCCCAGAAGCGACTGTCATAGGAACGGTCACGATTGTCTCCCATCATAAAATATGAGTTTGGCGGCACGGTCACCGGACCAAAGGTATCTCGCGGGTTCATCTCCTTGGGGATGATATCCTTTTCCTTGTGCACTTCATGGGGATTGACATACAGTTTGCCGTTGACATAAACCTTCTTGTCCTTTTCTTCCACCACATCACCGGGGGTGCCGATCACCCGCTTGATGAAGTCTTTGCTGGGATCTTCCGGATATTCAAAGACGATCACGTCGCCACGCTGCGGATCGCGCACAGTGAGGATACGCTTGTTGCTGAACGGCAGCTTGGTACCGAAGATAAATTTGTTCACCAACAGATGATCGCCGATAGCCAGGGTATCTTCCATGGAACCGGAGGGTATCTTGAAGGCCTGAACCAGGTACGTACGGATCACCAGCGCCAGCAATACCGCGATGGCGATCGACTCTGCGTACTCGCGAATGAGGCTCTTTTTTTTAACAACTGGCGGTACAGGTGTTGATGAATCCTGTGATTGGTCCTTAATCTCTTCCATTGCAATTCCTTTTATGTCGAAATGTATCAATCAACCTTGAGAATGGCCAAAAATGCCTCCTGAGGCAGTTCCACGTTCCCCACATTTTTCATGCGTTTCTTACCTTCTTTTTGTTTTTCAAGCAGTTTTCTCTTGCGAGTTATATCTCCGCCATAACATTTTGCCAGGACATCCTTGCGCATGGCCTTGACCGTTTCGCGGGCGATAACCTTATTGCCGATAGCCGCCTGAATGGCAACCTCGAACATTTGACGGGAGATCAACTCCTTCATCTTGGCGACCAGATCACGTCCGCGGAAATATGCCTTCTCGCGGTGCAGGATCAGGGACAGGGCGTCTACCACCTCACCGTTGATCAGAACATTCATACGGACCAGATCCGAGCGCCGATACTCCAGGTGTTCGTAATCCAGGGATGCATACCCTTTGGTGATCGATTTGAGACGGTCGTAGAAGTCAAGCACGATCTCGTTCAACGGCAGTTCATAGATAATCATGACGCGTGTCGGGGTCAGATATTTGATCTCGCGCTGGACGCCGCGCTTGTCCTCGCACAAAGCCAGCACGCCGCCGACGAATTCATTAGGGACGTGGATGTGGGCCAGGATAAAAGGCTCTTCCAGATACTCCATGCTTTGCAGCTCAGGCATCTGATTGGCACTCTGGATGGAAAAGACCTCGCCGCTCATTTTGTGCACCCGGTACACAACCGTCGGGGCGGTGGTGATCAGCTCCAGGCCGAACTCACGTTCCAGGCGTTCCTGGATAATTTCCATGTGCAGCAGCCCCAAAAATCCGCAACGAAATCCGAAGCCCAGGGCCACGGAGGTCTCCGGATCAAAGGAGAAAGAGGAGTCGTTCAACTTGAGTTTTGCCAGGGCATCGCGCAACTGTTCGTATTGCACGGTGTCAATCGGATACAGGCCGGAAAAGACCATCGGCTTGACCTCTTTGAAACCATCCAGCGGCACCAGGCATTGACGGTTGAGCAGAGTGACCGTATCGCCGACCTTGGCATCGGCAACATCCTTGATGCCGGCGATCACGAAACCGACCTCACCGGCGGTCAACTGCGCTACTTCGACCATAACCGGAGCGAAGATGCCGACCTTGAGCGCTTCATAGGCCTTGTTGGTAGACATGAGCTGAATCTTGTCGCCCTTTTTCAAGGTGCCGTCGAACAGGCGCACCAGGATGATAACCCCTTGGTACTGGTCATACCAGGAATCAAACAGCAGCGCCTTCAGCGGAGCAGCTTTATCCCCCGTGGGAGCCGGTATCTTCTTGATGATCTGTTCGAGGATCTCATGGGTACCGATTCCCTCCTTGGCGCTGGCCAGAACCGCATCATGGGCATCGATACCGATAATCTCCTCGATCTCCTGTTTGACCCGTTCCGGATCAGCGGCCGGCAGATCGATCTTGTTCAAGACCGGAAACACCTCAAGGTTTATATCCAACGCCAGGTACACATTGGCCAAGGTCTGAGCCTCGACCCCCTGAGAGGCATCCACCACCAGCAGACCTCCTTCACAGGCCGCCAGCGATCGGGAGACCTCATAGGTAAAGTCCACATGGCCGGGGGTATCGATCAGGTTGAGGATATAGTCGATGCCGTCATTGGAACGGTAGTTCAATCGAACGGTCTGAGCCTTGATGGTGATGCCCCGCTCGCGTTCCAGGTCCATCTTGTCAAGAAACTGATTCTGTTTTTCCCGGTCGGAAAGCGCACCGGTGTATTCCAGCAGGCGGTCGGCCAGAGTTGATTTGCCGTGGTCGATATGGGCGATAATGGAGAAGTTGCGAATTTTACTGATATCCATGAATTCCTTCAAGTATCTGCTTCAAAATATAAACGTGTACAATAATTAAAATTGACGCCAAAGTAAAGGGTAAATGGGTCAGGCACCCGGCAACCTGTTTAGAACATGAACCTGCGCATGCTGATATTCTGCAAAATGCCGATTCCCACCATGGATGTGATCATCGAGGTACCGCCGTAGGAAAAAAACGGCATCGGCACACCCACTACCGGAAACATGCCAATCACCATGCCCATGTTGATGACGATGTGCCAGAACAGCATGGCCGTAACGCCAATTGCCAGCAGTGCTCCAAAACGATCGTTGCAACGCCGGGCAATATTGAGCCCCCACAGGACAAGTGACAGGTAAAGAATGATCAGAACAAGACAGCCGACAAACCCCCACTCCTCGGCAAAAACCGAAAAAGCGAAGTCAGTGTGCTGTTCGGGGAGAAACCGAAGCTGGGACTGGGTGCCTTTTACAAAACCCTTACCAAGGAATCCTCCGGAACCGACAGCAATCTTACTCTGAATGATGTGATAGCCACTTCCCAGGCGGGAACGTTCCGGGTTGAGAAAATCGAGGATACGGTTCTTCTGGTAGGGACGCAGAAAATGACTCCATCCCAGCCATGCCATCGGTATGGTGACCAGGGAAAATGTCAACACGGTAGACCAGCGCACGCCGCGATAGATCGTCATGGAAACGGCAATCAGGATCACCAGGATTGCGGTTCCCAAATCAGGTTGTTTCATAATCAACAGCGTCGGCACCGCCAAAATACCGAGCGGGAAGAGTACGTCCTTGACGGTCAAACCTCCGACCGACTGGAAATTATTGAAAAAACGGGCAAATGTTATAATGATGACAATCTTCATCAATTCGGATGGCTGGATATTAACAACACCCAGGTTGAGCCAGCGGGTGGCCCCCATTGAACGCCGGCCCACCACCAGCACCACCACCAGCAACACAACCAGTATGCCGTACAGCCCGTAAGAGAAGTCCTCCAGTATGTGATAATCAACCGTACAAACTGCGAACGCAATAAGCATTCCGGCCAGCAACCAATAGATCTGTTTGATATAGTACGGTGTCGCAATGATTTTATAGGGTGCAGTAGCACTGTAGATATTGAGAATACCGAGCAGGCTGATGATCACCACCAGCCCGACCAGCATCCAATCGATATTTGTCAGGAGGCGACGATCAATCATTGGGGCCATCCACCGGCGCTGCCTGGTTATTCACGGGCGGCTGATCCTCACTTTGGCTGTCGTCTTCTTCCGGAGCAGTGCTGCTTCCCACGGGTTTTGAGACCGGCTTCTTGCTGTCGAAATAGGCCTGCAACACGCGGCGGACTATCGGCCCGGCCGCAGACCCGCCATGTTCACCATGTTCAACAACCACTGCCACGGCTATTTCAGGTTTGTCATACGGCGCAAAAGCCACGAACAGGGCGTGATCGCGGTATTGATAGGGTGTACTCCGCTTACTGTCACGCATCTTGACGACCTGAGAGGTTCCTGTCTTTCCGGCTACCAGTACATCGGTCAGTCGTGCCACGCCACCGGTCCCACCCGGGTCATTCACCACCGAGAACAAGCCCTGCTTGACCAAACGGAAATTTGCCGGCGCAATTCCTGTCCGCCCCATGACTTCCGGCTTGAATTCCTTGAGGGTCTTGCCTTCGCTGTCAACTATCCGTTTGACAAGAAACGGCCGGTAAACGGTTCCTTCGTTGGCTACAGTGGCAATCATTGAAACCAACTGGATCGGTGTCATCAACACATAACCCTGACCGATTGCAACCGGGAGTGTCTCACCGTGATACCAGCGTTTACCGAAACGTTTCAGTTTCCATTCAGCCGTAGGAATCATTCCGGGCTTTTCATTGGCCAGACCAATCCCCATTGGGGCTCCAAGCATGAATTTTTTGGCGGTTTTGGCGATCTGGTCAACTCCCAGCTGTTCACCGAGTTGATAGAAAAACACGTCACATGATTCCCGCAGAGCTTTTTTGAGATTAGTCGTTCCATGACCACGTTTGTTCCAGCATTTGAAGGTTGAGCTGCCCAACTTGTAGGAACCTGTACAGTTCACCGTACTGTTCTCGGTAAGTTTGCCTTCCTCAAGCCCAGCCAGGGCGGTGATAATCTTGAAAGTGGATCCGGGTGGGTACTGACCGGTCAGCGCTTTGTTCTCCAAAGGGTGGCGCTTATCGTCCAGATAGGATTTCCAGACATCGGCGGGAAGTTTACCGCTAAACAGCGCCGGATCAAAGGTCGGATAACTGACGAAGGCCAGAACCTCGCCGGTATTGACATTCATCACAACAGCTGCTCCAGCCTGGTCGCCAAATGCCTTTTCGGCCTGCTGCTGAAGCGCCGCATCAATGGTCAGCACGACACTGTTGCCCACGGTCGGGTAGGATTCCGTGATGGTTCGCAGAACCCTGCCGCGGGCGTCTACCTCCAGCTGCCGACCACCATCCTTACCGTGGAGTTCATGCTCCCAACTGCGTTCAATACCGTTCTTGCCGATATAATCGCCGGGGTTGTACTCGTCGAGACCTTTTTTATTCATCTCATCTTCGGAGACCTCACCGATATAACCCAGCAGATGGGCTGCCAACGTTTTGCTGGAATATTCGCGTACCGGCTTCATTTCTATATCTACTCCCGGCAGGCGAAGGCGATTCTCCTCGATGATTTCAACCTGGTCACGGCTTATATTGGAGGCAAGTACGATCGGGTAGTACTTGGCCCGTCCCATGGCTTTCTTCCACCGGTCTTCCAGTTCAGCCCGATCGAGACCAAGCAGCCTGGCAAGATGATCGAGCAGACTATCCTTCTCTTTCACCTCCTGAGGAACCACAGCCAGACTGAACGAGGGCCGGTTACTGACCAGAACCTTGCCGGTGCGATCCATAATGGCACCACGAGAGGCGGCTACCGGTACAAAACGAAGACGATTATTCTCCGACATACTGCGGTAATCATCGGCATTGAGAATTTGAAGGTGCCACAGACGCAACAGCAAAAGAAAGAAGATCGCCCCGACTACAAACGAGATCCTCAAAATCCGTTGTTTGGACTCCATTACCTCGCGTACAAAGCGTTGCCCCTTCATATTGCTTCCTGAGGAGATGAAAATATCGGCAGCAGTGTTACAAGTGATGCGGCAAAGGCGGTTGCAAGCAGGTGGGGCAAGAGACCAGCACTCATGGAATACAAGATGCCGGGGGTGGAAGTCAGCATAAGCAGCAGCAGCAGATTTGCAGCCACGCATGCCAAACTTGCAGCGCTGACAGTGACGACAAAAAGCTCACCACTTTCGGCGTACAGTAGATCTGAAATGCTTTTTATAACGAGAAAAATAATCAGAAAGGAAAAACCATTCAGCCCCAGATACAGACCGTTGAAAACATCCTTTATCAACCCCAGAAACCATGCCAGGAAGGCGCCTGGAGCAACAGGGGCACGTAGGGCAAGGTAAACCATCGCAACCAGGAGCAGATCAGGCTTGAAAGGAGTGGCTATGTAAACCGGCAAGACAGATGTCTGTAGCACGACAGCCAGCATCAAAATAAAGAGCGCCAACATATTCCTAATCATTCGGCTCCCTCAGCACCACCAGAACCTCCTCAAGGTGGGAAATATTGGCTGAGGGACGAATAGTTACGGTCTGGAAGATGCCGTAATCACCCCGTTTTACCATAGTCACCTCACCGATGGGCACCCCCTTGAGAAAGACGCCACCGATACCGGATGTTATCACCATATCACCGACCTTGACATCCTCCTCACGCGTGGTGAATTCGAGTGAACAGAGACCGTCACCCTTACCCTTGACCACTCCGCGAGCGCGTGAGCGTTGAATGGTCGCGGCAATACCACTGGCGTGATCCGTCAATAGCAGAACACGTGATGACGAGGGCGCCACCTTGATAATCTGGCCGACCACCCCGTCTGCTGCCACTACAGCCATACCTTCTGTAATTCCGCTTGAACTCCCGCGGTCGATCAGCAGTGTTTTGAACCAGGAACTGCCATCCTCACCTATCACCGAAACAGGGAGGGTGGGAAATTTGAGCGTGTTTTTCATGCCCAGGAGTCTTTCCAGGCGCTGATTGGCCAACATCGTTTCTGTAGCGGTCACTATCCGGGTATTGAGCCCCTTGACCTCATCTCGCAATTGCAGATTTTCCCGACGAACATCCACCAGATTGATATAGTTATCCCATGTGTCCTCAAAAAAATCACTTATCCGCGATGCAGGCTTCATGACGGGTGTAAATGCCATCATCACGCTGCGTTCGAAAAAATTGGCAGTACGTTTGTGAGGAATATTGAGTGAATAGAAAATCAGAGCAGCAAGAATTCCAATACCGGTCAGGAATATGAGCCCGAATTTTTTAAAGAAATCCATTTTTTCTTCCCATCAGGTTAACAGCATCCTCGCGACACCAAGTGTAAACACCAGCTACATCACGGGATGCTAGTCCCGCAGAGCTGTGTTTCATCGTACACCTGCTGAAGGTACTCGCGGTATGGTGATGTGGGAGTTTCAGCGATTATCAGGTGCATATGGGCACAATCGATAAAGCCGCGCCTCAGGGCAATTTCTTCCAGACAGGCGATCTTCAATCCCTGGCGGGATTCGATGATCTCGATATAATTGCTGGCCTCCAACAGGCTCTTATGGGTTCCGGTATCAAGCCAGGCAATCCCGCGTCCCAGGCGCTCAACCGTTAATGCTCCACGCCGCAGATAGTCCAGATTGATATCGGTAATCTCCAGTTCACCACGCGCTGACGGTGCTATCGCTTTGGCGGTCGCGACCACATGGCCATCGTACAGATACAGTCCGGGTACCGCGTAATTCGACTTCGGCTGTTTCGGTTTTTCCTCAATACTGAGCACTGTTCCGGCAGCATCGAATTCTACGACTCCATACCGCTCCGGGTCATGTACCGGATATCCGAAGATGCGAGCCCCACCCTCAAATTCAGACACGATACGGTCCAGGTTCATCTTACCATAGAAGATGTTGTCACCCAGGATCAGGCAGACCGGTTGATTGGCGATGAATTCCTCGCCAACCAGAAATGCCTGAGCAATCCCCTTCGGCTCAGGCTGTACCTTATAACTCAGTTTAATGCCCCAACGTGAGCCGTCACCCAGTAAGGCCTGAAAACGCGGCGTATCATGGGGGGTGGAGATCAGCAGGATATCGCTGATTCCGGCAGCCATAAGAGTTGCCAGGGGATAATAGATCATCGGTTTGTCATAGACCGGTTGCAGCTGTTTACTGGCGACCAGTGTCAGTGGGTAGAGTCTGCTGCCCGCTCCACCGGCCAGAATGATGCCTTTGGTTATCGGTTGAACCATGGAATACCTGTTCCTTTAAACAATAATAACGGTAAATAAGTAACTTTACACTTCTGCCGATTGGCTGTCAAACATCATCATACAATTCCGCAATCTGTTCGGCAACCGCCAGCAGATCATCAAACACTTCGATACCTGCGGGCAACCTGATTTCCTCTTCACGGCCGTAGCCGGTTCGTACAAGTATCGACCTGCATCCAGCAGCACGTCCCGCCTCAACATCTATCAGTTTGTCACCGATCATAATCGATGATTCCAGATCGATATCGAAGCGGCGGGCCGCTTCCAGCAGCATACCCGGCTGAGGCTTGCGGCAGCGGCAGGGAAGCGCATAACTTCCGCGGCCCGACGGGTGATGCGGGCAATAGAACCATGCATCGACCCTGGATCCTGCCTGCTCGAACAGCGTGGAGATATGTCGATGCAGGAGATGTACATCTTCTTCGGTATAGTAGCCACGGGCCACTCCCGATTGATTTGTTACAACGATCACCAGAAAACCGGCCTCATTCAGCAAACGGACCGCCTGTGCGGCTCCCGGAATAAATTCAAATTCCTCTGCGCGGTAAAGGTAATCTCTTTCCACATTGATCGTACCATCACGATCAATAAACACAGCCCGCTTCATATCTGATCCCCATCTCTGCTTTTAGTGAAATTTAACATATTGATTTGGTTATGCAAATATCCAGAGTTTGATTGACAACAATAGCAAATAAACATTATAACTGCCACATTCACTTTATACTGTTACGCAAAATCAGTTCGTGACCAAAGGGTTACCAACCTACTGCTCGGGAGTTTTCCACAGATGATCAAGACCAATAACCTCAAAATTACCGCTATCACCCCAATCATTGCACCTGCCGACCTGCGCCAGGTTTTTCCGCTGTCGGCGGCCCGTGCCGAGTTCGTCAATAAAAGCCGTGAGCGGCTCAAAGAGATTCTGCAACGGCGTGATCGGCGCTTGATGGCGGTGGTCGGTCCCTGCTCCATCCACGACCCCGATGCTGCTGTGGAGTATGCCAGACGTCTGGCGGAGCTTGCACGACGCGTGGATGACCAGCTTTTGCTGGTGATGCGAGTCTACTTTGAAAAACCGAGAACCACGGTCGGCTGGAAGGGCTTGATCAATGATCCGGACATGAACGGCACCCACCTCATATCCAAGGGATTGGGAATTGCCCGGAGCCTGCTCCTGAGGATAACCGAGCTTGAAGTACCGGTTGCCAACGAAATGCTCGATCCGATTACGCCGGAATACGTGGCTGACATGATCAGTTGGGGGGCTATCGGCGCCCGCACCACCGAATCCCAGACCCATCGCGAGATGTCCAGCGGACTCTCCTTTCCGGTCGGCTTTAAAAACGGCACGGACGGCAACCTGCAGATCGCCATGGATGCCATGAAAGCAGCCCAGCATCAGCACAGTTTCCTTGGAATCAATCGCGAGGGCCGCACCTCGATCATCCAGACCGCCGGCAACCCCGATGTTCACATCGTTCTGCGGGGAGGTTCGAAAAAAGTCAATTACCACCCGGAAGACATCGCCCACACCGAGGAAAGCTTGCATAAGAACGGATTACTGCCGACTATCATGATTGATTGCAGCCATGGCAACTCCAACAAAGATTACCAGAAACAACCCGAAGTACTGGAAAGCGTTATTCAACAGGTGGTAGACGGCAACAACTCTATCTCGGGCGTGATGATTGAAAGCAACCTGGAAGCCGGAAGTCAGAAGATTGCGACCGATCTGAGCCAGCTAAAATACGGTGTATCCATAACGGATGCCTGCATTGACTGGGCAACAACCGAAAAAATCCTTCTGGAAGCCCACAAGAAACTGCAGAAAAGAAAATAGCTCAATATAAGCGAAACACCCTCAAGTGCCCCTGGGTTTTGCCCGCCTGGTTGGGATGGCGTTCCAGGGGTCATCCGGCCAGGGGTGCTTGGGATAGCGCCCCTTCATCTCCTTCTTGATCTGGTGGTAGGAACCATCCCAGAATCCTTTGAGATCCCTGGTCACCTGTAACGGCCGGCCCGCCGGTGACAAAAGGTGCAGCAGCACCACCACCCTGCCCCCGGCAATTGCCGGCGTGTCCGCCAGTCCGAACAACTCCTGCAACTTGACGGCCAACAACGGCTGATCCCCTTCGCAATAATCCAGCTTGATCCGAGAACCGCTGGGCACGACCAGATGCGTGGGCGCCATTTCCTCCAGGGCCTGCCTCTGGCGATACTCCAACAAAGCGAGCAGAGCTGCGGCGCAGTTGACCGCAGAAAGCTGCTGAATAGTGCGAACGCCGTACAAGGCTGGGGCCAGCCATGTCTCAAGGGTATCCAGCAGGGTCCTGTCCGACAGGTCCGGCCAGCCGCCTTCCGGAAACGAGCGCCGCAGAAGCAGCACACGGGCCTGGAGTTGGCAAAACGCTTCATTGCGGGAAAGCAGATCAAGCCGAGAGGTACGAACCGCCTCTATCACCACCGGCACGAGTGCCTCCGGAGGCGGCACAAACGATCTCGACGCCAGGGTCAATGCGCCGAGGCACTCCTCCCTGACCGCGGCGACCCGCCCTTCGCGGCCGTCCCAGCTGATACTGTCCCTCTGTTCAATCCGCTCCCCCATCTCCGCCCGCAGCAGTTCCTCCGTGACCGGCGCTGCCAGGTGGATGAGACCCTCGGACTGATTACCGGCATCGACGGATACGGCGATACAGTACTGGCTGTTGAAAACCGGGCTCGCGGATGCCAGGCGCGCACCCCTGCCGTTTGCCAGAAGATAACTCCCCGCCCCCGTCTCCCGTTGCCGTGCCACCCGGTCCGGATAGGCGGCCAACAGGAGACGCCCGATATCGGCGTCGGCACCTGCGTACGGGTGTTTCCCGGCGTCATTACCCAGCAGCCGCAGCAATTGCTGCGACACCATCTTGACGTTCTTCAGGGCACCGGTATCAGCAGCAGTATCGCAGCGGCCGCTGGCACGCCACTCCCGCAGCAGCTCTACCCGCTCGCATACATCGAGGGCCCGTTCCCGGGCAGCGTTGCCCGGTGCGCTACGCCGGATAATATCGCGTTCAGAGAGTAGCGCCGCCAGGTCACACCCCAGTCCGGGGCAACCGACCTCCTGGGAGCGGAGCAGCATCCGCGCCAGACGGGGAGAAAGCGGCATGCGCGCCATGGCCATCCCCAGTGGCGTGACCCGACCGGACGTATCCAGGGCCGCCAGATCAATCAGGAGCTGCCGGGCCACCGCCAAAGCGGCCACAGGTGGCGGATCGAGCCAGGCCAGGCTGGTCGGGTCGTTGACGCCCCAGGCGGTCAGTTCCAGCAGCAGGGGCGAGAGGTCCGAGTCCAGGATTTCCGGCGGGGTATGGGAAGTCATGGCACTATAGGTATGGCGGCTGAACAGGCGGTAGCAGACACCGGGGGCGAGGCGACCCGCCCGCCCTTTGCGCTGCTCGGCAGAAGCCCGGGACTCGCGGGTCGTCACCAGACGGTTCATACCACTGGCCGGGTCGTGGCGCATCCTGCGGGAGAGGCCGCAGTCGATCACGGTCCGCACCCCCTCGATGGTCAGACTGGTCTCGGCAATGCTGGTGGCCAGTACCACCTTGCGTTGCTTCCCCGGCAGGATGGCGGCCTGCTGCTCCGCGAAGGGCAGATCGCCGTAGAGCGGATGGATGACGATCCCGCGCCCGGCCAGGCCTGCCTCGGCCAGACGGGCGGCACAGGAACGGATCTCGCCGGCACCGGGCAGGAAGAGCAGCAGATCACCCTCGGTCTCGGCCAGCGCACGCAGCGCGGCCGCCGCCATGCGAGGAGGCAGCGCTCCGTGGGACTGACCCTCCAGATATACTTCTTCAACCGGAAACGAGCGGCCAGCTGAACTGATTATCGGGGCAGACTCCATCAGAGCGGAGAGAGGCTCGCATTCCAATGTAGCCGACATAACCAGGATACGCAGGTCATCCCGCACCTGGCGCTGCAGATCCAGACAGAGCGCCAAGCCCAAATCGGCATGGATGCTCCGCTCGTGAAATTCATCGAAGATCACCATCGCCACACCTTCCAGCAGGGGATCATGCTGGATGCGGCGCGTCAGGATCGCCTCCGTGACCACCTCGATCCGGGTTGTCGGGGTAACTTTGCTGTCGAAGCGGATCGAGTAGCCAACTGTCTGTCCGACATCTTCGCCAAGACTGCGCGCCATCCAGCAGGCTGCTGAGACGGCTGCCAGCCGGCGCGGTTCCAGCATGATGATGCGGCCTGCTGCGAGAGGAATGGTATCCAGCAGCGCCAGGGGGACTCGGGTGGTTTTGCCGGCACCGGGCGGGGCATGCAGGATGCAGTTGGGGTGCGTACGGAACGTCTGCAGCAGTTCCGGAAGAGATTCATCAATCGGGAGGCGTGGCATGGTCACAAGCGGATCAGATCCTCATGCGCCTCGTCGTGAGGATTGATATGGATCATGACGTCACCTACATTGGGGAAACCCTCAAAAATCAACTTTTTCACCCGGGTGGCGATATCGTGTGACTCCTTGACCGTCATATCAGGGTCCATCTCCAGCTTGAGGTCGATGATCATGTACTGTCCGGAGCGGCGGCCACGAATGTCGTGAACATGTTCGACACGCTCGACACTTTCAGCCAGGCGGGTCACCTCGACAATGAAATCGGGCGGCACAGTCCCGTCCATCAAGTCGTGAGCCGCATCCCTAAAGGTCTGATAACCGATATGCAAAATAAAGAAGGCAGTTAAACCGGCCGCCAGAGGGTCCATAAAACCAAAACCGAAGAAGGCGCCGCCAACACCAACCAGGGTCGAGATAGAGGTGATCGCATCCTTGCGATGATCCTTGGCTATGGCCAGGAGCGAAGGACTGGCCAACTGAGCGCCAGTTTTGACGGTAAAGCGGTAGAGCCACTCCTTGATGATGATTGTGAAAAATGCGGCTGCTACCGCCAGTACACTGGGCGTTTGAAAATTGTGGCCAATGATGGTGTGAACCGAATCGGAGAGAATCCAAGCGCCGGTGGCCAGAATTACAACTGAGACCAACAGCGCGGACAGGCTCTCCGCTCGACCGTGGCCATAGGGATGCTTTTCATCAAACGGCTTGCGTCCCAATTTGAGCGCAACCATGGTAGAAAAGATCGCCACGAAGTCGCAGGCACTCTCGATACCGTCGGCAAATACGGCCTCCGAATGCCCCCAGTAGCCGGCGGCCATCTTAAGGACCATCAATACGGCATTGACCCAGAAACCGATCCGGATAATTCGATCGGCCCTGTCAAATCGTTCGTTACGTTGCATTGTCACACTCCGCTGGCCGCAGATCCTTGATTCTTAACTGAACACTGGAACTGCCCCTCCATTCGTTGATCTCCGGGAAAAAGGCAATATCAACCAGTCCTGGAATTTCCCGCTCCGCCATGCGGAAGGCTATAGCAGTAAATGAGCACTTTTCTCTCGTCAGTCTCAATCGTACGTGTCCCTCGCCAACCACCCGGCGCTCAATCACCGCCATAGCACGCATCAACAGTACCGGCTCTGGATTGCCGGCCCCAAACGGTTCAAGCCGTTTCAACTCCATCGCCAGCTCCTTGGTAACCTCTGCTGGGCATACTTCCGCATCAATTTCCAGGGTTGGCGTGAGATCAGCGTCCGTCAGCATTCGAGCAGCCAGCGCTTCAAAGGACTCTGTAAACGCAGCAACCTGTTCGGCCCGAAGTGTAACACCGGCGGCATGGCGGTGACCTCCAAAATGTTCCAGGTGCTGGGAGCAGACGCTAAGTGCGTCCAAAAGATGGAAGCCGGGAATGCTGCGACCGGATCCTTTACCACAACCATCCTCCGTCAAAGCAATCAATATGGTAGGACGATGATAACGCTCCACCAGGCGCGATGCAACTATGCCGACCACACCCTGGTGCCAGGTTGTAGAGGCCAGCACGATACTGCGCCGGTCTGAAGCGTTGTTGGCAGAGTGTACCATAGTATCCGCTTCTTCAAAGATCCGGCGTTCAATAGCCTGCCGTTCGGCATTAGCCGCCTCCAGGTCAGCGGCAATCATTTGACATTCCTTACCATCTTCACTGAGTAAAAGTTCGACCCCCGGAACAGCACTTTCCATGCGACCGGCGGCATTCAGTCGCGGCGCCAGCCGGAAACCTACTTGTCCGCAGGTAACATCACCCGTGATGCCGGCAACATGTTTAAGCGCCAGAACACCGGGCTTTTGGGAACGGGATAATTGCTTGAGACCGTGAAAAGCATATAACCGGTTCTGACCGACCAACGGCACGACGTCGGCTATGGTTCCCAAAGATACCAGGTCCAGCCATTCCCTGAGATCAGGCACATCCTTGCCGCTAAATGCGCCGATATCTCGCAGGGATGACCGCAGAGCCACCAGAAGATTAAAAGCTACCCCGACACCAGCTAAAGATTTGAACGGGTAGTGGCAATCTGGCTGGAGCGGGTTTATGACGGCACATGCATCGGGAATGACATGCTTGGGGGCATGGTGATCGACAATGATCAGATCAACACCCCGTGTTCGGCACAGTACAGCTTCGTCCACGGCCGTTATGCCGCAATCTACCGAGATGATCAGGTTCGCTCCGAGTGCGATAATACGTTCGATAGATTCAGGGTTGAGCCCGTAGCCGTCGTCAAATCGATTCGGAATAAAATACTCACAGACGTAACCGGTAGAGCGCAGAAACGACACCAGCAAGGTCGTACCGGAGATCCCGTCGCAGTCGTAATCACCATAGATAAAAATTGTTTCGTTGTTGCGACGTGCCGTCAGCAGTCGATCAACGGCTGTTGACAGGCCTCGCAACAAGCGGGGATCAAGCATCTCCGATAACAGCGGGGAAAGAAAAGAACGGATATCTTCTGCATGTACAACACCACGCGTAGCAAGAATAGCGGCAACAAGAGGGTGTATCACCACCTGCTGCCCTAACTGGCCGGACATGCATTTGCCTATTTCGCGTAACTTCCAGTGTTTTTCCATTGTCCCTCATGGTTCATCAAAACGTAAAAAAAATCCCCCGTTTCCGGAGGATTTATTTTGGTTATTTATTTGCTGCCGGGGGCGTTTCCGGACCACCCTGCATCATACTCTTGACCTGCATGGCAGTGGAGCTGTTCGGGTCAATTTCAAGAATTTTCTTCCAGTATGGGCGCGCCTTATCTGGTTCTTTCAAATCTACCGAGTAGACCACACCGGAGTTAAACAGGCTTTGAAGATGTTTCGGATCGATCTTCTGGGCTTTATCAAAATTAGCCAAAGCCTTGTCATACCACCCAACCTTGCGGTACATAACACCCTGATCAGTCAATACATTTGGGTTGTTTGGCTCGATCTCAAGAGCCTTACCATACGCTTGAATGGCTTTTTGGGCTTGTTCGGTATCGAAGTAATCGTTACCGAGTGATAGCCAGGCATTCAGATTTTTGGGATCCTGAGCAACAATCTTTTCAGCCTCGGCAATCCGGCTTGCATAATCCGTGGGTGAACCAGCTCCGGAAGGTATATTGGCAGTTGCAGGACCACTCTTTCCGGCATTGTTGGTGCTTCCGATTAAAAAGCCCAACAGGAAACCGACAACTAGCGATACGACGCAAATCAACATCGATTCTTTTTTCAACGGACGTCTCCTTGTTTGGATTATAACCGATTACGCCTTTGCGCCCTGTTTGGCCAGGGCGCGGTTTTCAAGAATCACCACGATCGGGCTGGCAACGAAGACCGACGAATATGTTCCGACCAAAACACCAATCAACAGTGCAAAGGAGAAGTCATGAATCACCTCGCCCCCGAAGAAAAACAATGATGCTGATGCCAGGAAAACGGTAAATGAGGTGACAATCGTTCGGGAAAGTACCTCGTTGATACTCAGGTTGAAGATGTTCGGCATGGAACTCTTGAGATTCTTGTGCAGGTTCTCGCGAATGCGGTCAAAGACAACCACCGTGTCGGTAAGTGAGTAACCGGCAATAGTCAGGACAGCGGTAACGAACAACAGGTTGATCTCCTTGTTCATTACATAGAACACCGCAAACATGGCCAGACAGTCGTGCAATGTGGCCAAGGTGGCGCCGATACCGAACTTGAAGTCAAATCGCCAGGCAATGTAAAGGATGATACCAAGTAGAGAGATGACCACTGCCACTAAGGTGTCTTTACGCAATTTGTCACCAATCGAAGGACCGATCTCCGTAGAGCTTTCCACGGTAAAGGCATTGTCGGTAAACTCTTTTGTAAAAGCAGTCTGAACTGCTACGGAAGCCTTGCCGAGTGACAGGGAGGTATTCTTGTCAATCTTAATCAGCAGTTTATTGCCTTCCTTGATCTCCTGAAGATCGGCCTTGGCAATACCGTTTTTGTGAAGCGCAGCACGGGCATCCGCTATGGGCAGCGGTTTTGCGAATTTAAGCTGCAAAGAAGTGCCACCAGAAAAATCTATGCCCATATTGGCGTCACCACGGGCGATCTGGATAATGCCGATAATGCCGATAATCGCAATGATTGACGATAAGACAAAGGAGATATTGCGCTTGCCTATGAAATCTATGTTGGTCTTGCCGAGCAGTTCCATGTCCGGTGCTCCCCCTTATATACTCATTTTCTTAACGTTTCCTTTGTGAAGGGCCAGGTCAAATATAACTTTGGTTCCGATCAGCGAGGTAAACAGGTTGATGATGACACCCAGACTGAGTGAAACGGCAAAGCCCTTGACCGGTCCGGTACCGAACTGAAACAGCACAGCGGCAGTAATCAGGGTGGTGATATGTGAGTCCATGATGGTCATGAATGCTTTGTCGTAACCGGCATCCAGAGCTGACTTGGGCGTTTTACCAAGCTTCAGCTCTTCACGGATACGCTCAAAAATAAGCACGTTGGAGTCAACCGACATACCGATAAGAAGAACGATGGCAGCAATGCCCGGTAGTGTCAGCGTTGCGCCCAGAGCTGACAATGCCCCCATCAGGTATACCACGTTAAGCACCATTCCCCAGTTGGCGACCAGACCAGACAACTTGTAATAAATTGTCATAAATGCAACCACCAGAAGTATCCCGATCAAACCGGCATACAGGCCCTTATTGATGGAATCCTGTCCAAGGGACGGTCCAACGGTAACGTTCTGGATGATTTTGACAGGAGCCGGTAAGGCACCTGCCCGAAGGATGATGGCCAGGTCAGCTGCTGTTTTTTCTGTAAAACTTCCGGAAATCTGGGCACTGCCGCCTGAGATTCGTTCACGGATGACCGGAGCGGAATAAACATTATTGTCCAGAACAATTGCAAAACGTTTACCAACGTTGGCCGCAGTTGCCTGATCAAACAACTTGGCACCCAGAGAATTGAACTCAATAGCCACATAGGGTTGATTGAACTGTGAATCGATGCGTACCTGGGCATCAGTCAACAGGTCACCGGTGATCAGAGATTTTTTCTGAACAACATAGGGAACCTCATTGACCGCTCCGGTGGTCGGATCAACCGTACGTTCCTTCAACAACTCTGCATCCTCTGGAATACTGGTTGAGGTTGGGGGAATATCCTCGCGGACCATTTTGAATTCCAGGCGGGCCGTCTTACCGATCAGATCAATAGCCCGCTGAGGATCCTTGATACCAGGTAACTGTACAACGATATGATTGATTCCCTCGCGTTGAATGACCGGCTCGGAAACACCAAACTGGTCAATCCGGTTTCGAATTGTTTCCAGTGCCTGTTGAACTGACTTGTCTTTACGATCCTGAGCATCCTTGTCATTGATCTTCATATCAAAGGCTACAAAACCTCCATCGTCATGGAGCGGACTCTGTTCGTAACCAGGATACTTGTCTTTAAGAAGTTTTTGAACAGTTTCTGCTGTTCCTTTTTCGTACAGGACTAGCGAGACCTTGTCGGATCCGGTTCTGGTAATACGTTTGAAATGGAGGTCTTTACTAGTCAAGGTATCTTCCAGGTCGGTTGCAACGATATCCAGAGTTCCCTCAACCGCCTTCTCCGTGTCCACCTCGAGTACCAGATATGTGCCGCCTTGCAGGTCAAGACCCAAATGAATCTTGTCCTTGGGCAACACACCCTTCCACCATGATGGTAATGTAGTTACCAGAGTGGGTGTCAGGTAGAAAAATGACAGTAGGATAAAAATACCTATCAAGCTGATACGCCAGCCAGTTCCTTTCGGCATGAAGCTTGTTCTCCCTTCATTCAGAAATTTCAATAAAAACGGATTACTAGTCTTTTTTAACTGCAGCGATATAGGTTTTTGTGATCTTGATGTTGACGCCCGTGGCTACCTCAAGTGTAACAATGCTATCGTCGACTGACGATATTTTTCCATGCACTCCGCCGGCGGTGATGACATTATCACCTTTTTTGATCGCCTCCAGGAGAGCTTTGTGTTCCTTGGCCTTTTTTTGCTGCGGACGAATCAGCAGAAAATAGAAAATGGCAAACATGAACACGAGTGGAATTATCTGCTGAAATGCCGCCATACCTCCGGCCGGTCCAGCCGTTCCACCGCCAGGTGCCCCACTCATCGCAAAAGCTGATCCAAACATGTAACTACCCTCCCTTAACACTCTGATTATGTGACTGTCTTGCAATAAAGTCTTTACGGAATTCAATAAAACTATTTTCTCTGATTGCCTCACGCATCCGACGCATAAGGTCTAAGAAATAATACAGATTGTGATACGTGTTCAGCTGTGACGCCAAGATTTCTCCCGCCCGATAGAGATGGCGTAGATACGCTCGGGAGTAAGTTCGGCAGACATGACAGCCACACTCAGGGTCAAGCGGTCCACTATCTGCCTCATACACCTTCGCTTTAATATTGATCCGTCCCTGGCTGGTGAAGAGCATACCGTTGCGGGCGTTGCGGGTAGGCATGACGCAATCGAACATATCATACCCGTGCCAGACCGCTTCTATCAGGTCTTCCGGAGCACCAATCCCCATAATGTAGCGTGGGGCATCCTGAGGCATCAAAGGGGCGCAACACTCCATCACACCGTACATCTGTTCCTTTTCTTCACCTACCGAGAGTCCGCCCAGGGCATAACCGTCAAATCCAATGGAACAGATGTCTGCAAGGCTGCGGGCACGCAGATCGTAATGCATGCCACCTTGAATGATGCCAAAGAGTTGTTGACCCTGCCGGTTATGGATTTCTTTACATCGCACAGCCCAACGAGTAGTCATGTCCAGGGAGCGCCTGACATATTCATAATCGGCGGTTGCAGGTGGACATTCATCAAAACACATGATGATATCGGCCCCCAGTGACTGTTGAATTTGCACGGAGAGTTCAGGTGTCAGAAAGTGGTATGAACCATCCAGATGAGACTGGAACCGAACCCCTTCTTCGCTGATCTTGCGCAATTCACCCAGGCTAAACACTTGAAATCCGCCGCTATCGGTCAGAATCGGACGTTCCCAATTCATAAAGCGATGCAGGCCGCCCAGCTGTTCGATCAGATGGTGCCCTGGGCGCAGATACAAATGGTACGTATTCGCCAATATGATCTGGGCATTAACCGCCAGAAGATCTTCGGGGGTCATGGCCTTGACGGTGGCATTGGTTCCGACCGGCATGAAGATCGGGGTTTCAATACTACCATGAAGTGTTTTCAAAGAACCGAGACGCGCGCCGCATGAATGGTCTCTATGGACTACAGTAAAATTATCGGACACACAGCCTCTCACACAATCAACATGGCATCACCGTAGCTGTAAAACCGGAATCCTCGACGGATGGCTTCACGGTAGGCATCTTGGATATACACGCTACCGGCGAACGCCGAGACCAACATGAGTAATGTCGATTCCGGTAAATGAAAATTCGTTATTAGTGCATTAACTACCTTAAACGCATACCCAGGGTAAATAAAAATATCGGCTTCTCCGTCTCCTGGCACGACGTTTCCATCGTTATCAGCTGCATATTCCAGCGTTCTGGTGGTGGTGGTGCCGACAGCAATTACCCTCCCTCCCCGAGCCTTCGTAGAACAAATCGCCTCTGACGTGGCAACAGGAATGGAATATCGTTCCGTATGAATTCGGTGGTCCTCTACTCGCTCCACCCGAACCGGTTGAAAAGTTCCCAATCCGGTGTGCAATGTCAGATAAGCAGTTTCTATTCCCTTTAACTCAAGCTCTGCCAGCACCCCCCGGGTGAAGTGAAGACCAGCAGTTGGTGCCGCAACAGCACCCGGAACCTTGGAAAAAACCGTCTGATAACGTTCCTGGTCAACTATATCGTCAGAGCGTTGTAAATATGGCGGTAAAGGTATGTGCCCTTCCCGTTCAAGCCAGACATTAAAGGGTTCGTTACCTATAAATTCAATCAGCCATGCTTCTGCATCCAACCGGCCGCATACCGTAGCCACCATACCTTTTTCGAGAAGGATCACCTGACCCTCGCGAAACTTTTTCGATGCGCGTAACAGGCACGACCAACGTTCTGACAGGCCCGTGTCTCGACGAATGAGGAATATCTCTACCTTGCCACCCGAATCCTTACGGCCGAAAATACGGGCCGGCAGCACTCGAGTATCGTTCATAACCAGAAGGTCCCCCGGCTCAAGATATGTGGGTATGTTCTTAAAATGATCCTCGGCAATATCCTGTGAG
Organism: Deltaproteobacteria bacterium; assembly: GCA_021780495.1. Lineage (GTDB taxonomy): Bacteria > Desulfobacterota > Desulfuromonadia > Geobacterales > Pseudopelobacteraceae > CAIPTY01. The sequence continues at coordinate 35,526 of JAJXYO010000027.1, forward strand.
GAGCGATTGAGTAGCAGCAGACGTGAAGCATCCCGCTCCGGTGCAGGATAGCGGGCAATCAGATTTGGCGGAAGATCGTAATCGAAATCTTTAACAAACATGGTAGTACACCGCTTCAACGAATGTCAGAGAACTTAGTCAGTTTCGTGCCAGGATAGTAATATGACAGAATCTCGGCATAGCTGAAACCCGCCAGAGCACGCTGTTTGGCTCCCCACTGGCATAAACCGACTCCATGCCCGTTTCCGAGTCCCGAAAAATTTGCCTCACCGTTAACAACCTTCACGGTAAAATTGGTGCTTTTTACAACACCATACCCCATGATTTTACGGAACTGAACCGCTGGAACAGATAGTTCACCACGCGTCGATACAATCACAATATTTTTGAGCCGCCCACGGTTGTTCCGTTGGCCAGCTCGGATATCGGTTACACCAAACACCGTATACCCGGCAATTTTCAATTTAGCTTCAATATCCAGCAATGAAATCTTTTGTTCCCAGGCAGAGGATGGGGATAAGAGACAATACTCACAATCAACACCTGAAAGGTAGGGCAATCGCTTGCCCCAAACGTTTTCTGAGGATTCTGTGCGACCGCCACAACTGGAATGATAAAATGCCTGAATAATAGCGCCGTTGTAGGTAAGAACCTCGCCAGCCGTATCGGAAACAGCGCGTCGAGCTCTGCTGTCCTCTATCTCGCAACCATTGTAGACTTGATCGATAACCGATGACTCGAGATGGTATAACGCTGTGCGCCGTGCTTCTTTTCTGTTGAGTGCGTAGGTTCTCGCAATCACGGCTTGGGCTTTGACCGCCTCAATTGGCCAGGCAGATGATATTTCACAATTAATAAGTCCTACAAGATATTCTTCCAGGGGCAGTTCGTTTACAACCAGAATACCTTTTTCACCGAGAGTTATTTCGGCCGTCCCTCGATAAGGTTTTCCATTAACATAGATTGCTGATGCTGCTGAAAATGTTAATCGTCGATAAGTCGTGTCATTAACGACAACACCATTCTTAGCGGGTCTTATCATCACAGGCGGTCTTAGCGCCACCGCATCACCGTTTTCGCGGATCGCGATAATGCCTTCTCCATCAACAATGACGGTTGCAGCATTTTTAAAAATGGCGACACGGATTGTTTCATCAGGCAAAGCCGCTCCACTGACGATACGAAAGGCGACAAGCTGCGACAAACTGATCAAAAACCCCACCAAGAATATGCGTATAACAATTGGTTTCAAAACCTGATGATACAAACACATAATCAGACTAACGTCAATTTTTTTTGCGTAAAATGTCGGCAGATATGCAAACAAACCATTCATTAACGCATACAAATTGCTAACTTGGCACAATTACAGAAGATTTTTTACATCAGAAGTGTTATACAGTTAAACCAGAAATGACTACGGTATTATCAGGAAAAATCATCTGTTTGGGCGAGGAGCAGCAGATCACGCATGATTTGAGATTGCTCTGATTTGGCACATTGCGGTGAACGGTCAACGTAACGAAAAATGCGGCATTTCACCGCGGCAATATCATATGGGTCGCTATAACATGTATGTTTTCATTCATATTTATATGGATAATCCACTGTGATTAATTCTCTGAAAATTAAAATTGTCGGACTGGTTGCCGTTATTGTAGTTGTGACGATCGGTATTTCGTCATGGCTCAATTTCTCGCACCAGAAAACCATGTTGGAAGAGGTTTCTCAACAAAACGCAATTGTACTCGTCGAAAGTATCCTTACGAGCATCCACACCTCTATGAAACTCGGACATGCAACCGAGGTTGACGACATACTATCCCGAGTCAAGTCACATGATTATATAAAAGCGCTCAGGATCGTCGACATCAATGGCAAAGTCCTTCATTCCGCAGACAAAACACTTCTTGGCCAATATCTCTCGACTGATGAACGTCTGGCAATTGTCAACAACACCAAGGACAATTTTTATTTTTTCCGGAAAGCGGACGTTTTTGATTCGTATTCCCGTATACCTAACAGCCCTGAATGCCACGGTTGCCATCCTTCATCACAACCAACAATTGGTTATCTGGAAACAGAGCTGTCACTTTTTAAACACGTTCAATTTATCAAAAAAGAACAACAACACGCCATATATTCTGCAATTTTGATCATAACTCTGATTATTGGAACGCTTTTTTCATTTCTCATTCTGTACGTCGACCACCCCATCAGGCAACTGATCACATCTATGCAGGCGATAGAATCCGGTGATTTTTCAGCCTCAACCAATATCTCCAGCAGCAATGAACTCACTCTGCTTTCGAAGCACTTTAATCTGATGACCGGTAAACTCAAAGACCTGATGTTAACCACGATTACACATGAACGTGAACTGGCTCGTGCTGAAGAAAAGCTTGTGCATCACCATGAAACAAGTCTAATCAACCTTAAGCTTGAAGAGCAACTCAAAGAGATCGAAAATCTCAACGTGTCACTGGAAGAACGCATTGAAGAAATCGAACAGGCCAACTATACCATAACCGATTTGGCCAGCGAACTTGAACAGAAAAATCTGAACCTTGGCCAAGCGGTTGAGCGGTTATCCACTATCTATAAAATCGGACTTGCGATCAACTCCACCATGGATATTGACCGGTTGTTCAATTTGATTGTGCGCACAACGACCACTACTCTTAGGGCAAGCATCGGGTATATCATCCTGTATGATGCCCACAACAACTGCCTTAATGTCACCAATCTAATCGGAAGCGGTAAACTGCTTGCTCCCAAAACAGCTATACCTATGAAGGATTCCAGCGTTTCCACCTGGGTTATTAAGAATCGTCAACCCATTTTGATATCCGACATCAACCAAACGCCCCAATTCGATCGTTTTAGCGATCTCGGATACGAACGCAAATCTCTAATCTGTGCCCCATTAATGGTAAAGAATGAAATTATTGGAACCATTAGCGTGGTAAACAAGCTTGATGACTCACGGTTCAGTTCTGATGAAATGGAGATGCTCACCACGATTGCTGCCCAAGCAGCCATTGCTATTAAGAACGCGACCTTGTACGATGAACAACAACAGACCTACCTAAACACAATCCAGGCCCTTGTTTCAGCGATTGAGGCCAGTGACAGTTATACAAAGGGGCATTCCGAGCGCGTTACGCGCTACTGTTTAGAAATTGGTCGTCGGCTAAACCTATCCATTGATCGCATGCAAATTCTCGAACGCGCCGCAATCTTGCACGACATTGGTAAAATCGGCATTGATTTGAGTCTTCTTCACAAAGAAGGCAAACTTACGCCCAAAGACATCAAGGAACTTCAACAGCACCCCGTAATCGGCATGCATATACTAGAACCGATTGAATTTCTCCATGATGTACGTGTCTGCATAGGGCAACACCACGAAAGGTTTGATGGCATGGGATACCCGAATCGGATCAAAAAGGACGAACAGTTAATCGAGGCGCGCATCCTGGCTATTGCCGATTCTTTCGATGCCATGACCTCTGACCGGCCCTACCGCAAGGCACTTCCTCTGGATAGTGCCATCAGTGAACTAGTTGAAAATGCCGGAACACAGTTTGATCCCGACATTATTGAGGTATTTACGCAAATAATCGAAGATGGCTCATTTTTCCACTCAAGGTTCACTGCAATGCAACCCATCGTTTCAGAAACCGTCAATTTGACCTAGGGTAAGGTCACCCCCGTTAGGCAGGACAAGAAGGCTCACGAAATCATTGCCACAAGAAATAACTACTATTTTTTAATCCATCTAAGTCGATGAGGAATTTGTGGCACAACTGCTCTCCATCTCAGACCTGCACACCAGCTTTAAAGGCCAACAAGATCTCGCGTTGGCAGTAAACGGGGTCAGTCTTTCGATTGACAATGGGTGCACTGTCGCTCTGGTGGGTGAATCCGGATCCGGTAAATCGATGACCGCTCTTTCGGTTATGCGGCTCGTGCCGCCACCCGGACGCGTCACTTCCGGTTCAATCTGCCTTGAGGGCGCAAACCTCCTCAATCTTACCGACGATGAGATGAGGGAGATCCGAGGCAGCCGGATTTCAATGGTATTCCAGGAACCAATGACATCCCTTAATCCGGTGTTACGTATCGGAGATCAGGTATCAGAACCGTTTATTCTGCACCGAAAACTTTCACGAAGAGATGCAACAGATCGTAGTATCGAAATTCTTCATCAGGTCGGCATTCCCTCCGCAGGTGACCGAATGCGTGATTATCCTCACCAGCTAAGTGGCGGCATGCGCCAACGGGTGATGATTGCCATGGCTCTGGCCTGCAATCCTGCCCTGCTGATTGCCGATGAGCCAACCACTGCGCTGGATGTCACCATTCAAGCCCAGATACTTGAACTTATTGATACCTTTAGACGTACATCCAATATGGGTATCCTGTTGATTACGCATGATCTTGGCATCGTAGCTGAGCGTTCCGACTACACCTCTGTCATGTACGCCGGACGAGTTGTGGAAAATGCCTCGACCAGTGAGCTATTTAATAACCCACGCCATCCCTACACCTTGGCCCTGCTTGCATCACTACCCCAGAATTCCGTGCCTGGTACACCTCTTACCACCATTCGGGGACAGGCCCCAAACCTGCATTCGATCCTTCCGGGCTGTGGCTTTTGTGATCGCTGCCCGCTTGTCCAGGCCAGGTGCCGTCGTGAACTGCCTCCCATGCGAGAGGTAGTGCCGGGACACAACGTGAGATGCTGGCAATGACAAGACAAGCCGGTCTTATACTCAAGGCAGTTAACCTTCGAAAACAGTTCAAACTCACCTCCCCGATAGCAAAAGGTGCGCTCCTGACCGCTGTAGATGAAGTAAGTCTTGATCTTGTCAAAGGTGAGACACTCGGGATTGCGGGAGAATCCGGCTGTGGGAAGTCGACTCTCGGTAAAATTCTGGCCGGGCTGCTACAGCCGGACCATGGCGAAGTACAATATCATGGATCGCCCCTTGGATCACTTTCACAAAAAGATTTCAGGATATTCCGCCGCACAACCCAGATGATCTTTCAAGACCCGTTTTCATCACTCAACCCGCGCATGCGTATCGGCGATATCATATCTGAGCCACTCACTATTTCTGGTTCATCCCTGCCAGACAAACGCAGGACAGTTGCAACATTGATGGAAACAGTCGGATTGAATCCGGAATTGGCTCAGCGCTTTCCTGACGAATTCTCCGGTGGCCAGCGCCAACGTATAGGTATTGCCCGTGCCCTGGCGGCATCTCCACAAATACTTATTGCCGATGAACCAGTTTCCTCGCTCGATATATCGATCCAGGCCCAGATCATAAATCTCCTTCAAGAGATGAAGAGAAATTTCGATCTTTCACTGATCATGATCTCTCACAATCTGTCCGTCCTGCGCCATATGTGTGACCGGGTGATAATCATGTATCTTGGTATTATTGTTGAGGATGCGCCTGCGATTGACCTGTTCAGACAATGTCAGCACCCCTACACCGAGGCACTTATTGCTGCCATTCCAAAGATTGGAGCCAATCCACGAAACCACGCAGTCATTCTGACCGATGACCTGCCCTCACCTTTAGACATTCCATCCGGATGCCGATTCCATCCGCGTTGTCGTTATGCGGCTGAAATCTGTAAACAAACACCGCCACCTCTAACTGAACGAGCCCATGGACATGCCTCGGCCTGTCACTTAGCCACAACAATTTTTCCCCAAATCCAAACATGCGCTTAAAACAAACATTGTTACATCATAGCGTTTTTTTATTGACGGCACAGAAATCTATATATATATTTTATTAAAATATAAAAGGTAAAATTATGGAATTTGATAAAGATAGGCAGTTTAGTTCCGAGGCGGAAGTATTAAAAGTTCTGGGGCACCCGATTCGTCTCAAGATTGTTGCTGGTCTTTGTACACGCGAGTGTAATGTGAAACATATCTGGGAATGTCTTGGATTACCACAGGCAACCGTTTCACAACATCTTGCGCTGCTTAAGAACAAAGGTATCATCGAAGGCAAGCGGGACGGGGTCGAGGTCCATTACAGCGTTATAAGCCCACTCGCAAAAAAACTTATTTCTTCGCTGGATTAACTACTAGCGACACCGTGCAACAACATACATCACCTCATATGTAGCCGGCACTTTACCGTGGCCGTTAGCGTAACGATTACGGTAAAGCCGTGAAATTTCCTCAAGGATCCCCCTCCATCCCAATCCCCCCCTGCTGTCTCCCTGAGGCGAAGCCCCGGCTCCGATGCGCTTGATTGAACGAAGCAGATCGTGAACATCGGCATAATAGTCTGTTTCAATCTCGCTCAGAATAGTTGCCTGATCAAAATCTATCCGTTCCAAGGCATGTTCCACATCAGCCCTGTCCATGAAACGATGCAACCTATCCATATAACTGCTACAACCACCAGTACGCTGTTCCAGTACTTCACGATAACATTCGCGCAGCTCACATAACGTTTTGCCGCCAAAAAATGCTACGCACAGCAATCCGTTGACATGTGTAACACGATGAGCCTGTTTGAAAAAGAGATCTAGATTATCGAGCCACTGTAGCGTTGACGTCGAAACAAGCAGGTTGAAGGCCCCGTCCCTGAAGGGCAGAGATTCTGCGTCGGCGTTTACAAACTGTGCCTCTGTACCAAGGTGTACTGAAGCACAATGGGTCATGTTATAAGCAAGATCAAGACCATACAACCGGGAATGAGGAAACTCTGGTCGGAGTAAAGAGAGCAGGTGACCCGTGCCACAACCGATATCAAGAACAGTCTCCGGCATTCCAACAACATGATTTTTAACAAGTGAGACCACACGTTTTACCACACGTTTCTGTACCGAAGCATATCGGTCATATTCCGCTGCCTGTCGATGAAAAGACCGGCCTACCCTATTCCTGTCGATATGTTCCTGCACTCACCCTCCCACAAAAATCTTCAAGACACGCATTGAATTTACTGCTCTGCGTGAGAAATGGCACATGCCCACACCCTGCAAACACAATCCGATGTGACATCGGAACCTGCATTTCCATGAATTCAGAAGCCTGTGGCAGACAAACCAGGTCACAATCACCATGCAGAATCAGTGTTGGACAGTTAATCCTGGCCAGACAACCCAGCATATCGGCTTCAACCAGCGCCTCTAAAGCTTGTAGTGCGGTCTCTGGTGTCGGCAGAGAAACCGATGACAAGAGCTTGCCAACAGCGACGGATCTGTCCTCTCCGCATGCAAACATGCGGGTAATAAACCCTGCCACAGCTCGATGGATGTTACGATAAACCTTTTTGGCCATACCTTCCACTTCCAGCCGCGACAAACCATGGGGAAAATCGTGAGTCTGTACGAAACGAGGGGTTCCGGAGATTAGTACCAGTCCGGAGACACGCTCAGTGTTGAGCTGAGATACTTCAATCGCAATCTGGGCTCCAAGCGACCAGCCAGCGAGTATGGCTTGGTTAAGCCCAAGGTGTTCTATCAATTCGACAATATCCCCGGCACATCCTTTGATCTGAAATCCATCGGGACACACAGATGATTTTCCATGACCCTGAAGATCAAGGGTTATGACTCGAAAAAAATTCGACAGGCCTTCCCGCTGAAAGCCCCACACTGCGGATGACATACACCAGCCATGAATAAACAATATTGGCGTGCCAGCTCCGTATTCCTCATACCACAGACGGTTACCTGCAGCATTTTCAAACCATGGCATTAGATCACTCCCAGACGCTTGCCAACAACGGAGATCCGGTCTGCCGCCCATTCCAGATCCTGTCTGCTATGGGTTGACATAACCGTACAACGTAATCGGCACAGTCCGGCTGGAACCGTAGGGGGGCGAATTCCTTGGGCAAAAATGCCTTCTTCAAGCAGCAAATCGGAAAAACGCATCGTTGTTTCCGCCCCGCCAGTCATAATTGGAATGATCTGGGTCGAGCCATCAGGCAGCGTAAAGCCAGCCTGTACCAAGAGTGATCTGAGGTATTCAGCATTGACCCTGAGCTGTGCTCGCAAACATTTACCTTCATCTGAACAGACCACCTTGATGGCAGCCAAAGAAGCCGCCAGGACTGAAGGAGGCAGTGACGTGGAGAAGATGAAGCTGCGCGCCCGGTTGATCAATAGTTCCCGCAACTCCACTGACACGGCCGCATATGCGCCAAAACTACCCAGGGCCTTGCCGAAGGTACCCATATTGATATCAACATCATCTGACACCCCGAGCAGTTCGGTCGTACCCATGCCCTGTTCGCCAAGCACGCCGCTGCCATGGGCATCATCCACCATCAAATAGGCATGGAAGGCCTTCTTCAGTTCCACCAGTTCGCGCAATGGCGCAATATCACCGTCCATGCTGAAGACACCGTCGGTGACGATCAACGCGCGTCCAGAGCCACGATGTTTTTTCATAAGCGAGAATAAAGCAGCATGGTCATTATGCGGATAACGAATAAGGCGGGCACCCGAAAGAAGGGAACCATCAATAATACTGGCATGATTGAGTCGATCTGAAAAGATCACATCGCCCCTGCCTGCCAAGGCGGCGATGATCCCCGTATTGGCGGCATAACCACTATTAAATATCAGCGCAACCTCGGTACCTTTACAGCGGGCAATTTCTACTTCCAACAGTTCATGGGGTTCCATGCTACCTGATACAAGACGAGACGCTGCACTCGACGTGCCGTATCGTTCCGTCGCTCGGATAGAAGCCCTAATCAGAGCGGGATGATCAGCCAGTCCCAGGTAATTGTTTGAACAGAGCAGTAGCATGTCGCGCCCGTTCATTTCGACACGGGCCGCTTGTTTTCCGCTGATAGAACGAGTGGAACGGTATAAGCCGCTGCGGCGAATCTGTTCAAGTTCTTCGTGTATTGAGGTACTCAAGCTCGCCCCCAAGAGGTCAACCATTTAATTCATAAACGTTGACAATGAAAATAAAAAAAGTTCGCATTACAGGCGCAAACGGATCAAACCTGTTTATAAAACGGAGGTCTTTCCAAGCCTGCCAAGCTCTTCCACAACCTTCTTGACATCCTGAGCCCGTGCATTATCACACACCAGAAGCGCATCCGGGGTCGATACGATGATCAGGTTATGTACGCCGACAGTGGCTACAACTCTGGCATCGGCATAGACCACACATCCGGTAGAATCAAGGGAAACAAATCCTGTCGTATTGATACACACCGTTCCCGAGTCATCAGGTTCGACCACTTCAGGTAATGAGCTCCAACTGCCCACATCGCTCCAGCCCATTTCTACCGGCACTACCAGCACCTTGGAAGACTTCTCCATAACAGCGAAATCAATGGAAACACTCTCTGCTAAACCATAAATTGATCCTATCTGTTCTACCAGGTCAGATAATTCCCACACATCATCGCTAAACGACAGCCTGGAAAGGATCTCTGCCAAATCAGGAAGATAGGTGCCAATCTCCAGCAAAATGGTATCCGCTCGCCAGATGAACATACCACTGTTCCAGAAGAAATTTCCCTCTTCCAGATAGGTGATGGCCTGGGCGAGAGGTGGTTTTTCAATAAAACGCCGGACCGGGAAAGGACCTGTGCCGCGGAGAACCAGATCGGCTTCGATATAACCATAGCCTGTTTCAGGTCTGGTCGGCATGATACCCAATGTTACCAAAAAGCCATTACGGGCTGCGTGGCTTGCATGAACCAAAGACTGCCGAAGAGACTCTTCATCCTTGATAAAATGGTCGGCTGGCAGAACGACCATCACGCCATTGGGATCAAACGCCGCAATAATTGTTGCAGCCAAACCAATCGCAGGTGCCGTATTTCTGGCTTCCGGTTCGGCAATAACATCAATGGGGATGGTACGAAAATGTGCCAACTGTCGTTCGGTTTCTTCAGCCTGAACAGTATTGGTAATTATCAGAATACGTTTGGGCTTGAGAGGTAGCACCCGCTCCACAGTACGCTGAAGCATGGTCCGCCCTCCGGTAATGGAGATGAGTTGTTTCGGGCGGGCAACACGCGATAACGGCCAAAACCTTGTACCGGATCCACCCGCAAGTATAACAATATACATATATTTCTCCACTACTTATACTGAATTCTATCAATAAAATCTGCAATATCACGTCCCAGAAGGCTGACCCCCTCGGTTGTATCAATAACATCCCACAAGGTTTGGCGTAAATAGGCAACTTCGTGACCATTGTCGCCGTCATACAAAATTGCAACGACAGAAATCCTGAAACGGCCAACCCTTGTAAACCTCCCCTTTAACACGAGTGCGCTTGTAGTTTTTTGAGTGTTGCGAGACACGCTCTGGTAAATATTGTGGGCCTTGACATAACGTTCGATGTTTTCAGCCAACACCTTCGGAATTTGTGAATAGCGACGTTCTCTCTCGTTCATCCGGAGATCTGAAGCATCGGTATAAAGTTCTTTTTTGAGTTCAAAGTCATCTATTATCAGCGACTTGTATGTTGCCATCGGTTTCTGGTTAGTGACAACCTCTTCATCCATCATTGTAGTCGCGGTACCGGCACAACCTGTCAAAAAAAGGATCAACGACAGGGCACACCAAAACAATAACCTCCTATAAAAACAGATCAGCACCTGGCTAAAGCTCATTATTGAACTGTGTTGTACTGCGCATATAATCATCATCAAAGCGGACGATATCATCCTCACCCAGATACTCCCCGCTTTGAACCTCAATAATAATCAGAGGAATTTTGCCAGGGTTCTCCAAACGATGATTCAGGCCGATCGGAATAAATGTAGACTCGTTGACGTTGACAACCTGTTGCTGGTCCCCGCAGGTTACCAATGCAGTACCAGAAACGACAATCCAGTGTTCACTGCGATGGTGATGTTTCTGAAGGGAAAGCCGCTGCCCCGGCAGAACTTCAATACGCTTAATCTTGTAACTGGCGCTCTCGTCAAGCACCAGGTATGAGCCCCAGGGACGCTCACCTCGTTCCATAGTGCCTCCTTTAGTAGTTATTGCTTCTTATATTCAGGTATGCTTTCAATGCCGATCGCCACGGTTGGGGCTCAAACCCGGTATCATGTTTCAATTTACTGCAATCCAACGTCGAATACAATGGACGACGGGCCGGACGGTTCAATGCATCAGTCGTCATAGCTGTGACCCGCGTCAGCAGACCAGTTTCTTCAAAAATCGCTTTTGCGAAGCTATTCCAGGAGCAGAATCCGGAATTGGCAGCATGATAGATACCACGATGACCGGTTTTCAACAGAGCCAAAATGGCATGGGCCAAATCGACCGTCCACGTCGGAGAACCGATCTGGTCATCAACGACTGAAAGCTCATCTTTTTCCTTGGCCAGACGCAACATGGTCTCTACGAAATTCTTGCCATGCAGACCGTACAGCCACTGGGTCCGAATAATCAGGTGATCGGGATTAAAGGACGCATTCATTTCGCCGGCCAACTTGGATAGTCCGTAGACGCCCAATGGACAAGGAGCGTCATCCTCCACATACGGGCTACCCTTGCTGCCGTTGAAAACATAGTCGGTACTGATATGAACAAGTCGTGCTCCAATCTCGCGACTGACCATGGCCAGGTGTGCCACGCCTTCGCCATTGACCTGCATGGCCGTTTCCGTATTGGTCTCACACCCATCAACATCGGTATAGGCAGCGCAGTTGATGACGGTTTTCGGTTTCAGCGTTTTAAGGATCCGGTCCGTCGATTCCAGCGAGGTGATATCGATCTCTTCAATATCGATGCCACGGGCCGCAGCACCGATGAGAGTCATCACGTCGCGCCCCAACATGCCATTGGCGCCAACTACCAGGATCATGGCCGTTCTCCATACTGTTTTTCATAATACGTTAGATACGTTCCGGAGGTCACATCTGCCACCCACTCCTGATGATCCAGATACCAATCGATGGTTTCGGCAATGCCGCTCTCGAAGGTATACTCCGGCTCCCACCCCAGATCGTTTTTGAGTCGTGATGCATCGATCGCATAACGACGATCATGACCAGGCCGGTCTTTAACAAACGAAATCAGCTGCCGATTTTCTCCCGGCTCACGCTTGAGGCGTGAGTCAAGCAGATCGCACACCAAGTTGACGATATCGATGTTCTTCCACTCATTGTTTCCTCCAATATTATAAACCGACCCTGGTTGCGCTGTTTTCAACACAACTTCGATGGCTGACGCATGATCACGTACATGCAGCCAATCCCTGACATTCAGGCCATCTCCGTAGATCGGCAGCGGCTTTTTATTGATGATGTTATGTATCAACAACGGAATCAACTTCTCGGGAAAATGATAGGGACCGTAATTGTTGGAACAGCGGGTATTGAGCGTCGGCAAGCCAAAGGTTTCATGATAGGCCCGAACCAGAAGATCCGCCCCGGCCTTGCTGGCCGAATAGGGTGAGTTGGCGGCCAACGGAGTTTCTTCGGTAAAAAAACCCGTGTCGCCAAGACTTCCGTAAACCTCATCAGTGGAAATCTGTAAAAAGCGGAAATCCGTTACAACATCTGACTGCCAATGCCTGCGGCTCTCTTCCAGCAGCACCTGCGTACCAAGAACGTTGGTCCGCACAAAAATCTCCGGACCGGTAATAGACCTATCCACGTGGGATTCAGCGGCAAAATGGACAACAGCATCCACCTTTTCCTGAACGAGAATGCTTGCCACCAGAGCGGCATCACCGATATCACCCTTCACAAAACGATACTGAGAATTTTCAGCAACGTCAGTAAGGTTTTTCAGGTTGCCGGCATAGGTCAACATATCGAGGTTTGTAATCCGGCATCCTGGATTGTTGGCAAGAAAAGAGTGTATGAAATTGGAGCCGATAAAACCGGCCCCTCCGGTAATCAAAATGGAGGCAGGTGTAAAAGACACGGAAATTGCTTCCTTTCAATGCTTAAAATGCAAGAATATAAGCGTTATCTATTAGCATATTTTCTATAAAGATGGGAACACTTTTCAGCGTTGTGTATAGCAAAATTTAACAACAGATGTGTGAGTGGCGAACGTTCAAAACGCTCGTGTGGTTGCACCAACAAAACCGGTGGTGATGGAAATAATTATTATTGACATGCCCTCAACGATTTGGTATATAAAGTTTTCAATTTTTGGGGGTGTAGCTCAGCTGGGAGAGCGCTTGGCTGGCAGCCAAGAGGTCAACGGTTCGATCCCGTTCATCTCCACCAAAAATAACATCAGGGAGTCAGCTTGTACAAAGCGACTCCCTTTTTTTTTGAAAAACAAACAGCTGATAAAAACACCATTAAACCCAAGGGTATTGCTTCAACTGCTTGCGTTCGGACTGTAATCTGTCCGATTGCGTGAGACCATCTGCCAGTGGATAAGGCACTGGAAGAGTCACAGATAGTCTACAAGGCGCAGTACAGTACACGGCATACCTTCTGCGCCTGGGTGCTTATCATCGGCACGAATCTTATGAAGCTGGTGAATCTGATGGGGCATTCGAGCAAGCAGCTGGTGTATCAAGTGTATGGTGAGTACGTCGGCAAGGTGATTGGAGGAAATTTTCATTATTTCGGCAAAGATTTCCTGATAAAACCAGGCAAAAAAATATCCCCATTACTGTTTTATGGGAACAGTATGGGGACAGTTGTTACTTTTTACAAAACACTTCAATGATTCTAGATAGTTAAATGGAGCGGGAAACGAGATTCGAACTCGCGACCTCAACCTTGGGAAGGTTGCACTCTACCACTGAGTTATTCCCGCACAACGAGCCTTTATAAATGCCAAGAGATGTGCTTTTTGTCAACTGGTATTTGTAAAAACCTTAGGTATTACCCAATACGTGCGCTAATAAAATCCCGTACTATTTCTAGGTCGGCGTCCATCACATCACACCGGGTCGGCATTCCTTCCAGGATTGAAACGGCATCCGGGAGCGGGACTGGCACTCCAATAGCCTTTTCTACCGCTTCACCAAATTTGGCTGGATGGGCCGTAGCCAGACATATGCGTGCTACATCATCAGGTAACAGGTCAAGGGCGGCCTTAACACCAACTGCAGTGTGTGGATCCAGCATATATCCTGTCTGGCGATAAAACGACCCGATCATCTCCAGGGTAGCCGCCTGGTTTACTGAAGACGAGCAGAAATCAGAATGAACCTGCTTCATTTCAGCATCACTGAAACGAATCCTCCCGTGCTCGCGCAGTTCTGCAAATGCACTTCTGACCTTGACCGGCGACTCCGCGTACAAATGATACAGATAACGTTCGAAGTTCGAGGCCACCTGGATATCCATTGAGGGAGATACCGTCGAAACGACACCTGTCAGAGAGTAATCACCATTATTAACAAACCGTGTAAGAATACTGTTCTCGTTGGTTGCCAACAATAGTTTTCCAATAGGCAGGCCCATACGTTTGGCAACGTAGCCGGCAAATATGTCGCCAAAATTTCCGGTTGGCACAGAGAAACAGACCGGCTTTGGGCCTGAATCCGTAACACGTAGCCAAGCATAAACATAATATACCACCTGGGCCAGGACACGCGCCCAATTAATAGAATTGACTGCTCCGAGTGAGTATTTCTCCTTGAATTCCAAATCATTGAACAGCGCTTTGACCATGTCCTGACAATCGTCGAAGGTACCACGGATAGCAATGTTATGTACATTGCTATCCGTTACGGTAGTCATCTGCAAGGCTTGAACCGGCGAGGTCTTACCATGCGGATGCAGGATGAAAATGGTGATGCCCTTTTTACCCCGCACCCCGTGTATGGCGGCGCTGCCGGTATCTCCCGAGGTGGCGCCTACAATATTGAGTATTTCTCCCCGCTCTGCCAAGATATACTCGAACAGGTTACCAAGGAACTGCAGGGCCACGTCTTTGAAGGCCAGGGTGACACCGTGAAACAACTCAAGGATATACACGCCATCCTGGCGCACCACCGGCGTCACTTCGGGATGGGTGAAGCTGCCATAGGAATGTTGTATCAGCGCCCTGAGATCATCCGCCGGTATATCGTCTGCAAAGGGTGAAATGATCTGGAAGGCCAGCTCCGGATAGGAAAGCCCGCGCCAGCTTTCGAGCTGTTCACAGGATATGGTCGGATATGATTCAGGCAGAAGCAAGCCACCATCAGTGGCAAGTCCCATCATGACAGCGTCCTTGAAGCAGATCGGCTGAATTCCGCCGCGGGTACTGATGTAACGCATCAGACTAGTCCTTTCTCAAGCAATTGGAATTGATAGGATGAATTTTACAATTATTTCGATACGAAACATGTACCTTCTAACTGGTCAGGAATGTATCAGAAAATTGAAAAATGTGGAAGCATCTCAACTGTCCGTTGTGGCAGGGAAAGTTCCGGACCTCAATTCTCCGGGAGCGAACAGAAAAAATGCCCTGAACATGCAGTACTTGTAAAATTCGGAAAAGAGCAGATGAAAACTTCCTTCATGATTCCACCACGCTTCCTTGAGGTTATTGCTATCCACCGGATAAGGATAAATAGCCAATTCTTTGGGAAGGGCATTACGAAAGAGAATAGCAGACCGTTTCATGTGATAGCGAGATGTAATCAACAACACGGACCCAATCTGATGGCGCTGTAAAAGGTCACGAGCATAGATGGCATTCTCCAAGGTGTTCCGGGACGCCTTTTCCAGAATAACCCTTTCCGCTGATGGATCGCCTTTTTGAGGTCGATACAGGTCCGTTTTACGAACACGGGGATCAACGCCAATGAAAAATAGGTACGTTGCGCGACCTTCGCGATAGAGTTGAACGCCTTCATCCACCCTCCCCTTCCCGCCAGCCAGCACGACAATGGCGTCGGCTTTGACCGTACTTTGACGATATGAAAAGGTTTTATAGGTAAAATCGATGAACAGGACCGTAATAACAACCAGTAAAATTACCGTAATTGTGATGAAGGCTTTGATGACATTCATGCGTAACTTATTTTCCTCTTGCAACCAAGTGATCAATCTGCTATAAGTTTTTTTTCAGTAATTACCCGGAGGAACTAATATGTCAAGAAAATGTGATGTTTGTGGAAAAGGGCCCAGCTTCGGTAACAATGTAAGCCACGCCAACAACAAAACCCGAACTGTATGGTATCCGAACCTGCAGAAGGTCAGAGCTGTAAAAAATGGCAGCATCATGACCGTTAAGGTCTGCACCCGCTGCATTCGCTCCGGTCACGTAACCAAAGCACTGTAACAACCACACCATGATCCTGATCTTCAAAGCCGTTGCACGTATGTGCAACGGCTTTTCTTGTTCGAGGGAATCGATATGCAGCAACAGGCAGATCATAATGAAGCAACCACCTCTATCTCCAGAAGCACACCACGAGGAAGCCCCTGAACCGCTACTGTTGAGCGAGCGGGTTTACGTCCAGGGAAGCTACGTCCATAAACCTCATTAACCACTGCAAAATCATTCATATCTACCAGAAAAATCGTTGTCTTTACCAGGTTATCGAAACCGGTCCCCGCTGCCATCAGGACAGCGGCGATATTACGCATAACCTGCTCAGCCTGCTCCCTCACGCCACCGGCAACTACCTCGCCTGAAACCGGATCCAATGCGATCTGTCCTGAGCAGTACAGGAGATTGCCGACCTGAATTGCCTGCGAGTATGGACCGATGGCAGCTGGAGCGTTCTCTGTCGCAATTACGTTTAGTTTCATTGCTTTAGCCTTTCAACTTTAATCACGCCTTTAACCTTCATGATGGCGTTCATTACCTTCTGCAGGTGGGCCAGATCAACAACATTTACCTCGAAGGTATTCTCGCCTCGCTGATCAACGGTACTCTGAACATGTGCACTGGAGATATTGGCTTCACTGTTGGTGATAGCCATGGTGATATTGGCCAGGATGCCTTTGACGTCATGACAGATAACCCGAATCTTGACCGGAAGCGCAGATGTTTTCTGTTTGTTCCAGGCCACGTCGATACGTCGCTCGGGATCGCACTCCAGTGCCAGTTGACAGTCGGAAGTGTGAATTGTAACACCCTTGCCACGGGTGATAAAACCGATTATGTCATCACCGGGAACCGGGTTGCAGCATTTACCAAAACGCACCAGCACATCATCAACGCCACTGATTTCAACCGCGCCGGACGATTTGCCTTTGAGCCTATTGATGACAGCTGTCAGACGAGATTCCTTGTGTTCTGCCCGCTCCTGAATCTTTTCATGGGGAAGGAGCTTGCCGATGATCTGACCAGCTGATATTTTACCGTATCCGACCGCAGCCAACAGGTCGTCGTCACCTGCAAAACCGAATTCAGCCGCAATTCTTTTGAAATCGCCACTTTTCTGAATCTTTTGGAGATTAACGGAATATTTGCGGAAATCCTTTTCACAGATTTCCCGCCCCAAAACGACACTACGTTTCCGCTCCTCGGTTTTGATCCAGGTACGAATCTTGTTGCGGGCACGGGAACTCTTGACGATCTTGAGCCAGTCCTTGCTGGGGGTGTGATGCGGTGATGTGATAACCTCAACGATGTCACCGTTTTTCAGCTCGTATTTGAGCGGCACCAGTTTGCCGTTAACCTTGGCGCCTACGCAGCGATGTCCTACATCGGTATGCACACTGTAGGCAAAGTCGATCGGAGTTGATCCTTTGGGATACCCCTTTACGTCGCCTTTGGGGGTAAAGACATACACCTCTTCCGGGAAAAGGTCCACTCTGACCGAATCCATGAATTCCTTGGAGTCCTGCAATTCCTGCTGCCATTCCAGCAGTTGCCGCAGCCAGGCAAAACGCTTGACATCCTTTTCGTCATACCCCTTGCCCTCCTTATACTTCCAGTGGGCGGCGATACCTGCATCGGCCACGTTGTGCATTTCGTGGGTCCGGATCTGCACCTCCATCCGGTCACCATGCGGCCCAATGACGGTGGTATGCAGAGATTGGTACATGTTACCCTTGGGCATGGCGATATAATCTTTGAAACGCCCCGGAATCGGCTTCCAGGAGGAGTGAATAACGCCCAGCACCTCGTAGCACTCTCGCAGGTCATTCACCAGAATTCGGATGGCAATCAGATCATAGATCTCTTCAAATTCAACATTTCGCTTTTCCATCTTGCGATAAATGGAAAACAGGTGTTTGCTGCGTCCGGACACCTCTCCGATGATGTTATGTTCAGCCAGTTTTTCGAAAATGATCGCCTTGGCTTCTTCGACAAAGGCCTCGCGTTCCTGTTTTTTAAGGGAAATTTTGCGAGCCAGCTCGAAGTAGATTTCGGGGTTGAGATAACGGAACGAGAGGTCTTCCAGTTCGACCTTGATCCACGATATCCCCAGTCGGTTGGCGATAGGGGCGTAGATATCCATTGTCTCGCGGGCGATGCTGCGCTGCTTGGGTTCCGGCTGAAACTCCAGGGTGCGCATATTATGCAGACGATCAGCCAGCTTCACCAGGATAACGCGGATATCGTTGGCCATGGCCAGCAGCATCTTGCGAAAATTTTCAGCCTGGCTCTCCTCTTTGGTCTTGAAGTGGATCTTGCTGATCTTGGTGACACCATCAACCAGTTGCGCCACCTCTACACCGAACATATCGACCAATTCTTCGTAGGTTGCCAGCGTATCCTCGATAGTGTCGTGCAGAAAACCGGTAATGATGCTGGGGACATCGAGACGCAGGTCGGCCAGCAAACCAGCCACCTCCATGGGGTGGATAATGTACGGTTCCCCCGAGAGCCTGGTCTGTCCCTGGTGCACCTTGGCGCAGTATACGTAAGCCTTGCGGATGAGGTTAAAATCAGCCGTCGGGTTGTACGCCGCTACCTTATCGAGGATGTCATTGAGCCTGATCATATGGTATCAGTCGCCTGATAAGCGTTGGAGTGAGAACATCAATGGGGCAGGACAAAAAAAGGGTGAAAACGCATTGCTGCGTCTTCACCCCGGACAACAAACCTAGTTAGCGGGCTGTTTCTTGCTGATCTCAAAGTTGACTTTGCCGGCAGCAATCTCACGCAACGCTGTTACCACCAGACGGTTGTTCTTGGGATCGATCAGGGGTTGATTCCCTTTGTAAAGCTGCTTGACCCTCTTGGAAGCCAGCATAACCAGAAGGAAACGGTTATCGACATTTTTCAGACAATCTTCGACGGTTACGCGTGCCATAATGTGTACTCCTTCCTGCTGTAAATAAATGGATACCCTTAATACCCTATTTTGCTTCAAATATCAAACAATTTCGCCACCTGTCCCAGCATCCTGAAGGTCCTGCGACCATGTGCTACCACGATGGCGGAAAGTTCTTCGAAGGCGGTCTCCAACTGGTCGTTAATGATAATGTAATCGTACCAACGCGCCTCCCTGATTTCTGCGGCGGCCCTTTCAAGGCGTCGATCGATCACATCCTGAGGGTCTGACGAACGACTTTCAAGGCGGCGACGCAACTCATCCATACTGGGCGGCAGAATAAAGATGTAGACACATCTCTCTATCTGTTCCTTGAGCCTGCGTGCTCCCTGGCAATCGATATCCAGAACGAGATCCACGCCGTTCTTTCGGGCCTCGTCGATCGTCGCCAAGGCTGTTCCGTACAGATTTCCGTGAACTTCGGCCCATTCGGCGAAGGCATCTGCATCGATCATACGTTGAAATTCGTCCCGTGACACAAAGTAGTAGTCCTGACCATGTACCTCGCCACAACGTGGGGTTCGGGTAGTATAGCTGATTGACTCCTTCATGTTCGGGAAACGTTTCATCAATTCATGGCAGAGGGTCGTCTTGCCAGCACCGGAAGGAGCAGAGATGATCAGGATGATACCTTCGCGTTTCATGTTGTCCGCCTTACGCATTTGGATTTGAAGCAGGGTAGCAAAAACCGGGACAAAAGAAAACCCTTGCGGTTGGAAGAGTTGTCCATATCAATGTCAATCATCGTCCAGCATGCGATGTTTAGGCTTTTCCACATCCTCGAACTCCCCCTTTTTTACCGCCCAGATAAAGACCAGCCAGCAGCCGGCTCCCAGACAGAGCGACAGTATTATCAGCAGTATGATGCTTTCATCCATGATGCTTGATCCTCATCAGACGCAGTGAATTGAGTGAAACCAGCAATGAACTGGCCGTCATGGCCACGGCTGCGTAGACCGGGGTCAGCACGCCAATAACAGCCAGAGGGATGCCAATGCCGTTATAAAAAAAGGCCCAGCCCAGATTTTGCCTGATGATGGACATGGTTTTTCCGGCGATGTGGTGGACCGTTGCCAGATGGGCAAGGTCTACACCATTTATGATTACATCGGCATGCTCCAGGGCAATATCACTGGAACCGATTATGGAACAACTGACATCTGCCGCTGCCAGGGCCGGGGCATCATTGATACCATCTCCGACCATCAGCACTCGCCCGCCCTGGGCTTGCAGCTCGTGTACCATAGCGATCTTCTGATCGGGTGTCATGTTGCCCAGCGCCATATCCATACCTATCCTGGCGGCAATACGATCCGCAACCGGTTGAGCGTCTCCACTTATCAGTCGCGGGCTGATGCCACGCGCTGCAAGTAAGCGTACAAGTTCGACAGAACCGGGCCTGATCCGGTCTCGCAGCAGAAACCTTCCGGCAACGACGTTATCGATGACCACCAGTACGACCGTATCATCCGACTCCTGAGTATCTCCCTCGATGTCCAAATCAATGCCCTGATCCCTAAAGTACAGGGCACTTCCACATTGTACCCGGCGACCTTCGACCGTCAGACCGCAAACACCTTTGCCGGGGATAACAACAAAATCGCGGCATTCTCCGGGAAGTGCGCCTCGTTCAGCGGCAAACCCCACGACCGCTTTCGCCAAAGGGTGAGCGGCTGGCTGCTCCACGGTAGCAGCAGCCAGCAGAATTTCCTGCTCTGTAAATGCACCCAGCGGGCTAAATGTGATCACCTGAGGCTGTCCCATTGTTATTGTGCCGGTTTTATCGAATAAAGCGTACTGAATCTGCGCCAGACGTTCGATGACATCCCCTCCTCTGAGAACGATGCCCAATGACGCGGATCGGCTACAGGCTGCCATAACCGCAGACGGAACCGCCAGGCCCATGGCGCAGGGGCACGCAATCAGTACAACCGCAAGCGCAACCATTACAGCTCGACCGAGACCCTGCCCGGCCAGGGTGTAATGACCGACGCAGACCATAAGTGCAAGTAGAATAACAGCAGGTACGAACCAGGCGGCGATGCGGTCTGCCAAGCGCTGCAGCGAGGGTTTACCGGCTTGGGCCATCCTGACAAGGGCAGCCACCCGCATCAGGTAACTCTGAGCAACTGCTCTGAGGGCCTGGACCGTAACCGGAGCGGCAACATTGACACAACCGGCACGGACATCATCGCCCGGCAGCACAACAATGGGGACGCTTTCACCGGTCACCAGCGACTGATCCACCTCGGTCTCTCCGGAAATCACCAGACAATCAACCGGGAAATGCTCACCCTGCCGGACCAGCAGCAGATCCCCCGGTCGCACGTCCTCCGCCGCAATATCGTGATGACCGGACTGGTCCTGCAGGGTAGCTCGCTGCGCGACAGCTGCATAGAGCGAGTCGATGCCTGACAGGGCCGTATGACGTACCGAATGCTCCAAGAGTCGCCCCAGCAGAACAAAGGTGACGATCATGGCCGCGCTCTCGAAATAGGTTTCCTGGCCGGAGAAAAGCGACCAGGTGCTGTAGAACCAGGCCGTCAGCGCGCCCACCGCTATCAGCAGATCCATCCCAGGCCGGCGTGAGCAAAGCGATTGCCATGCGCTCACCAGAAACGGCCAGCCGCTGTAGAAAACGACCGGGGTAGCCACCAGCATCGAGGCGTATTGCAGGACAGCTTTGATTGCCATTCCCATTCCCTGAAAATAACCGGCGTACAGGCTGTAAGAGTACGCCATCAATTGCATGGTAAGGAACAGCGCCGTACCGAAACGGAGCAACAGATCCGATCGTTCTCGGCGAGCTTCAATATCGGAAAGTGCGGGTGAATAGGGGCGGGGCCTAAACCCCAGTCTGCTGACAGCGGTGAAAATTGCCGACGGCAGCGCCAGCGCAGGATCGAACCGGACCAGTGCTATTCCGGCGGCATAAGAGATGCTGACATCGGTAACACCAGCAACACGGGCAATCATACGCTCCAGCAGCCAGATACAGGAGGGGCACGTGATTCCAGCGACCAGGATATCCAGGCGACAGAGATCGCCGTCATTTACAACATACTGCGCGAGTACCGCGTCACTGAACAGGGAAGGGTTTTCTTCGTGGATAGTCGGCATGCTGCGGTCCTCCCGCAGATAAAAAGAATCCAGACCAGCGGCACAGATCAACTGGTATGCTCCCAGACACCCCCGGCAACAGAACAGCTGGCGTGTACCTTCTGCCGGGTACGCTTCCAGTGGACTCCAGCGAAAACTGATGCCGCAATGAAGGCAGACATGCTCAGTCGATTGAGTCATCTTCTGATCCGATTGGTTGTCGTCGGAACACGAACATAGCGTTCTGCCGGCACACATATATGCGGGCTGATATTCATTCTAAGGCCGCGGCATCATAAACGAGAAAGGGATCAACATGGTTGCGGACACCTGCGGGGTCTGTTCCGTTCTCCGAGATATTAGTTATGCGATGTAGTGACATGATTTCTAGTGGGTATGTTTTCTGAAAATAATGAAAGGCCGGATCACTGTCCGGCCTTTTTCCTGTTTTCCATGATTTCATCCAGCACAACCAGATATCCGTCCGGATCGAAACACCACATTTCCTTGACTCCGTAAGGCTTGATCTCCAGTGGATACAGAATCTCCAGCCCTTCCTCGGAAATCGCATCACTGATACCCTCGATATCTTTAACCTCAAAATGCAGTGTCAGCCCGATGCCACGCGGAAACATGCTGAACCGGTTCCCCAGTACAGGATGAGCCCTGACAACATCATCCTCTTCCACAAAAACCAGGGCCATGCCGTCCATATCCAGCATCAGATGATCGGGGGCACCTGCTGCCGTGAGAGATCGCTGCAGCGGAAGCTCCAAAATCCCGGCATAAAATGCCTCGGTCACAACCAGTTGGGTAACCGCAAGTTGAATGGAATGCCGTGCACGATGGGCCTTCATCTAGCTTCCGCCAAGCAGAGACGAGAAAACGCCTGAAAGCCGGGACAGCCAGTTAAAATAGATCATGACACCAACCAGCATCAGGAAGATGCCGGTACAGATTTCAAACACCCGGATGAACTTTTTGAAACGCTGGAAGGCGATGATAAACTGGTGCATTGCCAGGGAGGAAAGAAAAAAAGGTATGCCGAGACCTAACGAGTAAACCAGAAGTAGAACGATTCCATGATAGACGTTCTGAGCCGTAGCCGCCACCATCAGGATTGCAGCCAGAATCGGCCCAATGCAGGGAGTCCATCCGGCGGCGAAGGCGATACCGACCAGGAAGGTGCCGATAAATCCAGCCGGTTTACGGTGGAGCGTAATCCGCTTCTCCCCCAGCAACATGGTAATGGGAATCAGGCCGGTTACATGGACGCCCAGCAGCATAATCAGAACACCGCCGACTTTTCTGAGGAGGCCGACATGTTGATTGAGGAAGGAACCGAGGTAGGTAGCAGAAGCTCCCAGCAGAACAAACACCACCGTAAAGCCGAGGATAAAGGCCAGCGAATGCAGCATTGAAGCCTGACGCACCTTGTGACTGGGGTGTTCTGTCTGGAGGTCGGCAAACGAGAGACCGGTTATGTAGGTGATATAGGACGGTATCAACGGCAGGACACACGGTGAGAGAAACGAAAGCAACCCGGCAATAAAAGCTCCAAGGTACGTGACTTCCTGGGAATGCATGGGTGCAGATCTCCTATTTCATCAGGCCTTCAAGATAAGAAATTGTTTCATTAGAGTCCCAGGCGAGCGGCCCAACGACCTTCTTCACCAGGACGCCATTCTTATCGATGATAAAGGTTTCGGGTACGCCGGTGATGCCGTATGTTTTAGCTGCCGTGCCGTCGGGGTCGATATACGCCGGAAGCGATAAACCACTCTCTTTGAAAAAGGATTCGATTGCAGGGACCCCGCCTTCATCAACTGAAACCGCCACCATCTGAAAGTTCTTACCGGCCATGGAGCTGTTGAGCTTCATCAGGGAAGGGATTTCTTCCCGGCATGGCGGGCACCAGGTGGCCCAGAAGTTAAGCAGGACCACCTTGCCTTTCAGGTCAGACAGCTTCAGGGGAACATTCTTCAGCGAATTGACATTCACCTCAGGAGCAGGACTCATCTCCTTTGCCTCTGTTGCCGCACTTTGGGCAGGTTCTTTTTTTGTTGAACAGCCTGCTACGATCAGTACGGCAGCAGAAAAAACCAGAAAGTAATATGACAGTTTTTTCATGATCCCTCCGGGGGTATAATACAAGCTGTTCACTGAATAATAAGTATCCCCCGGCAAAGCCGGGGGTTTTACGATTGCTGCCCCCTCAAAGGGGGCTGACCGCAATCGGTGAAAGTCAAAACCTCAGAACTGTAAAGTCGGGGGTGAAGCTATATTGCCGAAAAAGTCAAACTATGGGAGTCCCCCGGCATAGCCGGGGGTTTACCTACAGGAAATTAAGGGATTACCTGTTGCGGGTTACAACATAGTCGGCAAGGCTGCATAAGGCTGTCGTTATGCTGGATGCCTCAAAAACCCCGAGATGGGTACGACAGTCATTGATATAACGACGAGCGGCATCAACGGTATAGGTAATTCCACCGTACTGCTTGACCAGTCCGGACACCGTGCGAAATTCCTCCAGCGTCATCTCGTCTTTTTCCACAACGGCTTCAATCAGAGAGCGTTCTGTTTCGGTACACTGACGCAAGGTGTGTATTAACGGAAGCGTAATCTTTCCCTCTTCCAGATCGTGACCGATACTCTTTCCAAATTCTTCCTCGGTAGCGACGTAGTCAAGGGTATCATCCATGAGTTGAAACGCTATCCCCAACGACATGCCGAAATCGGAAAGAGCTTTCTGACAATCAGGTGTTGCACCGCCCAAAATTGCACCCGCTTCACAGGCTGCTGACATGAGGATGGCTGTTTTGGAGCGCACCACGTTCAAGTAGCGTTCTTCCGTCAGATCAATCTCGCCGGTACAGAGCAGCTGCATGACCTCACCTTCGGCGATTACAGTGGTAGCATCGGAAAGCACCCGCAAGATATCGAGACTGCCAACAGCAACCATCAAAGAGAATGATTTAGAAAACAGAAAATCACCAACGAGAACAGAAGCCTCATTGCCCCACAAGGTATTGGCCGAGGCCAGGCCACGTCGCAGGGAGGCACTATCAACTACATCATCATGCAGCAGGGTAGCCGTATGGATAAACTCGACAACGCTGGCCAGAGGAACAGCCTGATCCCCCTGATAACCGCACAATCGAGCGGCAAGCAATAGCAGCGCAGGGCGCACACGTTTGCCACCACTGGAAAGAACATATTCCCCGACCTTGCGGATCAGTGGAACATCGGACTCCAGATCCTTACGGAATTGTAGCTCGACGTTTATCAGGTCTGTGTCAATAATGTTCAGTGCGGCCTGCATCAGGAGCATCCTCTGGGGGGTAAATTTTGATCATAGTAATGGAATGAATTCCGGTTTGTCAAAGCATTTCTGGATGTTGAGCGCCCGATTGCACAAGGTTTAGATTGCCAGATAGGTACATCACGGTATATGGTAGAAAACAGGATCCATGCATTAAAGATAAATGTTTGTATAAGGACTTTCCATGCATTTCAATGAACTTACCCTGCCGGAACAACTCACGAAGGGCATTGCCGAAACAGGTTTCAGCACCTGCACCCCCATCCAGGAATACACCCTGCCTATCAGCCTGACCGGTAAAGACGTAGCGGGCCAGGCCCAGACCGGCACGGGTAAAACAGCGGCTTTTTTGATCACGCTTTTCACCCGCCTCCTTGCTAACACCTCAGCAACCGGCAAAAACCCGCGCGCCCTGATTCTGGCGCCGACACGTGAGCTGGTGGTGCAGATCGAACAGGACGCACAACTTCTGGGACGGCATTGCGGCTTAACCATCCAGGCAATTTATGGTGGCGTGGATTACATGAAACAACGTGACGCTCTCCGCGACGGTGCCGATGTAATCATTGGTACGCCGGGGCGTTTGATCGACTATCTCAAACAAAAGGTATATAGCCTGAAAGAGATTGAGATGCTGATAATCGACGAGGCCGATCGCATGTTCGATATGGGCTTCATAGCCGATCTGCGTTTTATACTGCGCCGTTTGCCGCCATTCGACCAGCGCCAGAACCTCATGTTTTCCGCCACCCTCAACCAACGGGTGATGGAGTTGGCCTACGAATTCATGAACTCTCCTGAAAAAGTATCAGTTACTCCCGAAAAGATGACTGCTGAAAATGTAGAACAGATACTCTACCACGCTTCGCGTAAAGAAAAGTTCCCTCTCTTGCTTGGATTATTGCGGCGGGACGGCATGGAACGCACCATGATCTTTATCAATACCAAGCGCGAGGGTGAATACCTGCATGACCGCCTGAACGCCAACGGTTTCCCCT
The DNA here is from genome assembly GCA_021780495.1 of Deltaproteobacteria bacterium. GTDB lineage: Bacteria > Desulfobacterota > Desulfuromonadia > Geobacterales > Pseudopelobacteraceae > CAIPTY01. The sequence goes on from JAJXYO010000027.1 coordinate 62,125, forward strand.
GCAGACTCATCTCCGGGGATGTGGAGCAGAAGAAACGCATGCGGATTCTGGAGGATTTCAAGGAGGGTAAACTGCCGATTCTCATCGCTACCGATGTCGCTTCACGCGGGCTGCACATAGACGGTGTTTCTCATGTAGTAAACTACGATCTTCCCCAGGACTGCGAGGACTACGTTCACCGTATCGGACGTACTGCCCGTGCGGGTGCGGAAGGAAAAGCAATATCCCTGGCTGATGAAGACGGTGTTTTGTATCTGGAGGCGATCGAGGAGTATATCAAGGCAAAGATACCTACGGAATGGGCTGAAGATGATTTATTCGTCAACGATTTCAATCGCGTTGCCCGACCGAAACATAAACTGGATCTGAAACGGGGCGACAAACCGCTACCGTTTCGAAAAAAACCGGCCGGAAAACCGGTTGCCCGTGAGTTGAAGCAGGTGGCTGCTTCGGCAGCAGTTGACAGCGGCAGCGGAGAAATCACAGCCAAAAAACGCCGACGTCCCCGGCGCAAAGCAGCGGCAAAACCTGCCACACCCTCAGAAACTGTGTGAACTTTTCATCAGCATACTGACCCCCAGATACGTGAATAATGTCACTCCGACGCCGACTATCCCCAACCAGGCGGCCACCCGGTCCCAGGCGGCCCCTTTGAAACGCAGATGCAAGATCAGCGCATAGAAAATCCATAATGCAGACGTCCACACCTCCTTGGGTGTCCAAAGCCAGTAGGTTCCCCAGGCATAATACCCCCAAATGCCGCCCGCAACCATTGAAGCCGAGAACAAGGTCCACCCCATCAAGGCGGTCTTGAAAAGAATATCCATCAATCCCCGTCCACCCCGGATCAAAAAAGCGGCACTGGCTATCCCCCCCACAACAAATAAAGCATAAGCAAAAAATGCCAGCACCACATGCAATTCAAACCAGAGTGTATCGAGGATTTGCGGGAGAGGCATGTTCAAAGGTTTGAACGCGATTGCGGCGAGTGTGAACAATCCAGCTGTCAGCCCTGAAACGATCACGAACCACCGCTCTCGGCGTACCGCCGGGGAGAACGAGGTAATACCTGCCATAATTGCAATGGATGCTGCAAAAAAAATCAGCGTGTCATGCGGGCCAAGCAGTGATAGCCGTCCGAGGGATAGTCCGCGCTGAACCATATAGACCAGTTCAGCCATAATTCCTGCCATAAATATAATACGCCATGTAGATCCAGCCACATAGCACACAACCGAAAATACTAGTATCCATGACATCGTATCGTAACCTTTCGCACAAACTGTTCAAAAACAATCAACAAAAACACCAATCGCCAGTGCATATAAAATAGTTATAAAAATAAAAATAATTCGTAACATGTATAGCTTTAACATATTATTGGACTTTTATTTAATACACGAGATGTGCCAACCCTCTAAGAGAGCGTTTACATTGTTAATTAAATTTATATTGATTACTCCGTATAATGCAGTTATATTTTTTAAAACACTCTTGCCCAGGGAGATACTATGCCATCTGAAGCTCATCTGCATCCGGCCCAAGGATTCGAAGGCGAAATCAGCGGCATGACATTGGCCGATCTAATACAGATAAAAAATATCAGTCGATTCTCCGGCTGCCTGTCGATAGAACATGGCGGCCAGAAAGGGACTCTTTGTTTCCGCGCCGGGGACTTGGTTCATGCTGAGACAGGCACTACATCCGGAAGCGACGCATTCAATACTATCATGCGCTGGCCCGGAGGAGAATTCCGCTCGTCACCAAAGATTACTACAACCTGTCATACAATACATGAAAATGTAACCTACATGCTTCTCGAAGCTCACCGCCTGAAAGATGAGCAGACAAGACCTACGCCTGATCCCGTTGCCAATGACGTTAAAAACCCATCTGCTCACAGGGGAGCTAACACCATGAGTGATACCAATGCCAAACTCGCGGCAATTCCTGAAGTGGAATATTCGGTTCTCCTGAACAAAGACGGTACGACAACGGGTGATGACAGTTTTGAGGGCACAAACCATGCGGCAAATGCCTATTATCTGTCAATGTTCGCCGGAAAACTCGGGCAGCAACTGGGTGCAGGAGAACTGGCTTCGGCAGCCGTACAAGGCTACGATCATCACCTGCTGCTCTTTCAATCAAAGAACCATTTTCTCAAAGTGACCGTGAATGGATCAAGCCAGCTTGGAGCCATCGAATCTGCCATTCGCAAAACACTCTCTAAAAGATAGGAGCCACCAATGCAAGCAGTACTTCAGAGCTTACATTCCATCCCAGGTGTAATCGGCAGCTTGCTGACCGATGACGACAACTCCGTCATTACCCACTCGTTCCCACCGGTCTTCGATCTCACAACCCTTCAGGAGGTTTGTTCAAATCTCAATTTCAATATCATGGGTCTCAACGATGCTACCGGCGGAGTCAAACTTCTTGATCTTCGATTCGAGCACGGTAGAGTAATTGTCAAAAGCATGCCCAAGCTGCTTTTGTTACTGCTGTGCGAACAAACTATCAACCTCCAGTTACTATCCATCTCGATCAATGTTGCCATCAAGAAACTCGAAAAGCTAATGATTCAACCTGTAACGCCAACAATCCCGGCTCCCGCTCAATCCGTTCAGCACATAGTAGCGGCGACATCGGTACCTACCAGCATCCGCACCGATGAAAAAGGCGTTATATTGACTACAGAGATTCTCAAGAAAACAGCGTCAACCTTCTGGGACTCCATGACCGAGCGCGCTTCAATTACAAAAACGACTTCTCTTGACATCAGCAACCATTTCAATATAGGCCCATTTAAAAAAATGACACTCTATAACAAGACATCGGGAAAAAGCGCCCGAGTTCCGGTACAGGTTATTCAACATGACAAGGACGGAAGCTACAGCGGCAAGATTGTCATAACGCTGTCCCTTGCCGAGCAGTTACAGGCAAAGAACGGCGACCAGCTTGTAGCCGAAGCTATTGTCGGCGGTGGTTTGTTCGGATGGGAAGGGATCTGACGTTTCTCGTCTTTCTGATTGCGAGCATCTCGCCGGAAACATCATACAGACGTATTCACATGTTGCAGCAGTTAGATTTATTTCAACTTGACCACAGATGTAATCCTCCGGTCCTCAAGAAACCGAATCAGTATATAGAGAGGGGCTCCTATCAGCGCGCTAATGAAGATTATATTTAATAACTCTATTGAATATCCACCCCAGGTGTGAGGAATAGGTTCAATCCACCAGCAAACAAACTTGACCGCCATGGAAACCGGTACAAAGGCGATAACAGCCCACATCAGCCATGTCAAGGCCTGACGCGCCAAAGCAAGGTGTTTCAGGAAATATATAGCCGACGCTAAAAGTGCTCCGCCATACAAGACCTGAATCCACGGCAGCATCCCATAGTGAAAGAATACATACCACGCTGAGACTTGCATATCACGCTGGGCCGATAGTTTGGCCTGAATATCATCTCCGTAATAATCCAGCATGCCCATGAGTCCGAGAAGGATGATAACAGCTGCAATTGCAGTGCATCCCCAGCCGATCAGATTAACCGGATGCAGGTTTTCAATCAGTTCAGAAATATCTATGTGTTTTGATTCTGGCGCAGGCGCCGGGGAAGATGACGGCATGACTGAACCCGGCATTGAGACAGGTGATATATCACGAGAGAATTTCCTGGTGAGAATTTCCTGTTCGCGGGCTCTTGTCATCTCTTCACGCTGCCTGTCAATAAACGCCTTTATGACCACGCCACATTTTGGACAGGTCCCGAAACGCTCATCACCGAAGGTGCTGTAGGCGCAGGCAGGGCAGACATCAACCTGATACTCACTGGTTGTCGCCCTCGGTTTCTTCACGTCAAATCCGTGCTTGCACCTCGGGCAGCTCAAAAAGCGACCCTCCTCAGGAATTTCGTGGTCAGGAATATTCCCGCTGGCGCTGCACTTGGGGCAGGATATTTTCATATATGAAATAACTCCTCACATAATGATGACAAAACCTAGGGAATGTATCAAAAGAATCCGTCAATGTCATCTATGTAAAACATAGCGGGTTATTACTCAAAGAAAAATTACGAACACTCATACCTGCTTCAGCTTCGACAAATATGATTCATTCACAACATTGATCGGCGCTCCTTGAAGGTAGGAGAAGATATTGCCTGCTACAATTGCCATCAGCCGTTTTCGGGCAGCCAGAGAAGCCCAGGCTATGTGAGGCGTAAAAATGCAGTTAGGGGCCTTCAGCAAAGGATTGTCGGCCTTCATCGGCTCATGCGCAACCACATCCAGCCCGGCTCCTGCAATAGTCCCATTCCTCAGTGCAGCCGCAAGATCAGCCTCGTTCACCAACCCACCTCTGGCCACATTTATCAGTAAGGCAGTAGGTTTCATCATTGCCAAAAGCCCGGAGTTCACGAAGCCTTGATTATCATCAGTCTCAGGGCAATTAAGGGTCACGACATCGGCTGTAGCAAACAATTCGTCACGGGAAACAAAACGAACCGGGAGCTGGCTGGTTTCTTGAGGGATACGTGGAGCATAGGCAAGTATCTTCATACCAAAGGCAGCGCCGACCCTGGCCACGGCCCTGCCGATAGTGCCATAGCCGACAATCCCCAAGGTCAACCCGTTCAACTCAAGAATGGAGGTCTTCCAGAAAGAATGGTCAGGGCAACGTATCCATTCCCCGGCCTTGACGGCGGCATCGTGAACTCCCACGGCAGTGGCCAACTCCAGCAGCAGGGCGAAGGTAGTCTGTACAACCGATTCAGTCGAGTAAGCCGGTACATTGGATACCGGGACCCCACGTTTGCCGGCTGCAACCACATCCACATTGTTGTACCCTGTGGCAAGCATCGAGATATATCTCAGCTTCGGCAGAGCATCCAAGAAAGAAGCATCCAGCTTGCATTTGCTGGTTAGGATTATATCCGCATCGCGGGCGCGCTCAATTTTCAAATCAGGTGGAGTTCGGTCATAGATAATACAGTTTCCGAGCGTTTCTACCGGACTCCAGGGATTATCTCCAGGATTGATGGTATAGCCGTCCAGAATGACAATATTGGGGATTTTCATAGCTCCTCCTCATTTATAGATTGAGGTTATGACCGTACCAGCTGCAGGTTGGCACTGTCAATCATCTGATTGGAACGACACGCAACGACGCGAGGAGATTGCACGGCCGGTAGAGGGATATCGCAACGGCCTACCAGTCGGTATTCTCTGTAAAATGGCTGAGGCAGTGGCCGGAAGTCAACAGCGTGCTCGCAAGTACCTGCATGTGTTGATGACCCCTGCCGAACGACAAACCGCCATAGAAAAGGAACCCGGCGGCGTTCGGATAGCAGCCAAGAAATTTTTGCAATAACGAGAAGATCTGCACTATCGAATCGTTGCTCACAGGCGATCCTGCCCTCTCCCACCCGCACCGACACAAACCGCGCGTGGCGAAATTCAGCCATCTTTTCTGGCAGATTTCCGCCACCGTCACCCTGCCCCGCCAACAATGACTACAAATAACCTTTAGATACAAGCAGTTACACCATTTTTTCATTTGGCATCAAGCTTGCTATAGAACATTGATATAAAGTCCATGCAGTAAACTTATTCATAACAAAAACAAGTTACCGGAATTCAGTGTCAAACAACACATCATTAAAAGGAGGAGTACCCATGAAACTGAAACACCTGTTGATAGGCGCACTGATTGTAGCGCTCCCCACCACGGCACTGGCGACCCCCATCGTTATCAAGTTCAGCCATGTTGTCGCACAGCAAACACCCAAAGGGCAGGCTGCCAACTATTTCAAGAAACTTGCCGAAGAGCGAACGAAAGGGCGTGTAAAGGTCGAGGTTTACCCTAACAGCCAGCTTTTTAAAGATCAGGAAGAGATGGAAGCACTGCAAATGGGCTCCGTACAAATGCTGGCCCCTTCACTGGCCAAGTTTGGTCCTCTGGGCTTGAAAGAGTTTGAGGTCTTCGACCTGCCGTTCATCTTTGATAGTTATGCTGAGCTGCATAAGGTAACGCAGGGGCCGGTAGGGGCCAAGCTGCTCAAGAAACTTGAGACCAAGGGGCTTATAGGTCTTGCCTACTGGGATAACGGTTTCAAGGTCATGAGTGACAACAAACCGCTCAGGAACGTGGCCGATTTCAGAGGCCAGAAGATGCGGATCCAGTCCTCCAAGGTACTTGAATCCGAGATGCGCTCAGTGGGCGCTATTCCACAGGTCATGGCCTTCTCCGAGGTCTACCAGGCCTTGCAAACCGGCGTTGTTGACGGTACTGAAAACCCCCCTTCAAACCTGTATACCCAGAAAATGCACGAGGTGCAGAAATACATCACCCTTTCCAATCACGGCTACCTGGGCTATGCCGTACTGGTCAACAAGAAGTTCTGGATGGGACTGCCGGCCGATATCCGCAAAATCCTGGAAGGCGCCATGAGAGATGCAACTATCTTTGCCAACAATGTCGCCAAGAAGGACAACGACGATGCAATGGCGGCTGTCAGGAAATCCGGTCGCTGCCAGATCATCACCCTGACCCCGCGGGAACGCGCTGCCTGGAAAAAGGCAATGGACAAAGCTCACAAAGACAATATGGGCCGGATCGGCGTTGACGTCGTCAAGGAAGTCTACAGGGAAACCGGCTACAAGCCATAACCGGATTATGTTGCACATGTACAACCGCTACGGTCATCCGTAGCGGTTTTTTTGACGACTTCTTCCTCAGGAGATATCCCCATGATGAAATACCTCGACCACCTGGAGGAATGGATCATCACCTTCCTGATTGCCGCAGCGACCCTGATTATCTTTGTGGCCGTTGTCCACCGTTACGCATCAGGCCTTCCGATCCCGGTCCTGCAGGACTGGCTGCTGAGTATCAACTTGAGCTGGGCCCAGGAACTCTGCATTTACATGTTTGTCTGGATGGCCAAATTCGGAGCGGCCTATGGTGTGCGTACCGGCATTCACGTGGGCGTGGATGTGTTGATCAATCGTCTTCCAAAAAAATGGTGCAATACTTCGGTGCTGCTCGGTCTTGCCAGTGGTGCGTTTTTTACCGGCATCATAGCGATTCTGGGCGTGCGTTTTGTGTGGGAAAACGGTATGCATTACGCACTGTTCAACAAGCTTGGCCTCGAACTGGGTGACCTGTACGAAGGCCCGGTCACCGCTGACCTGGAATGGCCAACCTGGGTCGTCTATCTGGCTATTCCGCTGGGATCATCCCTGATGTGTTTCCGTTTTTTACAGGTTGCTTGGAATTTTGCCCGCAGCGGTGAACTTCCTCACCATGATCACTCCCATGTGGATGGCCTGGATGAAGAGCCTGCAAATGCAACCGAGGCGCTTGAGGAGTACGAAGCACATAAATTCAATGGTAAAACACAGCACGGAGGTGTCAAATGAGCTCATCTACCACAACAGCGGAGCTTATGACACCGAAACAAGCAGCAATCTGGGTGATTGGCATTTTAGTGTCCTTGGCGGCCATAGCATCATTCGGTAACGCCGGCATTGTGTTCGCTCTGTTGATCGGTCTGATGCTGACCGGCATGCCGATCTCCATCTCCCTCGGCCTGACCGTACTGACTTTTCTGTTTTTCATGTCGCATGTTCCTGTAGAAACTGTCGCCATGAAGCTCTTTACCGGTATTGAAAAGTTCGAGATCATGGCGATCCCGTTTTTTATTCTGGCAGGAAACTTCCTGACCCACGGTGGAGTGGCCAAACGGATGATCCGCTTTGCCACCGCCATGATCGGACACTGGCATGGCGGGCTCGGTCTGGCAGGTGTGATGGCCTGTGCCCTGTTTGCCGCCGTTTCAGGTTCCAGCCCGGCAACCGTCGTGGCGATCGGCTCCATCCTGCTGCCGGCCATGGTTAAAGCAGGCTTCCCGCGAAGTTTCGGCGCCGGTATAATCACAACCTCCGGTTCGCTGGGCATCCTGATTCCGCCCTCAATTGTGATGGTCATCTATGCGGTCGCCACCAACACCTCCGTTGGCGCCCTGTTCATGGCCGGCGTGATCCCCGGTCTGATGCTGGCAGCCCTGCTGGGTTCGGTAGCCTGGTATCGTGCCCGCAAGTTCAACTACCCCCGCCTGCCCAAGGCGACCGCAATGGAGCGCTTGAAGGCCTTCAAAGAGAGCGTCTGGGGTCTCTTGTTGATTGTTATCGTGCTGGGTGGTATCTACAGCGGCCTGTTTACCCCCACTGAGGCAGCAGCCATGAGCGCGGTCTATGCCTTCTTTGTTGCCGTATTTGTCTACAAGGATATGCCGCTGAAGCGGATCCCCAAGGTCCTGCTGGATTCGGCCAACATGTCGGCCATGCTGCTGTATATCATCACCAACGCCGTGCTGTTCTCATACCTGATGACCTCGGAGCAGATCCCTCAGATCATGGCCGACTGGATCATCGGACACCACCTCGGTATGATCGCCTTCCTGGCAGTGACCAACATCCTGCTGCTGTTGGCCGGCAACGTGATGGAACCTTCCTCCATCATCTTGATCCTGGCGCCAATCCTGTTCCCGGTGGCCATGAAACTGGGCATTGACCCGGTCCACTTCGGTATCCTGATGACCGTCAACATGGAGGTCGGCATGTGCCACCCGCCGGTGGGCCTGAACCTGTATGTGGCCAGCGGTATCACCAAGATGGGCATTTCGGAACTGACCGTAGCGGTACTGCCGTGGCTGCTGGCCATGCTGGGCTTCATGATTCTGGTTACCTATGTACCGATCATTTCGCTCTGGCTGCCACACCTGTTGGGGTACTGAAAGCAAGTGATCCCAGTCGCTTTGGCCTTAACGATAAAGGGCGCTCTTAACGGGCGCCCTTTATCGTAACTGTTTTAATAGTGATAATTCCTTCACCATGCCGTCATAACAAGGCTCATGCAATAGCCTTTTGAACTTTTTACACGTCCTCAACCAGTAATCCCAATTTCCCTGCCAACCAACGCGTGGTGGTGGCTTGGATGATAATAGTCATAAGGATGGTGATGAAGGTGATCGAGGAAATGATCTCAGCCCCCGGCACCTTCATGCCGACCAGGATGCCGGCCAGCGCACCGGGAATCACGCCAGTTTCCCGTGTCCAGCACATAAACAGCATCTCGTTCAGACTCCACTTTGCCCTTCGGTCCGGCAAAGCAGAGCAAAAAACCGTAGCTGGACGGGCTATCAGCATCAGAACAGCAACAAGAACGATGCCACTCCAGAGGTACTTCCCCATCATGGCAAAATCTACTTGACTCCCGAGCAGGATGAAAATGAACATGCGCATAATCAGCGAAGTAGTCAGAATAAAATCTTCAAGCTTCTCCTCTTCCTGTTGTTCCATTTCAAATCCCAAAACATCCTTATTACCAAGTACGATCCCGAAAACGAAGACAGACATGAAGCCACTGGCATGGAAGTTTTCAGCACTCATGTAGGCACCCGCCACCGACATCAGGGTTACCAAAGGGGCATACTCCAGCAGGAAGCTGAATTTCTCGTGGGCGATCAGAAAGGAGGCCGCGTAACCCATCACACAGCCAACAATCAATCCGATTACAGCGTTACTGATCAGATCGAAGGCCGCCTTACTCAGCGAAAACTCCCCACCGGTTCCCATGATAACCCCCAAAAGGGAAAAGGTAACAATGGCACCCATGGCATCATTAAAGGCCGATTCACTCATGACGGCCTGGGCCACACGGTCCTTGATTCGTACCTGTTTGAATACCGGTACCAGCGTGGCTGGATCGGTAGAAGCTATCACCGCACCAAATAGAAGTGCGGTGATCAGCGGTATCCCCAGAATTTGATTGGCGGCGAACCCGGTTATAGTGACTGTGATGACCACCCCAATCGTGGCGATAACGACGATCGTCATCCAGACCTCTTTAAGCACCTTGAGTTTTAAACCAGCTCCGCCATCGAACAGTATGTAGCAAGAACCGAAGATCAAAATCAGCTGATTAAAAGCAGAATCAGCTTTTACATCAATCATGCCCAACACCTCGGGACCGAGGCCGATACCGACCAGCAGGAATACTACCACATCCGGCACCTTGAATTTCGAAGCCAAGATGCCGCTAAATGATCCGGCACCCAAAATCAGGCCGATGATCAGCAAAAAATGTTTGGCTGAATGAATTGCCGCCGATTCCATAATCCTCATCCCTTTAGCTGAATATAAATGGCTATTGATACATCAGCTGCAGGCCTTGTCCGGCCTTACTCAAGGCTCCCTCGAACGACCCTTCCACCCCTTCTGACAGCAGATCCAGATAGTTGATCTTCTTCTTGGGAGGCAGAATCACCTCCGGATCACCCTTGATTCCGGCCAGTTTTCCGGCTTCCTCAATGGCATCCTGGAAGGTTCCCAAACGATCAACCAGCTTGAGTGCCAGGGCTTGTTCACCCGAGAGAACCCTGCCATCAGCTATCCTGCGCACCTCTGCTTCAGGCAGCTTACGGCCGCTGGCCACCGCCTTGATGAACTGATTATGGGTACTGTCAATCACCGACTGGAACATGGCACGATCTTCAGCGGTCAACTGGCGCATCGGCGAACCGGAATCCTTGAATTTACCGGTTTTTATGACCGTAGACTTGATGCCGATCTTATCCATCAGCGCTTCTATATTGGAGAGTTTGATGATAACACCGATACTGGCGGTTATTGTTCCCGGGTTGGCATAGATCAACGTGGCGGGTGCGGAGATGTAGTACCCTCCCGAGGCTGCCAGACTACCCATGGATACGACGATCTTCTTTTTGGCTGCAAATTTCTTAACCTCTTCGTAGATTTCCTGTGAAGGGGCCACCACGCCTCCAGGAGAATCTACGCGCAATACCACGGCCTTGACATCATCCTTTTTCAGGAAATAACGCAGCTGCCGGACCGTTTCCCGTGAATCGAGAATCATCCCCCTTACTTCCACCAGGCCAATCCCCGGCTTCTCTACAATCTGTCCATCACCGGTCCCCAACAAGGCCTTGGCAATAAAGACACAGCCGACAAAGAGCAGGACGATAAACACCGTTATTCCCACGGCGGCCAGTACGATTTTTTTTGTCATCTATCAACACCCTGTATTTAATTTATATTTTCATTAGAAAGCGGTTTCTGTTACACTTTCAGCATGCGCGTACTGATTATTTCTGATACCCATGGCAATTCCCCCCTGGTATTCAAGTCCTGCAACGAGGCTGAACCATTCAATGCCCTGATCCATCTGGGTGACGGGAATGACGAAGTCGCGCTGCTTAAGGATACACTGGAGGTGGACGTCATTCATGTGGCCGGAAATTGCGACCTCGGTTCAGGCGCGCCTCGGGAAATTCTCTGGGAGTGCGAAGGGAAGAAATTACTGCTGGTGCACGGGGACGCTTACGGGGTCAAAAGCGGGCTTGGCATACTTGAACAACGTGCCCGCGAGATCGGAGCGGATGCCATACTGTTCGGTCATACCCATAGCGCAACGGTCACAACTCTATCAGGCATTTTGGCCGTAAACCCCGGCACATTGACACGCTCCTCGCAACATACGACCTACGCAATACTGGAAATCACTCCACACGGTATAACCGCAGTCCTGCACGACATCCGCTGACCAGTCTCAACTCAGCAGCATCCCGATATCACAGGTCACCATCTCGATGAACCGCTTCATGCCCTTTATGCACCGCCTTCTCGAGCCTGCGGCGGCGCGGCCAGGTCAGCACGAATCCGACCGGACCTGACAGGACATAGGCCAGCATGATTGCAAAGACCATCATAACCGGCTCAGCAGCGACAACAATCAGGAGCACAACAGCCAGCAGCAGAAAACCAAAGGGCTGCCTTTTGATCAGCGCCGGATCCTTAAATGAATAGTAGCGGAAGTTGGAAACCATCAGGAATGCCAGCAGGTAGATCAAAGCGATCAGGGCCAGTCGTTTGAACATGAACGGGGCTTGAGAAAGTTCCAGAGGCAGGCGGTTCAGGTGTTGTAATAACAATACGGTGGAGGCAACCATGCATGCCGCCGCAGGAATGGGCAACCCTACGAAGCGTTTGCTTTCAACGGTATTGACCTGCACGTTGAAACGCGCCAGACGCAGCGCCCCGCAGGCCACAAACAGGAAGGCCGCCAGCCAGCCCAGCCGGCCATAGGGGCGCAGAGCCCAGGCATAGACCATCAGCGCCGGCGTGACGCCAAAAGCGACGACATCGGCCAAGGAATCGTATTCCACACCGAACTTGCTGGTTGTACCGGTCATGCGGGCAACCTTGCCGTCCAACCCGTCACACACAGCAGAAACGAAGATCATAACGGCTGCAGTGTAGAAATCCCGGTTCAGGGTAGAAACAAGGCTGTAGAACCCTGCAAACAGACTTGCCGTAGTCACCAGATTGGGCAGGATGTAGATTCCGCGCTTGATGCTTTCAATCTTCTCATGCTGCAGTTCAGAGTTCATCGAATCGCTTCTCCACTCACCCAAGACGTGCCAATACCGTTTCTCCCGAAACTGTTTTGTCTCCCAACTTGACCAGCGGATCAACATCTGCCGGCAGGTAGACATCCACCCGCGAGCCGAACCTGATCAGACCGTAGCGAGTTCCACGTTTGAGGGTATCCCCGATTTTAGGATAACAGATGATCCGGCGTGCTATCAGGCCGGCGATCTGCACAAAAGCAATGCGGACACCGAACGGTGTATCGAGCACAACCCCGTTACGCTCGTTTTCGCTGGAGGCCCGGCCGTCCCTGGCATCGAGAAACCTGCCGGGATGATAGGCAATATCGACAACCATGCCGTCGAGCGGGGCACGGTTGACATGTACATTAAATACCGACATGAAAATGCTGATCTTGAGTGCTGCCACCCCCAGTGGCGTTTCGGAAACACGTTCAACAACGATCACCGTACCATCGGCCGGTGCTACAACCGATTTAGCATCGCCGGGTGGCGTGCGTTCAGGATTACGAAAAAATGAGATGACAAACAGGGATAGCAGAAAGGAGATGACAGCTGGAATAGCCAGAACGGTTGATTGCAATTTCCATGCGGAAAGCATTAGCAGAGCCGTCAATCCGACTGAATATGCGATGAAGGGGTAACCTTCCCTAGCGATGATTCCGTTATTGTCCATTATCCCTGCCTGTTAATGCGCAGACACCCCTCTCCCGCAAGGGTAAAGGGGTGTCGTAGCCACACTGTCTGAAAGTTAGTTTTTGGTCTTGTCGACAATTTTCTTGATCCAGGGCATCATGCTCCGCAGACGCTCACCAACCTGTTCGATTGGGTGAGCGGCATTGAGACGACGACGCGCCGTCATCTCCGGGTAATTCGTCGCCCCTTCGAGAATGAACTGTTTGGCGTAACTGCCATTCTGGATATTGTCCAGACACTCCTTCATGGCAGCACGGCTTTGGTCGTTGATCACGCGCGGACCGGTGACATACTCGCCATACTCGGCATTGTTGGAGATGGAGTAGTTCATGTTGGCAATGCCGCCCTCATACATCAGGTCTACAATCAGCTTGAGCTCATGCAGGCACTCGAAATAGGCCATTTCAGGGGCATATCCGCCTGCCACCAGGGTCTCGAAACCAGCTTTAACCAACTCCACTGCTCCGCCGCATAGTACGGCCTGTTCGCCGAACAGATCGGTTTCGGTCTCATCCTTAAAGGTGGTTTCGATGATGCCGGTACGGCCGCCACCGATAGCACTGGCGTATGAGAGGGCCACTTCACGGGCCTTACCCGACGCATTCTGGTAGACAGCAATTAGGTCAGGAATGCCGCCACCTCTCACAAATTCGGAGCGAACCGTATGGCCGGGTGCCTTGGGGGCGACCATGATAACGTCGAGGTCGGCGCGTGGCACGACCTGATTGTAGTGGATGGCGAAACCGTGGGCAAAGGCCAGGGTCGCACCTTTTTTGAGCTTCGGCTCGATCTCATCGCGATAGAGAGTCGATTGGAACTCATCAGGCGTCAGGATCATCACCAGATCAGCTGTGGCAACAGCTTTGGCAACGGTTGCGACCTTGAGGCCGGCATTCTTAGCCTTAACAGCTGAGGAGGACCCCTCACGCAGCGCCACCGTTACATCAATGCCGGAATCCTTGAGATTGCAGGCATGAGCATGACCCTGCGAGCCGTAACCGACAATGGTAACTTTCTTCTTCTTAATCAATTTGAGATCACAATCACGATCGTAATAAACGTTCATGCTGATAAATCCTCCCTGCAAAAATATCCGGCAAACCGGTCAGACTTTTAGTCAGTTGGAAATATATTCTGAAGCCTTTACAGAAAATATTTCCTTAATACACTTATCCTGAGAAACAGGGCTAAAAAGTGAGAACTTAATTCTCACGGAAATCAATTTCGTTACTGCACGACTCCCTATTATCCGACTAAGACAAAAGGGAGCTGAAAATACTACATTGCCAGCCGCCTGTCAACGCAAATAGCTGTTTCGCCCAGTATCAGGGCTCACGCAGACGACTACTAACATCATAAGAAAAGCCGCCAGTTTCGTGGCGGCTCATCAACCTTATCAATCAGGAAATCCAGCCTAACCTTTCCATCCCTTGGCGCCACGACCGATGGTAACCGCTCCGGTTCGAACCAGCTCCTTGAGTCCTAGGGGCCGCAGCAGATCAAGAATGGCTTCGACCTTGACCGGATTACCGGTCGCCTCGATGGTGTAGGACTTGGGGGTGACATCAATGATCTTGGCCCGGAAGATATCAACAATACGCAGCACCTCAGCCCGGTTCTCATCCTCGGCCGTGACCTTGATCAGTGCCATTTCACGCTCGATGCCGCTGCCATCGGTAAAATCGATGACCTTGATGACGTCGATCAGCTTGTTGAGCTGTTTGTTGATCTGCTCCAGGATCTGTTCATCGCCGCGCGTGACTATGGTCATGCGCGACATGCCCTCCTCGTTGGTCGGAGCAACCGACACGGAATCGATATTGAATCCACGCCCAGAGAACAGGCCTGCCACACGGGACAGGACACCAAATTCATTTTCTACCAGTACCGAAATTGTATGTTGCATGGAAGAAACCTCCAAAATTTCTAAATAATCTTTTACGCGTTCAATACCATTTCGTTCAACGCAGCACCGGCCGGAACCATAGGCAGCACCTTTTCTTCGCGGGCGATCTTGAACTCCATGATAACCGGTCCCTTTTCCTTGAAGCCCTGCTTGATCATCTTTTCCACGTCTCCCGGCTTGGAGGTGCTGAAGCCCTTGGCCCCGTAGGCATCCGCCAGCTTGACGAAATCGATCGGCAGCTCCATGCAGGTACTGGAGTAGCGCTTGTCAAAGAACAGTTCCTGCCACTGGCGCACCATACCAAGGAAGTTGTTGTTGAGGATCACGATCTTCACCGGCAGCTTGTTCTGCACCAGGGTAGCTATCTCCTGGATATTCATCTGTACACCGCCATCGCCGCAGATGGTGATGACCTGTCGCCCGGGAAACGCCGCCTGGGCGCCCATGGCCGCAGGAAGTCCATAGCCCATGGTACCGAGACCGCCCGACGTCAGCAGGGTGCGAGGCTTGTTGAACTGGAAAAACTGGGCCGTCCACATCTGGTGCTGGCCGACATCGGTGGCGATAATGGCGTCCGCGTCGGACAGTTCACGCAATTTCTGGATGACAAACTGGGGCTTGATGATCGTGGAGCTGTTCTTGTAGCCGATGGGATGTTTTTCTTTCCAGCCGGCGATGTCACCATGCCACGAGGCGAGTCCCGTCTTGAACTCCGCCACTTTATCCTTAAGCTTGTCAGCCTGCTTGATCATCTTGGTCAGAACATCCTTGACATCACCAACGATCGGCAGATCAACGCGTACATTCTTTTTGATGGAGGTCGGGTCCACATCAACATGGATGATCTTGGCGTGCGGGGCAAAGGTGCCCAGCTTTCCGGTCACGCGGTCGTCAAAACGCGCCCCGATGGCGATGATCAGATCCGAGTTGGTCATGGCCATGTTGGCGCAGTAGGCACCGTGCATGCCAAGCATCCCCAGTGAATTGGGATCGTTCTCGGGAAAGGAACCCAGCCCCATCAGGGTTGTGGTAACCGGAATCGTCAGCTTGCGGGCCAAGGCCGTCAATTCATCTGCGGCATTGCCCAGTACGGCACCACCACCGACATACATGACCGGCCGGTGTGAATCAAGCATCATGGCCACGGCCTTTTCAACCTGGCGGGGATGACCTTCCAGGTTGGGCTTGTAGCTGCGGATCTCTACGGTTTCCGGATAGACAAATTCGGTCTGAGCGATCTGCACATCCTTGGGAAGATCGACCAGCACGGGACCGGGACGGCCGCTGCGGGCGATATAAAAGGCCTTTTTCATGATCAGCGCCAGGTCCTTAACATCCCTGACCAGAAAACTGTGCTTGGTGCAGGGGCGGGTGATACCTATGATATCGACCTCCTGAAAGGCATCGTTGCCGATCAGAGGGGTTGGCACCTGTCCGGTGATGATCACCATCGGGATCGAGTCCATGTAGGCGGTGGCGATGCCGGTTACCGTATTGGTTGCACCGGGACCGGACGTGGCAAGGCAGACTCCGACCCTGCCGGTTGCGCGGGCATAGCCATCGGCGGCGTGGGTACCGGCCTGTTCGTGACGCGGCAGGATGTGACGAATCTCCTTGAAGCCGAAGAGTTCATCATAGATATTGATAACCGTCCCGCCGGGATAGCCGAAGATCGTATCTACCCCTTCTTTTTTGAGACATTCCAGCATTATTCGTGCACCGTTCATTTTCATACGCGTACCTCGTATCGTTTGAATTCGTTATTGAGTCTAATCAGCTGTTGTCACCGCTCCGGTATGGGCCGATGTTACCGCCTTGGCGTAGCGTGCCAGCCAGCCGGTCTTGATTTTCGGTTCCGGAGCAGACCACTTCGCCCGGCGAGCAGCCAGGGTGGCGTCATCCACCTTCAGCTCCAGTTTGCGAGCCGGGATATCGAGGATAATCGTATCCCCTTCTTCCACCAGGGCAATCGGTCCACCCTCGGCCGCTTCAGGTGAAATATGACCGATGCAGGGGCCGCGTGTACCGCCGGAAAAACGTCCGTCGGTGATCAACGCCACCGAGTCGCCCAGTCCCATACCCATGATGGCAGCGGTCGGTGCCAGCATCTCACGCATCCCCGGGCCACCCTTGGGGCCTTCATAGCGGATCACAACCACATCGCCGGAATGGATCTTGCCCTCCATAATAGCGGCCATGGCCTGCTCTTCGGCATCGAAGCAGCGCGCCTTGCCCTCGAACTGCATCATGGCGGCAGAGACACCCGACTGCTTGACGACGGCCCCTTTGGGAGCGATATTTCCGGAGAGGATGGCAATGCCACCTTCCTTCTTTATCGGGTTCCCAAGCGGGCGGATAACCTCCTCGTCTACATTTTGTATGCTTTCGGCCAACTGATGCGTCGTCAGGCCGAACAGTGTCTGAGTGTCCTTGATCTTGCTGCCCAACTGTTTGAACACCCCGGCGACACCACCGGCGATATCCAGATCTTCCATAAAATGCTCACCGGCCGGGTTCATGGAGGCCAGCTGGGGGGTATCCTTGCCCAGCTCATCAAACAGCTCCAGCGGCAGATCCACTCCGGCCTCGCGGGCAATGGCCAGCAAGTGCAGCACGGTGTTGGACGAGCCACCCAGCGCCAGGTCAACACGGATGGCGTTTTCGAAGGCGGCCCGGGTCATGATGTCGCGCGGCTTGATATCGTTTTTGACCAGTTCAACGATCTTCTCGCCCGAGGCAAAGGCGATGCGGCGCTTGAGCGCCGAGACCGCCAGGGCCGTGCCGCAACGGGGCAGGCTCATACCCATGGTCTCGGTCAGGATGGCCATGGTATTGGCGGTGAACAATCCCTGGCAGGAGCCCATGCCGGGACAGGCGTTGTCTTCACAGACCTGCAGTTCCTTGTCGCTGATCACGCCGGCCTTGTAACGGGCCATGGCTTCGAAGGTATCGGATACGAAGGAGTACTTGCGGCCGGACTGTCCGCGGCCGCTCATCATCGGACCGGCGGTTACCACGATGCAGGGGATGTTCAGCCGCGCAGCCGCCATCAACATGCCGGGGGTGATCTTGTCGCAATTGGTCAAAAGCACCAGGCCGTCCAGGCGATGCGCCTCGGCTACGGATTCGACCATATCGGCGATCAGCTCGCGGGTCGGCAGGGAGTAGTGCATCCCCTTGTGCCCCATGGCCATACCGTCGCAGACACCGGGGATGCCGAAGAAAAAGGAATAGCCACCACCGGAATGGACGCCCTTCTCGATGAAGCGCTCCAGATCGCGCATCCCCACATGACCGGGGATCAGGTCGGTAAAACTGGTGGCAACGCCGATAAACGGCTTGTCCATCTGGCTCTGGGGTACGCCGGTCCCTTTCAGAAGGGCACGGTGCGGGGTACGTTCAAGACCTTTTTTAATCATATCGCTGCGCATGGTTTAATCCTTTTACTATCAGTCGTGTTTCGTACCGTCAAACA
This sequence comes from Deltaproteobacteria bacterium, assembly GCA_021780495.1. GTDB lineage: Bacteria > Desulfobacterota > Desulfuromonadia > Geobacterales > Pseudopelobacteraceae > CAIPTY01. The sequence goes on from JAJXYO010000027.1 coordinate 80,679, forward strand.
GCTGATTAGTCTGTATCGAGCGGGTTTTGAACGATAATATAGATAGCGGAATGTGTCAACCGGAATACACCATTGAGACGTCCTGACAACCATGCCCTTTTATGGCTGGATCTTCAACCGCTACGCGTTCAGCCTCCCGTATCTGATATCAACCGGCTCTCTGCGATAGACGGAAGGAGCAGCGGCGATACAGGAATGGAAGGTCTGGCTGTACTGTTTATAGCGCTGCTGTACTTGCAATCCAAAACAGTACTCTATATACTTTCGTCCAAACAGACATCACCTCTGAGGACGAGCCCATGAAAACCGCAGTCGTCAACCCCGTCACTGAATCAAAGCCCAATTCCAGCGACCTGCAACGCTCGTTCCTGCGTCACCTGCAGTACACCCTCGTCAAAGACAAATACTCTGCCACCAAGGCCGACCTGTACCTGGCTCTGGCCTACGCCGTGCGCGATCTGCTGGCGGAACGCTGGCTGGATACCCAGCAGTCCTACTACAACAACGATGCCAAACGGGTCTATTACATCTCCATGGAATTTCTGATGGGGCGGACCCTGGGCAACAGCCTGATCAACCTTGGAATTCTGGATGAATGGGAAACGGCCCTCAAGGAGATGGGGATCGACATCGAGGAGCTGAAGGAGAACGAGTGGGACGCCGGGCTGGGTAATGGTGGACTGGGACGCCTGGCGGCCTGTTTTCTGGACTCCATGGCAACCATGTCGCTGCCGGCCTATGGCTATGGCATCCGCTACGAATACGGCATGTTCTACCAGCGCATCGTGGACGGCGGCCAGTTCGAGGTGCCGGACAACTGGCTGCGCTACGGCAACCCCTGGGAGTTCGACCGTCAGGAGCACCTGCACAAGATCCAGTATCAGGGTCGCTGCGTGGAATACACCGGGGAAGGGGGCGAAACATGCCATTCCTGGGTCGATACCCACGATGTCATGGCCCTGGCGTATGATGTACCGATCCCCGGGTTCGGCAATGAAACCGTCAATACCTTGCGGTTGTGGAGTGCCAAATCAACCCGTGATTTTGAGCTGGAATCCTTCAACCGCGGAAATTATATCGGCGCCGTCGAATCCAAGATGAAGACCGAGAATATTTCCAAGGTGCTCTACCCGGCCGACCATATGCTGGAAGGCAAGGAACTGCGCCTGCGACAGGAGTATTTCCTGTCATCCTCCACGGTGCAGGATATCTTCTACCGTTTCGACAAGAAGCACGACGACCTGACCCTGCTGCCGGAAAAGGTCGCAATCCAGCTCAATGACACCCACCCTACCCTGGCAATCCCCGAACTGATGCGCATCCTGCTCGATGAGAAGAAACTGCCTTGGGATGCGGCCTGGGATATTGCTACCCGGACCTTTGCCTACACCAACCACACCATCCTGCCCGAGGCCCTGGAAAAATGGCCGGTAGCGATGCTGGAACATATCCTGCCGCGCCACCTGGTGATCATCTATCAGATCAACGACCATTTCCTTAAAGAGGTCGCGGAGCGTTTCCCCGGAGATTACGGCAAGATGCGACGCATGTCGATTGTCGGCGAGGATGGCGAGAAGCATGTTCGCATGGCCCACCTGGCTATCGTCGGCAGCCACTCGATCAATGGTGTCTCGGCCCTGCACAGCGAAATCCTCAAGGACAATCTGTTCCACGATTTTTATCAGCTGTGGCCGGAACGCTTTAACAACAAGACCAACGGCATCACCCAGCGGCGCTGGCTCAAGCACGCCAATCGCTGGTTGTCCGACCTGATCTCCTCCAAGATCGGCGAAGGCTGGATCACCGATCTTGACGAACTGGCGCAGCTGCGCGCATATGCGGAGAACCGTGATTTCCAGCAGCAGTGGATCGAGGTCAAACGCGCCAACAAGCAGCGGCTGACCGATCACATCTTCAAGCAGAGCGGCGTCGAGATATCTCCGGATACCATGTTCGACTGCCAGACCAAGCGCATTCATGAGTACAAGCGACAGCTGCTGAATGTGCTGCACGTCATAACCCGCTACAATCGCATCAAGGCCAATCCCGGCCTGAACATCGCACCGCGCACGGTGATCTTCAGCGGTAAAGCCGCCCCCTCCTATCAGATGGCCAAACTGACCATCCGGCTGATCAATGCCGTGAGCACCGTCGTCAACAGCGATCCGGCCGTCAACAAGCTGCTCAAGGTGGTCTTTCTGCCCAATTACAATGTTACTCTGGCCGAAATGATCTTTCCGGCCTCGGACCTGTCCGAGCAGATCTCCACTGCCGGCACCGAAGCCTCCGGCACCGGCAACATGAAGTACGCCCTGAACGGTGCGCTGACGATCGGCACCCTGGACGGCGCCAACATCGAGATCATGGAAGAGGTCGGCCGCGAAAACATCTTCATCTTCGGCATGACGACGGAACAGGTCAACAGCCTCAAGACGGCCGGCTACCGGTCCCAGGACTATTATTACCGCAATCAGGAGCTCAAACAGGCTATCGATATGATCGCTAACGGCAGCTTCTCACCCGGCGCCCCACACCTGTTCAATGCGATTGTCGACACACTGCTGGGCGTGGATAATTACCTGCTGCTGGCGGATTATGCCTCCTATATCGAGTGTCAGGAGCAGGTGGACAGACTCTACCTTCAGCCCTATGAGTGGGCCCGCACCTCGATCCTCAACACCGCCGGCATGGGCAAATTCTCCAGTGACCGCACCATCGCGGAATACGCCAGCGAGATCTGGGGCATCAGACCGGAAAAGGTCATACGTCACAGTCGGCGCGACCTGAATTGAACCGGAGCGCTGACATGGAAACACCCGGCCTCTGGGATCAGACCAGCCAGGTTTTGAAAACCCCGGAGATCTCCAAAAACGCCCCGTTGGCCGAACGTATGCGCCCCCGGACCATTTCAGAATTCACCGGCCAGGAACACCTGTTGGGCGCGGGCCGCATCCTGCGTCGCATGATCGAGACCGACAGCCTGTCGTCCCTGATCTTCTGGGGGCCACCCGGATGCGGCAAGACGACGCTGGCCCATGTCATTGCCGCCGAGACCAAATCCCACTTCATCTTCTTCTCGGCGATACTGTCCGGCATCAAGGAGATCCGCGAGATCTTCCGCGAGGCCGAGGGCTATGCCGCCCGGGGACAGCGCACGATCCTGTTTGTCGATGAGATCCATCGTTTCAGTAAATCCCAGCAGGACGCCTTCCTGCCATCCGTGGAAAAGGGGCTCGTCACCATCATCGGTGCCACCACCGAAAATCCCTCCTTCGAGGTCATCGCACCCCTGCTCTCCCGTTGTCGGGTCCTGACACTTCAACAACTGGAGCCCGCCACGGTACGGGGCATTCTGGAACAGGCCCTGAACGACCGGGAGCGCGGCTTGGGCGCACTCTCCCTGACCGCCACGGGTGATGCGCTTGACTTTCTGGCCCGGCAGGCCGGCGGCGATGCCCGCATCGCGCTGAACACCCTGGAGGTGGCAGCTGCCTTACTTCAGGGGCAAGAACATAAATCGGAAATATCCCTGGAAGACATCCAGGAGGCTCTGCAGAAAAAGGCGTTACTGTACGACAAGGGGGGCGAGGAGCACTACAATGTGATCTCGGCCTTTATCAAGTCGATGCGCGGCAGCGACCCTGATGCGGCCCTGTACTGGCTAGCCCGCATGCTGGAGGCCGGAGAGGATCCGAACTTCATCCTCAGGCGGATGATCATCCTGGCCTCGGAGGATATCGGCAACGCCGACCCCAGAGCCCTGCAGATGGCGGTTGCGGCCTTGCAGGCCTTCCAGGTGGTCGGCATGCCCGAAGGTCGCATCATTCTCGGTCAGGCGGTCACCTACCTGGCCACGGCACCCAAGTCCAACGCCTCCTATATCGGTATAGACTCGGCCCTGGCCGAAGTCAGGAAGAGTGGCGCCCTGCCCGTCCCGCTGCATATCCGCAACGCCCCTACCAAGCTGATGAAGGAGCTGGGATATCACAAAGGATACCAGTACGCCCACGACTACGACGAAGGCTACGCCGGCCAGCCATGCCTGCCGGCCAGTTTGGTCGGACAGAAGTTCTACGAGCCGAAGGGTCATGGCTACGAAAAGAGCATCGTCGAGCGGATGGAGTGGTTGCGGTCCAAAGCCGGGAAAGATCGGGATCCCGGCACTTGACTTGAAACGGTTCTTACTTCAATAATAATGCATACGAATATACTGCCACTACAGAGGAGACCACACTATCATGATCAGCAAAAAAATGGCGGACGCGCTCAACACACATATGAACCTGGAACTCTACTCGGCCCATCTGTACCTTTCCATGTCGTCGTGCTCCAACGAGATGGGGCTCAAGGGGGCCGCCAACTGGTTCATGGTCCAGTACCGCGAGGAGATGATCCATTTCATGAAATTTTACACCTATCTGATTGATCAGGGAACCAACATCGCTCTTCTGGCCAGTAAGGCGGTACCAAATACCTACAAATCACTGCTCGATATGATGCAGAAGACCTTAAAGCACGAACAATTGATCACGTCCTGTATCAATGAATTAAGTGAGCAGGCCGTTCAGGAAAAAGACCACGCCACCCAGATCTTCCTGCAGTGGTTTGTGACCGAACAGATCGAAGAAGAGAACAACGACCGCGACCTGATCGCCAAGCTCAAGCTTGTCGGCGATAACGGCCACGGTATCCTGATGATCGACGGGGAGATGGCCCAGCGGGTGTTTGTGGCACCTCCCGGATCACCACTGGCGGTTTAGATGAAAATCCGTTTTTGTGAACATAACAAGGGTAAAGGCAAGGTCTATCGCCGGCTCACGGATGAGTTTCCTGATCTGAACATCAAAATCAAGGAGTGTGTCAAGCAGTGCGGCGCCTGCCGGGAGAACCCCATGGCTACGGTGGATAAAAAGAAGATTACCGGGAAGGATGGCGATCAACTTTACGACAGGATCGTCGAGTTGATTAAGAAAGCAACGAAGGAAGGGTAACATATCAACACGGGATACATTATCCGGTGGTGATGTAAACTTATGCGCTTGATGCAATTCGCAGTTGCCGCGGTGAGCAGTTTATGCTACTGTGCTGCCCCTGTGTAATTGATACACAACATCACGCGCTCTTAGCTCAGCTGGATAGAGCAATAGCCTTCTAAGCTATAGGCCGCTGGTTCGAGTCCAGCAGGGCGCACCAATAAAAACAGGGGGGTATGGCAACATACCCCCCTTTCTTTATGCAATAGGCCCCGAAATCGTCAAGATCATTGCAATGTATTCCTGCTGTTAAAAAATCCGCCCTGGCAGCATTAAGCCCCCCGGCAGGACCGGGGGGCTTAATGCTGCCAGGGCCATTCACACCCTATTTTCTTTCATAGCTTGTCGCATCATGACAACTGACCGTGCAATTGCCCCCCTTATCGGTTGCAGTATAGGTTATCGTCACCGCTTCCTTGCCATTCATCCCTTTCTTACGGATCAAATGGAGCTGGTCGCTGGCATGGATATCATGGCACGTTAGACAGGGAATCTTGTTTTCTCCGGCATGAATGTTATGCAGGTTGGTAACACCATCCCGGAAGCTGTTATTCTTAGTTTCCTTCTCCGTCACGAGAGACCGCTCATGACATTCGAAACACAATTGCTTCACAGGCATCCCCAACTGATATTTGAAGTTTGAGGCATGGGGTGCATGGCAAACGAGACAGTCATTATCCAGAAGCGGTGGATGAACACTTTTCATTTTGGTTTGATCATCGTGACATTCATAACAGATCTTAGAGCTCTTGTCCTTGACCGCATACAGGCTATGATTGCTCTGGTGATTACCGCCTGTCGTATTATGACAGGGGGTACATTCTTTGTCAGCCAAGCCACTATGGACGAAAGGGGCTGTCACCTTACTCGCATGGCACTTGTAACAGGGCTTACCGGTCACGGCATCAACAGTTGCAGCTATTGAAGATTGTACATAGCAAGTCGAACCAAAGAGGAAAACCAGACTAAGAGCAAAAACCGTTTTTTTCATCAATGTTTCCATAATGTCACCTTTACCCAGTTTTATTTATCTGTAACACTGTCTTTGATAACTAATTTTGAATTACATACCATATCTTGGGTAAATTTCAAAGAAAAGGTTTACAACATTTTCAAACCAGTTAAAATTTCATACACCGTAACTTTATGATTTCGTATCATATGAGCCCTCTCCTGTATTTCATCGGGTCAGTCAAACGAAACAGGAGGGAAGTCTTCATAACCTCATGCATCCTGATTAAAAGCCATCAACTTGATTCCGGCCACCTATTCGGGTGGTTACACATCGCGTGACATACTTCACCAGCTCCAGCACGACAAACACAAGAATAGCGGGCACAACTACCCAGACCAATGTTTCAGGATTCAGTGGAACCGTCTTGAAATACGGCTGGAATACCGGCAGATACACTACAGCCGCCTGCAGAACAACCACCGCACAGATCATTGACAGCAGCAACGGGTTACTGAACAACCCCATATGAAAAAATGAATACCGGGAAGAGCGCAGCGCCATGGCCTGACCGATCTGGGCAAAGGCCAGGGAGGTGAACAGCACCGTCTGCCAGCTGCCGTCAGGATGGCTGATCCAGTAGTGTCTGGTCAGCAGGATCGTTGTAAGCCCGATGATTCCTCCGGTCAGCAGGGTATGACGAACCATGTGCCGATTAAAGATCTGCGAGCCGGCCGAGATCGGTTTACGATTCATGACATCCGGCTCCGGCCGCTCCACGCCCATGCCCAGACCCAGCAGACCGTCGGTCAGGAGGTTCAGCCAGAGCAGCTGCAGCGGGGTCAGGGGATTGGGGAGCCCCAGAAAAGGGAGCAGCAGAACGGCCAGGATCTTACCCAGGTTGCCGGACACCGAAAATTCGATGAACCTGAGAATATTTGCATAGATGGTGCGCCCTTCCTCGACTGCCGAGACGATCGTAGCGAAGTTGTCGTCCAGCAGCACCATGTCGGCAGCCTCCTTGGCTACGTCGGACCCGGTGATACCCATGGCTACGCCGATATCGGCCTTTTTCAGGGCGGGTGCGTCATTGATACCGTCTCCCGTCATAGCCACGACCTCTCCCTGCTTTTTCAGAGTTTGAATAATCTGGAGTTTATGTTCGGGAGAAACACGCGAATAAATGGATACGTCACGTATCCGGTCTGCCAGCCCGCCCCCCCCCAGAGTATCAAGCTCACTGCCGGTCAACACACCGCCGGCTGATACAATGCCGACTTGTGAAGCGATTGTCCGTGCGGTCAGGGGATGGTCTCCAGTGATCATCACCGGACGAATTCCCGCTCTCAGACATCGAGATACCGCTTCACGTGCTTCGGCCCGCAACGGATCCATTATTGCGATCAGGCCCAGTAGAGATAGTCCCCGATGACATTCTTCGAGCTCCAGCCGTTCTTGAGCCCGGATCAAGCGGCATGCCACCGCAAGCACCCGTTTCCCCTGAGCAGCCAGAGTGTCAACCTGCCGTGAAACTGATTCGTGAAGCGACTGGTCTGCGATGCAGATCTGCATGATCGCATCCGAAGCTCCTTTGGCAAACACCAGACGGTCCCCAGCGATTGGCCCTAATGCCTGGACTGAGCCGTGCTCCGCGCCCGCTGCAGCCACAACATGAATTGTCAGCATGCGTTTGACTGCCGAATTAAAGGGCACCTCGGCCACGCGCGGAAAGAGCCGTTCCATTTCGGGGCGATACAGACCTGACGCTGCCGCCTCCAACAGAAGCGCCCCTTCAGTCGGATCTCCCACAACCGCTTCATGTCCATTCAGATCCTGCAGCATGGCATCATTGCACAAGGTCGACGCTAACCGCATCAACCCCTCATTGTTGTTGCCAGATAACCCCAACAATGCCTCGACACTCACCAAACCGGTGACCGACATTCTGTTTTCAGTCAACGTGCCGGTCTTGTCCGTACAGATAACGGTTATAGAGCCAAGGGTTTCAACAGCCGGAAGTTTACGTATCAAGGCCTGCCGTTTCAACATGCGCTGGGCACCGATAGCCAATGTAATGGTTACCACTGCCGGAAGTCCCTCGGGAATGGCGGCCACGGCCAGACTGACGGCGGTCATCAGCATATCCCTGAGCGGTTCACCGCGCCAAACGCCTAGCCCAAAGATAACAGCTGCAATTGCCACGGCCAGTGCTGCCAGTACCTTGCCCAACCGATCCAGGCGTTTCTGCAATGGGGTCCATTCGTTCTTTACGCCCTGCAACATCTCCGCTATCCGCCCCAGTTCGGTAGACATGCCGGTCGCCACTACCACGGCTACGCCTCGGCCGGCTGTGGCGGTAGTTCCCATCCAGACCATATTAAGGAAGTCACCTAAGGCCGGATTGTTGACAGGCAGGGGGGTGGCCATCTTTTCGACCGCTTCCGCCTCACCGGTCAACAAAGATTCCTGGACCGTCAGTGCATAGCATTCCAGCAGGCGGCAATCAGCAGGAATAACATTGCCGGCCTCCAGCAGGATCACATCTCCTGACACCAGATCACTGGTGAGGATCTCGGACACAGCTCCGTCACGACGGACCCGTATGCTTGGCACAGCCAAGCGTTTGAGCGCACGGATGGCCCGTTCAGCACGGTATTCCTGAACAAATCCCAGTGTCGTGAACAGAGCTACAATTGCAAGAATGGACACAGCGTCCCTGAACGAACCGATTGTCAAAGAGATTACAGCTGCAGCCATCAGAATCAGCGCCATGGTTGATGTGCATTGTTCCCACACGATCCTCCAGGGTGAAATGCCGGCGGATTCAGTCAGTTCGTTTGGACCCTGCTCGGCCAGTCTCCTGGACGCTACGCTAGAATCAAGACCACGAGCAGGATCAACAGAAAAATGTGCGCAGACGTCGCCGGCTTCCAGGGTATGCCACTGCATCAGTACACCACAGGGTCAGGATGTTCCAGCATCGGATTAAGGCGGACAGCCAGGGAAAAGAGGTAGGGATAATCGTGTTTAAGGTGTTTCATGTAAAAGACCCACTCGCGTGAAAGATATGCGAAGGCACGCTTGATGTCTCCGTTGATATGCTCTACATCCGATGGGGGCAAGCTATCGAACGATTGCCGGGCACCAAGCTCTTCCATCAGATGAAAGACAGCCCACAGCAGGTCGGTAAACTGCTCATGTTCCAACAGGTTCTGATTTTCCAGTAAACCGGCCAGAAAACTACGCTTTGAGACGAGAAAATCCTTGAGCTGCTGTGTATCACAGCCAGTGCAATCAATCAGTGTCTCATGAGATTTGAGGTAATCCAGCGCAACGCGAAAGTCGTCTACATCCCACTGGCCGGTTACCAACAACCGGCTGCTCAATGCTTCACACATCACCACATAGGCTGACAACTCTTTGAGTAGACGATTGCCGACCTCACTGAAAAAGACTCCGATCACCATATTAAGCTTGCGCATGATGGTCTGACGTTCACGTTCACGCATGATCCGTTCAATCATCAGTGTCACGAACATCACATACATTGGCAAGAATGCGAGGTTCCCGAGGAAACTCGCGGCGATTTCCCTGGCACTGCCGATGAGAAAATAATCCAGGAGGTACAGCATGATTGAAATAAATGCCAGAATGAGCGGGACAAGATGCTTTTTAATATAATTCAAATTCATATGAGGGGTCTCCACAACCTACAGCTTTTTCGCAGGTCAATGCATTGCGCCAGAGCAATGTTTCCATGTCGGCATCATCAGAACTCGCGTCAGCTTTCCCGCAGAGCATCTACAATTTTGAGTCTACTCGCCCTAATAGCCGGAATGACCCCACCGATAAATCCCATCAGAAGAGAAAAAAGAAGCGCTTTAACGGCAATATCAAAGGTCAGGGTGAATGCAAAAGCCAGTTCTGAGAAGGTCTGCCAGTTCATCGTGGAAATAGTAATCATTTGCATGAAAGATGCGCAAACAAGACCGCTCACACCGCCGATCAGACCCAACAGGAGCGACTCTGACAGGAAGGCGGCCATAATACTTTTACGCCGAAAACCGAGAGCACGCAGTGTGCCGATCTCACCGACTCGATTGGCGACTGCGGCATACATCGTGATCATGGCACCGATAATGGCACCGAAAGAGAATATAATCGTCAGGGAAAATCCTAGGATACGTAAAAATTTTGCCATAAGCTCGGACTGTTCCCGGTAATACTGGGTTTCACGTCGTACATCGAGTGTCAAGCGAGGGTCTTTAGAGAGCCGGGACTGTACCTCTGAAAAATCGCTGCTGTTAGCAAGCTTGAACGTAACAGATGAATATACCGGTCGACGGAAGGCTTGCATGAGTTGGACTGCATCGCCCCATATCTCCGAGCTGAAACCGGTTGCTCCGGCATCAAAAACACCGACCACAGTCCAGTTGCGCATGCCGAAGTGCAGCGACTCACCAACTCCGCCACCCTTGAAACGTTTGGCGATACTGTTGCCGGCCATTATTTCAGAGGAACCGGGACGTGGCAAGCGACCTTCAATAAGCCGGACCTGCGGACGCAACTTCATGGATGCCGTACCGATACCGCGGATCACAACATTGGCAGGCTCGTTACTGTCACGCTTGGGTAGACTGATCAGCACAACCAGTTCTTTTGCCAGAAGCGGCTCGCCATGTTCGTCGGTGGCTATGGAGGGCAGACTCTCCACAATCGCCGCTTGAGATCGCTCCACACCACTCTGCACCTCTGAATTGGCAGCTTTGCGAGTGACTATGACATTGTCTTCAGAACCTGTTTCTATCAAGGTTTTTTCCAACCCGGCTGAAAGCATTTGAATTGATGCAAAGACAAAGACAACCAATGCCATGCCGGAAGCGGTCAGGAAGGTTGTCAGACGGCGGGTAAGCAGATTTCGATAACTGTAGGAAAACGGGATGGGCATAATTAATTACACAGGCAACATAATCGTAATCCGACATCCGCCAGTTGGTGGAGAATCAACACTAATTGTCCCACCGTGGCCTTCGATGATGCGATAGATTATTGCCAACCCCAAGCCCGTACCAGCCATTTTGGTTGTCCAAAATGGTTCAAACAGATGCTGAGCGGTCTCCGGATCTATCCCAAAGCCATTGTCAGTAACGGTTATGACGGTAACAGACGACTTTCTTGATTCGTTGGCACCTTGCAAAAGGGTATGTGCCTCAATTTCTATCCTGCCTCCCTCGGGCATGGCCTCCGCCGAGTTGGACAGTAGATTCATCAACACCTGACTGAGCTGATTGGCATCAGCCTTAACCGTTAGATGGGTTGGGACCTGATTGACAATCTCAATCGAGGTAAAGCGACTGTCGGCTAAAAGGAGAAGACGCATATCCTCTGCAAGCGATTTCAGCTCAACGGGCACCTTGTGCGGCGAAGATGGCCGGGCGTATGCCAGAAAATCTGTTATAAGCTTGTTGAGTCGGCTGGATTCTCGCAAAACAATCGACAACAGACGGCCATCGCTGTCTCCAATCGACCCCTGCTCGGACAACATCTGAACCGCCCCGCTCATTGCCGCCAGGGGATTGCGAATCTCATGAGCCATGCGGGCGGAAAGCTCTCCAAGCATCGCCAGCCGGTCTGCTCGTTTTAAAGCCTCTTCCATACGCCGAATGGCGGTGATATCCCTGAAATTGAAAATAACGCTGGCGTTATATCTTTGCGCATCTTCCAGCGGGACTGCACTGTAACCGAACACCATATGCGTACCAGCCCGTGATGTATATTCAAATTCACCACGAATCATATTGGAAGCGGAATCAAATAGATGGACCAGTTGCGGAAAAAGACTGCTGATAGGCTTATCATACGCTTCTGACTGAGATATACCGGTCAGGGATTCGGCATAGGGATTGAAGACCCTGATTTTCCCCAGAGTGTTTGTAGTCAACAGCCCCGTCTCAATATTGGATACGATCATGGTATTCAATTGAGAAAGTTCCTCATAATTGATGATATTTACCTGGAGAGCAGCTTCGCTCTCGCGCGCACGCTCCGAAAGTAAGCCGGTAATAAATGCGGTCACTCCGAAGCCGATCACATTGAGACAGATCGTATAGAACAGATGTGACTCTCCCAGTTGGCGTGCAACGGCCTGACTGAGCCCTATTGTTTCAAGCAGACCAAAATACTGGAAGTCGACAATGGCCCCATACAGAATAGCGCACAGGGAAGCGGTGTACAGTGCCTCCCGACGTCCAAGCAGGACACCGGCATTCATAATGGACAAGAGATAGAGGAAGGAATAAGGGCTGAGGATCCCGCCGGTAAACAGAAGCAGCAGCGTTACGAAGAGCACATCCCAGATGCTCTGCAGGTAGGTAATAAAAAAACGGAATCTGGCGAATTTGAGGGCGAAATGCGAGATGATGGAAAATACAAAAGAAAATATCACCAACCGGATTATTCCTGAACGGAGATAATCTACGGCTGCGTTCGGCTCCTGATACCTCAACAAAAGGGCTGATGCCAGGAACAGGAAGGAAACCACGATCCTGGCATAAATGAATAGCCTGAGCCTGCGATCGGGAAGACCCATGTCTAACCGCCAACAGCCCCCGCCAGCTTAAAGATCGGCAGATACATGGCAACCACCAGACCACCGACGGTTGTCCCGAGGAAGACCATCAACAAAGGCTCCATCATGGAAGTCATGGCGCCGACAGCGTCATCCACCTCATCATCATAGAAGTCGGCGATCTTGTTCAACATGGTATCCATGGCACCGGTAGCCTCGCCAACGGCGATCATCTGTACCACCATCGGTGGAAAAACGCCGCAGGCAGCCAGAGGTTCAGCCATGGTCTTACCTTCTGAAATGGCTTGACGGACACCGTAGATGGCCTCTTCAACAATCTTGTTGCCGGCTGTCTTGGCCACGATCTCCAGACCGTCCATGATCGGCACCCCGGAACTGACCATGGTACCGAGCGTACGGGTAAACTTGGCAACCGCTACCTTGCGGATAAGCGGTCCGGCGATAGGGGCCTTAAGTGCCAGGCGATCGATATTCTTCCTACCGACCGGGGTTGCATAATACTTTTTAAAAAGCCAGACAACGCCATAACAGGCAGCAATAATAACGATAATATAGCGAGAAAGGAAATTGCTGAGCGCAATCACGATCTTGGTTGGCGCCGGCAAATCGCCGCCGAAATCGGCAAACATCTTGGCAAAGGTCGGGATAACGAAAACCAGGATTACACCTACGACGACAACGGCAATGGACATAATGGTAATCGGGTAGACCATGGCACCTTTGATCTGTTTTTTCAGCTTTTCAGCTTTCTCGATATAGGCTGCCAATCGCTGAAGGATGGTATCAAGGATACCACCTACCTCGCCGGCAGCAACCAGATTGACAAAGAGCTGATCAAAGGCCTTGGGATGTTTTCCAAGGGCATCGGCAAAGGTGGAACCGCTCTCGACACTCTCCTTGACCTTGTAGAGAATATCCTGAAAGGCCTTGTTCTCCTGCTGACTAGCCAGAATCTCAAGGCATTGCACCAGCGGCAGACCGGAGTCTATCATGGTGGCAAACTGGCGGGTGAAGATCACCAAATCCTTGGTTGCAATCTTGCCACCACCGCCAAATTTGGGCATCTTGAAACTTAACCCCTTGGCCACCTCGGAAATGGTAATATGTGTAAAACCGTATTTCTTTAGTTGAGCGTCAACCATTTCCACACTGGCTGCCTCAATCACACCTTTTTGTGAACCACCCGTCTTGGTGCGAGCTTCCCAATTATATTTCGGCATAGAGACTCTCCTTGAATAGTGATCAATGTCCCTGAGGACGTCGTTGCATACCAGCGGACGGATTGCTGATCATCTGTTTGAGTTCGTCCGGATCGGATGAACGGCCAAGCGCCTCTTCTAGAGCTATCAGACGTTTTTGAAACAGAGAAAAAAGTGATTGGTTCATGGTCTGCATGCCGAATTTTTCTTGACCGACCTGCATCTGAGAGTAAATCTGGTGTACTTTATCCTCGCGAATCAGGTTACGAATGGCTGGGTTGGGTATCATGATTTCAAGCGCCATGACACGTCCCTTTGAATTCATCTTCGGCATCAGTGCCTGAGACATGACACCTTCAAGAACAAATGACAGCTGGGCCCGGATCTGTGTCTGTTGATACGGGGGGAAGACGTCGACAATACGGTTGATGGTTTGGGCACAGGAGTTGGTGTGTAATGTCGCCAGACAAAGATGACCGGTTTCTGAAAGCGTCAGGGCTGCTTCAATGGTTTCAAGATCACGGAGTTCTCCAACCAGTACGACATCCGGGTCCTGACGCAAAATATATTTCAGGGCATTTTTAAAGCTTTTGGTATCAGCGCCGACCTCTCGCTGATTAACCAGACAACCTTTATGAGGGTGCAGGTACTCAATCGGATCTTCAATGGTAACTATATGCTCGTGGCGAGATATATTTATATAATCAATAATGGAAGCCAGCGTCGTTGACTTTCCACTTCCTGTAGGACCGGTAACCAGAATCAGTCCACGGGGTTTAGCTGCCAGTTCGGATACCACAGGAGGCAGATTCAGCTCTTCAAACGTAAGTATCTTATAGGGAATGACGCGAAAAACCCCCGCCACGGCGCCACGTTGGATGAATACATTGCCCCTGAAACGTGAAAGTCCTTTTACCCCAAACGAGAGGTCGAGTTCATTCTCCTCCTCGAACTTGTGCTTTTGGGCATCTGTCAGGACACTATAGCAGAGCTGTTTGGTTTCCACTTGATTAAGCGGCGGGAAGTCAAGAGGTGTCATTTTCCCATCGACACGAATCTGGGGTGGCGTATTTGTTGTGATATGAAGGTCTGAGCCGTTAGCCTCGACAAGAATCTTCAACAATTGGTGAAGGTTAATCATGTAAGCGCCTCTCTAGTCATCGGAAATCGTCACACGTAGGACCTCTTCAAAGGACGTAACACCTTCCTTCAACTTGGTAAGTCCCGATTGACGCATAGTTTTAATACCGAGCCGCATGGACTCGCGCTTGATCTCTGCGGTATTGGCACCATTAAGGATCAGCTCCTTGATTTCTTCAAGCATCGGCATGACCTGGTAGAAGCCCACCCGGCCTTTATATCCGGTGTTGTTGCATACGGTACAGCCTTTACCCTTCATACAGACGAAAGAGGGTGCTTCTTCAGGTTGAACCCCGGCGTCAATCAGCGCCTGCACGGGAATATCCTCAGGCTCCTTGCATTCGGCGCAAACGCGACGAGCCAATCGCTGGGCAGTTATCAGATTCACGGCCGAAGCCACCAGAAAAGGTTCGATACCCATGTTGAGCAGGCGGTTAATCGTTGCTGGTGCGTCGTTGGTATGCAGGGTTGACAGAACCATGTGACCTGTCAACGCAGCCTTGACAGCGATTTCAGCTGTTTCAAAATCACGTATCTCGCCGATCATAATGATATCAGGATCCTGGCGTAAGAAAGAGCGCAAAGCTGCGGCAAAATTAAGTCCGATATCCTCGTGCATCTGACACTGGTTAATACCGGCAAAGTTGAATTCGACCGGATCTTCGGCCGTAGATATATTTTCTGATACCTTATTCAGCTCGGCAATAGCCGAATAGAGGGATACCGTTTTGCCGCTGCCAGTCGGTCCGGTAACCAGCACCATACCGAACGGCTTGTGAATCTCGCGCATGAAATGCGCTAATGCCTCAGGCTCATAACCCAGCTTGGTCAAATCTGTTTGCAGGTTACCCTTGTCAAGAAGTCGCATTACGATCTTTTCGCCGAAGAGTGTCGGAAGACATGAAACACGGAAGTCCATGTCCTTTCCGCCCCCGAGTTTAATTTTAATACGACCATCCTGCGGAAGGCGGCGCTCGGCAATATCCAATTCTGCCATGATCTTGATACGGGAAGTGATGGCGTTTTTCAGCTTGAGAGGTGGTTTCATAATCTCATACAGTATTCCATCAATGCGAAAACGAACACGGAAGAGCCGTTCATACGGTTCAATATGAATATCACTGGCTTTTTTCCTGATGGCATCCTGGAGAATAGCGTTGACCATCTTGACGACCGGTGCGTCCTCCGTGGCACGCTCCAGAGAAGTGACATCCACATCGTCATCTTCACCAATAATTTCCAGATCTTCCAGATCCATATCGCCCATGACATCGGCCAACGAAGCTGACTGGTCGTAATGTTTGTCAATGGTGGCCTTGATATCCCGTTCGGATGCGACCACCATCTCGACGTTATAGCCGGTCATGAACTTGATGTCTTCAATGGCAAAGAGGTTTGATGGATCGCTGACTGCGACGATCAACGTGGCACCAGCCCTGTTAACGGGAACGAGCTGATATTTTTGAACTACTTCTGGCGGAATGATCTTGATTACTGCTGCATCAATCTCATAGTCTGCCAGATTGACTGTGGGAACGCCGTACTGTTTGGACAGAAACGAGGTAAGGTTTTGCTCGGATATGAGATTCAGTTTGATAAGAATGGAACCAAGACGTGCTTGACCACCTGAAAGCTTCTGTTCTTCGAGGGCTTTATCTAGCTGATCACGATTGATCAGATTATTTTTAACCAGAATTTCTCCCAGTCGGTTTGACTGCATGTTTCCCCCGGGAATGTTTATTTGCGCGATTTTAGGCGGATTGAGACTCGTTGTCAAGCTGTTGTTAGACGTTATAAACCGGCATCGAGGGCACTTCTCATCAAGCCAGATGGCGGGATTTCTCCGGTCCAGATAGTGAACGCCAACTCCCCTTGTGAAGCAAGCATTCCAAGACCATTGGCAGCTTTGAGCCCCATCCCGGCTGCCTCACTCAAGAGTGGTGTGGCGGACGGCGAGTAAATCATATCATACACCATGGCAGTACATGGCAGCGTGTGTAACGGTAGAAACGGAATAGATTCACTATTCATGCCAAGCGAGGTTGTATTGATCACTAAGTCGATGTGCGGCAGGCGGACGAGCAGATCTGCATAACCGGTTGAAACCGATACCTCAGTACCGGTAAACCTTGCTGACATGGCCGAGGCAAGATCGGCAGCCCTGTCGTATGAACGGTTGGCAATGACAATCTGCTTGGCACCGGCACGACATAGGGCGGCAATCGCCCCCCGGGCGGCACCGCCGGCGCCGACAACAACAATGGAGTTACTCCGTGGTATAAAATCTAGATCGTCGGCCAGCGACTTAACCAAGCCGTCTCCGTCCGTATTGTAGCCAATCAACCGTCCGCCATCATTTTTGACGGTATTGACAGCGCCGGATGCAACAGCGCTATCATCGAGTCCATCCAAATATGGCATGACAGCGGTCTTATGAGGGATGGTAACATTAAATCCTGACACCCCCAAGGACTTCAATCCCGTGATAGCCGCACCCACATTATCAGGGGTAACCTCGAAAGGTACATAGATATAATCTAGTCCGCAGCCCTGTATAGCAGCATTTTGCATTAACGGCGACAATGAATGTCTGACCGGATACCCAATGATGCCAAGAACCTTTGTCGTACCTCGCACTGGCTTGCTCATTGACTACCTCGACAATCCATATCGCATCAACACCTGTTGAACGGATGCCTTCATATCCGGGGATATCTGTTCAGCCTTGCTGAGCATCTGTTTTCCCTGCTCAACCCTGCCGATACTCAACAAAAATTCACCGGCCTCGAGATAACTGTTGGCATATATCAGGATTGCTTTCCCGGTATCAAGATCGAGAAAAGAAATCTTATTCAAAATACCGCGGTTGTTATAATTCTCCCAGACAGATATATCGGGCAGACCTCCCGGCTCGTTGATACGGCGGATCCTGTAGACGATGCCCTTTTGTACCGGGATATAGTCAGAAAATGACACAGAATAACGGGTCGAAAAGTCAATATAGACCGGGCGCTGGTCAATCAGATCAGTAATGGCGATCCGTAGGCTGGTTTCAGGTGGGGCCGACTGGACATCATAGTTGCGCAGGTTGCTGTCTTTAAAGACACGCGGCATGGAATCCAGATACCAGTCAAACACGAGGTGCGGCGTATGAGGCAAATCCAGGTCTTCACGCATTCGCTCAACGCCCTGCAGATACCAAAGTGGAAAGGCACCGCTGTCTCCCCAGGTAAACATAACGGCATTCTCGGGCAATGAACGCAATGAGTTTGTGGCATAATCGAAGGCGATATAATTATTATGCTGATCATTCTCATAATAATTAACGGCACAAAGTGAAACCGGAAGTGAAAACAGCAAGATCACAATCAACCCATAGACTCTTAGATCGTACTTTTCAGGAAGATGGGCATTACGAATGGCATAAGCAAGAACATTAAAGAGCCCAACGCCGATCAAAACGGCTGACAGAAGATACAGTGGTGTAAAAAATTCTTCCGTGAGAAAAATCATATCAGACTGGGCGTTAAAGTGTCCGACGATCACCAGGAGAAAGGTTGCCACACCTGCCAGATAGGCAATAACGATATCCCGTTGCCGCCGCCACAGACAGAATAACGCAAAGAGCAGCAGTGCCGCCCCCAGCCACGTAAACTCATGGGGCACATTAAATGCCTTGATTTGTGCCCACAACAGGGCAAGGCCGCGGGGATGAGGATCGTCAGGGTACCCCTTGCGCAAAAAATGCCACATGAACTGGGCCGCTGTTTTTGGATCCCCCCAGTTCAACAATGGGTTCTGAGTCGCACGCACGGGGAGATAGAGATTAACGGAGAAACCAAACATGGCAAAGGCAGTGGCAAGCACTAGTTCTTTGACCCGTGTGACCATCCGCCAGTCGGCCAACACAATTAAAACAATCCAGGCCGGCAACAGCAGTACTACAGACTGATGAAGCCCCATGGTAAGACCAGCCAGAAATGTACAGGCATACACATAGGCAGGCCGCTCATCCCCATGTTCATAGTGATCCCGCCATGTCAATAAAAGATAGAAAATGACGGCTGAAATAAACGCAAGGAGCGGATAAGGCTTGTCATGATTTGATTGCAACCAGAGGCGCGGAGTAACCGAAAAGGCAAGCGCAGCTGCCAATCCGCATGCCTTGACGGCGAAGCTGGATAAACGCTCATTTTTAACCAGCAACTCGTTTTTCAACAGCTTGAGCGTTAACAGGTAAACGGCCAAACAGGCCAGGGACGATGAAAAGGCGGTCGCCATGTTGACGCGGAATGCAATATTTCCCAGTGGGATCCAGGTAAATGGCTTGGCGTACATCAAAAACAGCGGATAACCAGGCGAATGGGCAGACCCCAGTGATGCTGTTGCGGTCAGAAACTCACCGCTGTCAAAAAAAGTAACCGAAGGAGCCAGTGTCAGCATATAGATGCTGAATGGCAGAACAATCGAGAGGATCACAAACAGATCAAGTCTATAAAATAAGTTGTTGCGCTCGTGTTTCACAGCTGCTCCTTTTTCCGGGCGGCAATAAAATATCCCTTGCCAAGATCAGTACGATAAAATAGTCGTTGTAATACATAGAGTGGATACATGGTCACATCGCTAAACAGAATCCGGAAAAACCGCCCCGCTCCATTCAGCAACCACATTCCGCCACTTTCAGCCGTTTTTTCCATAGGGGCACGGGACGGAGAGATCTCCGTTCGAATAGCAACTTCATACAATGGCTTCATCATATTGTATATCGGAACACCATAGGAATAGATGACGATGTCGTCAAAACCGGCCGTTTGCAATGTGGTATACAAATCCTCGCGCTCATATCGCCGGACATGGCCACAGAAATCATCGTTAGGCCCCCAGTCTTTCATATGCGCCGGAACAGTCAACAGCAAATGCCCACCATCCCGCAACCGTTCGCGCAACTGTGAAAGAAACAATCCATCATCCTGGTAGTGTTCCATGACTTCTGAGGCGATCACGATATCAAATTTTTCCTGGATATCGCCAGGGGTACAACATGCTACCTTGATGCGATGACTGGAGAAACCGGCTCCTGCCACAGCCAGAGCATCCTCTGATATATCAAGGCCCAGTCCCGTATAGCCTTTGCGTTCCAGTACATGCAACAGGTCACCGCAACCACAACCGACCTCCAGAATGTTTGTGCCCTCGCATTGTTCCAGATACTCCAGGATCACACGGCGCTTTACCAGATAACTTGGCGTTGGATACCATTCCATATCAACCGTCCTGATGAGATCCGGCGGTGCTAAGCGCTTTCAGGCTCAACTTGCTCTGCCAGAGATGGTAAAAGCCCGCAATAATAACCGGGAAAAATGAAATGCCGTGAAGCACCAGTGCAATGCTGACAGCGGTTGAACCGGGGACACCGAAGGCGGTAAGCCCCTTGAAACAGGCATAATGATAGGTCCCTATATAGCCCGGTGATGCAGGCACCATGACGGCGAACACCAGCAGAACCAGTATAAACATGGACGCGGTAATGGGCAGATGAATTCCAAAACCCTGCAGCGCCAGATCTACCGGAAGCACACAAAACAACCAGACGGCCAGGGATGACACCAGCACGGCTGCGATATGCCCACCCTTGGAAGACATCCTGATGCCGCCGATAAAAGAACCCAGCAAGGGGATGATCCGGTCAGAGATTTTTTGCGGAAACGGTTTCAGCAGAATGCCCGTCCATGCCAGGGTCCGCATGGTTTGGCGCTTCAGCAGCACCAAAAAAGCGACAACGCCCGCATACAGCAGAAAGGTAACCACGCCACCGGTGCGCAGTACGGTCTCTGCTTCCGCCATGCCCTGGGGCAACTGCAGAGTAAATAGCGTAAACAGCAGTATCAGCATAACTGTGAAGCCGTCGAACAGCCGGTCAATCACCAGCGAAGCGAAAACAGTCGGCGTTTCCAATCCTTCTCGTTGTGCCAGAACATATGCGCGCACAAATTCGCCAAGGCGGGCCGGCAGCAGGTTATTGGCCATATAACCAATAATCGTGGCCGGATACAACGAGGAGAGCGGAATACGTTTCTCGGGTATGAGGAGATAGTGCCAACGAACCGCCCTCAAAAAATAACTGATGAATGTGCAAACGACCGCCAGCAGAATATAGCGGTAATCGACCTTAACGAGGGCCGACCACAACTGATTGAAATCGATCTTTCTGAACAACAGCGCCATGAAGAATATGCTGATGGCGATTCCAATCCAGAATTTGAGATCAATCCCTTTTTTCATGCCAAGCCCCAATCCGTCTGACCAAACAACGGTTTAATCATAGTGTTATCAACAGATGCAAGTACGGTTCGGGTCAGGGTGACATCCTGGTTGATGGCCTCAATCAGAGCAGCAACATCGGCGAATTTCCTCACATCCCGCAGACGCTGTACAAAACTGACCATCAGCAGGCTGTCATAGAGTTGACCGCTGTAATCCAGCAGGAATACCTCAATGGTTCGAGATTGACCTTCAAAGGTAGGATTTTTACCAATATTGCAGGCACCTTTAAGCAGTTGATCTCCGACCGAAACCATGACAGCGTAGACACCATCCATCGGTATCAGTTCATTGTCCGTCACAAGATTGGCCGTAGGAAAACCAAGCGTTGCCCCAATTTCACGACCATGCACCACCCGGCCGGAAATAACATAATATCTGCCCAGTATTGTTGCGGCCCCTGAGACATCTCCGCTGCGGATCATACGGCGGGCCAGACTACTGCTAAAGATTCGACCATCATCTCCAACAGGTTCGAGATCTTCAAGCGAAAAACCACACTCGGCAGACATCGTAGCCAATGTCGCATAATTGCCGAGCCGATCCCGACCAAAAGCATAATCGTGACCTATGATAATGTGACGCATGCCTAAGACATGACAGAGATACGTGCGCACAAAGGTTTCTGCCGGTATCCGGGAAAACTCACGGGTGAATTTTATCGCCGCCAGGAAATCGATACCTGACTGTTCGATCAACTCAGCTTTCTGTGAAAACGTTGTGATCATTGGTGGTGTAGCTGCGGGCGACAGAACCGCCAGCGGGTGAGGTTCAAAGGTGACTACGACGGTAGGCAGGCAAAGCCTGGCGCCACTATCTTTTAAATGTCGAAACAACTCGGCGTGCCCACGATGCACGCCATCGAAGTTACCGATAGTTACAACAGATTTTGTAATGTGCTGAACAGCTATGTCAGAACAGTTAAGTAGTTGCATCTCGCTCTTTCAGGTTAGCCGATTGCTGCCAGCTCCAGCCGTTTGCCCCAGCGTCGCAGCAGCTCTGCGCGCAGCGGGGCATGTTCTTGTGAGGACAGGTCAGCGTCAGATTCCAGCAGTTCAAATGCAACCCGGCGGGCATGCTCCAGTAAAGCGCCATCACGTAGGATATTGGCGACCCTGAAATCCGGCAGACCGGATTGTCGCGTTCCAAGAAAATCACCGGGGCCGCGAATCTCCAGGTCGGCCTCGGCAATACGGAACCCATCGGAAGTCGACTCCATCACCCGCAGGCGTTTTTCACCATCCTCCGACAGCCTGCCTGAAGTCAGCAGAATACAGCGGGACTTTGCACGTCCGCGCCCGACTCTGCCGCGCAACTGGTGCAACTGGGAGAGCCCAAACCTTTCGGCGTGTTCTATGATCATCAGCGTCGCATTGGGGACATCGATGCCCACCTCGATCACCGTGGTCGCCACCAGAACATCCACATCACGGGCCTTGAACGCCGACATGACGGCCTCTTTCTCATCCGGACTCATCCGGCCATGCAACAGACCTATGCGCAGATCGGGAAAGACCTGCTGGTCCAGATGTTCTGCCATCTGAGCTGCCGCCTTGAGATCAGATTTTTCTGTTTCCTCTACCAGTGGATAGATAACATAGGCCTGATGCCCATTGGCTATCTCTTCACGTACCAAGTCGTAGGCTTGGGAACGCCTCGACTCATAATAGATCCCCGTTTCCACCACTGATCGCCCCGGCGGCAGTTCATCAATCACCGACAGGGAAAGGTCGCCGAAAAGCGTCATGGCCAAAGTACGCGGAATCGGGGTGGCGGTCATTACCAGGATATCGGGATTGAGCCCTTTTTTTCTGAGAACACCCCGCTGCAACACGCCGAATCGATGTTGCTCATCGATAATGCCCAACCCCAGCCGGGCAAACTCCACCTTTTCCTGGATGACGGCATGGGTACCAATCACAATCTGGGCGCTGCCATCTGCCACCCGCGCCAGAACATCACTCTTGGCCTTGCCCTTCATGCCAGCCGTAAGCAGCACACTCTCGATACCCAGTTCGCTGCACCAGTGGTGAATAGTCAGCCAGTGCTGCTCGGCCAGGATCTCAGTCGGAGCCATGATAGCAACCTGATATTCGTTCTCCACCGCAACCAGGGCCGCCATCAGGGCAACCAGCGTTTTGCCGCAGCCCACGTCACCCTGCACCAGCCGGTGCATGGGATGGGGCGCCATCATATCATTCTTGATTTCGGACAATACCCGCCGCTGGGCAGCGGTCAATTCAAACGGCAGCAGCTTGACCAGTTGTTTGGTGTACCGATGGCTCACCTGAAAAGGGATCCCCTCTTCCAGCGCCACACCGCGTTTTTTCAAGGCCAGGCCCAATTCCCAGAAAAAAAACTCGTCGAAAGCCAGGACACGGTGTGCCGGTGTCCGGCCTTCATTCAGCTCTTCCAGACGCACGTCATCAGCGGGAAGGTGTGCGGTTCGCAGGGCTTCGCGTACGTCGGGCATATTCAATGGCTCAAGGATGTGCCGGGGGATCAAGTCCCGAACAAAGGGAAGATAGGCCTCCACGACCTCCTTCATCACCCGCCGCATGACCTTTTGGCTGAGTCCCTCGGTCAGTGGATACACCGGCACGATTCTGCCGAAATTAACCGGGTCCGCTGCCAATACAGCTGTGACATCCTTGCCGTTCTCCAGCCACTCAACGTCCGGGTGATGGACCTCCCGCTGATACCCGTACTGGGAGACCTCACCGATAAAAAGCCCTATTCGACCGACCTTCCAGACCCGCTTCATAAAGGTCGGATTACTGTTAAACCATTTCAAGGTCACACTGCCGGTCTCGTCACCGACAAGTACCTCAAAATTGCGGCGACCAGCTTTAGTAGAAACCAGATCGGCGGTCAGCACCTTCCCCGTAAAGACCTCCGTCATACCCGGACGGAGTCCTGATAGAGATTGCAGCTGACGTCGGTCTTCATAGCGATGGGGCAATAAATACAACGCATCCTCGACAGTTGTCACCCCACGTTTGGACAACAACTCGTTAAGTTTCGGCCCCACTCCCTTGATAAAGAGCATCAAGGTCTGCAGATTTTTATGGGCAATAGCCTCTTTGAGTCCGCCGGCAACGGCCGGTTTGGCCGGGACCTTAACGGGTTCCGGTAAATCTTTGGGAGTTGCGAGAGCGGCTACATGTGACAACTTAAAGCCGTCAGCACACGGTACAAGAATGATGTCATCTCCGGATGACACACCGAGAGCGTCCTTGACCTCTTGGGGAAGCATAATACTGCCGTCTTTAGCAATCCGTACCTTCATAACCTCGCGGACCAATCCTTTGAGAGAATACGGAACGTACTAATCCATGAATACCGGTTGCAAGCCTCAAAAAATCTTTCTGCACTGTTCGAGGGACCTACTATCTGACACACACGTCAGAAAAAGCAGAACAGAACAGGGATGAAACGATTTTTCGCGTACTAAACAAAAACCCTCACAGGAGATACCATGAGGGTTTGTAGTTACATGTCAGGCGTGTGAACAAACTCATCTGACTGATGCGTTAAGGTCCTTCAACAATTCTTCAACATCCAGACCGTGCGCATTCGCACCCTGTTCCAGACTTTCATTCTGGGCGCCCATGCAACCGACACAACCCAGATTGTGCTTCTGAAGAACCTTGACGCTATCGGGATGCAGCCTCATGACTTCGAAGAAAGTCATGTCCTTTGTGATCGTTTCAACCATGTTAAACTCCTTCCGAATGTGACCGGTACGTGCAGGGGTTAACTAATAGAATAGCCTTAGTCGTATTTGATGTCTATTATCTCGTATTCCCTGATTCCAGAAGGTACGGACGCCTTGACTGAATCATCCAGTTTGTGTCCTATCAGGGCCTTACCCACCGGGGATGTACAGGAAATCTTGCCCAGCTTGATATCGGCCTCATCTTCACCGACAATCTTATAGGTGATCTCCTCTTCGGTAGCAGTATCGTAAAGGGTAACTGTGCAGCCAAATACAACTTTATCCGGCTTCATGTTGGACAGGTCCACCACATACGCGCGGGCTAGTTTACCATTGATTTCCTGAATCCGTCCCTCGATAAAACCCTGACGGTTCTTGGCGGCATCATACTCGGCATTCTCCGAAAGATCTCCGTGTGCACGCGCCTCTGCAATATCCTGAATCACTTTTGGGCGTTCCACACGGATGAGCCGTTTCAGCTCTTCCTGCAGCGCCTCATGGCTCTCTTTTGTCAGCGGTATTGAATGAGACATCTATCTACAGCTCCTCAACGCATTTTTCTAAACAACCAAATAGTCCTGCAAAGCCTTTACGCCCAATTCCTGCTTTTTCAAGGCTACAATACTGTCCACGACCGCTTTTGCGCCTGCCACGGTCGTGTAATAGGCTATATTGTGCATCAGCGCTTCACGACGGATGGAGAATGAGTCGGCGACTGCCTGTGCCCCGTGCGTTGTATTGAGTACCAGACTGACCTCGCCGTTTTTGATGGCATCCACAATATGGGGGCGCCCCTCAAGGACCTTGTTTACACGCCTGACCGGTATACCCTTTTCTATAAGGTAGGTTGCGGTACCACCGGTTGCCATGATGCCGAAACCATTTTTATACAACTTTTCTGCCGCAGAGACAACATGTTTCTTGTCCGCATCCCGTACACTGATGAAAGCGTTACCGGTCAGCGGCATCTTGACATTGGCGCCCAATTGCGCCTTGGCAAAGGCCTCTGCAAAGGTGTCTCCAATGCCCATCACCTCACCGGTTGACTTCATTTCCGGTCCCAGCAGCGTATCCACACCGGGAAATTTCACGAAGGGAAAGACCGACTCCTTGACAGAGATGTGCTTCGGAATGATGTCGCCGGAAACGCCCAGTTCCTTGAGTGTTTTTCCCGCCATAACCCGGGCGGCGATTTTGGCCAGGGGGCGGCCGGTGGCTTTAGAGACAAAGGGCGAGGTGCGGGAAGCGCGGGGGTTGACCTCCAGGATATAGACATCACCATCCTTGATGGCGTACTGCACGTTCATCAGGCCCTTTACGTTCAATTCCAGCGCCATCATAACCGTCTGGCGGCGGATCTCTGCGACCAGTTCGTCGGAGATCGAGTAAGGCGGCAAGGAGCAGGCCGAATCGCCCGAATGGATCCCGGCCTCCTCGATATGTTCCATGATCCCGCCGATCACCACCTCGCTGCCATCGCAGAGGGCATCCACATCGATCTCTATGGCCTCATCCAGAAACTTGTCGATCAGGATGGGGTGTTCAGGTGAGGCCTGGACGGCAGTCGTCATGTAGCGCAGCAGATTCTCCACATCGTAGACAATCTCCATGGCCCGGCCACCCAGCACATAGGAGGGACGGACCACCACCGGATAGCCAACACGGTCGGCCACCTTTTCGGCATCCTCAAAGGAACGGGCCATGCCATTCTCCGGCTGACGGAGTCCCAGCTTGTGCAGCATCTCCTGAAAACGTTCACGGTCCTCGGCCCGATCGATAGCATCCGGCGAGGTGCCGATGATCGGTACCCCGGCCTTCTCCAACGCCACGGCCAGCTTGAGCGGCGTTTGGCCACCGAACTGGACGATCACGCCAACCGGTTTTTCCACGGCGACAATAGCCAGTACATCCTCCAGGGTAAGCGGTTCGAAGTACAAACGATCCGAGGTATCGTAATCGGTAGATACGGTTTCCGGGTTGCAGTTGACCATGATGGTCTCAAATCCGTCCTCTGCCAGGGCAAACACGCCGTGCACACAACAGTAATCGAACTCGATGCCCTGCCCGATCCGGTTCGGTCCGCCACCCAGGATTATGATCTTCTTGCGATCGGTCGGTTCGGCCTCACACTCATCCTCATAGGTGGAGTACAGATACGGGGTGTAGGCTTCAAATTCGGCGGCGCAGGTATCCACCCGCTTATAGACCGGCAGTACTTTCAGTGAATAGCGCAGGGCGCGGACATCGTCTTCCGTCATGTTCCACAATCTGGACAGGGTTTTGTCGGAGAAACCGAACTGCTTGGCCTCCCGCATTTGCCCCCGGGAGATCGCCGCAGGCACAAGCTGTTTCAGTTCGTCTTCCTTTTCGATAATCTGGCGGATATTGTGGAGAAACCAGGGATCGATGGCGGTATGGGCGTTGATTTCAGACACCGTCATGCCGCTGCGCAGGGCGTCACCCACATACCACAGCCGTTCCCAGTTGGGTACACGCAACTTCTCCAGCAGCAGCTGCTGTTCCTTGGCGGTCAATGCCCGGCGGGTCTCGGCCCCCAGGTCGAACAGGCGCGAATCAAAACCGGAAACACCGATTTCCAGCGAACGCAGGGCCTTCTGGAACGACTCCTTGAACGTCCTGCCGATCGCCATAACCTCGCCAACCGACTTCATCTGGGTCGTCAGGGTGGCGTCGGCCGCCGGGAATTTCTCGAAGGTGAAGCGCGGGATCTTGGTGACCACGTAATCGATGGTCGGTTCGAAACAGGCCGGGGTTTCGCGGGTGATATCGTTGGTAACCTCATCCAGGGTATAGCCGACCGCCAGCTTGGCCGCGATCTTGGCAATCGGGAAACCGGTCGCCTTGGAGGCCAGCGCCGAGGAACGGGACACCCGTGGGTTCATCTCGATGACAACCAGACGGCCGTTGACCGGATTGATGCCGAACTGGATGTTGGAGCCACCCGTATCCACGCCGATCTCGCGGATGATCTTGAGAGAGGCGTCACGCAGGATCTGGTATTCCTTGTCGGTCAGGGTCTGGGCCGGGGCCACGGTGATGGAGTCGCCGGTGTGTACCCCCATGGGATCGAAGTTCTCGATGGAGCAGATGATCACCACGTTGTCGGCCGTGTCCCGCATCACCTCCAGCTCGTACTCCTTCCAGCCGATGACCGATTCCTCGATCAGGATTTCATCGGTCGGCGAGGCATCGATGCCGGCCAGGGCCATCTTCTCGTACTCTTCCATGTTATAGGCGATCCCGCCGCCGGTACCGCCCAGGGTAAAGGAAGGGCGGATGATGGCCGGGAATCCGATCGTCTTTATGACCTCCATGGCTTCGGTATAGTTGTGGGCCAATCCGGAAGCGGGCACAGCCAGACCGATCTTCTCCATGGCCGCCTTGAAGAGCGTCCGGTCCTCGGCCTTCTTGATGGCCGGCAACTTGGCACCGATCAGCTCAACATTGAATTTCTCCAGGATCCCCATCTCGGCCACGGACACCGCCGTGTTCAAGGCGGTCTGCCCCCCCAGGGTCGGCAGAATGGCATCAGGCCGCTCCTTCTCGATGATCTTGGCCAGGATTTCGGGCGTGACCGGTTCGATGTAGGTGCGATCGGCAAAATCCGGGTCGGTCATGATGGTGGCGGGGTTGCTGTTCAGCAGCACCACCTCATAGCCCTCTTCCTTCAAGGCCTTGCAGGCCTGGGTGCCGGAATAATCAAATTCGCAGGCCTGGCCGATAACGATCGGGCCGGCTCCGATGATGAGTATTTTCTTGATGTCGGTTCTTTTCGGCATTATTTCTCCTTAGTAAGTTAGAAGTTGTTTTCTGCGCTTTTTTAGTACGGTAAAAAATATTTATGCGGTTTCTTCGCAAAAATATTTTTGTGAGCGTACTTATTCCGGTAACCGGGGCTGGCAGAAAATAACTTCGTTAACGCACTTATCCTGTCTAGCAGGGCTATGGTTGCAGGGAGTTTCCTCCAATTTTTCTCTCTATCAGGCAAAGCGTCTGACAATGACTCCGATAAAATCTTCCAGATCCTTGATGCCATTCGTAGCAATATCGTAGACCTGATTCAAATCCAGTTTGGCATACTCATGCACCACAAGATTGCGAAACCCGACGGCATTTATCAGTTTTTCCTGCAGCTCAACTGAAATAACAGAACGCCCACTCAGAAGATAAAAGAACTCATTCATGCTACCAGCCATGCCATAACCTTCATCACTGACAATGTGAGCTGCCATGTCAACACAACCCTGAATAGCCTGCATGAGGTTAAAAAGCACAATATCCTGGCTGTCTTCGTCAACCATGAACTCAGCAATGGTAGCCGAACGTTTTTCTTTCACCTTGCCAAGACATTTTTCAATCGTGGTCACTTTGGCCACTAGAATATTCCGATCAACCACGAGATTCACCTCCATAACGGGAGCGCAAACTGTTCAGCCGCATATCGATATAATAGGAAAACTCCGCGATAAGCGGCAGTTTGCGACGACGAAAACTCCTCAAAATTTCAGGATTCTGCTGATACACGACTTCTCCCTTGCCAAACACCTGCCCCAGCACAACCTCTCCGGCGTCATTCATGATGAGCGGATGGATGTCGAGTTGCAATTGCCTCTCCAGCCCGGAGTAATAGGACATCTTCAGACAATAATAGTCAGCCGGAAGGATCGTTGCATCCAGCAGAAACGCAACATCCACATCACTTCCCGCCCGTCCCTTGCCTGCGGCGCGGGAGCCAAAGAGATAACAAGCCACAATCTCAGGGCGAGTGACGCAATAGGTTGCGATATTGTTTTTTAGGTCTTCATTGGTCATGCCAGAATATTCCTTGCTATGTCTTGAACAGCTATGGGCGTGACCGGCGCGGGCTTATAGCGTCCAAGACCAAGCTAGAGTTGGAACCGCTTTTTATCTATTCTCCCCTACCGTAGAAGCCAAAATAAATCTTCATCGATTTTTTTGAACTCATCATTAACAGGAATATTTCGCTTCGAAATTAGGTCGTTTGCTCTGATAAACGCAACCATATATTCTTTGTTCTCGTACAAATTTCGATTAATTTCAGATCACCCGGATAATCAGCAAGAATCTGTTTTATCTGCTCAAGCCACGTAATAATGCATTTTTCAATTTCCATTTTCATCGCATCCCAAATGGAACATTTATTCTCCCTGCTTCTGCTGCGGAGTCGAGAACACAACCGGCTTTGCAGCCGATCCCTCAACCGCCTTTACTGCAATCGCCTGAACTTGGACGTAAGATTTTTCCACCTGCTCGCTCAGGCTTGAAATTCGAACTGCCTGATCTTTTACCAGCGACTCAAACGAAGCGATCTTTGATTCAAGGACATTGCGCTCCCCTTCAAACTCCTTCTGGAGCAGCTCCAGCTTGAATGTAGCCTCCATCTGCACCTTGTCCACCGCCAGCTTAACCTCACGGGCAACCGTGCTTTCCAGTTCCTTGGGATAAGCGGCAACGCGGGTGCGAAGTTCGGCCAGTTCCTCTTCCTGAAGCGAGATTGACTGTTCACGTTCAGCAAACTCGCGGTCACTCTGTTCACGACGAAGCGCAATTTCCCGCTCAAGCCGCTCCTTTTTCTCTTCAAGCCCGGCCTTTTCCTTCTCAAAGGCATCCTTAATCGTCTGTTGTTCACGCTGAAGGTTGTAATCGTACTCCTCTTTTTCACGGGTACGTTTTTTTGCATCGGCCGTATCCTGCTCTTTTACATCCGCAGTGCGTTGCGCCTTCTCCTTCAGCCACTCCAGGCGGGTCTCTTCAATTTCGCTGGACAGAGCTTCCTTGCGCTCCGCCATGTCTGCTTCAAACTGTTCCTTTTTGAGGTTCTGAGCCTCAATCAAAGCGGAAAGCGAAGATGCCGCCTTCTGAATTTCATAGATTTCAGCCAGCTCTTTATCCTTTTCAACAATGGCCTTCTTGAGCGCTTCATAACGCCCGGATTCCTGCTCCAAACGGTCGGACAGGTTTGTCAAGACCTTGCCAATTTCAGCTTTTAAGCCGCTGATGTTGCTGAGAATAGAATCAGTGGTCAGCCCATCGGCGACGGCAACAACCTGTTTAACCGCTTTTTCGACAACCTTCTGTTCCGGAGTAGCCTCGCTTTCTCGTTTTTCTTCCAGTTGCGCAAGGAGATCATTGTAGGTGTCCAGCATTTCCTGTTTGGTGTTAGTAGTAGAAAGTTTTTTTGCGGTTTTCGGTTGCATAGCCATAATCCGTTACCCCTTCCGACTTATAAATTGAACGATCGAATCACTGAACTGTTTAAAATCGCTAAGGTGTCTCCGTAATACAAGAATTACTATTTCGGCATCCACTGTTTCGTATTGATGAACTACTATATTTCTGAATTTGGCCATTCTTTCCATAATTGCCAACTGTTCTGGTGTAAGTATGAAATTTTCAGCCAGAACCCTAAAGGTGTCCGCATACGTTTCCGGGGTTCGAAACTCGTTATCGGATATGACATGACTGGCAATATCAGCACAAAGCTCAATCATCATCTGTAGAGTTCGCTCAATAATCCTCTGAACCTTCCAATCGCTCCGGTATTGATCAACGGTAATAGTTGAATATTCACCTATCTGTTTCTGATATTCAGCAAGAGAAGCAACTTTTCGAAGGATTAGTACGCTATCCACCATCTAGATATACCTCCTGAAAAGAATATCGTGCTCATTACGGCTGAAATCAAAAAACTCCCTCAAGGCGAGCGACTCAAACCTATGTCGAAGAAATGGTTGTTTATCAGCAATAAGGCGCTTCTTTCTCAAAATCCTCCCAACCAGACTGATCGGGGCATCGTTCAAAACGACAAGATCTATTTCATCCGTCATTAATGTATCAGACAACTCGCCTATTATATCAAGTTTTGCCTCTGCTTTATCGGCACAACTATTCAGATATACTGCGATATCTAAATCTGATAAAGGCCGTTGATTCCCTGTTGACAGTCCACCAAAAATATAGGCGAATAAGATCCGATCATCACATGCCAAGAGCGATTCCAAGAGGGGTATTCGGCTTAAAATATCTGATGCCAACGAATTTTGTTTTATCATCTCACGTCACCTTATCATCTCACGTCACCTTATCATCTCACGTCACCTTATCATCTCACGTCACCTTATCATCTCACGTCACCTGAAGATAAAAAACACGGCGCCTGCCAGACAGCATCCGGCCCAGAGGTAATTCCAGGTCAGACTGGTTCCCATATAGAACACGGCAAACGGGACAAACACACAGAGCGTGATTACCTCCTGGGTAATCTTAAGCTGGGCCAGCGAAAAACCGCCGGCATACCCCATCCGGTTGGCAGGCACCTGGACCAGGTACTCGAAAAAGGCGATCCCCCAAGAAACTAGCACGGCAATGAACCAATTGCGGTTGCTCAGATTTTTCAGGTGGGCATACCAGGCAAAGGTCATGAAGACATTGGATATGACCAGCAGCACAATTGTTCTCATCTAATCCTGTACCCAGCCGTTTTCCAGATCGAACTCATCCAGATACCCGGCTGCCTCGTCGTACTCCTCAGCGGTGATCTTCCGTTCAATGCCAGCTGTCTCCATAGCCCGGTGCGCCGGAAAGTACTGCCGCATCAGCGAGATTGCCGTTTCGGTGCCGAGATTTCCGGCGATCCAGCCCAAGGTATCCCTCGTACCAGCCAGTCCATCCGGCAGGACAAGATGTCGTACAATCAGGCCGTTAATTGCAAGCCCCTCTTCATCAAGCCGGAGATGCCCCACCTGACGCAGCATCTCTGTTACCGCCAGCCGGTTGATGGCCCGGTAGCCGGGAGCCGCAGATAGGCGCTCCGCCACGGCATCATCGGAATATTTCATGTCCGGCAGGTAGACAGCGACAACACCATTAAGCAGCCGAAGGGCATCAACCTTTTCATAACCGCTGGAGTTCCAGACGATCGGCAACCGGAATCCCTGCGGGATGGCCAGCCAGAGCGCGGCCAGGATCTGCGGCAGAAAGTGGGTCGGGGTGACGAAATTGATGTTGTGCACCCGCTGCCGTTGCAGGCGCAGCATCCGCTCGGCCAACCCTCCGGGTGTAATCTCCTCACCGTTGCCGAATTGGCTGATGGGAAAGTTCTGGCAAAACGCGCATTTCAGAGAGCAGCCGGAAAGGAAGATGGTCCCTGACCCCTTGGTCCCGGATATCGGCGGTTCTTCGCCGGTATGCACATTGGCCGAGGCGATCCTGGGCTTGAGACCCACCCCGCAGACCCCCAGTTCTCCCTTGATACGATCGACACCGCAATCGTGGGGACAGAGGTCACAGGCGGCCAAACGCCGGTAGGCCTCCCTGATGCGCTGCAATAGTTCGCCTGATTGATAAAAAACCTCGTACCTCACGACCTATACCGCCTTGTGTTTCTCCATCATCTCAACGAAGCGCCCGAACAGGTAATGTGAATCATGCGGACCGGGTGATGCCTCGGGGTGGTGCTGGACCGAGAAGATCGGCAATGTGCAGTGGTGGATCCCTTCAACCGTCTGGTCGTTGAGATTCTCATGACCCAGACAGGCCGCATCCCCCAGGGAGTCCAGGTCTACGGAAAAGCCGTGGTTCTGGGCAGTGATTTCCACTTTGCGAGTTGACATATCCATCACCGGAAGATTGGAGCCATGATTGCCAAAAGGCAGCTTAATGGTCTTGCCGCCCAGGGCCAGACCAAGCAACTGATGTCCCAGACAGATGCCGAAGATCGGAACCTTGCCGACAAACTTCTTGATTTCAGCCTGCACCTGCACCAGCGGCTCCGGGTCGCCGGGACCATTGCTGAGAAAGATGCCGTCAGGATTCATCGCCAGTGCCTGTTCGGCAGGAAAACCGGCCGGTACCACCGTCACGTCGCACCCGGCATCCACCAGGCAACGCAGAATATTGTACTTGATGCCGAAATCATAGGCCACGACCTTGTATTTGAGCGTCGCAACGTCAATTTGGGGATAGCCCCCCTCCAGGTCCCACAGTCCCTCGCTCCAGTGGTACGGCTTGTCGCAGCTGACGCCACTGGCCAGATCGAGGCCGGCCATGCTGGGGATGGCGCGTGCCTTGGCAACCAGGCTGTCATGATTGAAGTCCGTGGTGGAGATGATGCCGTTCTGGGCGCCCTTGTCCCGCAGGTGACGCGTCAGGGCACGGGTATCCAGGCCATGGATACCGACCACCCCGTTTTCCCGAAGGTAGGATCCGAGACTCATGGTTGCCCGCCAGTTGGAGTAACAGTCCTGATACTCCTTGACGATGAATCCGGACAGGAACAGGCCGCGGCTCTCGATATCCTCCGGATTGATACCGGTATTGCCGATCTGGGGGTAGGTCATGGTGACCATCTGCCCCTTGTAGGACGGATCGGTCAAGACCTCCTGATACCCGGTCATGGCCGTGTTGAAAACGACTTCACCGCTGGCTTCGCCAGTAGCACCAAACGATCTGCCTTCAAAGATGCGCCCATCGGCGAGCGCAAGGATTGCTTTCATGATTTCAAACTCCAGTTAGTGAGAATTAGGCTCGTGTATAGACAACGTTTCCTGCCAGGATTGTTGCAGATGCTGCGCCGGTTACGTTCCACCCCAGAAAGGGCGAGTTCTTCGACTTGCTGACAAGCCTGTCGGGATCGACCGTCCACGCGGCCTGCGGGTCGATCACCGTGATGTCGGCTATGCTGCCTGCCACAAGAGTGCCGCGCTGCAGCCCCAGGATATTCGACGGGTTGCATGACATCTTTTCAATCAATTGATCAATGGTCAGCACGCCATCGCTGACCAGCCTGAGCGAGAGCGGCAGGGAGGTTTCCAGTCCGATGATGCCGTTCATGGCAGCATCGAATTCCACATCCTTCTCGTCCCGATGGTGGGGGGCATGGTCGGTGGCAATGGCATCGATGGTGCCGTCCGCCAGTCCGGCCTTGATAGCGGCCACATCGGCGGCCTCCCGCAGCGGCGGGTTCATCTTGGCATTGGTGTCATATCCCCGGACGGCGTCATCGGTCAGGGTGAAGTAGTGCGGGGCCGTCTCGCAGGTCACGCGGACACCACGGGCCTTGGCCTCGCGGATGACCCGCACCGACCCTGCGGTAGAGACATGGGCAACATGGATGGGAGAACAGGTGTACTCGGCCAGCATCACATCGCGGGCCGTGGCAATATCCTCGGCGATACGGGGGATGCCCTTGAGACCAATCTCGGTCGAGGTAAAACCCTCGTTCATGACACCTGCTCCCACCAGGGAAAGCTCCTCGGCGTGGGTAATGACCAGAATGCCCATGCCACGGGCGTATTCCAGGGCTCGGCGCATCAATTCCGCATTTTTCACCGGTTTTCCGTCATCGGAAACCGCCACGCATCCCGCTTCCTTGAGTTCACCCATCTCGGACATACGCTCGCCATCCAGACCGTAGGTGATGGAACCGACCGGAAACACGTTTGCAGCCCCCTCATTCCTGGCCTTGGTGATGATATAGCCGGCTATGGCCTTGTTGTCGATGACCGGCTTGGTGTTAGGCATACAGACTACCGAGGTAAAACCGCCGGCCGCGGCAGCCCGCGTCCCGCTGACGATGTCCTCCTTGTACTCCAGGCCAGGGTCGCGCAGGTGTACATGCATGTCGATCAGACCCGGTACCACGTATTTACCGGTCGCGTCGATGGTCTCGGCACCGGCCGGCGCCTTCAAACCCGTGCCGATCTCCTTGATCACACCGTTATCCACCAGCACGTCCAGCGTGTCATCCAGCTTCTGGCTCGGGTCGATCACCCGGCCTCCCTTGATCAACAGATTCATATGGTCACCTCGTAAAAGAAAATTTATTTCACCACGGAGACACAGAGACACGGAGAAAAAACTTTATTTTTGTAGAATCAAGAATACTGAAGCAACATCAATTTAAGTAACTGAACTCAACACAGACAATTCATAGCCCTCATGATTTTCTCCGTGTCTTCGTGTCACTGTGGTAGATTTTGACTTTATTCTAATTCTCCTCCACAGACGTGGTAGAGCATCGCCATCCTGACCGCCACCCCGTTTTCAACCTGCTTGAGGATATGGGACTGTCCGCCGTCCACCACGTAGGAGGACATCTCGACCCCGCGGTTGATCGGGCCGGGGTGCATGACCATGGCATCCGGCTTGGCCAGCTTGAGATTCTCCGGATTCAGACCGAAATAGCGTGAGTATTCGCGGGCATTGGGCATCAGGGTCTTGCCCTGACGTTCCTGCTGAATACGCAGCATCATGACCACATCGGCATCCTGGATGGCCTCTTTCATGGAGGCACAGACAGTGACATTGCCCAGACGCTCGGCACCCGGCGGCATCATGGTCGGCGGCCCGGCCAGGAAGACCTGCGAGCCCATCTTGGTCAGTCCCTGGATATTGGAACGGGCCACGCGGCTGTGAGTTATGTCACCCACAATGGCCACCTTGAGACCGTCCAGACGCCCGAAGCGGTCCTTCATGGTCAGCATATCCAGCAGCCCTTGGGAGGGGTGCTCGTGGGTGCCATCACCGGCATTGATGATCGAACAACCCGGCATCTTGCTGGAGAGGAAATAATGCGAACCGGAGACGGCATGGCGCATGACAATGATGTCCGGCTTCATGGCCAGCAGGTTGAGGGCCGTATCCGCCAGGGTCTCACCCTTGGTGGCCGAACTGGAGGATGGCGTAATATTGACCGTATCGGCCGAAAGGCGCTTGCCGGCGATCTCGAACGAGGTGCGGGTGCGGGTCGAGGCCTCGTAGAACAGGTTGATGATGGTCTTGCCGCGCAAGGTCGGAACCTTCTTGATGTCGCGACTGTTGATCTCGCGCATGCTCTCGGCCGTGGACAGGAGCAGTTCGATCTCCTCCTTGTTCAGATCACGCAGCGCAATGATGTCCTTATGCTTGAATTCAGCCATGCCGCCCTCCCCTCGTTATTTTTCCAGGACAACCTCAATAGGTTGATTCTTTGCATCAAAGATGACAGCTACGTTCTCTTTCAAACTGGTGGGAACGTTGCGGCCGACAAAATCGGCCCGGATAGGCAGTTCGCGGTGTCCGCGATCGATCAGCACCGCCAGCTGGATGCACTGTGGCCGGCCGTGGTCCATCAGGGCATCCATGGCGGCCCGGATCGTGCGCCCGGTATACAGCACGTCATCCACCAGCACGACCTTTTTGCCCTCCAGGGAGAAAGGAATATCGGTCTTGCCGACGGCGTGGTGCGGCAGGTGACCACTGATGTCGTCCCGGTAGAGGGTGATATCCACGGCGCCTACAGGGGCCTTGACCCCCTCGATGACCTCGGCTACGTGGCTCAGTTCTTCGGCCAGGAAGGCGCCTCCGGAACGGATACCGATCAGGACCACATCGTTCAGACCTTTATTGCGCTCCAGAATTTCATGGGAAATCCGGGTCAATGCCCGCTTGATGCCGCTGTTATCCATGATAACCGTCTGTTCGCCCGCCATAGTGTCACTCCTCTCCGGCATAAAAAAAGAGCCTCGCCGCGCTAAACGGCAAGACCCTTCGGTATGTGTCCTGTTTCAATCATGCTGTAACCCTTGCTAGCCTCTCGGGCTAGATTAAAAGGTGGTGGTGTATGTGTAGAGGGACTTTAGCACCGACCGTCCGGCAGGTCAAGGAGAGATTATCCGTATCCATCTCCCGCCCGAAACTATTCGCCGGGTGTCAGATTACTCCACATTCTGGACCTGCTCGCGCATCTTCTCCATCTCGGCCTTGATCTGGATCACCAGGGCAGCGATGATCGCGTCATTGGCCTTGGAACCGATCGTGTTGACCTCGCGGTTCATCTCCTGCATCAGGAAATCCAGCTTGCGTCCGACCGGTTCTTTCAGCCGCAAGGCTTCATCGAACTGGGCAAAATGACTGGAGAGCCGGACCAATTCCTCGGTAATATCGCAGCGGTCGGCCAGCAGCGCCACCTCCTGGGCCAGCCGGGCCGGATCCAGCTCGGTGTCACCCAGCAGCTGTTCCAGGCGGAGCATCAGTTTCTGCTTGTACTCCAGCACCATCAGCGGTGTCCGCTCGCTGATCTGATTGACCCATTGGGCAATCTGCTCGCGCCGGGCCAGCAGATCGGCGGCCAGCGTCTCGCCCTCCCTGGTGCGCATCGCATCAATGGCAGCCATGGCAGCCGCCACCGCCTGGGTCAATTGCGGTTGAAACTCGCTCTCCTCGATGGTCGTAGAAACATCCCGCATGACCCCCTTTTGGGCCAGCACCAGATTCAAGGGCACCTCAACCGTCAGCCCCAACTCCCGCGACAGATGGCTGAAGGCATCAAAGTAGCCCTTGGCCAGCTGGTTATTAATCTGCGGAACCGCCTCTACCCCGGAGACCTCCTCCCACAGGACCGTCACATCGATCTTGCCGCGTTTGAGCAGGGTTGAGATCTGGCGCTTCAGTTCGTTCTCAAGGGCAAGAAACTGGCGCGGCATCCGTACGGTGGGCTCACCATAACGATGATTAACCGAGCGGATCTCCACAGAAAACACCCCCCGTGGCGAGGCGGCCTCACCTTTGCCGTAGCCGGTCATACTCTTTATCATGGTTTTCGCAACCTCCTCTGGTTGTATCTGAAATGAGTCAAATAAACGGTTCAACATCGAGCCGAATTGAAAGTCTGAGTATCAATTTGGCCAACCATCCGGAATTACGCAGCCAACCTGAACGTCGCATCAATTTCATCCCATGGCACGTAGAAATGACCGCTGGCATCCTTTTCCACCAGCCCCAGCCGCTCCATGGTTTTGACATCGTCAAAGACATTGCGGTATTGACGGTGCAGATGTTTTGCCAGTGCATTGATGCTGGCGTGACCCATGCGGCGCAGTTCGGCCAACAGTTTAAAGCGTTTGGGGGTCAGGTGTTTGAGAAGTGAGGCCAGGTCGTCGAAATAGAGGCGCTCGACCGGCTTATCCGGCAACCAGCCGTCGTCAATCCGGCCGGTCAGCTCTTTCAGCTCGTCAAAAAACTCCTTATCGCTCTTGATCCCGATTGTAAGATTCCGTATTTTTTTCATGGCGTTAACGTCACCTTTAATAAACCTTGGCGGTGAGATGATCTAAGCTCGCTCAGCCAGCGTTTGATCTTTATCGGCTTCTTTTTGCTGATGCAACTATCGATAAACTTCCCGCCGGTGGCCTATCTTAACGACCAGAACAGTCAAAATCTCCTGCTCTATTCGATAGATGATGCGGTAATCGCTTACTCTCACACGGTACAGGCCGTCGCTGTTCTTGAGCTTTTTAACTCCCGGCGGCAGGGGATCGTCAGCCAGTCCGAGGATGCAGGCATCCAGGCGTTTCAACATTGGTTTGGGGACAGCCGTTAATCCCGTTCCGCCGCCTTGGTCAACTCGATCCGAAAGGCCATTTAAAGCCCCAGCTCACGCCGCAAATCCAGATAGGAAACCCGCTCGTCGGATTCTGCCAGGGCCGCCTTTGCCGCTGCAACGTCCATTTGGTCTTCCAGCTCTTCGAGAAGATCCAGGTCTTCAACCGGTACAATTGCTACCAGTTTTTTACCACGCCGGGTCAGAACAAATCGCTCCTTGCCAAATGATGCCCGGTTGATGACATCAGCAAAATCGTTGCGGGCTTCTGCTGTTGATATATTGGTCATGATGATAACCTCCATTTGTACAAATTGTACGTTACGGACAAGATAAGGTCAAATAGTTTGTGCATGCCCACAGTTGCCGATTTTCTGGATGGTGAGGATCTTGGGGTACAGCATAGTTCCGTTCGGATACAATGGCTGTAGAGTAGTACCAGATTTGCGGCGGGGATTCCATGAAAATAGATGAATGATTTTAGTTAAAATCAGCGTCTTCCGGTTTGGTGTGTGCATAAGTCAAAAGCGCCCCTCATCCGCCCCTACGGGGCACCTTCTCCCGGTGGGAGAAGGGAAAATGTATCCCCTCTCCCACCGGGAGAGGGTGGCCGAAGGCCGGGTGAGGGGACAAGGCAGGGTTTTAGCATCTTTGCAATTACCAAACCGGACACTACTGAGTTAAAATCCGCCAGCCGATCCGCCAGCCAGCCTACTTCCTGCTTGTGTGTCCAGCCATTTCGGGTATAGTTTAGCGCCATGAACAACCTGAACGTACATACCAGCAGCTCCCTGACCAGCCTCGCCGCCGCGCTGGCCCAGAGCCTGGCGGACAAACCGGCCGCGCCGCTGGCCCGCGAAACGGTTGTGACCCTGAGCACCGGCATGGGACGCTGGCTCTCCATGGAACTGGCGGCTGCCCAGGGGATCTGTGCCGGCATAGATTTCCGCTTTCCCAACGACACCATCGACGCCTGTTTCCGGGCCGTTATCCCCGGCCTTCCGGAGCACTCCCCCTTTGCTCTGGACACCATGACCTGGCGCATCGCTGCCCTGCTCCCTACCCACCTGCATCTCCCGGCCTTCGGCACCCTGGCCGCCTATCTGCGGGATGGCAGCGATGACCGCCGCCTGCTGCAGCTGACCCGCACCCTGGCCGATACCTTCGACCAGTACACCATCTTCCGGCCGGAGATGATCCTGGCATGGGATCAGGGTAAGGACCAGGAAGAATGGCAGGCCGTGCTGTGGCGCGCCCTGACAAGCGGCTACCCCGGCCTGCACCGGGCGGCGCTCTTGCACACATTCCGCCGGACGCTCGATTCAGGCCGGCTGCCGCCGGCGGCGCTGCCTGCCCGCATCAGCCTGTTCGGCATCTCGTTCCTGCCCCCCTTCCACCTGGAGGTTTTTTCACTGCTCTCCCGCTTTATCGCTATCGACATCTATCTCTGCAATCCCTGCGGCGGTTTCTGGGGCGACCTGCTCTCCGAAAAGCGCCGGGCCGGCCTGGCCCTGAACCCGGCCCTGCCGC
This sequence comes from Deltaproteobacteria bacterium, assembly GCA_021780495.1. GTDB lineage: Bacteria > Desulfobacterota > Desulfuromonadia > Geobacterales > Pseudopelobacteraceae > CAIPTY01. Next base: position 121,562 of record JAJXYO010000027.1, read on the forward strand.
CCGAGGCGCTCGAATTTTACGAAACCGGCAACCCGCTGCTCTCGTCCCTGGGCACCCAGGGACAGGAGTTTTTCAACCTGCTGCTCGATTTCGACGCCGGCTGGCACGACCTGGACAACGGCCGGAGGGCCGGCAACGACACCCTGCTGGGCATCATCCAGAACGACATCCTGGAGTTGCGCGACCGTGGCGGGAAGGAATCGCGGGCAATGGTGGCCGGACACGACCGTTCGCTGCAGGTTCACTCCTGCCATGGCCCCTTGCGCGAGATGGAGGTGCTGTACGACCATCTGCTGCGTATGTTTGACGAACTGCCGGGTTTGGAGCCGCGCGCGATCTGCGTGATGACGCCGGACATCGAGAGCTATGCCCCCTACATAACGGCGGTATTCGGCAGCCGCTGCGGCGGTCGCCCGGCCATCCCCTTCACGATCGCGGACCAGAGCGCCCGGGCGGAAAATCCGCTGATCGAGACCTTCCGGCGGATCCTGGGTCTCTCGGACAGCCGCTTCGGGGTCAACAGCCTGCTGGAGATCCTGGAATGCCCGCAGGTCATGGCTTGCTTCGACCTGTCCACTGCCGAGCTGGGCCAGATCCGCGAGTGGCTCTCCGACAGCGGGGTCCGCTGGGGCATCGATGGCGCGCATCGCGCCGCGCTCGGCTTTCCGCCCTATGAGGATTTCAGCTGGCAGGCCGGGCTGCAGCGCCTGTTCCTGGGCTATGCCCTGGCCCCGGACGGCGACGCGCTCTTTGCCGGCCGCCTGCCCTGCGACAACATCGAGGGGCGCCAGGCCGTTGCCCTGGGTAAACTGGCCCTGTTCGTCGATAACACCGCCCGCCTGCGGGCCAGGCTCTCGACCGAGCAGACCCTCGACGAATGGGCCGCTACCCTGACCGCGGCCGCCGACGGGTTGCTCCGCCCGCTGGATGAGAACGATACCGGCTGCAGCTCGCTCTACAGCGCCTTCCAGACCTTGCGGGAAACCCGGGCTGCCTCCGGCTTTGATCAGCGCATCGGGATAGCGGCCGTGAGCGACCATCTCACCAGGCTGCTGGAACAAGGCGCGGGCGCCTCCGGCTTCCTGAACGGCAGGCTGACCTTCTGCGCCATGCTGCCCATGCGCAGCATCCCCCAACGGGTGGTCTGCCTGGTGGGGATGAACGACGGCCTCTTCCCGCGCAACCCGCGCCAGCCCGGATTCAGCCTGATGAACGGCAGCCGGCGGCGCGGCGACCGCTCGGTGCGCGACGAGGATCGCTACCTGTTTCTGGAGGCGCTCATGTCGGCCTCCGAGCGCCTGTATATCAGCTACACCGGCCAGAATGACCGGGACAACGCGCTCATGCCCCCCTCGGTGGTGGTGTCCGAGCTGCTGGATTACGTACGGCGCGGCTTCCTGCTGCAGGGAACGGACACGCCGCCCGATGTCGTCACCAGGCAGCGCCTGCAAGCATTCAACAGCGCGTATTTCAGCGGCGACGACGGCTCACAGCTGTTCAGCTATGCCGGTGAGATCCGGGATGCCCTGGCATCCCTGCGCACAGACGGCCGTTCCCGGCGGGACTTCATCGGCGCCCCCCTGGCCGATGATCCCCTGTTGTGGCAACAGCTCGATATCCGGCAGCTGACCAGATTCCTGGACAACCCGGCCAGAGCGTTTCTGGCGCTGCGCCTGAACGTCCAGCCATACAACCTGGCCGATGAACTCGATGAGCGTGAGCCCTTTGCCCTGGATAACCTTGCCGGCTATGGACTCACCCAGGATCTGGTGGCACAGGCCCTGCGCCATGAAGAACCGGGCCGCCTGTATGCCGCTGCCCGGGCCCGGGCGGTGCTGCCGCCGCTGCAGGCCGGTCAGATCGCCTTCAACGCCCTCCAGCAGACAGGTTCTGCCTTTGCCGGACTGGTGGCCCCCCACCTGGGTGCTGAGCTCGATGCGCTGCCGCTGTCTTTGGAGATACACGGCACGCTCCTGACCGGTGTCCTGGCGGGGCTGCGCCAGGGGCGGCACGTGCGCTGGCGCTGTGCCAGCATAAAAGGCAAGGATCGCCTGGCCCTGTGGGTCGAGCACCTGATCCTCAATACCCTGCGGCCGGACGGCTACCCCCGTGAAAGTCTGCTGGTCTGCAAGGATGCCACCCTGAGCCTGCCGCCCGTGCACAATGCCGCCGAACTGCTGGCCGATCTGATCGCCCTGTACCGCGAAGGGTTGTGCCGGCCGCTGCACTTTTTTCCCCAGATATCCTGGTTGTATCTCAGCCAGGGGCTGGATGCGGCCGAGGCGCGCTGGAACGGGAGCGACCATTCCCCGGCCCCGCCCGAATCGGCCCATCCCGCCTATGCGCTCTGCTACAACGGCCAGGAGGTTCTGGACGAGGAATTCATCCGCCTGGCTGAGCGGGTGTACGGCCCGTTGCGGGCCATAGCGATCGAGGAGACACTGAAATGAAACACCTCGATCTGACCAGCATCGAAACCCGCGGCCGGCATCTGATCGAAGCCAGCGCCGGCACCGGCAAGACCTGGACCATCACCGCCCTGTATATCCTGCTGCTGCTGGAAGAGCGCCTGCGGCCGGAAGAGATCCTGGTGGTGACCTATACCAAGTCGGCCACCGCCGAGCTGCGCGACCGCATCCGCAGCCGCATCAGCGATACCCTGGAGCTGTACGGCAGCGGCCGCGCCCCCCGGGATGGGCTGGAGGAGATCCTGCTCAACTCACGCCGGACGGACCGGGATGCGGCCATAAAGCTGCTCACCCGGGCGCTGTATTCCTTCGACGATGCCGCCATCTTCACCATCCATGGATTCTGCCAGCGGGCCCTTCAGGAAAACGCCTTTGAAAGCGGGTCGCTCTTCGATACGGCCATGATCAGCGATCAAGCGGCCATGCTGCGCGATGTCTGCGATGACTTCTGGCGCCTGCGGATCATGACCGAGACGGAGGGCTTCCTGAAACGCCTGGCTGCCGCGAGCTACACCCCCGCCAAACTGGCAGAGCCGTTCAAGGGTCACTATCAGAACCCGGCCCTGCGGGTCGTCCCGCTCACGGATAATCCCGATCTGACGGCGCTGCTCTCGCGCTGCGAACGGCTCGTGCCGGGGCTTGCCCACGCCTGGGGCACGGAGCGGTCTGTCATTGTGGGGCAACTGGCCCAGGCCGACCTGAAGCAGACCAGCTACAAACCGGCCCAGATCGATGCCGCCGCCCATGGTCTGGACAAGTGGCTGGCCGCGGGCGATGCTGCGGCCCCCTGCCCCGGCCTGAGGTTGTTCACGAGCGCTGCGCTGCAGGCCGGCCAGAAAAAAGGATCCACCCTTCCGGTCCATCCATTTTTCGACCTGTGCCAACAGCTGCATGACGCCCTGCAGCAGGTCGAACTCGCCTTCCAACACAGGTTGATCCATCACCAGACCGCCCTGCAGCTCTGGGTACGCCAGGAACTGAGCGACCGCAAACAAGGCATGAACCTGCGCTGCTACGATGACCTGCTGCTCGATCTGCAGCGGGCGCTGACTTCAGCTGGAGGCGAGCAACTGGCCCAGAACCTGCGCTGGCGCTATCACGCCGCCTTGATCGATGAATTCCAGGACACCGACCCGCTGCAGTGGCAGATCTTTCACAGCATCGGCAATCAGGGAGACTACCCCCTGTACCTGATCGGCGACCCCAAACAGGCCATCTACAGCTTCCGGGGAGCCGATATCTACGCCTATCTGGCGGCAAGACAGTCGGTCGCGGTCCGCAATCAATCCACGCTGGTCACCAACCGCCGCTCGGTCGCGCCGCTGGTAACCGCGGTCAATGCCCTTTTCGAGGCTGCGGCAGACCCGTTTCTCTGCCCGGAGATCGGCTTCAGCCCGGTAGACTCAGGCAGGGAGACGGGACACCAGCTCCTGCGGCATGGCCGCGCGCTGGACAAGCCCTTGCAGTTCTGGGTCTATCCCCGTCAGGATCAGACCCGGGCCGTAAAGAAGAATGAGGCCTGCCGGGCCATTGTGCGGACCGTGGCCGAAGAGATCGCCCGCCTGCTGGACGGGACCTATGAGATCATCGACAAACAGGGGCGGCGCAGGCTGGCACCGGGGGATATGGCCGTGCTGGTCAAGGCCCATTACCAGGCCGACCTGGTCCAGACCGCCTTGAACGCACTCGGCATTCCCTCGGTACAGCATGGCAGTGCCACCATCTTCGAGTCCAACGAGGCCCTGGACCTGCTGCGCATCCTGCGGGCCGTGCATGAACCGTCCCGGGAACGGCTGCTGCGCGAGGCGCTCCTGAGCGGCAGCCTGGGGCTGACGGCCAATGAGGTGGCCGGGTATCTGGCGGCGGGTGATGGCAGCAGCCAATGGGAAACGTGGTTGCTGCGTTTTCGCAGGCTGCACGAGGCCGCCCTGTCAGGCGGCGTCATAGCCATGGCAGAGCTCTTGCTGGGCGACTGCGGCCTGCGCCAGAGAAGCCTGACACGGGTGGGTGGTGAACGGATTCTGACCAATATCCTGCAGTGCGTCGAACTGCTGCACCAGGCCGAACAGGAACATGCCGGCGGCCTGGAGGCGCTGATCATCTGGCTGGAACGGCACATCACCGCCGCTGAACCGGACGACGCAGCACTGTTGCGGCTGGAGACGGACGAGAATGCGGTGCAACTGGCCACCATTCACGCCAGCAAGGGTCTCGAATACCCGATCGTATTCCTGCCCTTCAGCTGGGATGCGCCTGCCAACCGGAGCGGCCAGGTCCTCTTCCATGACGATGACGGGGCCTTGACGCTCGACCTGGGCTCGGACCAGCTGGAGGAACACGCATCGGCAACCAGGCAGGAGCGCGCCGCCGAAGCGGCCAGGCTGCTGTATGTCGCCATTACCCGGGCCGAGTTTCTCTGTTACATCGCCTGGGGCTGCATCGGCGATGCACACTCATCGCCGCTCTTCAAAATGCTGCACGCTGCAACGGTTAAAGACGGCAAGACCTTCAAGACATACCCGGACCAGAATATCCTGGCCGACATTGCAACTCTCGGTTCCCGGGCAGGAGGGCTGGCGGCCGGGTTCATGCCGGTTGACACCCCTGCACCGACGTATCACCCGCTGGAGGCGGACTCGCTGCCGTTGGTCTGCCGCAGCCTGAAACAGGCCATTGCCGGCGATTGGCGCGTCACCAGCTTCAGCGGCATGGTTGCCGGCAGCGAGCGCAGCCAGCAGCCCCGGGATTACGACGCCCTGGCCGCCCAGCCGGGATCACTGCCGGATGAAGCGGCCTATCGCCCCGACGGCCGGACCATCTTCGATTTCCCCCGCGGGGCCGCGGCCGGCACCTGCCTGCATGCGATCTTCGAACAGCTGGATTTTGCCGCTCTGAGCGGCAACCATATCAGCCGCAGCAGCCGTTCCTGCCTGCTGGCCAATGGTTACCACGAGCAGTGGCTGCCGGCCGTAAGCGCCATGGTGACAGCCGTGACACACGCGGCACTGCTGGCGGATGCGCCGGACTTCAGCCTGTCGCAGCTGCCCGCCGGTTCCTGGCAGACCGAGATGGAGTTTTACCTGCCGATTGCGCAGCTCTCCCCGGACCGTCTGCGGACACTCTTCGACGGGTTGCTTCAACCGGCGCGCCACGGGCGTTTCAATGAACTTCTGACCGCGCTCGATTTCCGCCAGAGCCACGGCATGCTGCACGGTTTCATGGATATGGTGTTCGTGCACCGGGGCCGCTATTACATCATCGACTGGAAATCCAACCACCTGGGCAACAGTTACCAGCAGTATGCGGCGGCGGACCTGACCCGCTCCATGGCCGAACATGCCTATATCCTGCAGTATCATCTCTACGCCCTGGCCCTGGACCGGCACCTGCGACAGCGGCTTCCCGGCTACAGCTACGACACACACTTCGGTGGCGCCATCTATATCTACCTGCGGGGCGTTTCCAGCGAAACCCCGGGCTTGGGCATCTACCACGACCGCCCTGCGGCGGAGTTCATCAAGCGCGCCAACGATCTGCTGCTGGCCTGATTTCAGCGCCGGGATATCCGTTCGAGCGCTCAGCCGCACCCACGCAACGTGCTCTTTTTATGCACGCCCAACGCAGAGCTGCCGAACGCAGAGACAAAAAAAGGCGGTCACATGACCGCCTTTGCTGATGTACAACCACTTTCCCCTGAGTTTTGCCGTTAAATTTTTAACGGCTACTCCCTCCCCTGCGATTAGTGCTGCGATCGTCACAGCTTGTTTGGTTCGTGAGGACGAGAGCATAGCGGCAGGGATTCTACCTGTAACGCTTCTCGCCCCCGAGACCTGGTAAACTTACTTCTTTTTTTCCGCTTTTTTGATCTTTTTATCAGCCTTTTTTTCCTTCGGTGTCTTGACCGGTGCTTTCTTCTCTGCTTTTTTACTGTCCTCACCTTTGCTCATACGACGCTCCTTTTGAACGGGTCTCGCCATGACGCGGCTGACTGCAATTATACCACCCTTTTGAGCCAGGCGGGTATATTACTGTGCCAGTCTCTTTCAGTGGTTCCTTCACAGAATACCTCTCAAACAGAGTATGCTTGTTGACCAAACCCGAATTTTGTGCTAGAAATCCGCCTCTATTTTCAATATGTGTCGATGGCATGTTTGTGATGAACCGTCTGCGCCGAAGAAACCACGGTAAACATCGGACGTTTTCATCTGTGGGACCCAGATGTCGAAAGAAATGGTTCGCTTTCACCGGGCTGTGAGGACTCTTCAGGTCATGACACTCGCAAAGCGGAACCAATTACATGCGGGATATCCCCTGCAATACACATCAAGGAGATTAACATGACAAAAGCAGAATTTGTGGCATCGGTAGCTGAAAAGACAGGTCTGACCAAAGTAGCCGCTGCCGAGGCAGTCGACGCATTTGTGGGTACCGTCGCAGAAGTGCTCAAGGCCGGTGACAAGATCACCCTTCCCGGTTTCGGCACCTTCAGTGTTTCAGCACGGGCTGCTCGCAAAGGGCGCAATCCCCAGACCGGCGCAGAAATCCAGATCGCCGCATCCAAAAGCGGTAAATTTTCAGCTGGCAAGGATTTGAAGGGGCTGTAAGCCATCTACTGAACTTCAATCCTCACGTCTGCCTTCCGGAAGGGAGACAATCCGAAGGCTGCGCCTCCACGCGCAGCCTTCACTGTTTCTGCCAAACTCCCACTGCACACCCCGCGCCCCGCAATCCGCAACAATCTACTGAGAAGCGGGAATATAAGGCCCTCGCATATAACAACCTGGCTGTTGCCGGTATTCCTGCCGCAGTGATTTGGGTTGCTGTTCCATCTGATAGCAGAAATTCAACCCAGAAGGCGATGGGCGGCAGCCGGCCCTGAGCTAACGCCATGAGTATCAGTGCCGTAAGAGCTTGTTATGTAAGGGCTGACTAAAACGGGGAAACAGGAAATAGGCGATCTAGCGAGCAGACTGCACGCTGCAAGCGCCTGTTGCATTTCTGTGATAAGGTTATGACATGAACCTGGAAGGATTCATCAGCGCATACGGTTATCCGGCCCTTGCGATCGGTACCCTCGTGGAAGGGGGGACGGTCGGCATGATCGCCGGCGGCCTGGCCAATCGCGGCTATCTGCAGTTGGCATGGGTGATCGGCATCATCTTCGGCTGCGCCTTTTGCGCCGACCAATTCTTCTTCCAGGTCGGCAAGAGAAGCGGCAAGAACCTGCTGATAAAGCGGCCCGCCTGGGAATCACGGGTTAAGCGGGTACGCCGTTTCCTGGTCAGATATCATATCATTGCCGTGCTCGGTTTTCGCTTCGTCTACGGCATGCGAACCATTACCCCCATCGTCATCGGCGCCAGCGGCTTCGACACCCGCCGCTTCGTGATGCTGAACCTCTGCAGCACCCTGCTCTGGGCCACGGTCGTCGGTTGTTCCGGCTACTTTTTCAGCCACGTTCTGGAAACGCTGTTCAGCGATGTGAGGCACCACATCGGAGCAATTATCTGTGCGGGATTGGTTTTCAGCGCAGGGGTATGGTTGTGGCGCCGCTGGGCAAAGGGGAGGTAGCCGGCAGTGCATACCGGAATGTTGCGCCTGGCCCCGGAATGACCACAGAAACGCACGAGCTAGCCATGGGCGATATTGATGGCTCGGGCCACGATCATCGCAACGACCGCCAGGGACATGGTGCTTTCGATACCCATAACGAATTTGACCCGCTTCGAATAGGGCATGGTGTCGGTCGGCGAGAACGCGGTAGCCGCCGTGAGCGACACGTACAGATAGTCGGGAAAGGCTGGTTTCCAGTTGGCGGGCGCCAACCCTTGCTGGTCGGATTGCTGCTGCGGAAAAACGAGGTCCGGGAAATCCCGGTAGCCATCGGCGCGCATATCGGGCCCATCGCCGTCCAGTTCCCAGTACACGAGGGCAAAGATGGCGATATTGACAATCCACAAAACAATGCCCACGAGCAGCAGGCCGACCGGGTCGAGCCCCGATCCTCCCACAAAGATACTCCGCACGAGCTCAACCAGACTGACGGCGTTCGCGATGACGAGCATGCCGACAAGGCTCACCGCAAGCGCCCGCATGAGCGGGCTGGGTTCCGTCCGCTTGGGCAGGTAGACCGCCACAGAAGCGGCCAGCAGAATCGCCGAGATGGCCGGGAACAGCCAGACCGGCTTGAGCGCGAGGCTCCCGGCCACCCAGGCCTGGCCGGCCATGATCACTACGGCCGCGCCGAACGCGGGCCAGCGCGACTCGGGGTCGGTCGGGATCTGCCATGAGCGCAGGAAACCGCCGCTGGGCGGTTGTTTCGGCTTCCGGTCGGGGTGCGGTCGGTAGACCATAGGATTATCCTCCTGAGATAACCGCCATAAACCTGAACGGTTGACTCTTGCTCGATCTTGGTACTAGTTGGACATTGGGTACTGAGGGAAGAAGCAGGGCGCGGCATCAAAACACGACTGCCAACACGTTCCGGAAGAATTGAAGGATAAAAACAGCCCCCCGGTTTTTAACCCGGTCGCCGCAGAAACACTTCAGTAATACGGTGAGCGTCCATAACACTTCCGAGCAATGTTCGATACCTGCTCTGGAGTGGTTTGAGTCTTCTTGATAAATGCGTCCAGTCGTAGTACGATCCATTGTCCGGCAACACACACAAATAGACCATAAAAAGCAGTCAACCGCAGCCAGGAGTAGGCGCTTCTAAGTGACATCGATGGGACGTCTCGTGTGGATAGGTTAGCGAATTTACCAGCCAACGTCAATGGCCTTTCAAATCAGTGGCTGAAAGGACGCACGCCCCCGCCTCCTGGGACGCGGGTCGTACTCGTGGTGGATGTGGTTACCAGCAGCGATTCTCCCATGAAGACGCTCCGGCGTACGAAACAATAAGAACCCATGTTGCTCGGAATCGTTACCCAGGTGGATCGTGAAGAGGGTGGGCGTGATCATATGGAAACTGAGGGTCACCGGTTGAGAACGATCTTTAACAAGCCGCGGTTGATGGGGGCATAACCTGTTGATTGCCGCAAATACTATTTATATTTAAAAAGTATATTGAAAAAAACTTTTTAACCGTTATACTGCTGGCAATACAATTGTCATGGATCTTGGCGAATTTTTTTGTAAAGCCTGAATACACTTAAGTGAAAGGAGAGTAAAATGAGCAAAAATGTGACGAGGTTTGCAAAAAGTGTAACATCCTTCAGTACAACAATGGTGCTGGGTTCTCTGCTGATGCTCGGCGGTTGTGGTGGTGGCAGTTCGACGCCGGCAGCGACGACAACAACCAAAACAACCGCCATCCCTGCCGGTAGCGTGACTGCGTCCTCCGGTTCGTTAACCGTCGCAGCGGGGCAGACGGTCACCGCTACGCCCCAAGGCAGTACTGTAAACGCAATAAGCATTCCGGCGGGCGTTACGATAACCCCCCCGGCGGGCACAACGTATACCGCAGCAACAACCATCGATGTTACAACGTTTAACACACTGTCTGCAATGCCGGCCCCGCTAACCGCCGGCTATAGGATCGACGCGACTGCCGGCGCAGTCGATGTTAAAATTGGTGGTGTGAATGGCGCAACCTTCAGTGCTCCGGTAACGATAAAGATCCCGCTCAACGGCACGACGGCAACAAGTTGTGAAGTATATGTCAACAAGGGCACGGGAAACGGGTATGTTGATTTAGGACCTGCCAGCAACCATGCGACCTGTAACACCGATGGATTCGCTCAAATCACTGTAAATGATCTCTGCACGTATACAGTTGACCCCCACTTTACAAACGGCAGCACCGGCAGTACCGGCAGCACCGGCGGCACCGGCTTCTAGAGAGATTACTATTCCGGCAAAAAGGGGGAGCTTTCGCTTCCCCTTTTTGCGTCCGCAGTATTCATACGCCCTTCCTTGTTCTTCCACCTCCTGAGATCGAAACTGGTCAGGTCCTCTTCGCACGCAGTGCCTCTCCCGGTGCCTTTTATGCGTTAATGGCTTTCAATCTTGTCATATAGCGTGATTGAGTGTAATACATATAGCGCTAAAAATACGTGTGCATAAATCTTGCTTGAGGTGTCCATGAAACTTTTTTCAGGTGTGTCGCTGCTTGGATTGATAGTGCTGTGCTCCATCGCGTGTAGCGCAGCCGAATCACCCAAAGAATCAATGCTCTCGTATCAGGGTTTCACCGGTATTCTCAATACTCCCAGTGCCCATGTAAGCGATGAAGGCAGCATGCACCTGATATTCAGCGATCAGCGTGAGAACCTCTGGCGCAATGACCCGCAAAAACGTCAAGAAAACTATCTGCTGTCAATCGGCCTGTTCAGCTTTTTCGAGCTGGGTGGCAGATTGACGGAAGCGCCCGGCAGGGCACGCGATCTGTCGGCATCAATCAAGCTGACAACGGCACCCCTGACAAAGAACCGCGCCTACTGGCCGGTCCTGGCGGCCGGCATCCAGGATGTCGGAGGCGGGTCCAATCTGCTCCAGTCCCGATACGCGGTTATCTCCGAAGACCTGTGGCGATTCAGGCTTTCTGCCGGTTACGGCTTCAAATCCGGGCGCATGCAGGGAGGCTTCGGCGGGGTCGAGTTCCAAGCCCACGATTGGGTAACACTGCTGGGTGAATATGATACCAGGGATACCAACGCAGGTATCCGCATCCTGACACCGGAGATCTGGAAAACCCCCATTCAGTTGACCGCCTTGTTTAAATCCGCTCTTAACCACAAACCCGGTAATATCGATGTGGCGGTTGGCTTGACGTTCCCGCTGGATTTTCGAAAGAAAACCGGGCGCGCTCTGGAAGGCAGCGCCCCGCTAACAACCGGGACAGCTAGCGAGCAGAAAGATAATGTCACCGTTTCGAGCGCAGCGTCCCCGCTTCCACCCGCTTCACTCCCGGCTCCGCCGCTGCCCACACCCCCCGTTAACTCTGCACCGGCAAAGGACACTGCAACGAACACAATTTCTCCTGCAACCGCCGCAAACCTCGCCATTCTGCAAGACCGGCTCGTGGCGGCCGGTTTTATCAATATTCGGGTAGGGCAGCATGTCAACCAGGAACTGGTTGTGGAGTACGAAAATACGATCTACAACCACAATGAACTGGATGCCCTTGGAATTGTCGCCGGTATCGTCTCTGAGCTCGCCCCGAAGCATTTCGAGACCGTACGAATTGTGATCAGGCGAAAAGGTATCCGGATGGCCGTTGTTTCGGCGCCCCTGAAAGAGCTGCGCGAATATATGCAGCAGACCCCGCACAAATCCGGGGGACTGAAGGATGCCCTTGCCTTCAGTTATGACACGAGCTTCACCGAGGAGACCTCCTATTATCCTCGGGTCAGCGGCTTCCCGTTTCCCACTACCGCGCTGATCCTGGCTCCCGGTTTGCAAACGTTTGTCGGAACTGACGTTGGGGTCTTTGACTACCTTCTGTCCTTCAGGCCCGAGATCCTTTCCAACCTATGGAAAGGGGGCGTGTTCCAGGCGCGTTGGGACATCCCCCTGGCGTGGAGTAAAAACCTGGATGACGGCAATATCTATCGTGGGAGCAGACACGATGCCCGTATGGACCGGGCCATGCTCTTCCAAGGGATCAATCTGTTCCCGGGTGTCATGGCAAACCTTGGCGCAGGCCTCGTGCTCCATGACACTTACGGCACGTTGAATGAGCTCACCTGGAGCTCGGTCGAAGGCACCCATCGCCTGCGGGGAGTGCAGGCCTGGGCCCGAGATCCGGACGCCCGTCGCACCATGGACGTGTACCTGGGCTCATACCGATATTTCTATGCCCCTCTGGACCTGTCGTTGGAGGCGACCGGAGGGCAATTCTGGGGGCAGGATCGCGGTTTCAGCCTCGAACTGAAACGTTTTTTCTCTGATACGGCTATCTCTATTTTTTACAAAAACTCGACGACCGCCGAAGACAAGCATTGGCAGGCGGCCGGTATCCAGTTTGCGTTTCCGCTGACCCCCAGAAAGGATCTGCAGGTCGGGCCGATCCAGGTGCGCGGCACCGACGAATGGGCCTATGCCCAGGAGACGACACTGGCTATCGGAGGTCAGAAGACCAATGACGTGCTCACCCAGTCGCTCGCCGTAAATCCTCAGCCAACCACGGCCCTGTATCACTCATACTACAATCGCGATCGGTTCGGCGCCGGTTACATCAGACAGCATCTTGACCGCCTCAGGGAGGTGTGGCTGAAGTACGGTACAGCCCAGGTCGGGGAGAAATAGGCGTATTTTTATTACGAACTGATTGACTGGTTGGGAGGAGGCTAGCTTCATTCCAAATTATGCAGCTTGATGGCTCCCTGGTTCTTGCGAAAATTGACCCGCGAGAACAGGGAGCTGCGAACATCTTTCGTAGTGGCGTCCGGAGCGTATCGACTCCGTTTCTCTCTCACCCCGTCCTGCACTCCAAAATCACAGCCCTGAAACAGAGATAATGCGGCCACGACCTCAGGTATAAGAAAGAATTCCAATATACCGATACTGCTTCACAATACCCCACCACCCGCCTGTCTAAGAACAGCCCGTACACCACCCTGACAGTGACATGTTCTGTATGAGGTCACGCCCAACCACCTTCATTGTTCTAGATCGTACCGGATTGAGACGTGCCCCATCCCTGTACCTCCCGTGTTGACCGAAGCCGGATACCAACGCCCACCATTTTTTAACAATTCCGTTACATCTGACGGCTGACCGTGACGGCTTTCACGTTTTCAGACTCTTACCCTGTACTCTTACCCTGTAGAGTATACCACCTAAAACCAGACCCTTAGCCCCGGCATTGCCTGCCAGTCTCCCCTGGCATGCTAGTTGCGAAGTACTGCCGTCACACAGCTCGCTCATATACCCGGTTTCGCGATATTACGCTGAATTCGGCTCCCAATCTGCGACAGTACCATATGAGCTATCGACATGTTTACTGGCATGAATCGTATCAATATGTCTGACGCTCCAACGTGCAGCCTTGAACTCTCGACGATGAAGCCACACACAACCTATGCGATTTACTTTTTCTTGTAGATTACCAGCCTGGATCAAAAGGAGTAACACGTGAAAAGAATTATGCTGATATGCCTGCTGTTGTTGTTTGAACAATCTTCGGTATTTGCTGCCACCAATTGCACGATAGTGCAATATCCTGATCATACCGAAGCTATTTGCAGTGATGCCAGCGTAGCGAAGCCGCTGTTACAAACTTCCTCGGCAACGGGCAGTGTGCTGGCAAGCAGCGCCGTATCTGCACCAATGGCGCAGATAGTCGGTAATACCGGTTCCTATGCAACGGTACAGCAGGCCTATAATGCCGCAGTTGATGGCGACGTAATACAAGTGAGTGGCGCAACCATTGCTGGTCCCCTGATGGCAAACAACCCGTTGCTGAGCGTTGTTTCCTACAAGGGTGGCTACGACAGTTCGTTCACACAGGTTCCGGGAAATACGTCAACGATTCTTGGCGCGGTCATAGTCCAGCAGGGCAGGGTCAACGTGAATGCCATTAAAGTAAGGCCAGGCAGCGCCTCAGCACGCTTGCCGGTAAACCTCGGTACAGCCGGTAATTTTGTGATTCTGGCAAAAACGGGCGTATCAACCACCGGAACCACCGCAGTAGTTGGTGACATCGGGGTGAGCCCGGCCGCTGCCAGCTTCATAACCGGATTTGGGCTGATCGCCGATTCGACGAATACATTCTCATTATCGTCTTTCGTAAGCGGGAAAATATACGCCGCCAACTATGCAACGCCCACTCCAGATATGATGACCACGGCGATTAGCGACATGCAGACCGCGTTCACCGACGCGGCCGGGAGAACATTACCCGATTTTACCGAACTGGGCGCCGGTGATATCAGCGGACTGACCATCGTTCCCGGCCTCTACAAATGGGGTACCGGAGTATTAATTACAAGCGCCGGCGTTACTCTGGCGGGGGGCGCAAATGACGTCTGGATCTTCCAGATAGCACAGGACCTGACCGTAAACAACAGTGCCGTTATCACCCTGAGCGGCGGTGCCCAGGCCAAGAATATTTTCTGGCAGGTGGCCGGCCAGGCGACCCTTGGAACAGCGGCAGACTTCAAGGGAATAATATTGAGCCAAACGCTGATTTCTCTGAATACCGGAGCACAGATGACCGGCCGGGCACTGGCACAGTCTGCGGTAACATTAAACGCAACGGCCATGACAGCACCGTAGGACAGTCGTAGTTTCAAGCCGAACCATATCCAAGTGCAGCACAAACCGCACGCCAGCCAGGTACATCAAGCGATTGAGAGCGCGTCACAGCTGATACGCGTACCCTCACGACTGGCATGGCGATGCGGTGTAATTATTCTATGCCTGCCCACAGGTGTCTACTCCCTGAAACCTCCCGCAAAATCGATTACACACATGCTCCCGAAGCGCGGATGGGGACCGCAGGCAACCCCGGCCGTATCAAAGGCCGCGCTGAAGATATTCGTACGATGCCCCCGGTTCGGCACCCCGTCGTCGATGATCAGTTGCATGACCATGTTGCGGGCATCGCTGGGGCCATAGCCGATATCCTCCGCGATCTGCCGCTCCCACCGCCCGTGCCGCTCGATCCGTTCCTGCATACCGTGACTCTGCCGGCCGGTATGGCCGGTATCCCCGGAGCGGCCCTGCTCCTGCGCCAGTTCGTCCGCTGCCGCGGCAAGCCTTCCCGACCACCTGAGCGGCAGCCGGGGCCTCTGGCGGGACAGGAAACGGATCGCCTCATCGACGGCCTTAGTCCCCTCGTTGGTCAGGATACGGACATCGCTGCCCGGCAGCAGATAGTATGAACCGTGATACTGCCTACGGAAGCTGCGCAGAAACCCGGCATAGCTGCGCGGTGCGCTGCGGGCCAGATTGAGTTCTGTCAGTACCTGCCCGGCCAGACCTTGATCCAAGGCAGCCGCCGGGGCTGCCAACACGAGCAGGATACAGATCGCAACATATACACATCTCATTTTCATATCCCCGATGCCACTGAAAGTGCTTCACCCTACCCCACCACCACCCGCCTGTCAAAGGAAACACCCGACCATAACCAGCAGAGCCGGGCCGGGTGATCATCTCGATTCGACCTTGTACGGGTATTTTCATATTTTGCGGTTCCGGCCTTTGATGTTCAACGACCGTTTGGTATTCTGATCTGAGCACAATGGACATGGCAGCATGCTTCATGCTATCACGTACGTCATGAATCCGCTCAGCTACTATAGGCGTTTCCGCGCCAGCTTCAGCAGCAGGCTGTTCCTGATCTTCACCCTCTTCACGGGCCTGATCGCCGCGCTGTTCGTGGTGGTGCTCATCTCCGCGGAGCTGCGCAACTACCGGGAGCGTTCCTCGGAAAAGGCCCATTTGCTGGCTTCCCTGCTGGCCGGCAGTATTCGCGTGCCGCTGTATGTAGAAAACATCGGCGAGCTGACCCGCAACACCCGGGAACTGCTCGAAACGCCCCACCTTGCCCGGGTCACCATCAGCAACAGCGACAACAGGGTGCTGGTTGACCTCAGATCCGTTTCCGTACCGTCGGATAGCGAGATGGTCACCTCCAGCGTAACGGTGACCTCATCCAGCGCCAGCCGCTCGGCAGAATCGGCCCTGAGCGGGGTCAGCTCCCCACCCGCCTACCCGCTGGGAACGGTCTCCGTTGCCATCGACACCGGCGACCGGCTGGCATCGATCCGTTCCGCGATCATCAAAAGCTGCGGCATGGCCATGCTGTTCTGGTTTGCGGTGGTGCTGGCCTGTTATCCGGTCTTGCGGAGGGTGACCCGTTCGTTCAACGCCCTGACCAATGGCCTGGGGAGCATGATGGCAGGCAACTTTGCGGAAAAGATCGAGGTGGAGAGTGACGATGAGGCCGGCCGGGCCGCTCTGGCGGTCAACCTGCTGGCCGAGACCCTCACGGAACGGGAGTCCGAAAACCGCAGGTTGCAGGAAGAGCTGCTGGAGGCCATGCAACGCAAGCTGGAGGAAGAAAAGCAGCAGAACATAGCCAAGCTGATTCAGACCAACCGCATGACATCCTTGGGGCTGCTGGTCAGCAGCATGGCCCATGAAATCAACAACCCCAATGGAGCCATCCGCCTGGACGGCAACTTTCTGGACAAGATGCTGCAGGGCATGATTCCGGTGTTTGATGGCCTGGCTGCGGAGAATGCGGATTTCAGGGTCAATGGCTTGGGGTATGACGAGGCCCGCAAAGAGTTGTTCCGGGCCACGGACAATATCATCCACAACACCAACCGCATTGAGACGGTCATCAAGGATCTGCGGGCCTACAGCCTGGGGGCCGACACCCCGTTTACCCCCGGCATTGACGTAAACCGGGTCGTGAGCAGTGCCCTGACCATCGTCCGCGCCCACGGCCATTACACCAATGCCGCTATCACCGAGGAGCTCCTGCCCGCATTGCCGGGCATAACCGGCAGCCACCACCAACTGGAGCAGGTCGTGGTAAATCTGCTGCTGAATGCGCTCCAGTCGCTGCCGCCCGGGGGAGGCAGCGTTACCGTCAGCACCTGCTGCGACCCGGCCAATGATGAGATCGTGGTGGCCGTCCGCGACACCGGCGAAGGCATCCCGCCTGAACACCTGGAACGGTTGTACGAACCGTTTTTCTCAACCCGCATCAAATCGGGCGGCAGCGGACTGGGGCTGTACATCTCCAATTTCATAGCCGCTGAACATGGCGGCCGGCTTGAGTTCGATTCCCGGGTCGCTGTCGGCACGACCGCCCGGATACATCTGCCGTCCGGCACAGCGTCGCCGGTCGAGGCGGCTTAGGAATCAAGCTCTTCGTTCAGTTTTTTGTTTAAGGTGGTACGGCTGATGCCCAGCATGCGGGCCGCCAGCACCTTGCTCCCCTCCGCACTATGCATGGCCTCGCCGATCGCCAGGCGCTCCAGCTCATCCAGACTCGGAAAACGTTCGAAGGCCCCCTGCAAGCGATAGAAGGTATCCTGGATCACCCGCAGATTGCCGCTTGACGGTGAAACCGCCGACACACCCGGAAAGTCTTCGATGCTCAACCCACGGGCGTTGGACGAGATCAGCGCCTGCCGGATCTGGTTAATCAGTTCCCTGACATTGCCGGTATAGGGGTGGCGCTGGAGCGCCTGCAGCACGCTGTCCGGAACGATCGGCGGTTGCCTGTCCAGCGCCCGGGCCTCCTGCTCCGCAAAATGCCTGGCCAGCAGCGCGATATCCTCGGGCCGCTCCCGCAAGGCCGGCACATGGACCTGATAGCCGCACAGCCGATAGTACAGGTCATGCCTGAATCTGCCATGGGCACGCAGCTCATCGAAATTGCAGTTGGAAGCGGCCACGATCCTGGCCTTGCATTTCTGCACCTTGTCCGAGCCGATCCGGTAATACTCCTGTTCCTGCAGCAGGCGCAGCAGCTTCACCTGGGCTTCGCGCCCCAAGTCTCCGATTTCGTCGAAGAACAGGGTCCCGCCGGCCGCCTGGCCGATCAGTCCTTCCCGTGCCTCCGAGGCGCCGGTATAGGCCCCCTTGACATGGCCGAAGAGGGTGTCGGAGAAGATCTCGTCATCCAGGCTGGCCACATTTACCGGGATGAACTGTCCCGCCAGGTTGCTGGCCCGGTGAATGGCGCGCGCAACCAGCTCCTTGCCAACCCCGGTCTCGCCCGTAACCAGGATGGGGCTGCCGGAAGGCGCCACCGATTCGATGGTCTTCAACATCGATTGCATCTTGGGGCTGCAGGTTATGATCTCGCCAAACAGTTCCGGCCTGGCCAGTGGCGCACCCTGCAAATAGGCTGACAGGCGCTGGACGCGTTCTTCGTAGGCGCTGATCTGCACCGCCTTGTGCAGGCAGGAGAGCAGGCGGTTCTCGTCGATCGGTTTGGTGATGAAGTCTGAGGCCCCCTGGCGGATGCACTTGACAATGGTTTCCGTATCGGTCACGGCCGTCATGATGATCACCGGGACGTTCGGATGGTTCTGCGTCAGCCGCTGCAGGAGCTCCGCGCCGGAGAGGTGAGGCATGATCCAGTCCAGCAGCACCACGGAGATGCCGCCCCGCTCCAGTTCGCTCATCACCTTGCGGCTATCGTTGAGCATCATGATATTGGTGCATTCATTCATCATGAGCATGCGGCGCACGCTCTCCAGAAATCCGGCATCGTCATCCACCAGGAGGATCGTGCCGGTGATCGTATTCAGTCGTAAGGTATCGGGCATAGGGTTTCCAGGCTATGAAACAGATAGTCACAACATCTGCTGCGTCAGGTGTGATGTACTATATTTGCGCGGTCCGGTCCAGCATTACCTTCGCAGCCGGCGGCATGCATCCGGGAGCCGGTTTCAGGCCTGTTGGCCCCTGGCGGTGATCCGCTCCAGCCAGCATTGCTCCGTGGCGCACACCCTGAGGAATTCGCCGGCAAAGAGAAACTTTGTCAACGGCATCGCGACACCGATGAACTCCTTGCCCCGTCCCACTGTCAGGGCAAAGCCGCTCTTGCCGCCCCGCTCCCACTTTTCCACCGAGACGGTTGTCACGGTTTCGCCCCCCTGCCCGCCATTGGCAAACCTATGGGGATTGAGCTTTTCCTTGCACGGCACGGAAGAACCGGCTACCTGGCCGATCATGAGCGCCAGGGCAAAGGCCTCATCCGGTTCGCAGATAAAGCGGATCTGGGTGACCTCATCCGCTGTGGTCTTGGGCGTCAGTTTGAAAAAGCGCAGCTGAATACGCCCGGCCCGCTCCACCACCCGCCCCTGTTCCTCATGGTTCTTGATCGCCTCGCGGATCTCGACCCCGGCGGACTGGGCATAGATCTCGTAGCAGCGGAGGCGTTTGAATTCATCGGTCTGATACATGCTGTCCTCCCGCAATTTTCCAGGTAATCCCGGGGCTTATACCCCGTAGACCACATAGCCGCGCTGCGGCGCCTCGACCTCGCACCAGCCGTCGGCCCCGGTGGTCACCGGTTGGGGGTCGTAAATCTCGCCCTGCGCCCGCCAGGCCTTGGGGCTCAGGGTCGTATTCTTGAAGCGGCTCCGGACCGAATGCCTGATGGTGCCCCCGGAATTGTTCAGGGCCATTACCAGTCCCGGCTGATCACCCTCGCCGCTGCGTTCCATGGCGTAGAAGCGGTCGTCCACGTACAGGATGTTCGTCTGGCCGCCGGCATGGCTCTCATGCAGCTGCACCAGGGCCTCGATCCCGCTCGGCTGCCCCGGTTGGCCCAGGCCGTAGCGGAAATAGTCCTTCCAGTAGACGCAGGGATAGCCCTCGTGGGTCAGGATGTAGGCATAGGCCAGCATCTTGTCGCTGATGACCTCATCCCCCCCGCGGAAGTCGTGGTTGTCAACGAAGGTGACCGCCTCGAAGGGGCGGTCCTTCATCAGGACGCCCCCCTCCGCCAGGGTGCGCAGGCTGAAGCCGGGGGTGTCGCAGAGCGACTTCAGGCGGTAGCGCAGGGGAAAGTCGAAGGCCCCGACCCGGTTGGCGGCCCACTGGTTGACCGAATCGAGCCAGGAGTCGATATACTCGTCGCCGGCCCAGCACTCCCCGACCCCGTAGACATCCACCGGCTGCTTGTTGCGCGTGTACTGACGGTCGTGGATCCCCCGCACGATCCAGCCGCCGAAGCCCTTGACGAAGTCGTAGCGGAAGCCGTCGAAGCCGATCTCCTCGACCAGCCACTTGGCGTGGTTGAGGATGCCGGTCATGACCCGCGGGTTGGTATGGCAGAGGTCCGGCATGTCGCCGAAGGCCCCCGGGTCCGAATCGGGATAGGGAGAGGGATTGAAGCAGGTCCAGTCGCGGGTGAAGATGTTGCTCTTGGGTTTGAACAGGGTCCACCTGTCCTGTTGCAGGATCGGGTTGAACTCCTGGGCGTCGGCGCCGTTGTTGTGGTTGAGCACCAGGTCGGCGTAGACCTTCATATCCAGCCCGTGGGCGGTGTTGATGAGCGCCTTCAGCTCCGGCTCGGAGCCGAACCAGGTCTTGACCGACCCCTTCTGATCATACGTCCCCAGGTCGTAGTAATCGTAGACATCGTACCCCATGGACATCTGGCCGAAGAGGTTCGAGCCCTTGCCGGCGGGCGGCAGCCAGAGCGCCGTAAACCCGGCGGACCTGAGCTGCTCCAGCTTCGTGGCGACGAAGTTCCACCAGGTCTGTTCCTGGTTCTCTTCCCGCGGACAATCCCAATAAAATCCCTGCATGAGTACGCCCATTTGATTCTCCTTTCGTAACCACCCCCAACCCCCTCCTTGACGGGAAGGAGGGGGCTTTATACATCTGGTTTTTTGCCTTCCTCTATTTTAGGGTGGGCTTTACGCCTCTGGTTTTTACCCCCCTCCTGTTTTAGGAGGGGTTGGGGGTGGTAAGGTTTCGGGGTTCTGGGTGTAGTAAGCTTCTCCCCCCTTCTCGCTGCTGAATCTCAGATCCGATCACACCGGGACCAGGCTCTTGCACCCCGGATAGCCGGCGCAGACCCAGAACCACCGGCCGGCCTGGGGACCCTTGTTGACGCAGCGTTTCTGCATGGCGGAGCGACAGAGCGGGCAGGTCATGGCATGGCTGCCCGCGGTTGCAGCGCCGCTGACCGCTGCGTCTGCCGTCCGGACCGGCGCCTCGGTGGGCGGCTCCGGCAGGGGGCGTCCCAACCGGACGTAGGCCCGCTGGGTAACCTCGGCCTGCGGGAACTCCCGGATCAAGGTTTCGTAGTACCCCCCCGCCACCTCTTCAAAGCCCAGCTTGTCGAGCATGGCGGCACACTGGGCCAGGGCGCGCTGGCGCACGGCCGGGGCCACATCCGCAGCGGCGATGACCGCATCCAGGCAGCGGGTGGCGCTATCCAGGTCGCCCTGGCGCTGGAAGATGCCCGCCAGGGCCACCAGGGCACCCGGCTCAAGCGGCTGGCGGTAGGATTTGCCGTACTCCAGGTAGGCCCGGGCCGCCTCCGGCGGATCGGCGGCGATCAACAGCGGGATCACCCTGGCGTACAGCTCGCGCCCCTCATCCGTGGCGACATACTTGGACTTGACCCTGGCCAGCATCAGCATTGCCTCGACGTTGCCGGGATTGCGCTGCAGCACCAGGCGCAGCGACTGCTCCCCCTCGCAGTAGCCGACCGTGGCGCCGGCCGCCTTGACGCCGATCTCCAGATGCCGCTCCTCGACCGCCCCTTCCCCCAGCTTGAGAAATCCGGCCAGGAGCATGCCCGAGATCATCCCGCCCAGATGGGCCCAATGCCCGACCATCGAGGCGCTCTGCCCCGAGAGTTGGCCGATGCCGCCCGACAGATTGGCCAGGAAGAACAGGCCGATGATCACCAGCGAGTTGAGCCGCACCTTGAGGCTGATGGGCAGGATCAGGGAGAAGATCCCCAGGATCGGCAGGGGAAAGATCATGCTCTTGAAGTAGCAGCGCACGGCGAAAACGCCCATGATGCCCGCGATGGCGCCGGAAGCGCCCAGAACGTGGCCCGGCTCGCCGGAGGCGATGAACCAGGCCAGCACAAAGGCCACGCCGCCGAACAGTCCGGTGATCAGGTACAGCAGGGCAAAGCGGCCAGGGCCGATGCGCCGCTCGACCGACGTGCCCAGAGCCCACAGGAACAGCATATTGCCCCACAGGTGGACCCCATTGGCGTGCAGGAACATGGAGGTGAAGGCGCTGACCACCACGTTCCACAGATTGGGCTCGCGGGGCAGGAACACCAGGTTGTTCATGATGAACTTAGCATCGCCCCAGGGGGCGGCCTCGTACAGATAGAAGATCAGAACATTGAGCAGGATGATGCCGTAGGTGACCCAAGGCACCACCTCTTTCTTGCGGTCGCCCTCGGTGTACATGATCGGGATGAAGGTGACGTGCTGTTTGAGCAGTTCATAGGGGCTGGTGCCCTCGGTGGCGGCCTTGAAGCGGATGTAGAGCAGGAAGATGATGGGGAACATGATGAACAGCAGCAGAAGCAGGCCGCTCAGGTAGGTCTTGACGAGGATGATCAGAAAGATGGTCAGGAAGGCCTTGGCGATAAAGGCCTGTTCTTCGTGGCGTTCGAAGTATTCTTGTATGGCCTGCATGCGCGGTGGCCTCCGGTTGGGTTAGGATGGCATTACAAGTTGAGTGATGATTTCGTTGGAGTAGAGGCTACCTTTCGTCTTACGTTGATCATAACGTGGCCTGTGCCATTGCTGGTCACCTTTATCTGCCAGGCATGTTTCAAAATCCCGGAAATCTCGAACCAATCATGATGCTGAAAGGCCTTTAGTTTTTCAGCAAATAAGCGTCTTGACGTCACAACGTCACAGCACTATAGTTACAGGCAGGAGGTACAACACATGGGCGCACTTACCAAACGGGTAGCTGATATGAAAATCTCATGGTTACGGTGTTTCATTTTGAGCTCCTTTTTTTGCTAGAATGAAAAACAAACATTATCAAGCCTACTCCCATGACAAACCGAGTCAATTTCCCGCTGGCCATCTTTTAAAAACTACTCTTCCCTTTCGAGTTCCAACAAAAAAAGCCGCTCAATCAGCACACAGCTGACCAAAGCGACTTTTCCAACATCAAATAGCCCCACTCGCGTGAAACCATTATTCCCCCCAGCCATTTACACATTTCAATGAATGCATTTTTAATACTCCTTCGATATAGGTGTGTCAATGGATTCGTATACAGATTGCCAAGGTATCGTATGAATGGTGCCGGGAGGTGCAGCGAAGTGCGCACCCTGACACCGTTTGATACAATTTAATGCCATTTAATACCGTTTGACGCTTACTGCTAAGGAAAAATATGAAGATCAGGTCTGCATTCAACAGTAAAGGGATAACTCCCATCTCCTTGAGCTCCGAACTATCTCCCGCCTCAACACATCACAATGTTTTCGAGACTGAACTCAAACGGCGCGGCATCGGCTCCCGGACCGCCTCCGGTCATGACGATGTCGGCACTGGCGATGCCCAGCAGGTTCAACTCGGTATTAACGCTGGAGATGACGGCCGAATTCATAATCTGGCCCTGTTCGACCTGCGAAACCACCCCGATCCAGAGGCTGGGATTGAATGCGAAAGCGGCCTGTTGCAGCGGGGCAATCGAGGTTGTGACCGCCAGCAGCTTGCCATCCCTGTAGATGCTGGCATTGATAGCGCCCCTGGCCAAGGCGTTGAGTACCTGCACCTCGTGACGACTGGTGGCGCTGCCGGCCAGCACTAGCTGGTCACCCGATGGGGTCAGGACCATCTGGAACAGCTGGCCGTTGTGCGCGTCCAGATGGGGGGTGTAGTTGCCATAGCTGTCGCTGGCACTGACCTGCATGGTCGTCGGGAAAAGGAAGGGATGGTTATCACCCTGCCCGCAGTAGCGGATGACCAGCCAGGCCACAACCAGTTCTTCGAAACCAGCTGCGATGTTTCTCTGGAAAATAACAACCGCCGAGTTGTTGGCGTCGTCTGATCGGTTGATGAAGTTCAATCGAATATCCATGCTTGCCTCCTGTTGCTGAAAGTAATCACAACACCCACCCCGAATTCCGGTACTGCCGGAACATCGTGCTTACCCCCTATGATCGGGTCTCTGCCTGTTCAGACAGCGGATCATAGGTCTTGAACACCTCATTGAAAATCCAGGCATGCAGCATATCCAGGGCGATCTTGGGCTGATACAGCGGCACCTGGTGGCCGGACATGGGGATCTCGATCTGCATCAGGTTGGCATAGCGCTTAAGGCAGCCCTGGGTAACCTTGTTGTTGCTGCTGTCGGTGGTGTACCACACCTGGCGCTTGAGCTTGGCCCAGCTGTCCCTGCCCGACCACTCCATGTTCCGCAGAATCTGTTCGGTGCCGGAAAAACCGCAGGACATATCGAAGTTGCCGGTATAAAAGAGCAGTTGGTAGGCCGGCTTGCCGTTGATGAGCGTTTCAACCAGAGGCGGAATAACCGTCGTAACCGAGGCCATCATGTCATTGATCAGGTTGTCGGAAACCGGTCCGGCGGCATCCTCGAAACTCCAGACAACCTCTGGCGGCACATGCAGGGCCTGCTTTACCAACGGGCTGCCCAGGTAGCTGCGCAGGGGCTGCAAGGAGGCATCCGACCAACTGCGGACATCGTAGATATTTTCGCCGCCGCCGCAGGCGGTCAGCGTGGAACTTAGCTTGGTTCCATCCGTGAAGGCCTGTTTCATATCCCCTTTTCTCAAATCCACGGAGAACTGTTCAAACTGGTTGAATGCGGTCTTCTTCTGATTGGTATCGACCAAACCGAGCATAAAGGCGTACTGAATCTGATCAAAGGTCTGCTTTTCCGGGTACATCCAGCCGTCGCCGATAGCCATGCCCCGCAGCGGGATATACAGTCCATTGCCGGTTTTGTTGCGTGTGGTGATCTCTGTGGCGATGTACGGCAGATATTTGCCGGCATAACTTTCCCCGGTCAGATAGAGCGGATTGGCGCGGTATTCCGGGTGTTTGGCATAGAAATCCTGCAGGGCGGTGACGAACTGCCGGGCCAGTTCCGCTTCGGTTTTGACATAGGTATGCGGCTGTTTGGTGCTGAAGCCGGTGCCGACCGGCTGATCCCAGTAGATCAGATGGCTTTTGCTGTTCCAGCTGTAACTGTTTGGCGTCAGCAGGCCGTCGCTGCCCATGGCAAAGGGACCGTTTTCCAGAAACAGACCGGCCAGGGAGGAGGCGCCCGGGCCGCCATTGAGCCACAGCACCAGTGGCGTCTGTTCATCCGGTTTTGTCTGGCTTTCGAAGAACCAGTAAAACAGCTCGTTGCCGTTTTTATCGGCGGTGGCATACCCGGCGTAGGAGTTGTTGAGGGTGTACCAGCGGGCCGGTCGGGCGCTGGCGTCGCTCGGGATCGCCGCGACACGGTCGGGTGATTCGGCGGGCATGACGCGCTGTTGCAGGGTTTGCGCTGTTTGCAGGGTGGCGATCTGCTGCAAGACCTCCTGTTTGAACAGCCCCATGATCATGTCGATAAAGCCGTTGGTGGTCGGCCAGGGATGCAGGATCGTGTTGATGATAAAGGTCATGGACTGATCGTCGGGTATGGTAATCCCCAGCTCGTTACCAATGCGTGTCAAGGGCACCTTGTAGTTCTGATTGCTGAGATTGGAGCTGGTGATGATAAAGGGGGTGTCTTTTTGATGGGCCTGTTCAGGGGTGGTAATGGAAAATTTCAGCAACAGGTTGTTGTTGAGCGTATTCAGCTTGCCAAGGTCCGTATTCCAGTGACCGTCCTTGTTCTTGAAGTTGACCACGAAGGAGTTGATCAGCGCATCCGAACCGATCTGTTGCAACACGGCAATCAGGTCCTGGTTCTGAGCCAGCTGCTCGTTGCTTGTGCCGATGATGTTGTCTCTGATGTAGCGGATGATGCCGGCCTTGCCGGTGGCCAGGGTTTGCCCCTGACAGCCGGTGATCTTTTCCGGCAGCGGCACCAGCGATTCTATCCGGAAGATATCGTCGTCGCCGGCCAGTGTCAGCCAGTAGCAGTAGTACAGTTTGGCGCTGAAGGCGCACTCGCCCAGGATCAGGCCGTAGCCGCTGTTGTCCAGCGGGATGCTGCGATGGGCCATCCAGACGGCTGCCGCGGCAGCGCCCGGCTTGGAGCCTTCCAGGCCGAAGATCCCCATGTTGAGACTGGCATCCGAATGGATGTAGGCGGCGTTGAAGGTGATGAAGTAGCGCATCAGGCCGTTACGGTAACAGAGCGAGCCGGCCGGGTACGGTATGAAACCGGCCTTGTGCGGATCGACCGTCAGTGTATCGGCCAGCTGTAAGAGCGCATACTGTTTCTGGGCATATGCCGAGAGCGGCACGGTGGCCACAAACCCGGACGGTTTCGCTGCTGCGCCGGCGGTGTGAGGATCGATCATCATGGTGCGCAGGTAGCCGCCCCAGGCGGCATCGCAGTGCACCAGGAAATTCAGTCCGTTGAAGCGAGAGCTGCCGCTGATGGTCTCCCGGCGCAGATCGAGGATACCTTCAAGGTTATCCACCACCCCTTCTTCGGTGCTGCCGATGACAACGACCACCATCAGCACCGGGATACCGTTGCTGGCGCAATCCAGGAGTTGATCCCGTAACCGGCCGATATCCATGCGGCAGTTATCGTCGACCGGGATACCCACGACGCTGTCTTGCCCCAGCCCCAGAACGGTTCCCGATTTCGGCCAGGAATAGTGGTTGGTGGCCGGCACGAAGACCCGCATGGCCTTGATCTCGGGGTACCTCTGGCTGTAGTACATCAGCCCCTTGTTCTGGATCAGAAACGGGGTCAGAAATTTATCGATACCGGTCTCTTTATAGCGCGGACAGTAGTGAATGATATTTTCGGCCAGGCAGGAGACCTCATCGGGCAACAGGTTGAGCAGCTGCCAGGTCGTGCACTCGACGAGCGGTTTCGTTTTCAGCACCATCACGGCCGGGTTGCCTTCCGCTTCATACACGGTGACGGTAAGGTTTTGGTAGGCCTCGGCCAGTTCGTTCTTCCGGTAGCAAAACAGGGCCTCCTTGATTGCCAGGGGGTAGAATTTCAGATTCCTGGCTACCCACATGGATTCCAGATTGGCAATGGTGCCGTCAGCGGTGATATGCCCCCAGGGATTGACCTTGACCGGATTATCGTTGCTAGCCACCACGAACTCCCGGGCAAATCCCATCAGGCTGCAAAGCTGCCCGCCGACCTCCTTTTCCAGTGCACAGGTCTGGGGGCCGCCTTCGGTGGCAACATTATTCTGGTTGTACATCATGGCGGTGATATAGCCGACATTGGCCGGCAGAACCGTATCCCAGTTCATGTGGGCCTGGTAGCGCTCGCTGAAAAACGGCACACTGTCATGCAGTTTTTTTGACAGCTCCTGACGGGCAAGCTCCAGGTTCGTGCAGGCTGTCTGGTACTCCGGCGAGGATGTGATCTCCGCATCGATGTAGGGGGGATCGTTGTAGTAGGTCTTTCGGAACGCGGCATGCTCACTGAGGCTGGCGTTCACCAGCGTTTCCAGCAGGCCGGCATTTTCACCGCATGCCCCCAGAAACCAGGCGCCAACACGCTTGTAGCTCTCGTCAGCTGTTTCTTTTGTCTGGTTCTGCGCCATTGAAAACAGGGAATTCCGTTGGTTGCTTTGTTCTGACATGTGCGTGTTCTCCTTACGAATAGAAATATGATTGCGGAAGTTCACTTGGGTCACGCCTACAGATTTCGTGTCCCTGAATCTGTAGACTCGATGCGTTTGCCGGATATAAGAAATACTTATGTGTTGACAGCTACCCGTCGCTTATATTTACAGCGATCATCAATCGCTCATCTCCGGCGTACAACGTGCATGCAATGGCTTCGGAAGCGGACGGGAATATTTCACGAAAATCCCCATCCGTCACAAACACCGATGGTGTCGATAGCCGTACCTGCCGGCCTCTCCTGTCCAGGAACAGCTTTATGTCTCCACTGAGGATATTGACAATCTCGCCCATGGCATCAAACACATCAACTAAGAGCAGTTCATCACCCATGCACAACATCTCGGCAGAGGTACGCCGAGCCAGCGATTGCGGGCAATGCAGCGCCACTACCCCGCAATACGACCCTTCAAAACCAACCAGGGCTGTCAACCAGCCTTCCTGTTGTCCGGCCAACTGGCACTGGCTCACCTTCAGGACAATATCAGCCGTCACCCGAAAGACATTACGGGCGCTATCCATCAGACATTGCTGCAGATCACTGCGTGAAATCATAGGACGTTGAGAATTACACAACATGCGGTTCCTAACCATGGTTGTGATAGCCGGCTTCAGACTGCAACCGGGGTGAACATGCTACTCATCATTCCATGCAACATATCGCCTAATTGAGCGAACTGCGGAGACATCTGCCTTCCCCTCTCGATGACTTCACACGCTTCATCTTTCCGGCTGTTTTCGATCAGTAGCAGTGCCAGATCATAGTAGGGGTCCATAAAGTGCTCGTCCGTCAGCTCGACCGCTCTATACAAGTACCGTATGCCTTCGTCTACGTGGCCAAGTCTGCTGAGAGACAAGCCCATGCCCTTGTTGGCATAGACACTGTGCGGGTCGAGGTTCAGCACCGCTTCACTGGCCTTTCGGGCGGCGCTGTAATTGCCCAACATGAAGTTCACATAGCCATGGTAATTGAGCAAATCGGTGTCGTGCGGTGCGGTTTCGAGGGCTTTTGAGATGGCCAGCTCGGCCAGTTGCAGTTCGCCTTTGTGGGCAAACTTTTTACCAAGTCCGGCCAGTGATCGTTCATCGATATCGTGCAATTTATCGCTTGCCTTGCGCATCCCGACGTTATAGGAGCAGTATCTGTTTTCCGAGTGGATGTCGTTATTCATGGTGAGCCGTGTGTTTGGGCAGCCACCAAGACAGGTTTCGCCATATTTGCAGGTACCGCAGAGTCCGCCCAATTTCTCTTTGGTTATCCCCCTGCTCCAGCCGAACGTATCTTCACTGCTCCAGATGTCCGTCAGAGACCGGTCCCTGATATTGCCTTCAATGAACTGCCGGTCCCGTATGGAGGTACAGCCCAGGATGTCGCCATTATGCAGGATCCCGAAGCTGCGTTTCCCGGCGGTACACCCTTGCCATAACAGCGGCTGTTCCGAACGGTAGGCCTTGCTCCTCACCTGCACTTCCCGGGAGTTGTAATAGCCGATGCAATCGGCGGGATAGATGCTGAGTCTGGGGTCATTCACACTCTCAAAGGTAAAATCTATGATCTCGTCTACCTGTTCCGGCGAGATCAGCAGGTGATTGTTCTCGGCGAAGTTGCCCATGGGCAGACCGATTTGGAGTTGCCAGACAGTTACACCTTTGTCCAGCAGGATCTCTCGTAATGCCGGCAATTCACGTATATTGCTTTTGTTGATGGTAGTTATGATCCCGGCCGTAATATTTTTCTTTCCGGCGAGATCGAGAGCCGCCATGATTCTGTCGAACGATCCCTCTTTGCGCATAAAATCATGGGTTTCACGAATGCCATCAAGGCTGATGGCAAAGGTGCCGATGCCGCTCTCAGCCGCCTTGTCCAGGATCTCTTCCGTGATATACCACCCATTGGTGATGATGTTCGGGACCACCTTGTTCTGCCTGAGCCTTGCGGCAATCAGATGCCAGTCTTTCCTGGTCAGTGGTTCTCCGCCGGAAAGTGTGATCCACTTTAGCCCCAGCCTGCCTATGTCATCACAGAGACGGAGAGCTTCTTCGGTAGTCAGTTCGTCCGGCAACGCACCTTCACAGCTTGATCCGCAATGCTTGCATCTTAGATTGCACCCCATGGTTATTTCCCACACGGCTGTTACTGGTTTATATTTCATGTAAAGTTTTCCCCTTCCGCGGTATGAGTCTCTACCTCTACAAAAGCTGGATGCTGCGAGCGAACCGGGTGAGATACAAAACGGGAACACCTCCATCAGGAAGTGTCCCCGGAACGCAGAGCAGTTAGTTCTCTCTCGGTTCAGCCGGTACTCCATACTTCAGCAGACAATTTTCGTGTTCCTCAGCGGCGACGGGAAAGCCGTATTTGACAACACAGCTTTCCGCATCCTTGGCAATACCGGTCGGTATCCCATATTTGACCAGACAACTCTCACCATCGCCAGCCTCCCTGACATGTACCGGCATGCCGTATTTCACCAGGCAGTTATCATGGGCCTCCGCCATGAGGCCAGGTATGCCGTATTTGAGGATACAGTTTTCCTGATCTTCCATGATTTCAACCGGGCAGCCATATTTTACCAAGCAGTTTTCCGCGTCTTCCTCGGCATGAATAGGAAAACCGTACTTCATAACCGGGACACCATACTTCAGCACACAACTGTCCTTATCTAGCGCGCCTTGAACCGGAACGCCGTATTTCATAACAGGAATGCCGTACTTCACATGCGGCATGCCGTATTTCACATGACAATCATCGGCGTGCTCCGCGAGATGAACAGGAAATCCATACTTCAGCACACACTCTGCATCAGTTTTTGCTACTCCAAGTGGAGTGCCGTATGCCAGTAAACATTTTTCGTCATGATGCACAACGCGAAGCGGGAATCCATAGGGCATTGCGGCAACTGAAGTGCCGCATTTTGTAGGCGCCATATACAGCGCCGAGCTGGGAGAGACGGGCCGCCACAGATTTTGCGCAGATACTCCGGCAACAAACCTGCCGCAGCCGATGGTATCTTCCAGATCCTGTTCAACAGTTTTTTGGGCGGCCTTGATCGTCAAGGCAAATACTCTTTTATCTACGACGTTGTTGGGTTGCGTTGGCCTTATTTTTTGGAATTTGAGAAAGGATTGATCTTCCTTGACTGCAACAAAGACATACACAAACTCCGATGAACTGCCGCTCATTGCAGAAGACGCTACCTCGTGCCGGACATCCAGCAAGTTAATACAGTCAGGCATATGTGACAGAACCCATCTGAACCCGGTTGACGCGGATTGAGAAGAATCAAGCCTGACTTCAAAAAACCCTCCAACAGTTGCAGCAATGTTGCCCATGGTACCTTCCATAACTTATTCCTCCTTTTATTTTTTGTAGCCCGCCGGAGATCTGAAATCCATCCGACACCCGATACTGATCCACCTCGACCTAGGTACCCACTTAACAGCACCTTCCATTTTGACACCGGACTGGACACTGATCCTGCGAACTCTCCTTCCCCTGCTCATCATCGCAACGCCAGCGGCATCACGACCTCCTGCGGGCACGTTTATCTGTCGGGTTGCCCATACTCTACCTGCGCGCTGCCTCCAGCGAACCGAGCTGTTTCCGGAGCGTTGTCCCATACACCCTGTCAAAATCGGCCAGTTTTCCTTCATAGCGCCACTGGGCACCGGCCTTGGCGTTCAAGGTGATAAAGCTGCTGCATGGTTCGCCGGGCCGGGCGCTGCCCAATGTTTCCCCCCGGCACTGGCTGACAACCCTGGTTGCCGGCGCCGCCTGCCAGAGGGATTGGCCGGGCAGGAAGCTGTACTCCAGGCTCGCCCGCGCCAAACGTACCACTTCGGGGTAGCTCAGGTGGTACTGGCCGACGGCGTAGAGCCACTCGCTGGTGAAATCCGTATGGGAAACCCCCTCGTCGTCCGTCGAGAAGGCCACCGCCACGCCGTACTTCCGGAAATATTGCTCAAAGGGATGGTCAGCGCCCGAGACCCCCAGGATCTGGGCATTACTGGCCATGGGGACTTCCACCAGGGTGTTGTTCCGTTTCATCAGCGCCGCCAGCGCTGCCTGGTCGCTAGCGTTGAGATAGGCAAAGGACACGGCATGCCCTATCCGCTTTGCCCCGGCCTGGATCGAAGCGCTGATATGGTCCAGCAGCGCCGGATTGCTGCTGCCCACGAAACAGGGGGTGAGCTCGCCAGCATGCAGGGCGATGTTGACCCGAGGAAAGCGGGTATGGAAGTAGCTGAAGAACTGCATCTGCGGTGAAAAGCTTTGCATCGAAACGGGCGAGTCTTCAGCGCTGAGCAGGTTCACCCCCACCACCCGCGGTTCCCTGTCCGCCAGCATGCTGTACAAGGCCACCTGGGTGAATATTTTCGGCAGGTCGGGGTTCCCGTCTGGCAAGGCCGCATTCCGGTTTACGGCAGCCTGGAAGTTGAAAGCAACCTCGCAGGCCGGGTCCGGGGCGGCGCTGCCGCAGCCGAGGAAGGAGCGTACCCCGTTCACGTAGGACACGGCATCAGCCTGCGCCGCCTGCACGGCATCCTGCAACCCCGCTCCCAGCAGATACGCGAACATGGCCGGGTAATTGCCGCTCTGGGTGAAGGCGGCCGGGTCCGGATACCGCTGGCGCAACAGATCGGCCAGACGGCTGATTGCAGCGGATTGGAAGGAGGTCATGGTTTCCACATAGCTGACATTGTCGTCATGGGCCTGTTGCAGGAGTTTCGCCAGCATCGGCGCCATGTTGGGGGGATAACCGGACACCGCCCCGAAACGGCCGAAGGTCGCAAAGAACTGGTCATGACCGGCCTGGATCGAGCTGAACCCTGTTTCGTTGAAGCGGTACAGGGAAAGCGACTGCAGCAATCGTTGCCGTTCCCCGGCGCTGGCCTGCGTCAATGGTTTGAACCCGCCGGCGCAGACGCCGGGCGCTGTGGCCGGCTGGATCGTGTACATGGCCGGTACGGGCGCATCGGGCCCGAAGCAGTTCCCGTGTGCGCTGCCGAGGGCCAGGTACTCTTCCGGCATCACGCTCCCCGAAAGGTGGTTATGGAGGTCAGCCCCCTTGGGGAATTTCTTCAGGATGCCGGCCAGGTCGGGCCGCTTCGTTGTGATGTTGTCGATAACACCGAAATAGGCCTGCACGGCGCGGTTGTCCTGGCTGCAACCGATAACGGAAGACGATGGTAGCAGCTGCGCATCCCTGCCCGTTGGGCCAAGGTTCGCGCAGCCTTGAAGCAGAGCGAGTCCCAGAACGAATGACGGAACGAATACACGGGATAGCATGCTGCTACGGATCATAAATTTCTCCTGTATCCACGTAAGGCTGGTGGCCGCGCCGCATGCGTCAGCGCCCTTCGGCCACGCCCGAACCGTTGATGAGTATCGGACTCGTCAAGGGACCATCCACTTCCCCGGCAGCCGTTACGGCTTTTTTATCAAGAGTCCGTCTTCATTCGCTTTGTTGCCGCTGAAGGTTACGGAGTAGAAGAGTTCATTCGGGGCGGTTTTCTTGACCGTCAGAGTTTCAAGTGTGTCGCAAAATACGCCGCCGGTTTGCGAGGTCAGGGCAAAGACCGGTGTATCGGTATTGCCCGACTGATCGTTACCCTCCGCCGTACATGCGCGGCTACCGCCATAGGTCAAGCTGGCATGTTTTTCCCCAGACGTGATAACCAGATGCAGAGCGGTTGTTGCCCCGACGATTCCGCTCCATTCGCCATCAGAACCAGCGGAGAGCACCACTGCGGGATCCGGCGCTACGGCGCTCCCCGTATCCTTGACCTGGGGACCGGCCGAAGCTGTGCGGCTGTTGGTGTCACACACCGTTACCGTCGATAACAAGGCCGGGACGAGCGCCAGGAACACCAATCGCCTGATTGCTGTTTTGCCGACTACATTCACGATGTATCCCCCCGCATCACCAGGCGTAATAGCTGTCAGCAACCGGCTGCGGCCGCGCAGACTGATTCCCGATCCCCTTGGTCACGACTGCTCCGCTGTCATTACAAACAGTTTCGTTGGGCTTTTACAGGTTGTATGCCAAACTGCTCATTATTATTTTATTCAGTTATATCGACAGGTTGCGTAACAGACCCGACCACAGAGACCACGCATGCAGACGGGGCGTATTGATAAGTTTCTGATCGTTTTTACGCAGGCCCCTATGGGAGCTGCCCCGGAACGGCTGGCCAGAAAGTGGACAGAGCGGCGCAAACCCAGTCCTGGTGAGATTATGCCAACGTCCAGAATCTGACAGATCGGGCGAACCCGTTATAGCATTGCTGAAGATTGCGAGATGGGTACTGGCGGGGAAGGCGCTGCCGGTTTCAGGATGCCGGCTCATGGCGAATGCTATCGGGGGTGGCACGCGGATAATGCGCTCTAGGTCGTGGTGGGCCGCTACTCGCTATGAAGGGTTGTGCACCGGCTGCAAACGACTGCTTCTGTAAAGGTTCTTTACACCGGGCGTATCATGTTGTTGTTATTGGGTTTATTCCGTTCGAGGTTCGCCCTGTAAAATAACTTGGCAGGTGCTCACCCTGGAAGCCGAGCGTGGCACGAATCGCTTGCCCCCGCTAACCAGCTGAAACTGCGCAGCTGTTGCGATAATCGGCCGGCGTGTGCAACTTTGGCACCATCTGTGTAAACACCCACCACACAACTCCTGATACGATCCCATGGTTTCTGTATAGCGCAGTAGCGGCTGGTGAGCGGGATCCGGAGTTCATATTTCATTCGGGATGATGACGCCAGCTCCGTCCGGAAGCGGCAAAGAGATCGCTGAAGCGTGCGGTGTCTGCCGCTGATACCTCTGCCAGATCCTGCTCGTTCGAGATCGGCACTGACGGTTGGTTTTTTGATATTTCACCGGTTCTCGTCGGCCTGCTGTCGGATCGTCCCGCCATATGAAATCAAAGACACCACTATCGTTGCCCATTACGCAGTTATGTTACATCCCGCTTTGCCACAGCGGCGGCTACCTGTAACCGTTGGTATTGTACGTTCAAGTCCACAATAGCAAGGAATCTACATGAATCACGTCATCAGAATGCTGCTCTATCTCTCGGTTGCCGTACTGCTTTCGGCATGTTCTTCGACACCGCTTGTCAAACAGCCCCCTGAATGGGGTTATGAGAAAGATGCCATCCAGCTGCACGTGGTCAGCGATCCGCACCTGAACCTCTATCAGAAGCGCGCCCACTCGCTGATCGTATGCCTTTACCACCTGCGCGATCCCAATGGCTTTAACCAGCTGATCGATGAAAAAGACGGTCTGCCCCGGCTGCTGGAATGCAACCGCTTTGATCCGAGCGTCACCTATTCCAGGAGACTGGTGATCCAGCCGCACCAGGAAATAACCGAACTGCTGGACCGGACGGACGGTGCAAAATTCATCGGTATCGTGACGGGCTACTACGATCTGCAGAAAGAGAGCACGACCAGATCCTATCGTATCCCCATCACCGAGGTCAAAAGAGGTTCCGTGCTCGTGCAGAAGACAGCCAAACTGAACATTGAGCTGTACCTGGGGTCACAGGGCATCACGCAACCTGTCACGCCGAACGTTACATCAAATATTCAAGCCAAGGACACGCAATGAACGCACAGCGGCCACTATTCTGGGACCAGGGCATCCTGCTGCAACCGCAGCACTTTCAGTTATTCGACCGGAGCTGTCAGGGGCTGCTCGCCCCCTATCAAAAATACCTGGAGCCGCATTTCTGGGGGGTCGGGGCAATGACGATCCAGAAAAGCGCACTCGGCACACGAACCTTCAACCTGCAGGCGGGTGAATTCCTGTTTCCCGACGGCAGCTTTGTGTCACTACCCGACAACGGCTGTATCGATACCCGCGCCTTCGATGAAGCCTGGGTGGAGGGCGGCAAGCCGTTCACCGTCTACCTGGGACTCAAAAAATGGCGCGAGACGGGAGAAAACGTCACCGTCCTGCCGACCCTTGAAACGGTTGCTGCCGTCTCCACCCGGTTTGTAACGACTACCGGCCACGAAGAGGTCAAGGACCTGCACGCCGGCGGCCCGGAGAGCCAGGTCAAACGGCTGCGCTTCGTCCTGAAAATCTTCTGGGAGACCGAGCAGGATCAGCTGGGTGAGTATGAACTGATCCCCCTGGCCCAACTGGAGAGGTTCGGTGCTGAGATCCGACTCTCGGAGGACTTTATCCCCCCTTCCCTTTCCTGCTCATCAGCGCCAGCGCTCTACACGCTGATCAGGGAGATCCGCGACCAGATTACGTCCCGCAGCTACCAGCTGGAAGAGCACAAGAGCAAACGGGGCATCCAGACCGCCGAGTTCGGTTCCCGGGATATGGTCTACTTTCTGGCCCTCAGGTCGGTCAATCGTTACGTCCCGCTGCTGTTCCACTACACCGAGACCGAGCAGGTCCACCCCTGGCATCTGTACGGCATCCTGCGGCAGCTGATCGGCGAACTGACCGCCTTTTCGGAGCGGGTCAGCGTCCTGGGTGAACTGCCGGACGGGAAGAAGATGCTGCCCGCCTACGACCACGGCAACCTGTGGGGCTGCTTTTCTGCTGCCCAGGACATGATTTCCCACCTGCTCGACGAGATCACCGCCGGCCCCGAATACGTCATCCGCCTGGCCTACGACGGGACCTTCTATGCAGCCGATCTCAAGCCGGCCATCTTTGAAGGGCGCAACCGCTTCTACCTGGCGGTAAAAACCGAAGCGGATCCCGCGACCGTGCTCCAGGCCCTGGAAGACATTGCCAAGCTGAGTTCCCGCGAGCATCTGGACATGCTGGTTTCCCGGTCGCTGCCCGGCATCGGCCTGCAGCACCTGCAGATCCCGCCCCAGGAACTCCCCCGCCGGTCAAACACACTCTATTTCGCGATCAACCACCACGACGACCAATGGACGGCGGTGGGCAAACAATACTGCCTGGCCCTGTACTGGAACAGCGCTCCGGCGGATATGGAAATTGAACTGATGGTAGTGGGGAGATAACACATGCACTTGAGCGACTGTTTTATGGATGTCATGGCCTACGTTACCTATTTGTTGAAATCGGTGGAAACGAAACAACCACCCTACGAGGAGGTCAAAAACGACATCCGCAGACTGCTGGCGGACAGTGAAGGCTCCGTGGCCCGGGGAGTTGTCCAGCGCGACGACTATGACCAGGCGCGCTTTGCACTCTGCGCCTGGGTCGATGAGGCCATTCTCAGCTCCTGCTGGCAGCATAAAAACCGCTGGCTGAACGATCAGCTGCAGCGCCTCCATTACAACACCACCGATGCCGGGGAGGAATTTTTTCAACGCCTGGCCAATATCGGCCTGCACCAGCGGGATGTGCGCGAGGTCTACTATCTCTGCCTGGCCCTCGGATTTACCGGCCGCTATTGCCATCCCGGTGATGAATACAACCTGGAGCAGATCAAGACCTCCAACCTCAAGCTCCTTCTGGGCAGCTCGGTCGGCATCCCTTCGCTGGAGCGGGCGGACCTGTTTCCCGAAGCCTATCCCAGCGGTGCCGTGGAATTGGGCAAGCAGAAGATGCGGGCGGGTTCGCGGCTGGTGGCGGCCATCTGTCTGGCCGCCCCGCTGGTGCTGTTCTGCATCCTGTACCTGATTTATCACTTCACCTTGAGCGGGATCAGCGAAAACTTTCTAAGGACGGTGACCAACTGAGATGAAAGCCGCTATCAACGCACTCCTCAAGTATTCCCTTTTCATTGCCGGCGCCTGCCTGGGCATCCTCCTGGTGGTGGGTCTGGTACTCGTCTTCGACTGGCCCTGGTGGGTCGGCCTGTTCCTGTTGCTGCTGCTCACCGGCCTGACCCTGGGCGGTTTTTTCCTGCGCACGTTCTGGATCAGGCGCCGGGAACAGAATTTTGTCAACGATATCGGCGAGCAGGATCTGGCCCGGGCCAAGGCCCTGTCGCAACAGGAAAAAAGCGAGCTGAACAGTCTGCAGGAACGCTGGAAAACGGCCATCGACACGCTGCGCAGCTCACACCTCAACAAGCTCGGCAACCCGCTCTACGTCCTGCCCTGGTACATGGTGATCGGCGAGAGTGGTTCCGGCAAGAGCACCTCCCTGAACAGCGCCCGCCTGGCCTCCCCTATCCGCGACACCAGCCGGGTCCAGGGCATCTCGGGTACGAAACAGTGCGAATGGTGGTTCTTCGAGCAGGCGGTCGTCATCGATACCGCCGGCCGGTATGCCATGCCGGTCAACGAGGGACAGGACAAGGATGAATGGCAGAAATTCCTGTCGCTGCTGATCCGGTACCGCCGCAAAGAGCCGCTCAACGGGCTGATCGTCACCGTGGCCGCCGACCGTTTGCTGGAGGCCGGTCAGGAGCAACTGGAAAAGGACGGCTGCACGATTCGCAGCCGCATCGACGAACTGATGCGCGCCCTGGGTGTCAGGGTACCGGTCTATGTCCTGGTCACCAAATGCGACCTGATCCAGGGTGTCAACCGCTTCTGCGAGCATCTTCCGGCCAAAAGCCTCGATCAGCCCATGGGGATTATCAACCAGGATCTTTCAACCGATGTGGACAGCTTTGTCGAGAGCGCCCTGCACACCATCGATGAGCGCCTGCGAACGCTCCGTCTGCAGCTGCTGCATCAGCCGGAGGCAAAGGGCGCCGACCCGGAACTGCTGCTCTTTCCGGAAGAGTTTGAAGTCCTGAAACAGGGCCTGGCCACCTTCATGAACAACGCCTTCAGCGCAAACCCCTACCAGGAAACCCCCCTGCTGCGCGGCATGTTTTTCAGCAGCGGCCGCCAGGAAGGGAATCCGCACTCCCACTTTTCCCGCAGCATGGGACTGAGCGGGACCGAGGAAGCCCTGCCCGGTACGAGCAAGGGCTTGTTCCTGCATGACTTCTTTTCCAGGATTCTCCCCCGGGACCGCTGCCTGCTGGCGCCGACCCGCAAGTCCATCGAATGGCGGACCCTGACCGGCAATCTGGGACTGACCTCCTGGGTCATCCTGGGTGTGGCGCTGTGCGGCCTGCTCAGCTTCTCCTTTGTCAAAAACATAAAAACCATCCGGGATTTTTCCCACGGCTTTGCCAAAACCGCCCCCCTGCGGGGCGATATGCTGGCGGATCTGGCCAGCATGGACCGTTTCCGTCAGGACATCCAGCGGGTTGAGGAGCGCAACCGCCACTGGTGGATTCCCCGCTTCGGGCTCACGGAAAGCATCAAGGTGGAACAAGGCCTCAAGGCCAGGTACTGTCAACAGTTCCAGGAGATGATCCTGACCCCCTTTGACAAACAGCTCAACGCAGGCATGGCTACGGTGTCCCCGGCCACCTCCGACGACGTCTATGGCCAGTATGTGGTGCATCTGGTGCGGCGTATCAACATCCTCAAAACCCGCCTGAATGACAGGGAGATGGTCGCGCTGCGGGCACAGCCACAGCCGGCTTACATCTCGCTGATCAACTCACCGGCCGCGACACCGGAACTCCGTAAAACGTTCGGCACCCTCTATCTCTCCGATCTGCTCTGGAGAAGAGAACCCGGCGACATCAACAAGGAGATGGCCGCACTCCAGTCATCTCTCAAGCAGCTGATCGCCGTCAGGGGCGGCAACCTGCAGTGGCTGGCGCTGTGGGTCGACCGCCAGAGCGGTATCCCGGCGGTGACCCTCAAGGATTTCTGGGGCGGCAGCCAGGCGGCCGCCGGAGAAAAGTCGGTAGCCCCCGCCTTTACCCGCAAGGGAAAGGAGACGTTGGATGCCCTGATCAACGAACTGGAAGCTGCCGTTCCGGATTCGTCTCCCATAACCGCCCAGAAGGCCGCCTTTGCGGCCTGGTATCGCAGTTCCGCTTTCGAAGCCTGGCGCAACTTTGCCGCGGATTTCGCCAAGGGTGAGGAGCGCTTGCGCAGCGGCGCCGAATGGCAGCAGGCCGCCGCCGGCATGGGCACTGACAATGGGCCCTATTTTGCCCTGCTGAACAAGATTGCGCTGGACCTGCAGCCGCTGACCCTGGAAGCGCCCCTGCCCGTCTGGCTGCAGCAGGTCTATCAATTCCAGAGCGCCCGGGCACAGGGCATTGTTCAGGAAAATGCCACCATCAACAAGGCCGCCACAGACGGCAAGAAGCTCCTCACCACCATCCAGAAGAACGTCGGCCAGGAAGCCGGGGCACGCAAACTGGAGGTGCAGATGTCAACTGCCAAGGCCTGCCAGGAGTACTGCGGCGCCCTCAGCGCCATCACGCCGGCCGTCGCCTCGCGCACGCAGGTCTTTCAGCTGACCTCCCAGACCTTTAATGACGACCCGGTTACCAGCAAATCACCGCTCTATACCGCCGCTGCCGCGGCAAACCGCCTGAAGGGCGGGATTTCGGGAGCTGTTGCCGACCCCGTATTCAGCCGCTTGCTGAACGGGCCGCTGGATTTCCTCTGGACGTACCTGCGCAAGGAGAGCGCCACCCAGCTCCAGGCCCTGTGGGAGGAACAGGTCCTGGCCGGCACCATGGGCATGAGCAGCCAGCAGGCCATACCCGCCCTGCTGGGTCCGGACGGACTGGCCTGGCGTTTCGTCAAGGGCCCGGCCGCCCCCTTCCTGACCCGCAGCCTGTCCGGTTATCGCGCCAAGGAAGCCCTGGGAGGCACAATCCCCTTTGAAAACGCCCTGTTCACCTTCATGGAAAAAGGGGCCAGGGCCCAGGCGGCCGTCATGGCCATGGGCCGATCACAGAACTACAGCGTCGGCATCAAGGGGCTCCCCACGGATGCCAATGCCGAAGCCAGGATCAAGCCCCAGACCACCCGGCTGGAACTGCAATGCAACGGAAGCAGCCAGAGCCTGGTCAACAACAACTATCCGGTCGGCAAGACCTTTTCCTGGTCACAGGCAGATCATGACGTTGAAAGACTGTAATTGAGCGCTCTACAATCAGTAACAGCAACAATCGCCACAGAACAATTTTGAAACAACCTCAAAAAGGAGCTCACAACATGGCAAAACAGGCAACCGTAGCACCAAAGGAACGGGTCAACATCGTCTACAAACCATCCCTCGACGACGCGCAGGAAGACGTTGAACTGCCGTTGAAGATGCTGGTGCTGGGAGACTTTACCGGCAACCCCGCCGGACATACACCCGACCGGCGCGATGACGGCTACAGAACAGAGTACCACCGTACCCCCGGCGGCCGCAGATACAACCCAGGCCCCCAGGACCAGCGCCACCAGGATCAATCATAAAGAACGGTACGTAAACGTCAGGAGCGCTCCATCCGCAAAAAGCCGGGTTCTGGCTGTACTCAGGGATGGGCATGCGGTTGAGGTCCTGGAGAGCAGGGACGGCTGGGTAAAGATCGCCTGGCACAGAGGCCACGCCGTGCACCATGGCTGGATGAAGAATGATTTTGTAGCGGGCTACGAACCATAGCCTTCGCAGGACACTGCAAGCTGCGAGCAGGACCGGATAGAACAATCGAGACGAATGGCTCCCGACTCCAAACCATCCCATCACCAAGGAAAGGCCCGACATGCTCACCGTTGACATCAAAAACCTGCTCAACCGCCTGACACCCCACTGCACCCGCGCACTGGAAGGGGCGGCCGGGCTGTGCGTTTCCCGCAGCCACTACGAGGTCACAGTGGAACACCTGCTGGCCAAACTCATGGAAGATCCGGCGGGGGATCTGCCGCTGATCCTGCGCCACTTCGAGATCGATCCGGCGAATGTCCAGCGGGGTCTGGAACAGACCATCGAGCGGCTGCAGACCGGCAACGGCGGTAAGCCGGTCTTCTCGCCGGTGCTGATCCAGTGGTTTCAGGATGCCTGGCTGATCTCCTCCATCGACCTGGCGGATGACCGCATCCGCTCCGGGGCCCTGCTGGCCGCGCTGCTGGCCAAACCGCTACAGCTGGCCGAAGGGAAGTACGTCGACAGCCTGCGCCCCATCGTGCGGGAGGCGCTGCTGAAGCAGTTCGGCGGCATTGTGCCGGGTTCGCTGGAGAACAGCGCACCAGGTGAGCGGTCAGCGAGAGAGGAAACAGCGCCGATCGGGAGCAGCGCCCTGACCAGGTACTGTACCGACTTTACCGCCAAGGCCGAGGCAGGCGAGATCGACCCGGTCTTCGGTCGGGACCGGGAGATATCCCAGATGATCGACATCCTGGCCCGGCGGCGCAAGAACAACCCGATTGTGGTCGGCGAGGCCGGGGTGGGCAAGACCGCGGTGGTGGAAGGGCTGGCCCTGCGGATCGTCCAGGGGGATGTGCCCGATTCCCTGCGCGGTGTGGCCATCCTGGGGCTGGACATGGGGCTGCTGCAGGCCGGCGCCGGGGCCAAGGGAGAGTTCGAGAACCGCCTCAAGTCGGTGATCAGCGAGATCAAGGCCTCGCCCCGGCCGATCATCCTCTTCATCGATGAGGCCCACACCCTGATCGGCGCCGGGGCCCAGGCCGGCGGCGGCGATGCGGCCAACCTGCTCAAACCGGCCCTGGCCCGGGGCGAGCTGCGCACGGTGGCCGCCACTACCTGGTCCGAATACAAGAAGTACTTCGAGAAGGATGCCGCCCTGGCCCGCCGCTTTCAGCCGGTCAAGCTGGACGAGCCGTCGGTGGAGACCGCGGTGCTGATCCTGCGCGGCCTGAAGGAGACCTATGAGCAGGCCCACGGCGTGGTGGTGCGCGATGATGCCATCGTGGCCGCGGCCGAGCTGTCCGGCCGCTACATCTCGGGACGGCAGCTGCCCGACAAGGCGGTTGACCTGCTGGATACCAGTGCGGCGCGGGTCAAGATCCTGCTGACCGCCAAGCCGTCGGTCATTGAGGATCGCGAGCGCGCCATCCAGGCTCTGGCGCGGGAGAAACGGGCGCTGGAGCGGGACAGCCTGCATGGCGCTCAGTCCGATAGTGAACGGATGCAGGGTATTGAACTGCGCCTGGCCAAACTGCAGCTGGAGCTGGGCGAACTGAGTGTACACTGGCTGGAGGAACAGGGTCTGGCCCGGCAGTTGGTGTCACTCCGCACGGAGCTGGGCGCTGCGGCCGGCCAGGATGGCGCGCAAGAGCGGCAAACAGAGATCAAAGCGGAGATTGCCACCCTGACCGACCGTTTGAACACGCTGCAGGATGGCGCCCCGTTGGTGCGGATCGAGGTCGATCCGGACGTGGTGGCCAAGGTGGTCTCCGACTGGACCGGCATCCCGCTGGGCAAGGTGCTGCGCGACCAAGCCGGCAGCGTCATGCAGCTGGAGGGCGATCTGCGCCAGCGGATCAAGGGCCAGGACGAGCCGATCCGGATCATCGGCGAAACAATGCGCGCCGCCCGGGCCGGCCTGAACGATCCCGATCGTCCCCAGGGGATCTTCTTGCTGGTGGGCCCTTCGGGTGTCGGCAAGACCGAGACCGCCCTGGCGGTGGCCGACCTGCTGTTCGGCGGCGACCGCTTCCTGACCACCATCAACATGAGCGAGTTTCAGGAGGCGCACACGGTCAGCCGCCTGATAGGTTCGCCCCCCGGTTACGTCGGCTTCGGCGAGGGGGGCCTGTTGACCGAGGCGGTGCGGCGCCAGCCCTATTCGGTGGTCCTGATGGATGAGGTGGAGAAGGCGCATCTGGATGTGGTCAACCTGTTCTACCAGGTCTTCGACAAGGGCAGCCTGTCCGACAGCGAGGGACGCGATATCGACTTCAAGAATACGGTCATGTTCCTGACCAGCAACCTGGGCTCGGAACAGATCAGCCGGCTCTGTTCAGGAACAGATCGGCCCACGCCCGAGGCGCTGAGCGAGGCGATCAGGCCCCTGCTCTCCCAGCATTTTAAACCGGCGCTGCTGGCCCGTATGACGATTGTACCCTACTATCTGCTCGATCCGGGCTTCATGAAGCAGATCGTGACCCTCAGGATGGAAAAACTGGCCAACCGTCTGTTTGAGAGCCACCGCATGCAACTGTCCTACGCGGATGAGGTACTGGTATGCATCGCCGGGCGTTGCACCGAGGTGGAAACCGGGGCCCGCAATATCGACCACATCATGCGCGGGACCATCCTGCCCCAGCTCTCGGAACGGATCCTGACCCGGATGGGCACCGGCGACCTGCCGGGCACGGTCCGCCTGGATATGGCGAAAGGCGGTGATTTCAGTATCGGCTT
The DNA here is from genome assembly GCA_021780495.1 of Deltaproteobacteria bacterium. GTDB lineage: Bacteria > Desulfobacterota > Desulfuromonadia > Geobacterales > Pseudopelobacteraceae > CAIPTY01. The sequence goes on from JAJXYO010000027.1 coordinate 165,368, forward strand.
CGGGGAAATTCCGACACCTGCTAAACCACGTAAAAAAAGGATAACATCAGGTGTACGATAGCACTCAGGTGCGGGAATCTCTGTACCACTGTTGTTGGTGACGATCGGCGCACCAATTGCAAGATCTGTAAAAAGGGACAGCAGGCCTGTTATATGCTGCTACCGTGATGCCACCACTCCCGATTTACAACTGACCTCAATCGTTCGTTTCGTGTGAAAGATTCCAGATTGGCACACTTCATGTATCAACCTGGTAACCGATGCGGGATCCGCTCGATCACACTATGCAGCTGCAACCAGAGGGAGCAGTAAACATGATCAACATTCTGGCAATAGACGATGACATTGAAATCACCAACCTATTGGTAAAGGCACTTTCCAGAGATAATTCCCATGTTCGGACGGCCCATAACGGACAACTGGGGCTGCAGTTACTCAGAGACCAGCATTTTGATGTTGTCATCACTGACATTCTCATGCCGGAAACAGACGGTTTTGAAGTCATCATGGCGGTCAAGAAAATACAACCAACGCCGAGGCTGATTGTTATCACCGGTGGCTCGGAGCGACTTGCCAGCTCGTTTCTGTCCGACATTGCCAATGTTTTTAAAGTCCAGTGCATACTGCGCAAACCATTCACCATTTCAGAGCTGCTGAATTCCGTTTTTCTGGATGAGATGCAGGCCGAAGCGATGGGATAGATGCTCAACCGGCATGGATGAGTTGAGTTCGGGGGCCATACATACCATCACTGTTGCGCTCGCTTCATCCATTCTCCGCCGCATGCGGCACAACTTCATGCCATTTTTTTTGAACAACAATCGCCCCTGGGAGCCTTTTGATGACCACAATAACTACGCAGGATCACGTACGGGAACATGCCATCTTGGTTGTCGATGATGACGTGGAATTTCTCGAAAGCATACGACTTCAACTGCTCTCCAACAACTTCAAGAATGTCACGACCTTGTCCGACAGCGGCGCTCTCTTCAAGGAACTGTCGCAGGATAATTATGCCATCGTTCTGCTTGACTGGCTGATGCCCGGAAACATTTCCGGAGAGAACATCCTGCCCCAACTTGCAGACCAGTGTCCCCAGATTCCGGTCATCATCATGACCGGTGTCAGCGACACGGAAAACATCGTGAATTGCATCAAAGTCGGAGCCTATGACTACATCACCAAACCGCCCGATACGTCGCGCCTTATTTCCACCATCAACAAGGCGCTGGAACACTTCGACCTCTATGACCAGAACCGGAGATTGACCGGGTACCTGCTGGGAGAACCGCTCTCCAATCCGGAGATCTTTAGCAGCTTCATTACCTGCAACGAGAGAATGCAGTCTATTTTCAAGATCATCGAGACCCTGGCGCCTTCCCGGCAGCCGATTCTCATAACCGGCGAAACAGGCGTCGGCAAAGACTTGATTGCCGAGGCGATACATAAAGCCAGCGGCGTTAAAGGTCCCTTCGTGCCGCTCAATGTGGCAGGCATGGATGAGACCATGCTGGCCGACACCCTTTTTGGTCACAAGAAAGGCGCCTACACCCATGCCAACGACAGCCGGGACGGCCTTATCGAGCAGGCCAAGGGCGGTACGCTCTTTCTGGACGAGATCGGCGATCTCAGCATCCAGTCCCAAGTCAAATTGCTCCGCCTGATCCAGCAAAAAGAGTACTACCGGCTCGGTTCCGACGTCCTGCAAAAGAGCTATGCACGCATCATTGCCGCTTCAAATGGCAACTTCGACGAACTCCTGGCAGCCAAGGCCTTCAGAGCGGATCTCTACCATCGGCTCAGCACCCATCTGATTCACATTGAGCCGCTCAGACAGCGGCGTGAAGACATACTTCCGCTCGTCAATCATTTCCTGAACGAGACCGCCGGCGAGCTTCAACAGGATGTCCCGGTCCTGAGCCGTGACGCCAGGCTGGCCCTGCAAGCCTTCGACTTTCCGGGGAACGTGCGGGAACTTATGAACAAGATCAGTCATGCCATGATCTATAACCGGAGCGGAACACTTGAGTTGTCAGATTTTCCCGGCCTTAAAGCCAGCGGCAAGGTGTATCGCAAAATCATATCCAGGCATAGCGATGGCAAGTTTGCCCTCTGCGGGCTTTTTACGGAGTTTCCGACCCTGGAGGAGATTGAAGAGTTACTGATGGTAGAGTCTTTGAGGGTTACGAACGGCAACAAGAGCCAGGCCGCCGACCTGCTGGGAATCACCAGACCGACGTTGCAGAAGAAATTTGAGGCGATTACGGTGTAGACCGCCCCTCACACGGCGGGCAGGTGAACCGTTGCAGCAGTCCCTTTGCCGGGCCCGGACTGGAGCGTAATTCTGCCCTTATGCTCTTTGACGAGAAAATTCGAGATATACAGCCCCAAGCCGCTGCCGCCCCGGTCGAGCCGGGTCGATATAAATGGTTCGTCCAGGCTGCGCAAGGTATCTTTCGTGATCCCTTCCCCCTCATCCTGAACAACGATCTGGACTTCATTGTTTTCAATGTCGTAGCGGGTGCTGACAGTAACCTTACCTTCGTCAGGCTTCATGGCCAACAATGCATTCTGGAGCAGATTGACAACAACCTGCTCCAGCTGGTACAGGTTGCCGCTCACAGGGGGAACGGTCTGGTCCAGCTGGGGAGCAATCGGTATGGCCGCGTATTTTCCATGTGCGCGTATGACCGACAGACCGCCTTCCACCGCTTTATTGACGGATATGTTCGAGCAGAATTCCCAGCTGGCGCCGATGCTGTAGCAGCGCAGATCGTTGATGACCCTGTCGATGCGATCGGCATTATGGACGACCGAGTCCGCCGCCTTTTGAAACTCTTCCCGGGCGATGCTGAAAGGCAGCCCTCCCACCACGAAATCGCCTTCCTCCTTCGTCACACCATCCAGTACCGGCACCACGTCCTTCCAACTGCGAGACAGGTGCTGCCCGGCCATCTTGACCGCGCCATTGGGCGTATTGATGTTATGGGCCATACTGGAGACCAACAGACCGAGCGAGGTCATCCGGTTGGTCTGGATGAGCTTGGCCATGACCTTCTGTTTCTCCTCGGATACCTCCAGCCGCATAACCCTGACCAGTTCTTCCTGCAAGTTGCGGTTTTCGGTCTCCCTGGCGTTCAGGGCCTCAGCCAGCCGATTCACCGCACAGGCCGCCCGTCCGGCTTCGTCATCGGATTCTATCTGGATTTTCAAGGAGAAGTCGCCGGTCATCATGCTGTCCAGTCCGTTTATCAGCGTCTGGAACGAATGGGTGACCTTTTTCAATATCGGGTAACTCAAGACGATGACGACAACACAAAAACCAAGCGCCAGAACGCTGGCCAGGATAAGTGAGCTGGTGATGGCTGAGTGCAGATCGCCGGCGTCGATATCTACGGTCACCGTACCAAGGACCATCTGTTTGTTGCTGGATACGCCGGCGAGGGCGGAATCGGCTGTAAGCACGGAAGGGGCGGTATTCACCGGAACGGTGGCTGAAACGACCTGTGAATCCGCGGGAATCTTAGGGGAACGTATATCGCTCAATACCCTGCCATCTGAGCCGTGTATGATAATCCGGGCGACGTGCGGTGTATCAAGCAGTTCAATCGAGCGCTGGGAGAGCGCATCCCGGTTTTCTGCATAAAGCGGAATGCGAACCCCGCTGGCCAGAAGGTTTGCCAGCAGATAGGCCTTGTCCGACAAACGGGATTTGAACAAATGGATCTGATTCGTTATGAAAGCGCCTACCAGAGCTGATGCAATAAAGATTGTCGCTGTCGTGAATATCAGCAGCAGCCTGAAGCGAAAGCTCGCTCGAAAACGCTGCATGTGCCTGAAAAGGGGCATCTTCTCACCACCCGTTCTGTTGCAGCTTGCTGGCAAGTTCCGTTGCAATCCCGAGCCGCTTCATAACGGTCTGATTGAGGCGCAGTACCGCTTTTCTTGGGGCCGACCCGCCGACAGGGGGCTTACCGGCCAAAAGTTCGACCATCATCTCTCCGGCCTGCACCCCCAGGTCAGTCCGGTCGATCTCGACCACAACCGAGGCGCCATGGGATAGGTAAACGCTGGCGTACGACACCAACGGCACCTTCTGTTCTATGGAAAAATTAGCAAATCCCTCAACCGTCAGTTGCGAGATTACCGCTGAATCGGGTAACATCCAGAGCGCGTCGACACTGTCTTTGAGCACGTCCAGCTGAGCAAAGACCTCTTTGGGCGACGAAACCTCCTTCGGGACCAGTACAATGCCGAATTTCGACGCGATCCTTTGGGCATGCAGCACGTAGCCTCCTGTTTTATTCTTGCTGTAAATGACCCCCACCCGGTGCGTTTTCAGTCTTCTGAACAGGGCCAGATACCGTTCCGCTGGTATCAAGATCTCTATCCCATTCACAGAGCCATGGTTTCCGGCGGTTTGACGGTAACTGATCGCCATGAGGGGAAGCACGGCGACCCGCTGCACTTTACGCGCGGATTCCAGAGCCAGGTCCCCCAGCGTAACAACAATCGATGGTCTGTCTTCCCTGACGATCCGCTTGACATCGACCTCGGCATAGTCGGATAGGGTTATCACCCGTTCGCTGAATTTCCGGACGGAGTGGATGCCGTGCAGCACCTCATCATACATCGGTGAATGCTGGCTCTGGACGATCAGGAGGTCATACGCTTGCGCCGGAAGCGGTAACAAGAGTACCAGGATGTATATCAACCGGGTAATGTGCCTCAAAATCGCACCTTTATCCCGGCTTCATACCAACGCTTCGGATTCTGGAAATACGTAGCCGGAAATTGGGAGCCGTTGAACAGGTTGTGCCCCGAACAGAACAGTTCCACGGCGGTGTCATTATGGCTGTAAAGGGTGGCCCCCAGGTGCAGATCCCAGATCAGGCCGCGATAACGGCCACCATCAACGGGATCGGCATTCCAGAAGATATGGCGCCCGATCAGAGCAGCCCGCAGCAGACGTTTGTCATCATAGCGCAGCGCCAGCTGCACTGTGTGGCGGGGGGCGCCCACCACCTGGCTGCCGTCGCTGGTGCGGGTGGTATCGGTGAAGGTGTAGCCGGCCCCCAGAGCGGTGTTGAACAGGGGGACCGTGCGCAGCTCTGTCTCGCCGCCCAGGGCGATCTGGCGTTGCGAGGACCGGGCGCCGCTACTCGAATCTCGTACCGTTATATCCCAGGCCTCATTGCGAAACAGGGTTCCCTTCAGCCACAGATACGGGATGGCACTCGTTTCGAAGCCGGTCTGGATCGTCCAGACCCTTTCAGATGGGCGGTCAAGATTTATTGACGGCAGACTGAAGCCCTTGGCCGTGTACAGCCGCAGCACCGTACTATCGTTGAGTGTCAGCGTCGTGCCAAGCGATGAGCTTACCTGGTTGCCGCTGCTGGCGGTGTGATCGACTCGAATCCCCCCGGATATCGCCAACGAGTCAAAAACCAGCGTGTCGTTGGCATACAGGTCCCAGCGGTCTACGGTTCTCTCCAGGCGGTCAACGGCTACAAAGGCGTTCGTACTCTTGAAGCCGGCATGTTCAAAGTCGCTGCCGGCAACCAGCAGGTTGGCACTGCTGCGCCAGGTCAGCTTTGCACTGCCGCCGCTAACACACTCTCGCGAGTTGACCAACTGCTGCAACTCATTGTCACTCAACCGGGACAGAGAGACATCCATCTGGCGGGTGGTGTGATAGCCAGCCAGTTCCAGCTCCAGCCCTTCAAACAGCACCGTGCGAAAGCCCAGGGTGGCGGTCAGGTAGCGGGCGCTGTCGTCAGCCTTGCTATCGTAGGGTTGATAGGCAAACTCGCCCCGGTTGGCCTGGGTATAGGCCAGGGTGCTCCACAGCTCCCGGTTATCGGGCAGCGCCAGGGTAAGCTTGGCATAGCCGTTGCTTGAGTGAACCTGGTTGTTGGGCAACAGTCCGCTGGAGTCGAGATACCCACGGGCCAGGTAGTAGCCCACTGCCCCGGCCGTGCCGGACAACGCCAACCGTCCATCGGCGGTACTGCGGCTGCCAAGGGAGCCGGAGGCCTCACCCGACACGACACGATGGTTCGGGGATTTGGTGATGACGTTGATGACACCGCCCAGGGCCTGCCCCCAGGCGGCGGAGGCAGCCCCCTTGACGATCTCGATCCGCTCGATGATCTGGGCCGGGACCAGGCTGATGTCGGAGAAATTGTCGCCGAGATTGTTGATGGAGACGCCATCCACCAGGATCTGGACATGGTTGGTTGAGGCACTCTGCACATTGGTATAGGCAAGGCTGCCGGGACCGCCGTGGAGATCGACCTGGATACCGGAGATGGTGGCCAGGACATCGGCCAGGGTGTGGGCGTTCAGGGCCTCGATCTCGGCAGCGGTGACGACGGTGACGTTTTCTGCGGTCTGGGAAAGAGGTTTGGGGACCCGGCCGGCCGAGACCGGCTGTTCCTGCCAGCCGCCGTACAGCCCCAGGGTCTCGTCCTGAAGCTCTGCAGCGACAGCAGGGCGGGCCATGGCCAGCATGGTCAGGGAGATGAGGAGTACCGCTTTCGAGCGGCTATGAAGAGGTTTGAAGATCGGCATGGGCATATTCGTGTAGCTGCTATAGCAGATTCCATGCCGTGTTGTCCAGTTGGCAGGGCATATCAGAGCGAAAAGAGGTGAAAAAACATGTTGACGGAGAGCTCAGTGCTAGTGCTTGATGCGGGATTCGACCCCGAGGACGTTGAAGGCGCCATGATCTGCTGTAGTACAAGTTTCGGACCGTTTCGATAAGTGCGTGACGAGGGGGGCTGCGGCCCCCTGACTTTTTTAAGCGAGGGCGAGCTATGGAAGTGACCAGGTACCTGGCATGCTATACCGGCCCTGAACGCCCGGGCAAGGTCATGCTGTTTGTCATGCGCCGCGCCGCAATACTGGAGCTATCGGCAGAACTCTGGGATGGGTTGCAGGCTGACGATGTGCCGGACTGTGAACGTGAGACCCTGGTCCGCTTGGGGGTACTGGTCGCAAGCCGGGATGCCGAGCGCGCGGAGATGCGCAGCATATTCGAACGGCTGAATGCCCGAAGCCGCCGCTTTACAGCCCTGGTGACCCTGACCCTGGAGTGCAATCTGGCCTGTCCTTACTGCTATGAAGAACCGTTCCGGGGCAACGTCGCAATGAGTGAGTCAACGGCAGACCTGTTGATACAAAAGACGATTGAGCGGATGGATGCCGGCATGGACGTGGTCTTCGATTTCTATGGCGGCGAGGCGCTGCTGGCGCTGCCGATCCTGCGAAGGATTGCAGGTCAACTATCCCACGCAGCCAGCCAGCGCGGCCGGATCTTTGAGTTCAATCTGGTTACGAACGGGACACTCCTGAACCGTCAGACGGTGCAGGATCTGGTCGATCTGGGGCTTAAAGGCGCCAAGCTCACCCTGGATGGCCCGAAGGATATTCATGACAGACAGCGACCCTTCATATCCGGAAGCGGCAGTTTCGATGCCATCCTGGCCAATATAAAAGCGACCTGGGACCTCGTCCGGATTCAGCTGGGCAGTAATTACAACAGGGATAATTATGAACGTTATCCGGAATTACTCGACCAGTTGCTGGCGGAAGGAATAACACCCGACCAGCTGCATATGATCGTCTTCTACCCGGTGCTCCCCAAATCGGACAGCAGTACCTTTGGCGACTTCAGCGCCTCCTGTTCCTGCAGCAGCGAACCCTGGCTCATCGAGGCAAGCCTGTATCTCCGGGAAGCGATCTTGAAAAAAGGCTTCAACACCCCCAAGCCGCTGCCGTCGGCCTGCATGGTCGAGTTTTTAAACGACCTGGTGATCGGGTATGATGGCGGACTTTACAAGTGTCCGGCCTTCATGGGACAGGAAGATTTGCGGGTAGGCACCCTGCTGGAAGGGATTGGAGACTATGGCGCCACGTACAACATGGGAGTCTGGAAAACCGAAGAATGCCTTGACTGTCCCTATCTACCCTTTTGTTATGGCGGCTGCCGTTATCTGCTGCGCTTACGGACGGGAGCGATAGGTGGTGTTGATTGCCGCAAGGATTTTCTGGATGCTGTTCTGGAAAAGTTCGTCCGGCAAGACCTGGAACTTCGCAGCAGCCCTTCCCCAATGAGCTGATTCAAGCCTTTACACCTTCGTAACCAATTGGTTTAATTGCTCTATTTAGCACTTTTACTGATGTGTAAAATTTCTTTACACCTTCCGTAACCATCTGTTATATCAGGTTAAATCGGTTAAATAGCCAGTAGTGTAAAGTTTCTTTACAGTTAATAGTTCAGGATTTTGGTCTGACATGCACATTTCAGACAGGTATTTTACCCGCCGGTAAAAAATATTTCCGCCGCCAAAATAATTGTATCTTCCAGCGCACCTATTCACCGGATGAGTCCATCAATCATTAATCTTCCGTTGCCGGATTCAAACCGGTAATATGCGGGGTAGTTTTGACAACACTTACTTCTTTACCCCGGCCTGCAACACGTAGGGATAGATCATATCGGCAATAATCCGGTATCCGCCTGCAACGGGATGCAGACCATCGCTCTGATTGAGTCCCGGATCGCCGGCGACTCCTTGCAGAAAGAATGGTATCAGTATCAGGTCATACTGCTTGGCCAGCTCGGGGTAGATAGCGGCAAAAGCAGATGTGTACTCGCGACCCATGCTGGTTACCATGCGCATGCCGGCCAGAACCACCGTAACCTGCTGTTCTTTGAGTATACGGACAATTTCGGCGATATTTTTTTTCGTCACCTGCGGGTCAATGCCGCGCAGGCCGTCATTGGCTCCGGTTTCAAGGATGACGATATCGGGTTTGAGCCTGAGCACCCACGCAACTCGCGAGAGCGCACCGCTGCTCGTCTCTCCGCTGATACCGGCATTAACCACCCGCCAGCGATAACCCGCGGCCCGCAGTTTCTTTTCCAATTGAGCCGGGTAGGCATCGGCTTCATTGAGACCGTAGCCAGCGGTGAGGCTGTCTCCGACGGCGACTATGGTTCCGGTAACCGGCGTCTGTTCCTGCGTTGCCACAGGCGCCGGTGAAGTCTGCTTTTCGCAACCGCAAAACAGGCAACCAAGGGCAACAAGCACAGCAACGTATTGAAATGATTTTGTCATCGATCTTCTCCCTTACAAAAGTGTAGCGCCACCACATCACATCATTCTTCTGCCTGTTCCCGCAGGAATACGGCCGGCTTGGCCCGCAGGACCGAGAGCGAAGCTGCGAGACCAACGGCAATGATCAGCAGCGTCGTTGTCAGAACCATTGCTAGACTGACAGCCGCGAATGGTTGGCAGGGAACCTCCAGCGCAAATCGGCAGATGATCCAACTGCCGGTCTGGGCCAGCACCAGGGCACTTGCGGCGCTTGCCAGCCCGAGAAATAGGTTCTCGGCAGCAAAGGTCGCCAGGACGAACCGGCTGCGGGCACCCAGGATTGTGTAGAAGACCGCCTCCCGAATGCGGGCGGTACGCGTAGCGATGACGGAACTGACAACGATCAGGACACCGGCGATGACGCTGAACAAGGTAAAGAAGCGTATGATCGTCGAAAGCTTTTCCATGATCCTGGCAAAGATCGCAACCGTTTCCGTCAGGTTAATAACCGTCACGTTCGGGAAGCGGGTTACGATCCGGTTCTGGAGCGAGGCAATGCGTTGCCTGTCCACCCGAACGGCTGCGAAGTATGTCTGCGGGGCGTCCTTGAGGTCCTGGTCCGGAAATACGAAGTAGAAATAGGGCTGGAGAGCCTGCCGGGAACTGGTACGGATGCTCGTTATCCGAGCTGACAGGGGAAGCCCCTGGATGCGGAAGGTGATGGTATCACCGATGTGCAGATCCCGCATCTTCAAGACCGTATCCAGCACCGAGACCTGAAGTCCGGACCACTCTTTGCGAAAGAGAGCACCGCCCGCTACAATCCGCTCGTCCTGCAGGAGCTGATCCCGATAGGTCAGATTGAACTCTCTACCCAGGTTGTCGCTCCGTTTTTGACGTTCTTTCTCCCGATCCACCTGGACGCCGTTGACGGCGATAACGGAGCCCCTGACAATGGGATAGTAGATGGTATCGATATTGAGCAAGCGGGCAAAGTCGGCCTTCTGTCCCGGCTGAATGTCAATAAAGTACAGATTGGGTGACGAGGGGGGATAGGATTGAACAAAGGTCGTATCCAGGTTTTTCTCGACGAGAGTAATGGAGAAGATGACCGCCAGGGAGGCGGTCAGGGTAACAATGGTCGACCGGGTGGCGTTGCCGGGCCGAAAGAGTCCTTTCAGCGCCTGGCGCAGGATCAGGTTTCGAGGCTGCTGCTGTCTGAGCAGCCACATGATTCCCTCGGCGCAGAGCAGTGACACGAGAATCAGCGTGCACACCCCGAAAACAAAATACAGGCCGGTCTTCACCTCCCGGATACGCCAGACAACCATGACGAGCAAAAACAACAGGACAGCGCCAGCAGTGAACCAGACCGGTCTGTTACGAACCAAACGCTGTTCATCCTTGCCGAAGATGGCCCGGGGTTTCAATTCTCTCAAGCGGTAGATCGGCAGGATGGTGAAGAGGAACACGACCATAAAACCCAGGATGAGACCTTCCGCCACCGCACTGCCGGATATGGTCAGCTCCACTGAATCGGGAAGCAACCCGCTGAATAGTTCGGGGAGCAGCATCTGCAGGAGAAAGCTGGCCACCAGACCGCAGAGCGTCCCGACCAGGCCGAGCATCAAGGCTACAGCGATATAATGTCTGAAAATGAAGCGGCTCCCGGCCCCCAGCGCTTTCATGATTGCAATGGTCCGCTCCTGCTCTTGCAACAGGGCGGCCAGGGAACTCTGGATGCCGATTCCTGCCAGGAGCAGGGTAAAGATTCCGATCAGATTGAGAAAGAAGAGCAGATTGTCGAAGAAACGCTTGACGCCCGAAGAGGCCGTCCGGTAGGTTTCAACCCGTTCCCGTCCCTTGACGGCCGAACGGCCCAGTTCTTTGGCCACGCGGTCGATGCCCTGCTGATCATTTACCTTGACCAGGATGGAGTAATTGACCCTGCTCCCCGTACCGACGAGTTTCAGAGCCGCGAGATCCGCTGCTGCAACAAAGATGCGCGGTCCGAGGGCAAAAAGGTTCACCGGCCGGTCGGGCTCGGCCTCTACGATATCCCGGATGGTCAGGACGGTGCTGCCTATCCTCAGCCTGTCGCCCAGCCGCAGATGCAGGCGGTCGAGGAGTTGTTGCTCCACAATAACGCTGCCCGCGGCAAGCACCGTACTGAACGCCCGCCCGGAAGCCAGTTTCACGCTGCCGTAGAACGGATAACCCGGTGCGACAACCTTCAGATCGCTGAGCAGAGACGCTTTGTTGTCCATGGCCCGCACGACCGAGTAAAACTCATAGACGCGGGCGGTCGTAAGCTCGTGCCGTTGCTCTGCGCCGGCCACGGCCTGGGTGAGTGCCGGCGAGAAGGGGGAGTGGGACGAGAGTATGATATCCGCGGCATGGAGAACGCGAGCGTCCCGCAGGAGTGAGGAATGGACGCTGCGGCTGAAACTTCCCAGGGACACCAGCGTAACGACCGAAAGCGCTACACAGAGGACGAAGACGGTAGACTGGCGCACGGCCCCTCGAATCTGGCGAAACAGGAGCCGTGCGTTAAACATGGCCAGTGTTGGCGACAATCGTGCCGGCCTGGAGGGTGATAACCCGATCCGCGGTACGGGCGATCTCCAGGCTGTGGGTAACGAGAATCAAGGTCGTCCGGTGTTCGTGGTGCAGTTCTCGCAGCAGTTCCAGAACAGCCCAACCGTTTGCCTGGTCAAGGTTGCCGGTCGGTTCATCGGCAAAGAGAATCTGCGGATCGTTGACCAATGCCCGGCAGATGGCGCAACGCTGCTTCTCGCCACCGGAGAGTTGGTGGGGGAAGCTGGTAGCCCGGCCGGAGAGCCCGACCCGCTCCAGGAGCCGATCCGCTTTTTCCCTGGCCTGGGGATCTCCGCGCAGCTCGGCCGGGAACATAACGTTCTCACGGGCCGTGAGCGAAGGGATCAAATGGAATGACTGGAAGACAAAGCCGAAGGTGGCGTTTCTGATTGGCGCCAGATCATCTTCAGTGAGATCGGTGATGTCCCGTTCGCCGAGCAGGACTCGACCGGCATCCGGGCGGTCGAGACCCGATAGAATCGAGAGGAGTGTTGATTTGCCGCTGCCGCTCTCGCCTTTGATGACGAGGAACTCACCCTCTGCCACACTGAGAACGATGCTGTCCAGGACCGTCATCCTGCGGCTGTCGATGGTATACGTCTTTGAAACCGAGCGGGCTTCGAGAGCGGGCATGAATACTCCGTTAGGCAACTGGTGTGTACCGGCATCTGCCGTAATACATACCACCATTCGGTAGAATTGTGAAACAATCCTCTGCGCTGGTTCACGAGAGCACCGGCTGCTGTTTATTGAATTGCTTATATGGATTTGTTTTCGTATTTTAAGGGGAGGAATGATTTTTAGTCATCGGCCCAATCCTGCGCCGAAACCATACAATCGAATTGAAACCTGCTGCCTAATGTGAGGTTCAATGATGAACAGCCTTCGCATCATTACCTACAACATTCACCGCTGCATCGGTGGAGACCACAAGCTAGCGCCGGAACGTATTTCAGACGTAATTGCCGCCCACCAGCCGGATATCGTGGCGCTACAGGAGGTTGACTGCGGGCAGTCGCGGCCGACATCGTATGATCAGGCCGCCATCATTGCAGAACGTTTGGATTTTGAAACGATGTGGATCGAGAGAGAGCGTTGCGGAAATGCGATACTGAGTCGTTACCCGATGAAAAGGGTCAAAGCGGGTGGGCTGCATAAGCCCCGCAGATGGCATTCGCTGGCCAGACGGGGCGCACTCTGGGTGGAAGTTGAGGCTTTCGGTCTCCACATTCAGATACTGAATACCCACCTCGGTCTTACCCACACATCACGCCACAACCAGGCAAAGGCGCTCGCCGGCCCGGAATGGTTCGGTCGTTGTCAAGGGAGTTGTCGCCTTTGTCCCGAATGCTAAGCCGCTTTTTTCAACTCCAGGATCGCATGATCTTTGCTGTTTCTGGAATGGTTGAGAGTGACTACAGCAGGACGATCCCAGTT